>URFM01000005.1 GCA_900547035.1 uncultured Clostridium sp. | reverse complement strand
TTCCTGCGGTGCCCCGCAGCCTTATCTTTACCGCAATAACGGCAAGGCCGGACAGTTGAAATGCAAGGTATGCAGTCGCCGCCACCCGTAAAACGGGTGGCTCGGGACGCGGGCTCTAAGCCCGCCCTACTTGGCCACGCCTCAAGGCGCTGGCCTTCTCTTTGTACTATGGGAAGTTTGCTTGCGCTTCCTTCCCATAGCTCCGTTCAGGCCTGATTGCTTTTGACTCGTTGCCGCCCCTTAAGGGGCTTTTGTATTACTTAGCCTTTAACCCTTAAAAGGGTCCTCGTATTCTTTTGCACTTAGTTTGTCCTTTATCATATCTGCCTTCTCCTGCTCTTGTATATATTTTCTAATTGTGGCTTCATTTAACCCCACCGTACTCACATAGTATCCTTCTGACCAAAAGTGACGATTTCCAAATTTATACTTTAGGTTCGCATGCCGGTCAAACATCATCAGGGCGCTTTTTCCTTTCAGATACCCCATAAAACTCGATACACTGATTTTCGGCGGGATGCTCACTAACATATGTACATGGTCCGGCATCAACTGCCCTTCTATGATCTCTACCCCCTTATAGCTACAAAGCTGTTTTAATATATCTCGTAAATCCGCTTTATATTGATTATAAACAATTTTTCGTCTATACTTAGGGGTGAAGACGATGTGATACTTGCACATCCACTTCGTATGCGCGAGCGAATTCGTTTGCTTTGCCATAAAATCACCTTTCCTTTTTTAATATTGGCCTGAACACCTTTATTATAACGGAAAGGTGATTTTTTGTATAACAATCGACGCGCACCCGCATAGCGGGTGGTTGTTTGTCTCGCATGTATCCGTTTTTCGGAACACGAAAAACTCCAACATACTCAACTGGCTAAAGCCGTAATCTTTACCTGGCGGCCGGGAAGTCTCCGGACCGGCGCAGCCGCCCAGCGCCAGGGATACAAAAATTATCTTGCAAAAGGTCACAAAGGATAGCTTGTATTTCATATCTGCACCCGCCTTTGTTCCATCGCCCTACTGCTGCAGCCCGTTCTCCACAAGATAAGCGTCGATCGCCTCAGTATCCGACGGCCGCGTAAACAGCCCGTTATGTACCGTCCCATTGCCGGCGCTCTCCCGCACAAAGGCGATTGAATTGTCAAATTGTTCCGTATCCATTGAGGCCGACTGGGTAAAGGGATATACATCCACTCCGGTCAAATCATAGTTTTCCAAAAAGGTGCCGATAATCATGGGAGCCGTATGCCACCAGATGGGGTAGCCGATTAAAATGGCATCATACTGATCAATGGATTCAGGAAGATTGGCGATGGCCGGACGCTCGTTATTGTCCCGCTCTTCCAACGCCACGTCGCCGCACTCGTTGTAGTCCTCCGGGTAGGGGGTTGCCGGCTGGATTTCCAGCAGGTCGCCTCCGGTCTGCTCCGCAATGTAGGAAGCCATTTCCTGGGTATTGCCTGACCAGGAAAAATAAGCCACCAGGATGTTATGCTCCGCCCCGGCGCCGTCTGTTTCTTCCGCCGTATCTGCAGGTGTTTCCCCGGTTATCTCTTCCGCCGCTTCCCCGGATTCCGCTTCTGTTTCCACCGCAGATGAGGACTGCGCTTCTGTGGAAGCCGCCCCGCTTCCGCTTTGCCCGCAGGCAGCCAGTGTCACCATCATTACAAGCGCCATTCCCGCGCTGATTAACTTTCTCATTTTGGAACCTCCTTCTATCGTTTGTACTTCCGATTATATATTCCGGTTGTAACAATCGGTCAAGAGGTTTTTTGTTTTTCTTAAGAAAACCTTTCCCCTTCCGTCCCTGTCTTTTCCTTGCTATTCCCCTCCTTTAATGGTATGATGGAAAGTGAAAATTGTCGAACAAAGGAGGAATTTTTATGACCACCAGCCAAAAAGTTCTCATTGGAGCTGCCGCGGCGGCGGTGATCGTCGGCGGAGTTGCCATCGGACTGACTGTCAGCCGCACTCCGGATAAACTGGACCTTTCCACTATTCACACGGAAGCCGCTGAGGAAACGATGGCTTCTTCTTCAGAAACTCCCGAGACCACACCCCCAGAAACCATGGAGAGTACGGAACAGACGGATGCTTCTTCCAGCGTGACTGCGAACCTGGAAACCTATACCTCCGGTAAGGTTACTATTCAATATCCCGTGGTATCCAATCTGGAGGACCAGGAGCTTCAGGAAAAGATTAATGAGCTTTTGAAAAACAATGCTCTTTCCGTCATCGACGCAAATGAAATTGATACGGAAAACGACCAGCTGGATATCCAGTGCAGCGTCATCTCCGTCAACCGCAGCCGTTTAACCGCTACCTATGAGGGAACCTTAAATGTCCAGGGAGCTGCCCATCCCACCAATCTATTCTATTCCAATACCGTCAGCATGACCCAGGCCGCAGACCTTGGCTTCAGCGACTTTACTGACGCCTATACTATGGCAGGCTACGTTCTCAGCGACGACGTGCAGTTTTTAAATCTCACATCGGAAGAGCTATCCGCTGTGCTGGAATATCGAAGCAGCCTGTCCCTGGAAACCCTGACGGAAATTTTTGAGGGCGCTGACTTCCCCTTAAACCAGGCGGGAGAATGGCCCCAGTCCTTCAGCTATGAAAAACAGGGCATGATCTGCTTCTCCATGCCGGTTCCCCACGCTCTGGGCGATTATGTCATTGTATCCTACGACCCGGTTACCAAATAAAAGCAGTCAACTATCACAATACAAAGGAGCTGTCAACTATATGGAAAATGTAATGATTTTCGACCATCCCCTGATTCAGCACAAAATCTCCATCCTCCGGAACAAAAACACCGGAACCAACGAATTCCGCGCTCTCATCGAGGAAATCGCCATGCTCATGGGTTACGAGGCCCTTCGGGACCTTCCCCTGGAAGACGTAAAGGTAGAGACCCCCATCGAGACGTGCATGACGCCCATGATTGCCGGCCGCAAACTGGCGGTGGTCCCCATTTTAAGAGCCGGACTGGGGATGGTAAATGGAATCCTGGCCCTGGTTCCCAGCGCCAAGGTAGGACATATCGGCCTGTACCGGGACGAGGTCACCCACGAACCTCATGAGTATTACTGCAAGCTTCCCAATCCCATCGACCAGAGAACGATCATCGTCACCGACCCCATGCTGGCCACCGGCGGCTCCGCTGTAGCTGCCGTAGACTTCATCAAGCAGCACGGCGGAAAGAAGATTAAATTTATGGCCATTATCGCAGCTCCCGAGGGTCTGGAGCGCCTTCGGAAGGCCCATCCGGACATCCAGATTTATGTAGGCCACCTGGACCGCTGTCTTAATGAGAACGCTTACATCTGTCCTGGTCTGGGCGATGCCGGCGACCGGATTTTTGGAACAAAATAAAGCGCCGCTCCCTGGCGACGCCGCAAAAACCCTGCCCCGCAGCGAAAGCCACTCAGCTGCGGGGCAGGGTTGATTTTTTATATACAATCAGTTTCTATCGAAATTTACTTTACCACCTTTAAAGATTTGGAAGTCCCGGAAGTGCTCTTTCTGGTCCTTGTCTTCTTAGCAGGAGCCGCTGCCGCGGTTTCATCTGCTGCGGCCTTCTCCTCCGTCTTCTCAGCGGACGCATCCTTGCGCTCCTCTCTGGCAGCGATTTCATCCTTTCCCTTATAGATGGAGTTTGCAGGCACGCAGCCTCTTACGCTGGAAAGAGGATACACAATGGAGTTCTTTCCGATTACAACCCCAGGATTCAGTACGCTGTTGCAGCCGATCTCAGCGCCGTCTCCTAAAATCGCGCCGAATTTCTTCAGCCCGGTCTCCTGCGCTCCCTCTTCGGCGTGAACGGACACCAAAGTCTTGGTAGACTTCACATTGGAGGTAATAGCTCCGGCGCCCATATGTGCCTGGTAACCCAGAATGGAATCTCCTACATAGTTGTAATGGGGAACCTGAACGCCGTCAAAGAGAACTGCGTTTTTAATCTCACAGGAATTTCCCACTACAGCGCCTTCTCCAATAATCACACGTCCGCGGATAAATGCTCCATGGCGAACATCCGCATGGGCGCAGATAATGGCAGGACCTCCCAAGGCAATGGTGGGGGCCAGACGGGCGGTGCGGTGAATCCAGATGTTCTTTCCCACTTTCCGGTACTCTTTCTCCGGCAGAGTGGCGCCCAGCTCTTCAATAAAACTTCCAATATTCTCTAAAACCTCCCAGGGGTAGGTCTTTCCCTCAAACAGCTTAGCTGCGATGGTGTGGCTGGTATCGAACAGCTCTGTAATCTTCATTTCCTCTAACTTCATAAATCCAGTTCTCCTTTAAAAATGTTTTTATAACTATAACCGGTTCTGGGACTTTTCCGTCCCGCTCCGGCTGTTTTTCTTTTTCTCTGAACCGCCTTTTTGATAAAAGACTGCCGCAGCGTCAAAAAACTGCCGCATCTGGTTCTGATTGTCCATACGGATTACGCCGATGGTCTTTCCCGCCACAAAGCGTTCCAGCTTTTCCATGTACTCCTCCGAGGTGATGCTTCCCTCAGCCACATAGGTCAGCCCTTTCTCCCAGCTGGCCGTCAGCTCCGGGTTCAGCAGGGGCCGGATGGAATGATCCACCACGTCATAGACCATCTCCCCAAGCAGAGTTGGGGTAATCACCTGCGTCTTCTGATTCAGGTTCAGATACTGTATATGAAAGAGCTTCTTTAAAATCTCCGCCCGGGTAGCGCTGGTGCCGATGCCGCTGCCCTTAATCTGAGCCCGCAGCTCCTCATCCTCAATCAGCTGACCTGCGTTCTCCATGGCAAGAATCATAGAACCGGAGGTGTATCGTTTGGGCGGAGAGGTCTCCCCTTCCTTGACGGTCAAATCCGCTACAGTAAGTATATCACCTTTTTTCAATTTCGCAAGCATTTGAAGGAAAGCAGTCTGGTCAAACGTTCTTTTCTGCTCCCCCTCCATCTCCTCTTCCACCGCAGGCTTTTTCCCGAAGTTCACATCCGCCGCCTTCAGATATCCCGGCTGGTCCATCACCTTGAAGCTGGCGAAAAAATGCTCCTTCTTCCGTTCCAACTCCAGGCTGAATCGCTGATAAACCGCTGCCGGATAGAAAATGGCGATAAACCTGCGGCAAATCAGCTGGTAAATCTTCTCCGACAGCGGAGAAAGATTCCTGAGGGCCGGCAGGCCCTGGCCCGTTGGGATGATGGCGTAATGGTCCGTAATCTGCTTGTCATTTACATAGCGGGTCTTCCCGATGGTCCGGTAGGCGCTCCCCGCCAGCACCTCCTGGGCAAAAGCGGACATGGGGCCGTAATTTTTTAGTCCGCCGATGTTTTTTCCAATCTCCTTTGCCACCGCTGTGGAGAGGACTCTGGCGTCCGTTCTGGGATAGGTCACCAGCTTGCGCTCGTAAAGCTCCTGAACCACCCGCAGGGTTTCATCGGGGCTGATTTTAAAGAGCTTGGAGCAGTCGTTCTGGAGCTCCGCCAGGTTGTAGAGAAGGGGAGGATTTTTGGTCTCCTTCTTTTTCTCCTTCTTCAGCAGCACCGCCGTTACCGGCGGGTCTTCCTTCAGAAAATCAATCAGCTCCCTAGCGGTATTCTCCTCCTTAAAGCCATTGTCCTTATAGAGAAAGGGCGTACCGTAATACCGGGAGCCCTCCACCGCCTTCCACTCACCGTCGAAGGCCAGGGACGCCTCAGCTCCTGCTCCGGCCGGGAGGAAGGAGCCGATTACCCGGTAGAAGGGGGTCTTCACAAACTCCCGGATTTCCCGCTCCCGGCGCACCACCATCCCCAGCACGCAGGTCATCACACGGCCCACGGAAAGCACCGTCCGGTTGGTCTTCAGATAAGCGGCCATAGGCGGCCCATACTTTAAGGTCAGGGCTCTGGAAAAATTGATGCCCATCAGATAGTCTTCCTTCGCCCGAAGATAGGCGG
The DNA here is from genome assembly GCA_900547035.1 of uncultured Clostridium sp. Lineage (GTDB taxonomy): Bacteria > Bacillota > Clostridia > Lachnospirales > Lachnospiraceae > Enterocloster > Enterocloster excrementigallinarum. The sequence continues at coordinate 101,725 of URFM01000005.1, read as the reverse complement.
AGGCAGACAGATTGTCGTACTCGGATTCATCCTTTGCTTCCCGGATGCCCCTCAGGATCTCTTCCTCCGTCTGGGAATCAATCCATACCCGTTTCTGCCGCTTATTTTTCACTCCGGCCATCTGGGCCACCAGGCGGTAAATATATTCTCCCTCCCGTCCGGAGTCGGTACAGACATAAATAGTATCCACATCCGGTCTGGTTAATAAACCCTTTACGATTTGGAATTGTTTGGAAACGCCTTCAATGACCTCATACTTAAATTCCTTTGGCAGAAATGGAAGCGTTGAATAACTCCATCGCTTATATTTTGGGTCGTAGGCCTCCGGATAGCTCATGGTCACCAAATGGCCTACGCACCAGGTCACGATGGCCTCCTCTGACTCAATATAGCCATCCGTCCTTCTTCCCTGGATTTTAAGCGCATCGGCAAACTGTCTGGCAACGCTGGGCTTCTCCGCAATATATAATACTTTTGTCATGCAATCCCTCGTTTTTCTTCTGGCCCTTCCCCGGCAGGGTCAGGGCGTGGTAACAGTATACCATCATTTTTTCCGGCTGACAACCGATAAGAAGTCTTTTTCTTTTATCCTCCGGTGAAATAAGGGCCGGATAGCCGCAAAATGAGGGGAGTCCGCACGCAAACTCCCCCTTCTCTTCTGCTGTTTTCCATAAATTCAAATATGCGGAAGAAGCCACCTTCCTTTCTTATAATAGACCACAAAAGCCAGGCTGGTAATCATCCATGTAACCGGATAGGAAACCATCAGCGGATTCATTCCCAGATCCATGAAACCGATACACAGCGTCCAGACTATCCGGATCAGGCATACCCCAATGCAGGTTAATGCCATAGGAACCAATGTTTTTCCACAGCCTCTGATTCCTCCGGAGAAAATTTCCGTCATCACATAAGCCGCATAAAAAGGCGTTACAATCTTGTAAATTTCTATACCGATTCCTATGACGCTCTCATCGCCGCTGAACAGTCTCATCAATCTCCCGCAGCAAGTTACGGTAAAAAGGCTGAACAGGGCGGCTGAAGCCATGGCCCATATGGTGGTAACCCGAATTCCCTGCCGAATCCGGTCATACTGTCTGGCTCCATAGTTGCTGCCGCAGAACGTCATAACTGCAATTCCATAGGCGGACATAATTACCCAGAAAAAGCTGTCAATCCTTCCATAGGCGGAAAAGGCCGCCACACAGTCCGTACCGTAAGAGTTAATCCTCACCTGCATCAACATATTGGCCAGCAGATAAAGATCCGACTGCATTCCGGTGGGAATACCGATTTTTAAAATATCCGTCCATATCTTTTTACGGTTTCCAATATTCCGCTCTGCTGTGAAGACATCAACGCGCTCTCCCTCTTCTCCCTTTCTCATCTTGCAAAGAATACAGAACGCGCTGAAACATTGGGCAAGCACAGTAGCCGCAGCGGTCCCTCTCACGCCCATTCGGAATACCAGAATAAAGAGCAGTACCAAAATCAAATTCAGGCAGCTGGCGGCCGCCAGATATTTCAGAGGGCTGGCGTTGTCCCCCTCTACCCTCAGCAAGCCGGCGCCCATATTGTAGAATGCAGCCGGAAGAAAGGAGATCGAATAGGTCCTCAGATAGATTACGGAAAGTTCCATCATTTCCTCCGGCGTATCCATCCATTTAAGAATCTGCTCTGCCAGACAGGTTCCCGCCGCCGCAAACAGAATCCCCGCTGTCAGGGTAAGTCGGACTGCTTCCCGTTCAATCTGCCGATACCGTTCTCTCTGTCCGGAGCCATAGGCCTGGGCCGCCACCACCGTAATGCCGTTGGCCAAGCCAATAATAAGATAAAGAATAAAATTAATAACCAGAATAGAAGAGCCTCCTACCGCCCCAAGGGCCTCTTTTCCCAGATACCGCCCCACAATCATGGCATCCGCCAGGCCGTACATCTGTTGAAAAAGAGAGCCACCCAAAATAGGAAAGAACAGCTTTAAAATGTGACCGGAAACCCTTCCCTCCGTCATAGGCGAAGCTTTCATACTGTTATCCTTTTACCGCTCCCGCGGTGATACCCGCAATAAACTGTTTATTTGCCAGCAGATATACGATCAAAATTGGAATCAGGGCGATAGAAGCGCCTGCTGCCATAATATGCCACTCCGCCGCCGCATTGGAGGAATATCTCAGATTAGCCACTGCCACGCTGAGAGTTTTTAAGTTGGGGTTGGACATGGTAAAGACCTGGGCCGTAATAAACTCATTCCAGGCTGTCCGGAAGGAAAACAGGGCTACGATCCCTAAGATTGGCCGGATCATAGGCACAATGATCTGCCAGTAAATCCGAAACACTCCCGCCCCGTCAATGGTGGCTGCATCGTCCAGCTCCTTTGGAACACTTCTGGCAAATCCGGCAATAAGGAAAATATTGGAAACCTGACCGCCAGTCAAAATCAAGGCCAGCCCCATCAAGTTAGAGGTAAGTCCCCAGGAATTTAACAGCTTATACAGCGGATACAAGGCCACGGAACCGACAGAAATAAACATAGATCCCAGGTAGAGGGCTGAAAGCAGTTTTTTGCCTATAAATTCTCTTCGTCCGATTACATATCCCGCCATGGAGGCTGTCACTACTGAAAGTACTACGGTCAGCAGCGCCAGCACTACGCTGTTTAACGTGTAAAGACCAAAATCCAGCTTTTCAAAGGCATACAGATAATTTTCATAATGCCATGCCTCCGGAAACAGGCTGTTCCCCAGCGTCAGCTCCGCGTTAGTTTTGAAAGAGCCGATTACCGCGTAGAATACCGGATAAAGGGTAAACACGCACATGGCAATCAGAAACACCCATTTGACCGCTGCCGCCACAACCTTCACAGGAGTCCATCTCTTTTTTTTCATAGTCATCTACCTCCTACTCCATCACCTTGTCCAGCTTTCTGGCCAGGAACAGGTAAAACAGGGTTACGGCTCCTACAATCAATGCCGCTACAACGCTGACCGCGGCTCCGTACCCGAATTCCTGAGGAACCGTTGAACCGGAGGTTACAGGGAAGAACAGCTGATAAATATAAAGGAACATAACATTGGTAGCATTCATAGGGCCTCCTTCCGTCAGCACCAGAATACTCTGCATATCCAGGAAGGACACCACCAGCGCCAGCATAAGGATCATTTTGATAATCGGCGCCAGCATAGGAATAGTAATATAAAACAGAGACTGTGTTTCATTCGCCCCGTCAATTTTGGCACTCTCATAGATATCATCGGAAATTCCTGTCAATCCCGCGATAAAGTACACCATGTAATTTCCGATGGCTCCCCAGACGGCGATGATAATGACTGTCAGCATAGCGTAATTGACCCCCAGCCAGTTAACGTTCTGCTTAATCAGTCCCGCAGACATTAAAATTTTATTGACGCTTCCGTTGTAGGTGTTAAAAATCAAGTAAAAAATAAGAGCCATAACCGCGCTGCTCATAATAGTGGGCGTAAAAATCACGGATTGAACAACCGCGTTTTTCCTGGAACTCTTGTGAACCAGGACCGCAATCAAGAAAGCAATGGGAAGAGTAATAATCAGTTTCCCACCCACATAAACAAAAGTATTGACCACCGAATTCCAGAATACCGTATCCCGCGTAAGTACCCGTTCAAAATTCTCCAGACCTACGAATCTGGCTTCCCCATATCCCTTGTAGTCATAAAACATGTAGCGCATTGCCCATAAAATAGGATACACCGTAAAAATCAGGAACATGATGACATTGGGCAGCAGCATCAGATAAGAAACCTTCTCGCGTTTCAGCTGGCTTAATACCCCCCGTTTTTTCATCCCTTCACTTCTCCTTTCCCATAAATATTCTGGTACTCCGTTGGGGACATTCCGTTAATCCGTTTAAAAATCAGTGAAAAATACTTGGAATCATTATATCCCACAGCGGAAGCCACCGCGTTAATTTTCATTTCCCCTTTTTGAAGCAGAAGCCGGGCTCTCTCCATCCGTTTCTCCGTCAGATACTCCACAAAGGTCATCCCTGTTTCCTTTTTAAACAGGGAGCGCAGATAGTTCGGCGTAAAATACAGCTCACCCGCGATGGTCTCAAAGCTTAAGTCCGCCTGGTCCATCCTTTCCTCAATAATTGGGTCAATCCTTCTGGAGAGAGACTGCTCCCTTTCTCTATGTTTCTCTGCCTGCTGGGAAATTTGGCATAAAAACTGCTCCAGCAGTTCCATCAATCCCTGAAAAGAGAATGGAGAGCCCATATGGGACACCGTAATTCAGCTGAATTCTCTGATTCACATTAAAAATTCCATAGCCCTCCTGATGGACTTTCTCCCCGGAAACCAGCTTTTCCTGGAGATTTTTCAGCTGCTCCGGCAATATTCCAACGCCGTTATCTTCAACGCACAGCAGAATATCCCCATTCTCTGCCTTTCGTCCGGTAATTCCAATCATCCCGTCTCCTTCCTTCTCTCGTATTCCGTGATAGATGGAATTTTCCACCAAAGGCTGAAGAATCAATTTTGGAAGAACGCTGTCCAAAATCTCCTCTTGTACTTGAATCTCATATTCCAGCTGATTTCCATAGCGAATCTGCTGGATTCGCAGATAGCTTTCTACATGGGCAATCTCATCTCTTAAGGAAATCAATTCCTTTCCTCTGCTGAGATTGATGCGGAAAAAGGTTGCCAGCGCTTGTACCATATCGCTGATCTCCTGCGCCTGGGCCTCCTCCGCCTTCCAATGAATAGATTCCAAGGTATTATAGAGAAAATGTGGCTGAATCTGCGCCTGCATTGCCTTAAACTCTGCTTTTCGCTTCTGGCTCTGTTCTGTCTTTACCCGTTGTTTTTCTTCCTCCAGCTGGCGGATATAATGGCTGGTATTCCTCAGCATTTGGTTAAAACTATCAAACAAAACCCGAATCTCATCATTGTCCTGGTAAGAGAGACATTCCTCCTCCTCCCAGGTCTCCAAATTAGACATTTTACCTGCCAGTTCCCTTAAAGGCCCCGTCAGACAGCGTACTTTCCTTCGCACAAAGGAAACCATTACCACAATGGCCGCAGCGCTGCATACCGTGTATATAACCCCAATCCCCAAAAGCACCTGAAGCTCTCTCTGTTCGGAAGTTATATAGAGCACTCTCCAGGGTGTGGCCCCTACGGACCGAAACCCTGCTATATAAGGCCCTATACGAACAATTCCTTGCGTTTTCGCTTCCAAATCAGACTGTCCCGCCAGCTGACTGACTGCTTTCTCCCGTTCTCTCTCTCCATCCGGTTTCTGATTCCAGGCAATCAACTGACCATTTCCGTCCGCCAGGCCAACCATTCCGCTGTCTCCAATTTCTTCCCGAAGATATTCATTCAGTCTTTCCTGGTCCAAATTGGCCACAATAGCAATGGGTGAGCTGTATCCCCCCAACCGGAACCGATATCCTACCGGAATCACCTCTCTGCTGGTCAGAAAAATGTCATCCGCTCCGGCAGTTCCAAAAAAAACTGCGCTCTCTGCTCCCTCGTACAGCCGATATGCCTGGCTTTGCCGGTAATCCTTTTCATAATTCCGAAGCGTGGTCATATCTGCTACCAAAAAATCCGGAGAGCATACATAAAGGTTGGATACCAGCGGCATGGTTCCTTTATTCACCGACAAAATCCTGCTGATTTCACTTTCCGCATAGACCGGATTTTCCTCACCGTTAAACACCAGCCGTCTCAGTGCCTGGTCAAAGGTATCGTTTACCTGGATTCCAAAAAGCATCCGCTGAATATCCATGGTTTTCTCTTGAACGGAAGCTTCCATATAATTCAGCTGGTTTTCCACAATCTGCGCGTTCCGGCTGCGAATCCAACGGCATGTAATCGCAAAGGAGCCCAATTGGCACACCAGGAGGACTCCGATTGCAACGGCAAGGACCGGCTTTGAAATTTTTTCTCCCAGGCTCTCAAACTCCTTTCTCCTGCTGTGCAAAAATTTCATGCCGGTCCCTCCTTACCATTTTATTTGGGCCATTCGGGACGTTTTCCTTTTCCTGCCGTCCCGAACTATTAATCCAGATTCATATTGTAAGGATCAAAATTGGGATAGATAATTCTCTCTTCTCCGTTCTCAATGCTCTTATCATAGGCGGCATTGTACCGGGTATTCAGATCCTCAATAGCCTCATCAATATCCGTCATGCCAAAAATGCATTCTACACACACGGTAGAATAGTCTTTTCCTTCCACAGAAACATTCAACGGTAAGGGCGGCCAGTTCTGATCGTCCTCGTTGATTGCCAGATTCGGCATCTTGGCGATCGTTTCCGGCGGCTCCACATTCTCAATAGCAGTGCGGATCATCACAGTTCCAAGACCTTTGGTATAATAAGGTCCCATTACCTCGTCGCTGTGGAAGAATTCCATTACCTCCCAGGCCTCGTCAGGATGCGCTGCATTGGCATTAATTGCCCAGTTGTTTCCTCCGAACCACAGTTTTTGTTTTCCTTCAATCTCTCCATTAACCGTAGGAAGCTGCGCGCAGTCCCAATTGATGTCTGTGGGGAACTGGCTGGTATAAACGCCAGGCTCCGCATGACTGACCGAGATGTACATTCCGATTTTTCCCGCTGCAAACTGGGTTCTCAGAGGATCAATGTCCAAAGATTCACTGCCCGGGAAACCATATCCCTCGGCAAAAATCTCGCGGAAACCCTCCAGAACCGGCTTGTAGCTGGTAAAATCATACACTCCGTTCTTAAAATCATATCCCCAAAGGGTTCCTCCGCTCTTCTGCACAATCTGGTCTACGGAACGGGTGATGCAGGATTCGGCAGACTTAAAGTTAGCTGCAAATCCATAAATTCCTTCATTCCCAAGCTGTTCAGTAATCAGCTTCGCGTCTTCTACCATTTCCTCTACCGTTGTCGGAGGATGCTCAATCCCCACCCGGTCGAATATATCCTGGTTGTAGAACAATCTTGCGGCGGATGCAGTATAGGGCAGAGAATAGATTTTTCCGTCATACATATTCACGCCCTCAAAGAAAGAGCCTTCATCAAACCGCTCTTTATACTCCTCAGTAATATAGCTGCTCAAATCCATCATATAGCCCTTTTCATATTCCTGGGCAAAATTGTTGATCTGGTAGACCTCCGGAGCAGAATCCGTACTGAAAGCCAAGTCCAGCATCTGTCCGTAGTTCTCAGAGTATACCTGGTAGTCGATTTGAATGTGGTCGTTTTCCTCATTGAACTTATTTACCTGTTCCGTCATGTACTCCTGATCATGTCGGTTGGTTGTCCAAACAGAAATTGTAACCTTTCCGCTGCTGTCAGCCTCCGTCTGAGCCGCCTGAGAGCCAGCCTGAGGTACCGGTCCTTCCCCTCCGCCGCACCCTGCCAGTGTCAGTCCGCACAAAAACGCTGCGGCAATCCATCTTCTTTTTTTCATACACATTCTCCCTTCTGCAAAATAAAATTTCTTTTCTACTTACAGCTGATTGACATCATAGAACAGCCGTACCTTTCCGTATCGGACTCCCAGGCCCCGGTGAATGCCATCATCCAGTTCTTCTGCCTGTTTTTCACCGGAAAGAATCATTTCCGTAGCTTTCAGATAATCAGAGAGAAAAGATTTATCCGATATGGAGAGGGCGTCATGGCCCTGGCAAATCCCATCATATTCCTCTCTGCGATCCCAGAGTTTCTGAATGGAAGCCTGATATTCCGTCACCGTAGAAGTCCGGGGCGGATAATTAAGAAGAAGACAATCATTGGCGGTATCCCCCGTAACCAAAAGCCTCTGGCCATGATCCAAAAAACAAACGGAACCTCTGCTGTGACCGGGAGTGTGAATCACCTCCACCATCCGGTTTCCAAGTTCAATCTGTTCCCCGTCCTCCAGTGTTCCGAATTCTGCCCTTCCATAAGGCCGGATAATCTCTTCCCAGTCCTCCTTTGTCGCCTCCGGATTGCGGACTGGCCCTCTGGTTCTGACATATTCCTTTACAAAGGCTCGGGCATGCTCCTGATCAAAGGCCTCGACCATATACCGGTCCGCAGGATGCAGCCTGCTTACGATTCCCTGAAAGAGGTGGCATCCGCCGATATGGTCGTCATCTCCATGGGTCAGCACAATCTCCAAAGGCTTGTCCGTCAGCTTGTGAACCTCATCTTCCAGCGGTCCCAGGCCGGAACCCGTATCAATCAGCAGCGCTTTTTCCTCCCCTTCCAGCAGGAACATGTTAGCCAGCAGATAATCGCTGATCAGCCAGGTCTTTGGAGCAATCTCAATGATTTTTCGTTTCATCGTCTCCCTCCTTTCTATTGAATATAATATCAGATTTCAACAGGGCGAAGGGTTGAATATTTTACTATTTTTACTATAATTTTTTAAGAAATTTTATATTTTATGGAGTGTTTGCATTATTTTTCGAAATATATATCGATATTTTTATGCCTTCTGACAGTTTTTTTTAGCAGAGGGGGCATTCTTTTTTTGTTAAAAGAATCTCCAGCCGAATAGCCAGGCTGGAGATTCCAAACTTATTTTAAGTACGCTTTATCAAACCATATCCTTTATAGCCCGTCTGTTGTGAAACGGTAAACAGTAACGGTATGGTACTCCTCCCCTGCTTTTAAGAAGGGCGACGGGAAGTTTTCTTTGTGTACCGCATCCGGATAATACTGGGTCTCAAAGCAGTAGGCGTGGCGCCGTCCGTAGTCGGCTCCATCCTTGCCCGGCAGCTGGCTGGACAAGAAATTGCCGGTATAAAACTGCATGCCAGGCAGATCGGTATAGACCTCCAACAGACGCCCGCTGTCAGGATCCAGGGCTTTGGCCGACAGTGCAAGCTCTCCGGCCGGATGGTTCAGCACCCAGTTGTGGTCGTAGCCGTTTCCCAATACCAGCGCCTGGAAGGGCTCCTCGATATCCCTTCCGATAGGTTTCATCTCCGTAAAGTCCATAGGCGTCCCAGCCACAGGGGCGATTTCTCCGGTGGGGATGGAAACGGCGTCCGCCGGCGTATAAAAGTCCCCATCGATCCAGACCATCTGCTTTAAAATGTCCGGCTCTTTGTGACCTGCCAGATTAAAATAGCAGTGGTTGGTAAAATTAGCGATCGTATCCCGGTCACTGACCATACGATACTCCAGTTTCAAAGCGTTGTCCTCGTCAAGGATATAGCTGACCTGAATCTTCGCCTTTCCCGGATAGCCCTGATCCATATGAGGGCTGTCCAGAGAGAAGGTCACACCGCTCTTTCCCGGTTCCTCAAAGCTTTCCGCCTTCCAAATTCTGCTGTGATAGTAGTTTGGCCCGCTGTGAAGATTGTTGGGGCCGTTGTTGGCTTCCAAAGGATAATCCACTCCGTCGATCGTCACATTCGCACCGCCAATGCGGTTAGCATTCCGCCCAATCGGCGCTCCCAGATGAGGCGGATTGGTCAGGTAGTGTTCCACACTGTCATATCCCAAGATTACATCTTCAAATTTACCTTTCCGATCCGGCGCCATCATGGTAACCCAAACCGCACCCAGAGTAATAAAGGAAGCAGATACCCCCTTCCGATTGGTCAGGGTGTAGCGTTCTACATCCGTTCCATCCGGCATAGTTCCAAATAAATCCTTAACAACTGACATCTGTTCTGAACCCCCTCGTTCGCAGGCCTGACTGACAGGCCGTTTCTATTTCAACGCAACGGTTCAGGGCCGGACAAGAAGATGAGCCGCCCTGAACCGTTCCATTACCGGATATATCCCTGGGCCGTCAGAAGCTCAGCGCAGAGGACAGCGCCTCCTGCGGCTCCCCTGACCGTATTATGGGATAATCCTACAAATTTGTAATCGTAAACCGTATCTTTTCTCAAACGGCCCACGGAAATTCCCATTCCATTCTCAAAGTCCACATCCAGAGATACCTGGGGACGATTATCCTCCTCCAGATATTGGATAAACTGTTTCGGAGCGCTGGGAAGCTTCAACTCCTGGGGCAGCCCCTTAAAGTTTACCATCTTTTCAATCAGCTGCTCCTTCGTGGGCTTTTTGCGGAATTTTACAAAAACTGCCGCCGTATGGCCGTTTAATACCGGCACCCGAATACACTGACAGGTGATTACCGGCTCCTGAGCCTTGACGATCTGTCCGTTCTCCACTTTGCCCCACAGACGCAGCGGTTCCTGTTCGCTCTTTTCCTCCTCGCCGCCGATGTAGGGAATGATATTTCCAATCATTTCCGGCCAGTCCTTAAAGGTCTTTCCCGCCCCGGAAATAGCCTGGTAAGTGGTTGCCACCACTTCATAAGGCTCAAACTCCTTCCAAGCAGTCAGCACCGGCGCGTAACTTTGGATGGAACAGTTGGGCTTCACGGCAATAAACCCTCTGGCAGTTCCCAAACGCTTTTTCTGGGAGGCAATTACCTCAAAGTGCTCCGGATTAATCTCCGGGATTACCATAGGAACGTCCGGCGTCCAGCGGTGAGCACTGTTGTTGGACACCACCGGAGTTTCTGTCTTAGCGTAAGCCTCTTCGATAGCCCGGATCTCCTCCTTTGTCATATCCACAGCGCTGAATACAAAGTCTACCTGGGCAGCTACCTTCTCCACCTCATTGACATTCATCACCACCAGGTTTTTAACTCCATCCGGCATAGGTGTAGCCATCTTCCAGCGGTCGCCTACTGCCTCCTCATAGGTTTTTCCGGCAGATCTGGGGCTGGCCGCCACCGTGGTCACCTGATACCAGGGATGATTTTCCAATAAAGCGATAAAGCGCTGGCCTACCATACCCGTAGCGCCTAAAATTCCAACCTTCAATTTCTGATCCATAATTGATTCTCCTCATCGTTAGTTTTTTCCTAATCCTATAACAAAGAGCAGAAAAAATCAAGATTGATTCGTCATAAAAATACATTTGTATTTGCTATACGGACATTTTCCAGTTATTGTATGCTTCCTGCCGGATTAAGCCAGGCTCAGGGCAACCTCCATCATCTGAGTAAAACTGGTCTGCCGCTCCTCGGCGGTGGTCTCCTCTCCCGTCACAATGGAGTTGGAAATGGTCAAAATAGCCAGGGCATTTACTCCGGCAGCCGCCGCATTCGTATAAAGAGCTGCCGCCTCCATCTCCGCAGCCAAAACGCCCATGTCCGCCCAATCCAGTCCCTTCGGCGCCATCTTCAAAGGTGTGTAGAACAAATCGGAGCTGAGCACATTTCCTACATGGTAGGAATAGCCCTTCTCCTTGGCAAAGGACACCGCTTTCTCCAGAAGCTCATAGCTGCAGATCGGCGCATAGTCTCCCGGCAGGTTCATCAGGCGTACATAGCCGCCTTCCATGCAAGCTCCCATGGCGAATACCAGATCCCGGACCTTCAAGCTGGTCTGGAGGGCTCCCGCCGTTCCGATGCGAATCAAATTTTTGCATCCGTAGAAATGAATCAGCTCATAGGAATAAATCCCGATCGAAGGTGCTCCCATTCCGGTACCCATTACCGATACCGGACGTCCTTTATAGGTTCCTGTGTATCCAAACATGTTGCGGGTAGCATTAAACTGCTTAGGATTCTCCAGGAAATTTTCCGCGATGTACTGAGCCCGCAGGGGATCTCCGGGCAGCAGGATTGTCTCGGCAATTTCTCCTTTCTTCGCTGCAATGTGGGCAGTAGGGGTGTTGTCAACCATACTCATCAATCATTCCTCCTTAATATTTTTTATAACAGTTCAGGGATGAGTCGTTCTGAACCGATTTTTACACTCTCGCCTTGCTTCCCTTTCCGTCCTGTTTTCCAATCTTCAGACGATTCAAGTGGATCATTTTTCCTTTATACTCGGCAATTGTATTTTCTCCCAGCAGATAGAGAGCCTCCAGCTCCTCTCCACGGGCCAGCTTTATGCCCCGGACACCCCGGGAATTCTTTTTCAGGAGTGATATTTCCTGCAGCGCAAACCTCAGGAATACGCCTCCCGTAGTCTGAAGCACTACTTCCGTTTCTCCCTGAACAGGGGTTACCGACAGCAGCTTGTCTTCCTCCTGAAGCTTGGTAGCAGCTACCAGGCGGTTGTTGGTCTCAAATTCCTGGGCAGGAACCTGTTTTACCATAGCCATTTTCGTAGCAAATACCAGAGTCTGGCCTTTCATCGCCTGAGCACTGGTCAGATAAACAATCTCTTCCTTTGTTCCATCAAAACGGCTGAGATTCTCAATGGGTGTTCCTTTATCGCGAAGCTTGCCGGCAGGCACTTCCATCACCTTCAGCTGATAGAGATTGCCCTGATCGGTGAACATGCAGATTTTATCGGTATTCATACACCGGACTACATGTTTCTGTTCCGAATCTACGGTTTCCTGATTTCGTTCGTAAATATTCTTATCCAACAGCTTACAGTAGCCGAAGCGGTCCATCACAAAGACCACCTCCTGAACCTCTACCGCCGTCTCATCGTAAACCGCTTCCGCTCCATCTTCAATCAGGGTTTTTCTGGGAACGGCAAATTCTGCCTTAATGGCCGCCAGGTCTTCCTTAATCACCTGGTTCATCGTCTGACGGCTGCCTAAAATTTCCTGATACCGTTTGATTTTCTTTAAAGTCTCTTTATGCTCCTTTTCCAAAGCCAGAATCTCCAGGCCAATCAGGCGGTAAAGACGCATCTCCAGGATGGCCGTAGCCTGACGCTCCGTAAAATGGAGTTTTCTGGCGTCCTCTTCAAAACCGGGAACACGGAACCGGATTTTGCTGACGTCTCCTTCCATCAGGCAGGCTTTGGCGTCTTTTAAATTCTTTGCCCCCCGGAGGATAGCGATAATCAGGTCGATGCAGTCACAGGCGGCGATCAGGCCCTCCTGAACTTCCTTTTTCTCCAGTTCTTTTTCCAGTAATACCTTGTATTTCCGCTCCGTATTCTCATACTGGAAGTCCATAAAGTTTTTAAGGATCCCTCTTAAATTCAGCGTCTCCGGCCGTCCGTTTACGATAGCCAGCATGTTGACGCCATAGGTATCCTCCAGCTTCGTCTTCTTGTAGAGAATATTGCGGATTTTTTCAATGTCCGCATCCTTGCGCAGCTCCAGCACAATGCGGATTCCTTCCTTGCCGGACTGGTTGGAAATATCCACCACATCCGTCAGCTTTTTAGACTCCACCAGCTCCGCCACATCCGTTAAAAACTTATTAATGCCCGCGCCGATCATGGTATATGGAATCTGGGTAATTACCAGCTTGTCTTTATCCGATTTCCGTTTTCCCAGCTCTACCTCCATCTTGCCCCGAAGCTTCAGCTTCCCCACTCCGGTTTCATAAATGGAAGGAAGGTCCTTCTGATTGGCAATAATGCCCCCGGTTGGAAAATCCGGACCTGGCAAATACTCCATCAATTCCTGAGTTGTGATTTCCGGCCGGTCGATATAAGCCGTCACCGCGTCCACAACCTCCCCCAGATTATGCGGCGGAATACTGGTGCTCATGCCGACGGCGATTCCCTCCGCTCCGTTAATCAGAAGGTTTGGCACCCGTACCGGCAGAACCTCCGGTTCCTTCTCCGTCTCGTCATAGTTGGGCACGAAATTGACGGTCTTGTCCAGGTCCTTTAAGTAAACCTCCTCCGCAAACTTCTGAAGGCGCGCCTCCGTATAACGCATAGCCGCGGCTCCGTCCCCTTCGATGGAGCCAAAATTTCCGTGGCCGTCCACCAGAGCCATCCCTTTCTTGAAATCCTGGCTCATCACCACCAGGGTTTCATAGATCGAACTGTCTCCATGGGGATGGTATTTACCCATGGTATCGCCTACAATACGGGCGGATTTCCGGTGAGGCTTGTCATGCCCCAGGCGCAGCTCGCTCATATCATAAAGCACACGGCGCTGCACCGGCTTTAAGCCGTCCCTGGCATCCGGAATGGCTCTGGCGGTGATGACGCTCATGGAGTAATTCATGTAGCTGCGCTGCATCTCCTCGCTGTATTCGGTTTTCAATATCTTTTCTGCCATGTTTCTCTCCTGCTCCTGTTTACGCATCAATCTCTGCCTCGTCGGCATGCTGGTAGATGAACTCCCGCCTGGGTCCTACTTCGCTTCCCATGAGCATCTCCGTAATCTCCGATGCCATGCGGGCATCCTCGATTTCCACCTGTTTTAGAACACGGCGCTCCGGGTCCAGGGTGGTCTCCCACAACTGGGAGGCGTCCATTTCACCCAGACCTTTGTAGCGCTGAAGGGTAAATTCACCGGTATGGGTTTTCCGGTATTTCTCCAGCTCCTTCTCATCGTACAGATACTGCTCCTCCCCCCGCTTAGGGATAACCTTAAAGAGGGGCGGCATAGCAATGTAAACATGGCCGTTGTAAATCAGTTCCGGCATAAAGCGGTATAAAAAGGTCAGAAGCAGCGTGTCAATATGGCTTCCGTCCACATCCGCATCGGTCATGAGGATAATCTTATTGTAGCGCAGCTTGCTCAAATCGAAATCATTTCCATATCCCTCCGAAAAACCACAGCCGAAGGAATTAATCATCGTCTTGATCTCCGCGTTTGCCAGGACCTTGTCGATGGAGGCCTTTTCCACGTTCAGGATTTTTCCCCGGATGGGCAGAATAGCCTGATACTGGCGATTTCTGGCCGTCTTGGCAGAACCTCCGGCAGAATCTCCCTCTACAATAAAAATCTCGCATTTCTCCGGGTCCCGGCTCTCGCAGTTGGCCAGCTTTCCGTTGCTGTCAAAGGAAAACTTGGACTTGGAGAGCATATTGGTCTTGGCCTTCTCCTCCGCCCGGCGGATTTTCGCGGACTTCTCCGCGCAGCCGATAATCCCCTTTAAGGTTTCCAGATTGCGGTCAAAATAGCGGGGCAGCTCCTCCCCGGTTACGGTAAATACCGCCTTGGTGGCGTCGGCGCTGGCAAGCTTCGTCTTGGTCTGTCCCTCGAAAATGGGGTCCGGGTGCTTCACCGCCACAATGGCCGTCATGCCGTTTCTGGTATCCGCGCCGGTAAAGTTGCTGTCCTTCTCCTTCAGAATTCCAAGTTCCCTGGCATAACTGTTGATTAATGCCGTGAACCTGGTCTTAAATCCCGCCAGATGGGTACCCCCTTCCTGGGTAAAAATGTTGTTGCAGAAGCCTAGGATATTCTCCTCAAAGGTGTCCACAAACTGGAAGGCAATCTCCACCTCCACCCGGTCCACGCAGCCTTTCACATAGATCGGCTCATGGACTGCCGTTTTTCCGGAATTCAGTTCTTTTACATAAGCAACGAGGCCGTCAGGTTCATGGTAGGCAATCTCTTCCTCCTCCCCCGACCTGCGGTTGGCGTAATAGATGGTCAGATTAGGATTTAAGTAGGCCGTCTCATGAAGGCGGCTTTTCAGCCAGTCCGCCTTGAAACGGGTCCTTTCAAAAATCTCGTCATCTGGCATGAAATTAATCTGCGTTCCCGTCTCTTTCGTCCGTCCAATCACCGGAAGAAGACCGTCTTTTAACTCGATGACCGGAACGCCTCTTTCATAGGCGTCATGGTGAATCTTTCCATCCCGGTATACCTTCACGTCCATATGGCTGGAAAGAGCGTTTACCACAGAGGAGCCTACGCCGTGAAGTCCTCCGCTGGTTTTATACGCTTCGTTGTCAAATTTTCCTCCTGCATGGAGGGTTGCCAGCACAACCCGCTCTGCGGAAACGCCCTTCTTATGCATCTCCACCGGAATACCCCGTCCATTGTCCCGCACCGTACAGGAACCGTCCGCTTCCAGGGTCACCCGGATTTCGCTGCAGTAGCCGGCCAGATGTTCATCCACGGAATTATCCACAATCTCATAGATCAGATGGTTGAGGCCTTTTGTACCTACGCTTCCGATGTACATTCCAGGCCGCTTGCGGACCGCTTCCAGCCCTTCCAGAACGGTGATGCTGTCTGCATTGTACTGTATCTTACCCATTAATTTAACTTCCCTCCAAACAATTTCCTGTCCACCGCCTGCGCACAGCAGTAACTTTGGATATTATACACAACGGACGGCCTGTTTGGCAAGCGGTTTTTCTATTTTCATCGAACATACGTTCCTTTTTGGCAGTAATTCCGACAACAGCCTATTTAAAAGTTATCGGAAAAGCAGGGCTTTCCTACCGGAATCAACCGCTCCAGAATCTGGAGCATATAATATTCCGTCTTCAGATACTCATGTTCATAAAGGTAGGAAGGCCGCTTATACCCCAGCATCATAGCAGTCAGAGTCCGGATATTCAGCTCCACCAGATTCACATCCGGAGCCTCCTCCACCCGTCTGCAACAGGTCTTTCCATCCTCCCACCACACCGCGAAATCTCCGTCATTCCAGGGGGCGTGTTCATCGTGAATCCGGAAATGAATTTTAAAATCCGGCTGCAGCGGAAAGGGATACTCCAGAAAAAACTCCTCTGCATCCACAATTCTGGCCATAATATATGGTTCAATATTCTCCACCATCTCGCTGTCCTCAAAAAGGAAAGCCATAGGCTCTCCGGAATAATTAAAGCCCACCACCGTGTTCAGCATAGATTTGTGAGCACTGATGTAATTCCAGATTCCGTGTCTGGCTTCGCTGTTCAAGGATACGATTTCTTTTACATGGAAAATCTCATTTTTCAAATAGTAAACGACATAGCCAAGAGGCTTATGCCTTTCATTGTAATAGATAGCGGCGATCATATCGTCGTTGTCCCAGCGCCAGTACTCCTCCCATTCCAGGTCGTGGCGGATTAATGCTCCGTGGGTTTGAGCCGCAAAGTATTCATAAACGTTTTTCAAATCCCCGCTGTCCAAATCCACCCGTTCCACCATTCCAGGAACAGGCACAGCCTTGGGAAGCTGGGAGTCCTTGATGGTAAAGGTAATCTTATCGGATACGATTTCCCAGCCGAACTTCCGGTAAAGAGGAATAAAGTAGGGATAAAGAAAGGACATGATCTGCCCCTCCTCCTTCATATGGGCAATCACCCGCTCAATGAGCGCTCCGATCAGGCCTCTGCCCACATATTCCGGATAAGTGGCCACGCCGGTGACCCCTCCCATCTCCATAATCTCATCTTGTATATTCACCTGCATGGGGTAGACCACAATCATGGAGGCCAGCTTCTCATGATAGAACCAGCCCAGTACATAGGATGCTTTTAACACCGGCATCTTAGCGTACATGATTTCGTCCTCCTCCCAGCCGGTTTTTAAAAGCTCGTCTGTAGTCACCTGAAAGGCGTACCGCAGCAGGGCGTTAAACTGTTCCAGGTCGTCTAAGTCCAGCTGGCGCATCTGAAAATCGCCCCGGACCTCCAGTATTTCTTTCATTTTCTCAGATTCTCCCTTTCCTGCCTGGAGGCATTGATCACGTTCCCTCTCATTATAACTCATGACACGACATTCTGTCATTAAAAAAAGCCCGCCGGTTATTTCAACCGTTCTCATTTTTCAGGGCATACCTTCACCGTCAGGCGGCTTACGTATTGTTCCGGTCTTTCACCGGTAAGCTCCGAAATCAGATATTCCTCATAAACATCCCCATCCAGCCGGTATCCCTGCCTTCGTATCTCTTCCAAAAGCCTGGGATAGCTTTCTGCTAAAGATTCATACGGCCCTTTTACATAGTAAACTGCGTACTCCCCTCCCGGGCGCAGGCTTCCTTTTCTTTTATCCGACGTAAAAAGGCGGTCAACCCGGTCAAACTTTCCCTTTTCCAGGTTCTCCTTCGAAATCAGGGAACCCACGGACACTGCTCCCCTGATTTTTTTCTCACGCACAAAATCTCCATAGGCGTCCCACCATTGATGAACGTCAATCCCTTTTCCGTCCGGATCGGCTCTGCTGTAAATAAATCGCTCCGGCGGAAGCCTTCGGATGACTGCCGTGTCCGTTCCTGCATTCTTCCCTTCCTCCGTCTCCTGAAGAATTCGTTTAAAAATGCTGTAAATCTCTTTTCTTCTCCTGATTTCCTCCTCCAGCTGTTCCATCTGGCGAGCGGCCATAATCTCCAATTTTTCAATGGAAGGCTCCTCAAAATATTCCCGAACCTGGCACAAAGGTACATTCATCTCTCTCAGCGCCAGCAGTGTCCCAAAAGGTGAAATCTGGGAGGCCGTATAATAGCGGTAACCGTTCTCTCCAATAAACGCAGGTGAAAAAAGGCCAATTTCATCGTAATAAAACAAGGTATCCTTTTTAATTCCAAAATATTTCGCAAATGCTCCTGTGGTATAGAGATTTTCGTCTTTTCTTTTCAACTTTTTTCTCCTCTTGACTATGGGGCTACCCTATAGTTTATACTGGTTTTCTGTGAAAATCAATCTTAACTACTTTGAAAGGATACGGTTTTATGGATTCCAAGGTTCTTTTTACAAAAACCCATCCCACCAAGCTGTTTTTTATCGCTGCCATCCCCGGATCGATCGGGATGCTGGCTTCTGCCCTTTATCAGCTGATTGACGGAATTTTAGTAGGGCAGATTCTGGGAGATACTGCCTTTGCCGCGTTAAATTTCGCCATGCCTCTGGTTATCATCAACTTCGCCCTGGCTGATTTGATCGGCGTAGGCTCCTCCGTCCCCATTTCCATCCGGCTGGGCGAGAAAAACGAAGAGGAAGCCTGCAATATTTTCACCTGCGCCTGTCTGATGATCGTAGGGGCAGGGATCCTGTTTGGCTCCGTTCTTTTTCTGGCTGCGCCTACGCTCCTGCGTCTGATGGGAGCCGAGGGAGAACTGGCCCGAATGGCCGCCGCTTATCTTCGGGTTTATGCCATCTGCTCTCCTTTAACTACCATCATTTTCGCAGTAGACAATTTTCTGCGCATCTGCGGACAAATCCGCACCAGTATGGTACTGAATATTTTTATGTCCGTTTTAAGCGGTTTATTGGAATTTGTGTTCCTTTTTGTATTTCGCTTTGGAATCTGGGCAGCAGCTGCCGCTACCTGCTCAGGAATGATGATAACTTCCCTGATCGCATTTTATCCCTTTTTCCGCGGAAAACTAACCCTGAAATTTTGCCGTCCAAGATTTCACACTGCGCTCATCAAGCGCATCGTGCTCTGCGGCAGTCCCAACTTTTTGAACAATATTGCCGGAAGGATTACCTCGATCTTAATGAATATGATTCTTCTGCGCATGGGCGGCCCTGCGGCGGTCTCTGTCTACGGAATTTTAATGTATGCCGATGGTTTTATCCAGCCTCTTCTATACGGTATGTGCGACTCCCTGCAGCCGGCAGTGGGATATAACTGGGGCGCCGGCAATTACAAAAGAGTTACCGCTATTGAAAAACGCTGCTACGGTGCCAGCGCTCTTTTATCCCTGACCCTAGCTGCCGTACTATTCTTCTTCCCTGGCCCGGTTGCCCGGCTTTTCATCAGCTCCGCCGATTCCGGACTCTATGAAATGGCTCTGCCTGCCCTCAGTCTCTTTGCAATGACCTATATCACCCGCTGGCTTTCCTTTGCCACCCAAAGCTTTATGTCTGCCATCGAGCGTCCGGGGTTCGCTGCCATGATTTCCTTGTCTGTCGCCCTTGTACTGCCTGTGCTGGTCATCGTAGTCCTCTGGCCCATGGGCCTTACCGGGCTTTGGCTGAACTTTCCCTGTTCCGCGCTGTTAGCCGGGATCCTCTCTTTATGGATTCTGCATCGCAACCGGAAACTCAGCCTGTGATTTTAAAAAAAACGCCGCAGTTGGAAAAATATCACATTAAAAAAGCCGGATACCTTGTAAAATCAAGGCTCCGGCTACTTTAACAGGTAAGCAGATGACGGGAATCGAACCCGCCTCCTCAGCTTGGGAAGCTGATATTCTACCGATGAACTACATCTGCAAGACTGTTATTATCATATCACATTTTTTGGAAAATTCAAGTGAATTTTGAAAATTTTTATAAATGATATCTCAGTAAAAGCATGTACTCTCTGTCGGAATTCTTCTACCCCTCACCCATTCCTCTCCTTATACTCCTCCCCCCAGGTCCACATGGCGTCCAGAATCGGCTTCAGGCTCCTGCCCAGGTCCGTCAGATGTACTCCACTCTTGGCGGCACCTCCGCGTAAACCTGGCGGGTTACAAGGCCGTTGGCCTCCATATCCCGCAGCTGAGAAGTCAATACCTTTTGGGAGACGTTCCCGACAGATTTTTTCAATTCCCCGAAACGCTTTGTGCCGGGCATCAAGTCCCGCAGAATCAAAACCTTCCATTTATCGCCAATTAACATCAAAGTAGTTTCCACCGGGCAGGCCGGCAGTTCCTTTGTCGTCTGCATCCTCATTCCTCCATTTTAAATGTTGCGGAAACAGCTACCTCCAGCTTTCATTCGCCTTTCTCCAACGGTCCGCCTCTGTTTCCAGCCGTTCATTAATCCAGCTGACGCCCTGGGCAATACCGTCGGAGTCAAAGGAAAACAGTTTCTCCTCCCGCTCCTCCTTTGGCGTCGCGTCATAACCGTAGGGCTCCGGCCAAACCGTCACAGCCAGGGCCATCTCCTCCCCCTCCTGCTCCCGTTTCTCCATACGGAAACGCATCCCCTTAGAGCTTCCGGTAAACTTCTCCTTCTTCAAAAAATTAATCGGCATAAAATCCTTTAATTCCAGCATACAAATCTGCCTCCCGCAAAATCTTCCCGCAGCTCAGGGATTCGGCTTCCGGTTAATAAATTCTGTCTTCGTTTTGGAATAGACGAACTTCTGGCTGGCGTACAGCCCATAATATCCGCTGAGCGCAAAGGACACCGCGATCACAATAGAAAAATACTCCATACCACTGTATCCAAACAGCTCCAAAGCAATAATCAGGGATGTAATAGGACAGTTGGTAACGCCTACGAAGAGGGCCGCCATGCCGCAGGCTGCGCAAAGAGGCGGGTAAAAGCCCAGAAGATTTCCCACCGCACAGCCAAAGGTAGCCCCCACGCACAGGGTAGGCACAATTTCTCCCCCCTTAAAACCGGCTCCCAGAGCAATTGCCGTAAAAATCATCTTCAGCAGAAAGGCCTCCATACGGGCCTGCCCTTCCACTGCCCGCTCCATCAGCACGATTCCGCTTCCCAGATAATCGTCAGTTCCCACCGCCAGAGTCAGTACAATAAATAAGGCGCTTCCTGCCAGCACTCGTATGTAAGCGTTTTGAAAATACTGCCGGTAGAGGTGGCTGGCCTGGTGCAGAATAATGCAGAAGGCCATACTGACCAAAGCGCATAAGGCTCCCAGAAGAACGGCAATACCTACGCTCTGAAAGCTGACAGGAGGCACTTGGGTAATTGGATAATTTTCCGGGGGAATATTAAACGCTCCCGCTACCGCCTGCCCGATATATGCGGAAAATAAGCAGGGGACCATAGCTGCATAGTAGAGTACTCCTATGCTTACCACCTCCAGTGAAAAAACGCCCGCGGCAATGGGTGTCCCAAATAATGCCGAGAAAACAGCGCTCATCCCGCACATGGTAGCGATTTTCAAGTCCTTCTCATCCAATTTCAGCACTCTTCCCAGAACGCTTCCAATACTGCCTCCCAACTGAAGAGCCGCCCCCTCCCGTCCGGAAGAGCCGCCCACCAGATGAGTCAAAATAGTAGATGCAAAAATCAGAGGTCCCGTAATGCCCGTCACCTTTTCATTGGACGAAATCGAGTCTATGACCATATCCGTTCCCCTGTTTTTCTCCTGATGAAACACATGATAAAGCCATACGATGGCCAAACCGCTTAAAGGCATAAGAAATAAAACCTGGGGTACGTTCTGACGCAGCCCCGTAGCCCAGGTAATTCCAAGGGAGAAGAGGCTTCCAAAGAAGCCGCCCACTGTCCCCAGGGCCGCTGAAATCAGCGACCATTTCACAAAGTACAAAAGATTATTCCAGACCGGACTTTTCCACTGAATTTTTTTCATCACACTCACCTAAAACCCCCTGTAAATCGAACGGTTCAGAAGCCCTGAACAATGATCCATGAATTACAGGCCCCGCAAAAATACGCAGGGCCCGTCAATTTTACAGTTCACTGAAAGTTCCTTTAAATTTTACCAACTTGGGACGATAACCCGCGTTAGTCAGAGCCGCCACAATCTGATTCTTATGCTCGGTTCCAAACGCCTCCATAGTAATCCGCAGTTCCACCGCTGCATTCCGGTTGATGCTGATAAACTGGTTGTGCTCCAGCTTGATAATATTGCCCTGCTCCTTGGCCAGAAGTTCCGCGATCTTGGCCAGCTCTCCGGGCTTATCCGGCAGCAGTACGGAAACCGTAAATACCCGGTCTCTCTGAATCAGTCCATGCTGAACAATGGAAGACATGGTAATCACATCCATGTTTCCGCCGCTTAAAATAGAGACGATCTTCTTCTTCTGAACGTTCATATGCTTTAAGGCCGCTACCGTCAGAAGGCCTGAGTTCTCCACAATCATCTTATGGTTCTCTACCATATCCAGGAATGCTACAATCAGCTCACTGTCCTCAATGGTAATAATATCGTCCACATTCTGCTGAATATATGGAAACAGCTTTTCTCCAGGACGCTTCACCGCTGTGCCGTCAGCTATGGTATTTACATCCGAAAGGGTCACCACATGCCCCTGGCGCAGGGACTCCTGCATGCAGTTGGCTCCTGCCGGCTCCACGCCGATGATCTTAATTTTGGGATTTAAGAATTTAGCCAGGGTAGAGACTCCGGTACACAGGCCGCCTCCGCCGATGGGGACCAGAATATAATCTACGGTAGGAAGTTCTTTGATAATCTCCATGGCGATGGTTCCCTGTCCGGTGGCCACCTCCAAATCGTCAAAGGGATGGACGAAGGTGTATCCCTTCTCGTCCGCCAGCTTGTAAGCGTAGTCGCAGGCCTCGTCAAATACGTCTCCGGCCAATATCACCTCCGCCCCGTAACTTTTGGTGCGGTTCACCTTCATCAGAGGCGTGGTGGTGGGCATCACCACCACAGCCTTCACGCCGGCCAGTTTGGCCGCATAGGCCACGCCCTGGGCATGATTGCCCGCGGAGGCGGTAATCAGTCCTCTCTCCCGCTCCTCCCCGCTTAAAGTGCTGATCTTATAGTAAGCGCCTCTCACCTTATAAGCCCCGGTGTACTGCATATTCTCCGGCTTAAAGTAAACCTTGTTTCCCGTCTGGGCGGAAAAATACTCGCTGTAAACCAGTTTTGTCTCCAGGGTTACTTCCTTGACGATTTCCGATGCTTCCTCAAATTTCTCCAGTGTTAATTCTTCCATGTCTTCCTACCTTCTTTTCTTCGATTTCGTTGCCTGATGATGTTCTCTTTTGGAAAGCTGATGTCTATTTCTGCACATGGAACAGCGCGTTAACAAAGTCGTTGGCGTTGAACTTCTGCAAGTCATCAATTTTTTCGCCGATGCCGATATATTTGACCGGAATTCCCAGCTCCGACTGAATAGCCACCGCAATGCCGCCCTTTGCCGTACCGTCCAGCTTGGTCAAAATGATGCCGGTAATATCCGCCACCTCCATAAACTGTCTGGCCTGGGCAAGCGCGTTCTGACCGGTCGTTCCGTCCAGAACCACCAGAGTCTCCCGGTAGGCCTCCGGATACTCCTTGTCAATGATTCGGTTGATTTTCCGCAGCTCCTCCATGAGATTCTTTTTATTGTGAAGCCGTCCCGCGGTATCGCAGATCAGCACATCGGCCTTGCGGGACTTAGCTGCCGCCACCGCGTCATAGATAACCGCCGCCGGATCCGAACCTTCCTGCTGGGCGATAATCTCCACTCCGGCCCGGTTGGCCCATTCGGTCAGCTGCTCGATAGCCGCCGCCCGGAAAGTGTCTGCCGCAGCCAGCATAACCTTATGTCCGCTGTCCTTCAGCTGGCCCGCCAGCTTACCAACGGAGGTGGTCTTACCCACGCCGTTGACGCCGATTACCAGGACCACGGATTTTCTGTGTTCAAACTCATAGGCATTCTCTCCCAGGTCCATCTGTTCCTTGATGCTGGCGATCAGAAGCTCCTTGCATTCCTCCGGCTCCTTAATATGCTGCTCCTTCACCTTCTTTCGCAGATCCTCCACAATGGACATGGTGGTCTGGATGCCGATATCTCCCATAATCAGGGTTTCCTCGATTTCCTCGTAAAAATCGTCATCTATCGCGGAAAATCCGCTGAAAATGGAGTCAATTCCTGATACAATATTGCTTCTGGTTTTAGACAGTCCTTCCACCAGCCTGCCAAAAAAACCTTTTTTTCCCTCAGCCATAATATTCTCCTCCTGAATCATTCCTGACGTCTATCATATCATAGCACACCTGTCAATTACTTGTCCAGTTCCGCTTCGATCAGGTTTACGGAAACCAGAGTGGACACGCCCTTCTCCTGCATGGTGATTCCGTAGAGGCGGTCGGCGGAAACCATAGTCCCTCTCCGGTGGGTGATGACGATAAACTGGGTGTTCTTCGTCAGCTTGTGCAGATATCCCGCGAAACGGTCCACATTGGAATCGTCCAAAGCCGCCTCAATCTCATCCAGCAGACAAAATGGGGAGGGCTTCAGGTTCTGGATGGCGAAGAGCAGGGAAATGGCGGTCAGGGCCTTTTCTCCTCCGGAGAGCTGCATCATATTCTGCAGCTTCTTGCCCGGAGGCTGGGCAATAATCTGAATACCCGCTTCCAGAAGATCCTCCCCTTCCATCAGCTCCAGGGTTCCCCGGCCTCCGCCGAACAGCTCCTTAAACACCTTGTCAAACTCTGCCTGAATCTGGCCAAACTTCTCGGAAAACTGGCGGCGCATGCCGGAATCCAGCTCCAGAATAATCTTCTCCAGCTCCGCTCTGGCAGCCGTCAAATCCTCGTGCTGGGTCTTCATAAACTCGTACCGCTCCGACACCTCCCGGTAGTCCTCGATCGCGTTGACGTTCACGTTTCCCAGGGCCTTGATGCTGCCCTTTAACCCGTCAATCTGCCGCTTCAGCTCCGGCAGGGAATCGTATTCCGGACTGCGAAGCTCCTGGGCCGTGGAAAAAGTCAGCTCATACTCGCTCCACATATAGGAGGCAGACTGTTCCAGCCGTTCCTCCAGCTTTTCCTCCTGTGCCTGGATGCGGAACAAATCCTTGTCCAAAGCGGAAAGCCTGGCGGAGATTTCTTCCCGTCTGGCAAAAAAGCCCTTCTGCTGCTTTGCCATTTCCTCTTTCTCCTGAGCTTTTCCGGCAATCTCCTTTTCCAATTCTCCCATCCGGAGAACGGCGGACCGGATTTCTTCTTCCATCCGGCCGATTTCCGTCCGGCGCTCCCAAACGGCTCTCTCCGAACTCTCTTTTCCCGTATCCAGACCGGCAAACTCCTCCTTCAGACGCCGGATTTCGCTTTTTACCCGGTTTTCATTTTCCTGAAGGAAATCCAGCTTCTGCTTTAAGCCGGCCATTTCCAGCTGGACCTTGGAAAGCTCGTCCGCTTCTTCCCCTCTGAGCCTCTTTTCCTCCTCCAGGCGGATATCCTGCTCTTCGGTCTTCCTGGTCAGCAGAGCGCTCTTTTCCTCCAGGGCGCCCATCTCCTCCTCCAGCTGTTTCCTGCTGTTTGAAATATCCCGGACCTGCTCCTCCAGCTGTCCGTGCTCCAGGGACAAATCCTCATAGGAGCCGGCGATTTCCTGCTTCTTATCCTCCAGGCGGGAAATGTTCAGCTGAATGGTATTTTCCTCCAAGGTCAGCTTCTGAAGCTTCCCTCTCTGTGCTTCCAGCTGCTCCTTTAACTCCCGCTGAAGCTCCTCCCGCATATGGATTTCCTTCTGGACCTGCTCCACCTGACCGATGGCCTTTTTGCAGGCTTCCTCCAGCTCTTCCAGCTCCCTGCGGCGGCCCAGCAGATTGCTGCTGTTCTTAAAGGCACCGCCCGTCATGGAGCCGCCGGCGCTTAAGAGCTCGCCCTCCAGGGTAACGATGCGCAGGCTGTAGCGGTATTTTCTCGCCAGGGCAATGGCATGATCGATGGTATCGGCCACCACCACCCGGCCCAGAAGATGGCCGATTAATTCCCGATAAATATCCTTTGTCTCAACCAGCTGGCTGGCCAGGCCCAAAACCCCCGGTTCCTTTAACACTTCCTTCTGCTGGAAGCCCTGGCGGTTTTTCACACTGGTCAGGGGAAGGAAGGTAGCTCTGCCGTAACGGTTCTTTTTCAGATACTCAATCAGACGCTTGGCCGTCTCCTCGGAGTCCGTCACGATATTCTGGATGCTTCCCCCAAGGGCGGTTTCAATGGCCGTCTCGTACTTCTGCTCCACCGCAATCAGGTCCGCCACCACGCCGTGAATCCCGTGAATCCGGTCCCGGACCTCCATCACCCGGCGGATGCTGCCGCCGTAGCCCTCGTACCGCTCCGCCAGATTGCGCAGGGATTCCAGCTTGGTATAGGAGGTGTGGTACTCCTGCTGAATGTGGTTCAAACGCACGTTCAGCCGTCTCTGCTCCTCCTCACCGGCTGCCAGCTCTGTTTCCGTCTGAGTGATGGCAGTCCGGGTTTCCTTCAGGTTCTCCTCCACCTCGGACAGGGCGGCCTGCTCCTTCTGGATTTGTTCTTCCTGAACGGACTCGTCGCTTTTGTATTTCAACAGCTTCTGGCTCACCTCGCTGCGCCGCAGGTTCACCTGCTCCAGCATAGCTTCATAGCGCTGCTGCCTGGCGTTCAAGCCCGCCTTCTCATTGAGGGCGCCGATAATCTGGCTCTTCTCCTCCTGGGTCTGCTGCTCCAGCAGACGGATGGCCACATCCCGGCTCTCCAGCCTTTTCCTGGCCTCCTCGTTCCGGTCCGCCACCTGAGCCCCCTGAACTTCCAGTTCCCCTCTCTGGGCCCCATAATCCCGAAGCTGCCCTTCTCTTGTCTCCAAATCGGAGCAGATGGCCTGCCTGCGGCTTTCCAGATGCTCCTGGTTGATTTCCTCCGTGTGAATCTGTTCTTTCAGTACGTTAATTCTGCCCTCCAGGTTTCCCTTTAAAACCGTCTCCTGGTTTAGGGCCTCCCGGCCGAACGATATCTCCCCCTCCGTTTTGGAGATTTTTTCCTCCAAGCGATCGTACTCTCTCTTTAACTCTTCCTCCTGACCCTTGGAGGTTTCCAAATCTTCTGTAAGAATCTTCTTTTTCTCCTCCGTCTGGGCCAGCTGTTCCCGAATCTGTCCGTTTTCCATCAAAAACTGGTTGGCGTCGCAGATTTTCAGCTGCTCCTTCAATTTGAGGTACTCTCTGGCCGCCTTGGACTGCCGTTCCAGAGGCCCCACCTGCTTTTCCAGCTCCGCCAGGATATCCCGGACGCGGACCAGGTTGGCCTCCTCGTCCTCCAGCTTCTTCTGGGCGATGGCCTTGCGGCGCTTAAATTTTACAATTCCCGCCGCTTCGTCGAAAAGCTCTCTGCGCTCCTCCGGCTTTCCGCTTAAAATCTTGTCAATCTGTCCCTGACCGATGATGGAATAGCCCTCTTTTCCGATTCCCGTATCATAGAAAAGCTCGTTGATATCCTTCAGCCGGCAGGCGCTCCCGTTAATCATGTACTCGCTCTCGCCGGAGCGGTACAGCCGCCTGGAAACCGTCACCTGATCATAGTCGATGGCCAGCTGATGGTCGGAATTGTCCAGGGTAATGGCTACATAAGCGAAGCCCTGGGGCTTGCGCAGCTCCGTACCGGAAAAAATCACATCCTGCATGCTAGCCCCTCTTAACTGCTTAATCCGCTGTTCGCCCAGCACCCAGCGCACCGCATCCGCTACGTTGCTCTTTCCGCTTCCGTTGGGACCCACGATTCCGGTGATTCCGTTGTGAAACTCAAAAACGATTTTATTGGCAAAGGACTTAAAGCCCTGAATCTCGATACTCTTTAGATACATGGCTCACCTTCTTTTTCAGCGGATTCGTTTTCATCCTTTTTTAACTTTAAGAGCACATGGTAGGCCGCCATCTGCTCCGCCGCCTTCTTCGTCCTGCCCGTTCCCCGGCCCGCTTCCACGCCGCCGATTTTGGCGCAGACCTCAAAGGACTTGTTGTGGTCCGGTCCTTCTTCCTTTAAAAGCTCGTAGGTCAAATTCCCTTCATCCCGGCTCTGAACCATCTCCTGCAAGATAGTCTTGCTATCATAAAAGAGCTTTTTGTGTTCCACATCGTTGAGAATGAAGCGCTCCACAAACTCTTTTGCGCTAGCAAAACCACCGTCCAGATAGATTGCGCCGATTAATGCCTCCATAGCGTCGGATACCACGGAATTGCGGTTTCTCCCTCCGCTGGCCTCCTCTCCCTTTCCCAGCAGCAGGTATTCGCCAAGGCTTAACTCCCCTGCGCAGAGAGCCAGGGTCGGCTCGCACACGATGCTGGCTCTGGTCTTCGTCAAATCACCTTCCGGTAAATTCTGATACTTCTTATACAAAAACTCGCTGCTGGAAAGCTCTAACACCGCATCTCCCAGAAATTCCAGGCGCTCGTTGCAGCTGTTGTGATCCAACCGGTGCTCGTTGGCATAGGAACTGTGGGTCAATGCCTGCTTAAACAGCTGCCTGTTCCGAAACTGGTAGCCGATTTTCTCCTCTAATTCCTGTAACTTTCGATTCATAGATTCCTCCTTAACAAATACCTGACGATTGAAAAGGAGCTGCAGGACTACAGCTCCACTTAGTTACGAGCACTTAGCGCCCGTCCTTTGGGCGCTTACGTGCGATACATCAAAGTACTTGGTGAGGTCTTTTCGAGCCTAGTACTTTGTATATTTATGATGGTTTTCTCTTTACTGGCTCACCGTCTGCCGGATTTGCTCCGCCGCATCCTTTACCGTGAGAATCTGCCGGACCGCCTGGCCGGGAATCCGGATTCCAAACTCCTCCTCAATTTCCATCACAATCTGGAAAATATCCAGGGAATCGGCCCCCAGATCTTCCACAAAAGCCGTTTCCGGCCCGATCTCCTCCGGGTCAACCTCCAGCACATCCCCGATAATTTTCTGCAGCTTCTGAAATTCCATCTTAAATGCAAACGCTCCTTTTACTCCGTACCCAGACTGGCCCGGATTTTCTCGTTAATCTGCTGTTCCTTAAAAGTCACGCACTGGATAATGGAATTGTGTACCTCCAGGCGCTTGGAATTGCCGTGGGTCTTCACCACCAGGCCCTTCAGTCCCAAGAGAGGCGCTCCTCCATACTGGCTGGCGTCAAAGGACTTCAAGGTTCTCTTCAGCGCCGGCTTTACCAGAAGGGCTCCAATCTTGCTGCGCAAATCGCTCATCATGCCTTTCTTGACCATGCCAAGCAAAGTGGCTCCCACTCCCTCATACAGCTTTAAAATCACATTTCCAACAAAGGCCTCACAGACGATTACGTCCGCCCCTCCGTGGGGAATCTCTCTGGCCTCAATGCTTCCGATAAAGTTGATGTCCGGGCATTCCTTTAACAGCGGGAAGGTCTCCTTCACCAGGGCATTGCCCTTTTCCTCCTCGGCGCCGATGTTGACAATGGCTACCCTTGGATTCTTAATCCCCACCACATGTTCCATATAGATGGATCCCATCCGGGCAAACTGTACCAAATGAGAAGGCCTGGCGTCCACGTTGGCTCCGCAGTCAATCAAGATGGAAACGCCCTTTTCCGTGGGAATCAGGGGGGCCAGCGGAGGACGCTCCACGCCCTTAATCCTTCCTACGATCACCTGGCCTCCTACCAAAATAGCGCCGGAACTGCCCGCCGATACAAAGGCGTCGGCCTCCCCGTTTTTCACCATATTCAAAGCCACTACCATGGAAGAATCCTTCTTCTTGCGAATGGCGTTCACCGGCGGCTCCTCGGTAGCGATGACCTCGGCGGCGTTTACCACTTCAATCTGCTCTTTCTGATAAATAAATTTGGAAAGCTCTGCCTGGATCTCCTCCTGGCGTCCTACCAGAGCAATCCGGATATCCGGTCTGTCGTTGGCCGCATCCACTGCTCCCGCTACCATCTCTGCCGGCGCATAATCGCCTCCCATAGCGTCTACTGCAATTCGGATCATATTCATTCTCCTTTCGGAAGCGGCCCTGCCGCATCCAAATATTAATATACTAAAGATTCTAAGAGAAATCAATACAAATCGGAGAAGGCCCACCGTTCCAAATTAATGTTGGTTTCGGTGAGCCTTCTCTTCGTTTATTCAATCTCATCAGTCTCAAAATAGTCGGGATACTGATTCTGTATCAGCTGCTGGTCCTGCTCCAGGCGCCCGATATGGGCTCTTAAGCATTCCTCAAAGAGTCCTTCGTCCTTCTTTCTGGCCGCGCTGATCAGCTGCCGGTGCTCCAATATGGTCTTTTCCCGCACCGGCGGCGTTAAATCCGTCAGATACCGCAGACGGTTGTAATGAGTAATCTGGGTATGAATGATCTCCTTTGCCAGAAACTCCTCTGCCGTATCATAGATAATATCGTGAAACCCGTGGTCCAGGCTCAGGTAAAGACTTCTGCCTGCTTCGTCCCTAGCCAGCTCCATCCGCCGGAGGTTGCGCTCCATGGCCTGGATGGTATCCTGGGTGACCCGCCGGATAAAGCGCTCCGCCATGCCGATTTCCAGCGTATAGCGCACATACCACTCCTGTCTGGTCCTGGACAGATTGATTCTGGACACCAGGGTTTTGGACTGGGGATAGATGTCCACCAGTCCTTCCTTTTCCAGCTTTACAATGGCCTCCCGGGCGGGAGTACGGCTGACCCCGTAGCGGCTCGCCACCTTCGCGGCCGATATGGCCTCCCCCGGCGCTAAGGCAAAGGACATGATATCCTGCTTTAAAAGCTGGTAGGTGGTTTCATTCAGGTTCCGTTCCATATTCTCACCCGTTTCCGATTAAGCCAGATATTTTTCCAGGGCAGCCCGCACAGCACCCGGGCCTGCCAGCTCTTCCTTAAACATTTCCTCGATGCGCTCTCCGATTCCCGCCTCATACAAATCGATTCCGAAAATATTGGCATTAGACAGAATGCTCTTTAACTGACCATTGTAGGAGTCCGGCTTTCCTGCCTCCACTCCCTCCAGGGTTTTCTTCAGTTCCGGAATCATGGGATCCGGGGACAGTTCAAAGGCCTCGCCTTTGTCATCCACGCCCAAAATATAACGGCACCATCCGGCAATGGCCAGCGGAATCGCCGTCAGCTTCTTCGCATCCCCGTACTTGGCCACATAGGATTTAATGGTCTCGCCGTAGCGGATTCCCACCTTCTGGGAGGTGTCGCAGGCGATTCTCTGAGGCGTGTCAGGCATAAAGGGATTAGGCAGACGGTCATGGATGACTTCATGGACAAAATCCTCCGGAGAAAGGATTCCGGGATTCACCACAACCGGCATGCCCTCCACCGGTCCAATGCGGTCCACCAGCTTTGCCAGCACCTCGTCCTTCATCTCATTGGCGATCAGGTCGTAGCCCAGCAGGCAGCCGTAGACAGCCAGGGCGGTGTGCAGAGGATTCAGGCAAGTGGTTACTTTCATCCGCTCTACCTTGTTTACCGTATCCCGGTCTGTCATGTAGACGCCGGCCTTCTCCAGGGCGGGACGACCGTTGGGGAAATGGTCCTCGATGACCAGGTACTGGGGTCCCTCCGCATTGACAAAGGGGGCAATGTAGGTCTTCTTGGAGGTAATCACCGGAGCCATATCCTCCACGCCCTTCTCCTCCAGTTCCTTGGCGATGGACTCGGCGGGCCGGGGCGTAATCTTGTCAATCATGGTCCAGGGGAAGCTGACCTGGCTCTCGTCGGTGATGTAGCTTACAAATTCCTCATCCACGAAGCCCTTGGCCTGCCACTCCTTCGCCATGGTCACAACGGAATTTTTCAGTTTCTCCCCGTTGTGGGAGCAGTTGTCCATGGAAACCACTGCCAGGGGATATTTTCCCGCCTTAAAACGTTCATTTAAAAGGCTGCATACCACCGCCATAGCGGAGCCGGCCTTCTCCGGTCCGTTCTCAATATCCGCCTGGATAAAGGGGAAGTAATTTCCGTCGGCACCCTTTAAGGCGTATCCCTTTTCCGTGATGGTAAAGGAAATCATCTGAAGTCCAGGATTCCGGAAAATTTCCTTTAAGCGGTTCCAGGCAGTCTCGTCAGAAGACTGGGCCTTGATGGCCTCGGTCAGGGATCCCACTACCTTTTTGTCTGTGGAGCCGTCTGCCTTCAGGGTCACGGCCAGCACCAGATTGTCGTAGGGCTTGTAAATCTTGTCCACCACGTCGAAATCAAAGGTTTCCACGCAGGTGATTCCCTTCTGGGACAGCCCCTCATTCAGCAGGGTATCCGCGATTCCGCCGATAAAGATACGAAAAATGTTTCCTGCTCCGAAATGAACCCACACCGGAGATTTCCTCGTCTCCTCCGCTGCCGCTTTCACATCGTAGGAGGGAAGCTCAACTCCCAAGGCCTCCCACTGCTCTTTATTCTGAATTCCTTCTAATGTTAATTTCATGACTGATACGCCCTCCTTCTGTCTTTAAGGCTTACTGCTGATTCTTCTGAATTGCCTCCCAAAGTCCCTGCAGATACATCGCGCCCAGAGCCCGGTCATAGAGGCCGTAGCCAGGCATGGCAACCTCGCCCCAAATCATGCGTCCATGGTCCGGACGGATGATTCCGTCAAAGCCGGTGTCATAAAGAGTCTTCATAATCTGGTACATATCCATGGAGCCGTCGGAAGACAGGTGAGCTGCTTCCTCGAAATCTCTGGGAGAATTGTACTTTAAGTTCCGCACATGAGCGAAGGGGATTCTGCCCTGAGCCGCCCGGATGATGCCGCAGATATCGTTGTGCTGGTTGGAACCCAGGGAGCCGGTGCACAGGGAAATTCCGTTGTAGGGCTTATCCACTGCCTTTAACAGGCGCTCAACGGATTCCTTCCCGGTAATGATTCTTGGCAGACCGAAAATGGGCCATGCGGGGTCGTCGGGATGGATGCCCATCCGCATATCGTACTTCTCGCAGACCGGTCCGATGGCTTCCAGGAAGTAAACCAGGTTATTGAACAGCTTCTCGGAGTCCACATCCTTGTACATCTCAAAAAGTTCCTTCAGACGTCCCAGGCGCTCCGGCTCCCATCCGGGCATCACGAAGCCGTTGGACATCTTCTCCACGGACTCCTTCATATTCTCCGGGTCAATCTGGTCTACGATATCCTGATTGTAGGCCAGTACGGTGGAACCGTCGGGGCGCACTCTGGCCAGGTCCGTTCTGGTCCAGTCAAATACAGGCATAAAGTTGTAGCAGACGATATGGATGTCGTTCTTTGCCAGATTCTCCAGGGTAGCGATGTAATTGGCAATGTGCTCGTCCCGCTTCTCGGTTCCGATTTTAATGTCGTCGGATACGTTCACGGACTCGATGGCGGCGATTTTCAGCCCCGCATCCTCTACCGTCTTCTTCAGCTCGGCAATCTCCTCATAAGTCCACAGCTCTCCCGCCTGCTTTCCGAACAAGGTGGTAACCACCCCGTGTACTCCCGGAATCTGCCGAATCTGCTCCAGGGTTACGCTGTCATAACCAGGTCCATACCAACGCAATGTCATCTCCATAGCAATGTCCTCCAATTCATTTTGTGAAATACCGTAACAGTCCTGAACCGAAACATCTTAGTTCTAACTGACATGTCAGTTCTGTTGCTTTTATAGTAACATGTTAGTTCTGGAATGTCAAGGAATTCCACATAAAAAAGACCAGAAGTTTTTACGCTTCTGGCCTTATCATTCCCTGATACAGTGCAGGGTTATTCAACTGTTCTAAACAGCCGTCTTTTATTTCAGGTTGGAGTTGGAAGCCTTGATGGCTTTCAGCTCATCAAATACCACATCGTTAAGCACCTTGATGTAGGTTCCCTTCATGCCGGAGGACCTGGACTCGATGACGCCGGCACTTTCAAACTTGCGCAGGGCATTGACAATTACCGAGCGGGTAATGCCTACCCGGTCCGCAATCTTGCTGGCAACCAAAATTCCCTCATTCCCGTCCAGCTCGTCAAAAATATGAATGATAGCCTCCAGTTCGGAGAAGGAAAGTGTGCTGATGGCAGATTTCACAATCTGAACCTTGCGGGTCTCCTCAGCATTCTCCTCATTAACCGAGCGCATCATCTCCAGTCCCACGACAGTTGTTCCGTACTCGCTTAAAATAATATCGTCAATATCATACTGGGAATCCAGTTTGTAGATAAACAGCGTCCCCAGCCGTTCCCCGGCAATATCGATGGGCGTAATAATCGCCTGGTACTTCTTTACGTTTTCCTCAGCAAAGCCAAGAGTAGCGAGATTTACATTCTCCTTAGTGGAGAGAACGCTGAGCAGACGCTCGTTGAGCATCTGATCCACATATCCGCCTACCTGGTCCTCAATCAGTTCTTCAATCTCATCCACTCCAGGCCAGATACTTACACCCAGTACCTTTCCCTTTTTGCTGATTACCAAAATATTGGACAACAAAATTTCGCTTAAAACTTTGCAGATATCGTTGAATACAACCTTATGAGAATTATTATTATGCAATAACTTATTAATCTTTCGTGTTTTGTCCAATAACTGAACACTCATCTCCGACAACCTCCTTATCTCTTGGGTATATCGCAACAAATACGCAATTTCTATTTGAATTGTAACATAATTATTCCGCAATAACAAGAGTTTTTGGAAGTTTTCGATTATTTTATGCAACAGTTCAGGACGGCGTAAAAACAGGCGTTAAGCTTCCTTCTCCAGATTCATCCGATAGCCGCAGGTCTGATTGGAACAGAGAAGCTTATTTCCCTTTTCTACCATATACGCGCCGCATTGAGGGCATTTTTGATTCGAAGGCTTCTGCCAGGACATAAAATCACAATCCGGGTTAGCCTCACAGCCATAGTAGAGACGGCCCTTCTTTGTTTTTTTCCGTACCACTTCTTTCCCGCACTTTGGACAGGGAACGCCTATTTTCTCCAGGTAAGGCTTGGTATTTTTGCACTCCGGAAATCCCGGGCAGGCCAAAAATTTTCCGTGGGGGCCGTATTTTATTACCATCTGACGGCCGCACAGTTCGCAGACCTCATCGGAAACCTCGTCTTCAATTTTGACGGATTCCAACTCCTTCTCCGCCGTCTGAACCGCCTCTTCCAAATCCGGATAGAAGTTGCTGACTACCGTTTTCCAAGAAACAGTTCCATCCGCTACCTTATCCAGCAGCAACTCCATATTGGCAGTAAAGCCGATATCTACAATGCTTGGAAAGCTGTGCTTCATAATTCGGTTAACCACCTCGCCGATCTCCGTTACATAGAGATTTTTGTTCTCCTTCACCACATAGCGGCGGGCAATAATGGTTGTAATGGTGGGGGCATAGGTACTGGGACGGCCGATTCCCTGCTCCTCCAGCGCCTTTACCAAGGAGGCCTCCGTATAATGGGCAGGAGGCTGGGTGAAATGCTGGCTGGGCTCCAGCTTCTCCAGCTTTAATACGGATCCCTTCTCCATATTTCCAAGAGCCTGGCCGCCCTCTTCTTCCTGGTCAGCCTCCACATAGACGGACATAAAACCGTCAAAGGTCCTTCTGGAGGCCGCAGCGGTAAAGCACTGGCTTCCGGCGGCAATTCGTACACTGGTCGTCTCATAAACGGCGCTGGCCATGCGGCTGGCAGTGAAGCGGCGCCAAATCAGCTGATACAAGCGGAACAGATCCCTCTGGAGAGATTCCTTCACAATTGTAGGCGTCAGGGTAATGTCCGTAGGACGAATGGCCTCGTGAGCGTCCTGGATCTTGCCGCTGTTTTTTGAGGTCTGCTCCTGATGTATCACATAATCCTTCCCGTAATTCTGCTCCACAAATGCTCTGGCCGCCTGGTCCGCCTCCTCGGCAATGCGGGTGGAATCCGTACGCAGGTAGGTAATCAAACCGATCGTTCCGTGTCCCTTAACCTCAACGCCCTCGTAAAGCTGCTGGGCCAGACGCATGGTTTTCTGGGTAGAAAAATTCAGAGCCTTAGAGGCTTCCTGCTGCAGGGTACTGGTGGTAAATGGAATGGGAGCCTTCTTGAGCCGTTCTCCTTTTTTGATTTCCTCCACTACATACTCCTGACCTTCCAGTTCCTTCAAAATCTGGTCCAGTTCTCCCTTGCTTCCAATGGAGTTTTTTGCCTTCTTTTCTCCGGATGCGCCGTAATATTTTGCCGTTATCGTTTTTTTTGCACCCGGAACCAGTAGTTTGGCTTCCAGATTCCAGTATTCCTCCGGAATGAAGGCATTTATTTCTTCTTCCCGGTCACAGATCATTCGAAGGGCCACAGACTGCACACGGCCTGCGCTCAGCCCTCTCTTGACCTTAGCCCACAGCAGCGGACTGATCCGGTATCCTACCATCCGGTCCAGCATCCTTCTGGCCTGCTGAGCGTCCACCAGGTTCATGTCAATATCCCGCGGATTTTTAAAAGACGTCTTTACCGCGTTCTTGGTAATCTCGTTAAAGCTGATTCGGTATACCTGCTTATCCTTTAACTCATCCAGCTTCAGGGCCTGACTCAAATGCCAGGAAATGGCCTCTCCCTCCCGGTCCGGGTCGGTCGCCAGATAGATCTTATCCGCTTTTTTGACCTCCTTGCGAAGTCTAGCCAGAATATCTCCCTTTCCCCGTATGGTAATATATTTTGGTTCATAATCGTGTTCCGCATCAAATCCCAGCTGGCTTTTCGGCAGGTCTCTCACATGTCCGCCGGATGCATCCACCACATAATTGCTTCCCAGAAACTTCTTGATGGTCTTTACCTTTGCAGGTGACTCCACAATTACCAGACACTTCGCCATTACAAACTCCTCATCATTTTTATGCAGCAGTCCGGGACAATGTCCCTAGCAGTTGCTTTTAGCTAAAAAACTCTTTTACAAAACCCTCCGCACATAGTATTGGCCTGCTGTCCGCTCAATCATTCCTCCCAATTCCAGATCCAGCAGTATACTCATGCAGCGGCTTGCTTCCAGATTCAGGGCCGTGCATATTTCTTCTACATGCTTTGGTTCGCAATCCAGGAAACTATACACCATTTTTTCAATCTTGACAAGTCCCTTGTCCTGTTTTTCATAAGAAATTCCCTTATTTCCCTGTGAAATTCCCAAATATTCCAGCACATCTTCAGGAGCTGTCAGAATGGAGGCCCCGTCCCGGATCAGCTGATTGCAGCCCCGGCTCACCCGGTCAGTGATTCTCCCCGGGAGGGCAAAAATTTCCTTTCCCTGGTCCAGCCCCAGATGGGCTGTAATCAGGGAGCCGCTCTTCTCTCCTGCTTCTATCACCAAAATCACGTCGGACAGACCGCTGATCAGCCGGTTTCGCACAGGGAAATGGAAGGTTTTGGGAGATCTGTTCGGAGGGTACTCGGAAAGAATCCCTCCCTGTTCCAAAACAGACTGGTACAGGGTGTAATGACTTTTGGGATAACATACATTTACGCCGCAGCCTAAAACGGCCCAGGTTCTGCCGCCGGCCTTCAACGCCCCTCTGTGTCCCGCTCCGTCCACGCCCATAGCCAAGCCGCTGATAACCTGCACGCCATTTCGTCCCAGTTCTCTTCCCATATACTCTGCCGCCTGCTCACCATAATTGGTACAGCTCCTGGAACCTACGATAGCCGCCGCCGGATGGCTCTCATCCGGAAGGCTCCCCTTTACCCAAAGTCCCATTGGATAGTCATAAATATTCCTTAAACGCTCCGGATATTCCTCATCTAACGGAGTTATAAAGCGGATTCCTCTTTCTCCCAGTTCCTGGTACTCTCTCCGGCTGCTGTCCAACTCTTTTTTAGCCTGGTCAAAGCTATCTGCCTGGGACGTGCGCCGGAAAATCCCCTGACGAAACAGTTCTGTTCCTTCTATATAAAATGCTTCCTGAAAACTCCCGGCAAACTCCCCGGTTTTTCGGATGCTGACCGCTCCCATTCCCTCCACACGGCTGCACATCCAGTAAAGGTATTCCTTTTCCTGTTCCTTTTTCTGCCCGGTTATTTCTCTGTTTACCCCCATATCTGTTCCTCCAGTACACGATACCCCGCCGCTTCTGCCAGGTGTTCCCTGCTGATTCGTTCGGCCCCTTCCAGATCCGCAATGGTTCTGGCTACCTTTAAAATTTTATGGCAGGCCCTGGCGCTCAGCTGCTTCTTTCGGTAAATCCGTTCCAGCAGTTCTTCTTCCTCCATTCCCAAAATACAGAACTCGCGAATCTCCTTTTGACCCATCCTGCTGTTAAATCTTGGCCGTTCCTCCTGAAACCGCCGCCTCTGCCTCTCCCAAGCCTCCTGGACCCTTAAACGTATGGCGGCAGAATCCTCGTTTCCATTTTCTGTTTTTACAAGTTCCTCATAAGAAATCGGAGAGGCCTGGACGCAGAGGTCAAATCGCTCCATAATCGGTTTTGACAGGCGGCTCAAATACCGTTCAATCTGCGCCGGACTGCATCGGCAGCGATTTCGGTCCGGATACCAGCCGCAGGGACAGCTGTTAAATGCCCCGCAAAGCAGAAAATCCGCCGGAAGCTCATAAGAGCCTTCCATCCGATTAAGGATAATTTTATGTTCCTCCAATGGCTGTCTCAAAACTTCCACCGCCGAACGGCCAAATAGGGTAAGTTCATCTAAAAACAAAATTCCGCCGGAAGCCAGGGACAGCTCTCCCGGCTTTAACGGCCTGCCTCCTCCTGCCAGAGCCTGAGGCGTAATGGTATGATGGGGACTTCGAAACGGACGTCTTCCCAGCAGCGGCCGGTTATGGGGCAGCAGACCGCAGATGCTGTAGATCCTGGAGATTTCTATATCCTCCTCCCTGGTAAGCGGGGGAAGGATTGTCGGCAGCCGCCGGGCAATCATCGTCTTTCCTGTTCCCGCAGGTCCTGTCATCAGAAAGTTATGCATTCCCGCCGCTGCAATCTCCGCTGCCCTGCGCAGCAAAGCCTGACCATTTACTTCGCGAAAATCCACTTCTTCCACGGCCGGTTCCATCGTCCCTGACGTTTCCCTTTCCTCATTCCAAACAGTCCTCCCGTCTTTCAGAATTTCTACCGCCTGGTTTAAGGAGGAGACGCCGATTATCTTCATATGCTCCACTACTTTTGCCTCAGCTGCATTTTCTGCCGGAAGCAGTACCTGCCTAAGCCCCCCTTTTTTAGCTGCCATCACCATGGACATGACGCCGCTGACCGGCTTAATTCTCCCATTCAGCCCCAGCTCTCCCACAGCCGCAAAAGGGCCTATCTTCTTCAGATCCGCCTGACCATATGCTCCCAGCACCGCCAGGGCAATCGGGAGATCGTAAGATGTTCCTGCCTTCCGAATATTGGCCGGGGACAGGTTTACCGTCACCTTTTTTGCATTCAGCCGATAGCCGGAATTCTTCAGCGCAGTTTTTACACGTTCCTGAGCCTCCCGCACTTCTGAGGACAAATATCCCACCATGGAAAAGCCCGGCAATCCATCTCCCACATCAGCCTCAACTCCAATCAGCACCCCTTCAATTCCCTGGATGCCCACACTATTCACTTTTGTAAACATAGAATCCTCTCTTTCAGCCAATGCAAAATGCCAGACCGGAAAGAATCCGGCCAGCCGCCTTGCATCAATCGCATATAAGCACCTTAAAACCAGGCGCCAAGTACTCGTAACGATCGGAATATGGCGCGAAAAGCGCCGGAACCGGGAAACCCGGCAGCCTTAGGAGCCGGAACGGGCTCCTGAATGATAAAATAATTGCCGCTGTACTGCTGCCGCTTAATGCCTGAGATCCGCCCCCTCATCGCTCCGGAATCGGATGCTCTCTCATATACTCCTCAAAAATTCTGGCCGCCCTGGCCACTACTTCGGGACATGGACGTCTGGCGTAGTAGTCCGGAGTCCTGTCCTCCGGTTCGGGCCGGCTGTGCTCTTCCTCAAGTCCCAGAATCTCCCTGCAAAGGATGGAACCATTTTCCTTCCGAAATCGGGCTGCCAGCTCCTGTATCCGCTCATAGTGATCGGTCTTTAAGGATTTGTCCGTCAGGTCATCATAACCATAAAGGATTCCGGCTGCCATAAAAATGCCGGACAATGCTCCGCATACCTCTCTTAGCCGTCCCATACCTCCTCCAAAGGAAGAAGAAAGCCTCATTGCAAGCTCCTTTTCCAGCCCGGTTACATCGCAGAAAGCGCAGAAAGCAGCCTGAGCGCAGTTGCAGCCATCCATAAAAAGAGCTTTCGCCTGTTCTTCATGACTCATAAACTCGTTTCCTCTCTTTCCTAAGCATATCCTTCAGCATGTCCCTCCGTTCCAAAAACCACCGGTCATCTGGGCGAACCTGCAGAAGATAGCTGACCTTTCCCAATATCCGTTCCAGGCGGCGTACCGAAGCCTCCGGTTCTATCCCCTCTGCGCCATGACGCAGACAGAGATAAACCTCCTGACGCAGTTTTCTCCTGTCCTCCCTGGGGAGCTGGCACACCTGATTCACCGTAATTCCGGTTACAACCTGACGGTCCGCCTGAGAACAGACTTCCGTTTTTTTCCGATTCAGCTCCATTCCCATAGATTCCAGTAAACCTCTCACTCTTCCTATTACCAGGGCCGGGTTAAAATCTCCCGAAAACGTCATATCGTCGCAATATCGGGTATAGACAATCCCCCGGGCAGCACACCAGGAAACCATAATATCATCAAAGGACCTCATCACCAAATTAGACAGAGCCGGCGACGACGGTGCTCCCTGAG
Source organism: uncultured Clostridium sp. (assembly GCA_900547035.1). Lineage (GTDB taxonomy): Bacteria > Bacillota > Clostridia > Lachnospirales > Lachnospiraceae > Enterocloster > Enterocloster excrementigallinarum. The sequence goes on along the minus strand of URFM01000005.1, from coordinate 61,090 downwards.
GCAGTCTCTGTCGGCAGCAGCACAGAGAGGCCAAAAGCACCCGAACCTCCTCCGGAAAATAGGCTGCTGGGAAACCGTATCCAAGTACAAAAGGAAAGGTAATGCTCCCGAAAAAATCGTTAATATCCAGTTTAAGGATCAAAGGTTTCCCTCTGTGGATTACCGCTCCATCAGCTGCGCAGCGATTTTTCTGATAAGCCACAGCAGCCGGCGACACGGAAAATCCTTCCAGAACATGGCAAAGGATATTCCTCTGAACCTGTTTCAGCAACGGATCCGGCACATCCAAGCGCCGGAAGCCTCCGCTCCTTTTCGGGATCCATACCGGATGATAATGTTCCTCCGGGTGATTGGAAAGAGCGTACAAACAGGACAGAATCTGATCTCTCTCCCAGCGGGAAGATGGAAGCAGTTCCAATGAAAGGATCATTTCCGTGATCTGATTCTTCTCACAGTATTTCCAGACGTCTCCCTTTCCCATCCTTTTCTCTCCTTACGTTTCCCTGTATAAGCCCCGGCAGTTTGGGCGGCAGCACAAACAAGGATAGCGCAGGCTGCGCAGATGTACAAAGCCGCAGGCTTTATGCACATGAAATGTGCTGCCGTACATCGCAGCTGCCTGCGGGCTGATCCCCTCAATTTCCTACTCCAGACGGCGAATCGCCGCCCGCCCAAAGCACCGCTTTGATTTCGCTGCTGCCGCAGATTCCAAACCCTGCCGAAAACTCATATCATAACTATAGCACACTCCATAGGATAGGGGAACTCCTATTTTTAAAATTCCAGGCAACAGTTCAGGACGGGGAAAACAGATATTAAAAGAACTCTAAATCGTTGTAAATTCTGTCATATAAGGCCGGTACCGCAGGGGAAGGTGCGTTCTCTGGCAGAGCGGATTTTTCCTCTGTGAAATGGCAATGCTGGCGCAAAAGGTTCTCCACAGCTCTTCATAATTCTCACCCATAAGGGCATGGGATTCTGAATCATTCCCCTGAGGCGGTATTTCTCTTCCGTAAGCCTTCCCCTTTACAAAACCGGCAAGCTGCCTCTCCTCTTCTTTAGTCAGTTCTGCCAGAAACCACCCCTGTCCGGCCTGATGTATGGACGCTCTGCCCCTGTTTTCATCCCAAATCACCCAGTTTTCCGACGGAAGCCGGTCTGCAAAATGAGGAGAAATCAGAGGAAGCACATCATTTTTAGGACCGATTCTGCTCACCAGCACACCAAGCGGAGTCTGGATAAATCTCAGGAATTCTGTCATCAGATGGCTCTCGTTTCCCACAAACCGGCAAAGCCGAAAAATCTCCTGTACCTCCGGGACCTGCAGCTGGTCCGCCACCGTTGGTCCCAGTGCAAAAGCGATTATAAGAAAGCGGTAAATCTTATCCGCTCTCTCCTCATCCTGGCTGAGGGAGGCTCGGTAAACCCAGTCCTCTGCTTCCCCGGAGAGCCGTTTGTTGATTGCCTCGAAAACCGCCCGGAACTTTCTTTCTTCATAAGAAACGCGGACATATTCCTCCAGAAAGCTGGGCTGAAACGTCTCTCCCTCCAATGCAAGCCGCACGTTCTTGTGTCCCTTACGGCTCATCCAGGCATCGTACACTCCGCACAAAATATGTTCAAAATCTCCTTTGCAGAGATAGACGGTCATTTAAAGTTCCCCCTTTCCGGCCATCCGCACATCCTCATGACTGGGACATGCCTCAAGCTTCATATCGTCAAATAGAGACAGCTGCCGGTAGCAGTCTTTGTGCTCAATATCCCATACGGACCGCCGTTCCTCCCCGATCAGACAGCTGGTAATATAGTCCTGGTCCAGCCGGATTCCCCCCATCATCTTTCCGCGGCAGGTAATAAAATAAACCGCCCGCTTCATCACAACGCCCAGTTTTTTCAAATCCGGGAAATCCAGTTTCCCCCCTTTTCTTGCTGCCAGGATTCGCCGGACTGACTTGACCCCCATCCCGGGCACCCTGAGGAGGGTTGCGTAATCCGCCCGGTTTACTTCCACAGGAAACAGTTCCAGATGCCGCAGGGCCCAATCGCATTTGGGATCCAGAAATACGTTAAAATTGGGCTGTTCTTCCGATAAAAGCTCCTCTGCACAAAACCCGTAGAACCGCAGCAGCCAGTCCGCCTGATAAAGGCGATGCTCCCTTAAAAGCGGAGGGCCTCCCGGCAGCGATGGCAGAGATTCATCCTGATTAACCGGAATATAGGCAGAGTAAAATACCCGTTTCAAGCCAAAATTATGATATAGCGCCTGAGCCACCGACATCATCTGAAAATCACTTTCCGGTGTAGCCCCCACAATCATCTGGGTACTCTGCCCTCCCGGAACAAAGGGCCTTCCCTGAGCTTTCCCGGGAATATCGCAGGACTTGGCCAAATCCTCCCTCAAAAGAGCCGCTCCGCCTCCAAAACCTGCTCGCCTCCCCTGTAAAAGAAACGGGTCCCCGCCTTCCCTCACTGCATCTTTCCTGTATGCTGCCAAAGGTCTCTCTGTCCTGCCGCCTCTTTCTCCGTTCTGAGCCTCGCCGTTCAGAAGGCGGGCGCTGCCCCAAATTCCCTGCTGAATCTGACGCATAGGGCGCAGAATCTTCTCTCTGGTCTTTCCGGGCGCCAGCTTCTTTAATCCTTCCGTTGTAGGCAGTTCCAGATTGACGCTCATCCTGTCCGCATAAAAGCCGGTCTGTTCGATTAGCTCCGGAGACGCCCCTGGTATCGCCTTCACATGGATATACCCGTTAAAGCGGTATTGGGTGCGCAGCCTTTGCACAACCTGGTAAATCTGCTCCATGGTATAATCCGCGCTGTGCAGAACCCCTGAACTTAAAAAAAGTCCTTCTATATAATTACGCCGGTAAAATTCCATAGTCAGGGTGCAGACTTCCTGAGGAGTAAAGGCAGTCCGGACCGTATCGTTGGAACAGCGGTTAATGCAGTACTTGCAGTCGTAAACGCACTGATTGGTCAGCAGAATTTTCAAAAGGGAGATGCAGCGCCCATCCGACGCAAAACTGTGGCAGATACCGGCCGCCGACGCATTTCCCAAGTACCCCGGCTTTCCCTTCCGGCCAACGCCGCTGGAGGTGCAGGCAGCATCATACTTTGCTCCGTCAGACAGAATCTTTAGTTTCTCCTCCAGACTCAAATTCTCCTGAATCAGCATAGTCAGTCCTCCGATTATCGCAAAATAGAACATATGTTCTTTTTCATCATCATAGCAGGCCGGACGCAAAAAAGCAAGAGGAAAAGCAAATTTATTTTTCTTAAAAATGAAATTCTTTCCCTACTTGACATCATCTATAAAATGGGGTACTATACTGTTTGCGTCCGAACAAAATACGGAACGGTTTTTCTAAGAGGAGGTGGGAAAAAAGTGGAAAAAGACTGCGGCGCATGGATTAATTTGTTGTCGCATAAGATTAAGTCCAAATCCAATTCCATGCTGCAGAGTTTGGGCATCACCGGTGTGCAGAGCCGGGTTATTTATTATATCCTGATCCACTGCCAGGACGGGCCTGTTTTTCAAAAGGACATCGAAAGCGTTTTCGGCCTCAGCCGTTCAACTGCTACGGGCATTCTGCAGCTGCTGGAAAAGAACGGCATTATCCGGCGCGAGAGTGTCGAGAGCGATGCCCGGTTAAAAAGCCTGGTGCCAACCAAACGGGCTGTAGAACTGGATACCCAGGTACGCGCCTGCCTGCGCGATACTGACCGTATGCTTACCCGGGGAATTTCCGACGGTCAGGTGCAGCTGTTTAAGGAAATAGCCGCACAGATGCTGTGCAATCTGGAGCACTGGAACCAAGAGGCGGCGGACATTCCGTCTGACAGCCGGCAGGTCCATTAGCTCAAAAAGTTCGCAGCAGAACAAAAAGCGGAAGTTGCCGCCCATCAAAGAACAATAAAGAATTACATAAAAAGGAGGAATACCACCAATGGTTAAAGTCTTGGCCCGGAGTATCCGGGAATTTAAAAAGGCTTCAATCCTGACGCCTCTTCTTGTTTCAGTAGAGGTTATTCTGGAATGTGCGATTCCCTTTGTAATCGCGCAGCTCGTTAACCAGATGCAGGCAGGCTGTTCCATGGATGTGATTGTCCGGTACGGTGCCATCCTGATTTCCATGTCTGTTGTATCGCTGATTTTCGGAGCCGGTGCAGGTGCTACCTGTGCTGCTGCTTCTACCGGATTCGCCAGGAATTTAAGAAGAGATATGTTCTACAATATTCAGAACTATTCTTTTGAAAACATAGACAAATTTTCCGTGTCCAGTTTGGTGACGCGTATGACCACCGATATTATGAATGTGCAGATGGCATATATGATGATTATCCGCGTGGCCATCCGCTGTCCCCTGATGCTGGTCTTCTCCTTCGCCATGGGATTCATCATGGGCGGCCGGCTGGCAATGATTTTCCTGTTTACCATCCCGCTGCTGACCATCGGCCTGATTCTGGTAATCCGGACCGCCACCCCGATCTTCCGCAGGGTATTCCGCAAATACGACGCCCTGAATGATTCCGTTCAGGAAAACATTCAGGCCATGCGTGTTGTAAAATCCTACGTTCGGGAAGACTACGAGAAGAAAAAATTTGCCGCCGCGGCTGAGAACGTCCAGAGAGACTTCACGAAAGCCGAGCGCATTATGGCCATCAACAGCCCCATGATGCAGTTCTGCGTCTACGCGGGAATGATCTTTGTTATCTCCTACGGTTCCTATGCGGTTATCACCAGCAGGGGACTGGATCTGAACGTGGGACAGATGTCCGCTATGCTGACCTACAGCTTCCAGATTCTGATGAGCCTGATGATGGTTTCCATGGTATTCGTAATGATTACCATGTCCATGGAGTCCGCAGAACGTATTGTGGAAGTTTTGACTGAGCAGAGTACCTTAACCAGCCCTGAAAACGGACTGACTGAGGTAAAGGACGGCTCGATCGATTTTGACAATGTGAGCTTTAAATACTCCAAGAAAGCCGAGCGTATGGCTCTGGCGGATATCGACCTTCACATAAAATCCGGTGAGGTCATCGGAGTGCTCGGAGGCACCGGTTCCTCCAAATCCTCTCTGATTCAGCTGATTCCCCGTCTTTACGATGTAACGGAGGGCTGCGTCAAGGTAGGCGGACAGGATGTCCGCAGCTACAACCTGGAATCCCTGAGAAACCAGGTGGCTGTGGTACTCCAGAAAAACGTGCTGTTTTCCGGCACCATCAAGGACAACCTGCGCTGGGGTAATCCCAACGCCACGGACGAGGAGATGCAGGAGGCCTGCCGCCTGGCCCAGGCGGACGAATTTATCCAGCAGTTCCCGGATCAATACGATACCTGGATCGAGCAGGGCGGCTCCAATGTTTCCGGCGGTCAGAAGCAGCGTCTTTGTATTGCAAGAGCCCTTCTGAAGAAGCCCAAGATTTTGATTCTGGACGATTCCACCAGCGCCGTTGATACCCGTACAGACGCCTTGATCCGCAAAGGATTCCGTGAGTTTATTCCTGAAACCACAAAAATTATTATTGCCCAGCGTGTGGCAAGCGTCCAGGATGCAGACCGCATTATCCTGATGGAGGGCGGCCGCATCGATGCCATTGGAACCCATGATGAACTGATGAAGTCCAGCGCGGTTTACCGTGAAATTTATACATCCCAGAACCGGGCAGGAGGTGAAGACAATGAGTAGAACAACTACCGGACGGGGGCAGCGGGCTCCCAAAGGCGTTATGAGACGCTTAATCCGCACAATTTTTGAATTTTACCCGGTGCTTCTGCCGATCACTATGGGCTGTATCCTGATCAACGCCATTGTCAGCTCTGCGCCCTCCATTTTCATGCAGAATGCCATTTCTATCGTTGAGGATCACTTCCAGACCGGTGACTGGGCTTCCGCTTCCGGACGGATCATCCGCCTGGTAACCATCCTGTTGATCATGTACGCGGTCAGCCTGATCGCCAACATCTGCTATACTCAGCTGATGGCGATCATTACCCAGGGCACCCTGGCAAAAATGCGTAAAAAGATGTTTGAACACATGCAGGATTTGCCTATCCGCTACTTTGACACTCACAGCCACGGCGATATCATGAGCTACTACACCAACGATATCGATACCCTGCGCCAGATGATCAGCCAAAGTTTGCCTCAGATGACGATCTCTGCAGTTACGCTGTTCAGTGTTTTCTGCATCATGATGTATTACAGCATCTGGCTGGCCCTGGTTGTAGTCTCCGGCGTTATGATTATGCTTATGGTGACCCGCTATGTCAGCGGCCACTCCTCCAGCTTATTCCTTCGCCAGCAGATCAACATTGCCCGGGCAGAAGGTTATATGGAGGAAATGCTGACCGGTCAGAAAGTCATCAAAGTTTTCTGTCATGAAGAAGGCGCCAAGGCTGGTTTTGATGAAATCAACGATGAAATCTACCGCACTGCCCGCAGGGCCAACGGTTTTGCCAATGTGCTGATGCCTCTTCTGGGCAACATCGGAAACGTCATGTATGTGGTAGTCGCTCTGGTTGGCGGTATCCTGCTGCTTACAGGCGCTCCCAACTTAAGCTTTTCCGGCATGGCTTTCAGCATCAGCATCGTAGTACCCTTCTTAAATATGACCAAACAGTTTGCCGGCGCCATCGGCCAGGTATCCAACCAGGTAAACATGGTGGTAATGGCTCTGGCCGGTACTCACCGGATCTTCACTCTGTTGGATGAGGAGAAGGAAACCGATGACGGATACGTTACCCTGGTCAACGCTAAGGAAAATGAGAAAGGCGAGCTGGAAGAATGCTCTCAGCGTACCAATATCTGGGCTTGGAAGCATCCCCACAATGACGGCACTGTTACCTATACCCGCCTCCAGGGCGATGTTCGGTTCTTTGATGTAGACTTTGCCTATGTACCGGAAAAAACGGTGCTGCACAATATTTCCCTTTACGCGAAGCCCGGCCAGAAGGTTGCGTTCGTAGGCTCCACCGGAGCAGGAAAAACGACGATTACCAACCTGATTAACCGGTTCTATGATATTGCTGATGGTAAAATCCGCTACGACGGAATCAACATCAACAAGATTAAGAAAGCGGACCTGCGCCACAGTCTTGGCATCGTACTGCAGGATACCAACCTGTTTACCGGAACGGTTATGGAAAATATCCGCTATGGAAATCTGGAGGCCACCGATGAAGAGTGTATCGGAGCCGCCAGACTGGCAGGAGCCGACGACTTTATCCGCCGTCTTCCGGAAGGCTACAATACCATGCTCATGGGCAACGGAGCCAACTTAAGCCAGGGTCAGAGACAGCTTTTAGCCATCGCCCGGGCAGCCGTGGCGGATCCGCCGGTTATGATCCTGGATGAGGCGACCAGTTCCATCGATACCCACACCGAAGCGATTGTTCAGAGAGGTATGGATGCCCTGATGAGCGGACGGACCACCTTCTACATCGCTCACCGTCTATCCACCATTCAGAACGCGGACGCAATCATGGTTTTGGACCATGGACGCATCATTGAGCGCGGTACGCACGAGGATTTGATTAAGCTTCACGGCACGTATTATCAGCTGTATACAGGCGCGCTTGAGTTGGATTAATGCGCATCTGCAAAGAGCGGGAAGGAAATAAGGCCTTCCCGCTCTTTTTTCATATCTGACTATAGTTTCCTGCCGGACCCCATCTCAAAATGATATTTTACAATCCCCAAATCCAGCTTCGTATAAAAACCCATGCCGCAGGATGCCCGAACTTTGCCGTCCGGCCCCAGTTCAAAGGAAAGCTTGCTCTTATGGGGTACACCCTGATTTTCGCCATAGCCAAAGGAAATCAGGCAGATCTCTTTCTCTCCCTTTTTCACCTCCGCTTTGCTTTTGCCGTGGGTCATAGCCACCCAGCAGCTGTTGAGTCCAAGTTCCTGCAGCTTCAAAACGATTTTCTCCCCGTAATATCCCAATGTCTCATCAAGGCCCGGGGATTTTGGACCCACAAGGGCAATATAATTTTTCACTCCGGTAAATTTACCGTAATGGGCCATCCGGGAATCGAAGCATTTCGGCTCATCATAAAAAATCTGGATATGCAGACCCTCCTGGCGGTTGATTTCTTCAACCAGATGGTTGAGCGCGGTCCGCTGACTCTTCTCAACCGCAGTATCTTTGTATTGGCGGACACTGTGCCGCTGTTTCATCAGTTCCAATATTTCCATAAAAGCTTACCTCCAATCCGGTTTCTCTACTCTCCGCTTCTGTCCGGCAGTTCCTTTGCAATCGAGACGAATGCTCTGCAGCCATCCTGCGACGGCAGCAAAAAATCGGAGTCCCCTTACGTTCAGAGCCGTAAGAGTCTCCGATTTTCATATGGCTATGAGCGCCTGTCCCTACGCTTCGGTCCGGTATCCGTCGGGATTGTGGGACTGCCATCTCCAGGAATCGGCGCACATCTCCTCGATTCCCTTCTCTGCCTTCCAGCCCAGCTCCCGCTCCGCCTTGGCGCAGTCTGAGTAACAGGTGGCGATATCTCCCGCTCTTCTGGGGCAAATCTTGTAGGGGAGGGTCTTTCCGCAGGCCTTCTCGTAGGCATGAAGCACATCCAGAACGCTGTAGCCTACTCCCGTTCCCAGGTTATAAATCCGAACCTCAGGCTGGCTGCCCATCATCTTCTCCAGAGCCTTTACATGCCCCTTTGCCAGATCCACCACATGGATGTAATCTCTCACTCCCGTTCCGTCCGGCGTGTCGTAGTCGTCTCCGAATACGTTCAGATGATCCAGCTTTCCTACGGCCACCTGTGCGATATAAGGCACCAGGTTATTGGGGATTCCCTTGGGATCCTCGCCGATCAGGCCGCTTTCATGGGCGCCGATGGGATTAAAGTACCGCAGCAGCATCACGTTCCACTGGGAATCCGCCCGGTTTAAGTCCGTCAGAATCTGCTCCAGCATCCCCTTGGTCTGGCCGTAAGGATTGGTAATCGCTCCCTTGGGGCACTCCTCCGTAATAGGGATAATGGCCGGGTCGCCGTATACGGTGGCGGAGGAACTGAATACAAAATTCTTTACCCCGTGTTTTCTCATCTCATCGCAGAGAATCAGGGTTCCGGTAATATTGTTGTGATAGTATTCCAGAGGCTTCTGTACCGACTCTCCCACTGCTTTCAGACCGGCGAAATGGATGACCGCCTGGATTTCTTCCTGATCAAATACCTGCTTCACCGCCGCCTGATCCAGAAGGTCCGCCTCGTAAAATTTCAGGCTTTTTCCTGTAATCTTCTCCACCCGCTTCAAAGACTCTTCACTGGAATTGCAGAGATTGTCCAGCACCACCACATCGTATCCGGCGTTCAAAAGCTCCACACAAGTGTGGCTTCCAATATATCCGGCTCCGCCTGTTACTAGAATTGTCATTCTCGTATCCTCCTTATGTCGATTGCAGATTTGCCGGGACCATTTTTGCCCCGCTGTTATTCTCAGTATACCTGCATTCAATCCGAGATACAATGCACTTTTTCTTAAAATAGATGGAATTTTATTTCGCTTCCACATTTTCCTTCTTAAAAAGCATGGCGGCCGCCCTTTTACCGGCAGCCGCCATGCTTTTCAAATTCCCGTCTAATTTTTTCAATAGCCCTTTTTTCAATCCGGCTTACATAGGAACGGGAAATATTCAGCTTTGCCGCAATCTCCCGCTGCGTATGTTCCCTTCCTCTGTAAAGTCCATAGCGCATCCGGATTACTGTTTTTTCCGTCTCCGTCAGACAGGACTCAAAGGCCTCATATAATTCCTTTACATCCTGACGCAGAATCATAGTGTCAATAGCCGCCTTATTGTCCATCTCCAGAATATCTACCAGGCTGACTGCCTCTCCATCCTTGTCAACCCCGATCGGTTCGAAGAGAGAAACCTCTTTTGAAAGCTTTTTGCTGGCTCTCAGCAGCATCAGCACTTCATTTTCAACGCACTTTGCCGCATAAGTTCCCAGCCTTGACCCTTTGTCGGCCCGAAAAGTATTAACCGCCTTAATCAGTCCGATGGTGCCTACGCTGATTAAATCTTCCATATCATAATCGGGGCTCTGATATTTCTTCACCACATGGGCTACCAGACGCATATTCCGTTCAATTAAAGTCTCCCTGGCTGCCAAATCTCCTTCTCTGCAGCGTTCCAGATACTCCTTTTCCTCCCTTGCAGACAATGGTTTGGGAAATGTCTTCAATGAAAGCCGCCTTATTGTTCCTTACTTTCATCTTATGCCCGGACGGCTTTCAGAGTGCTTTTACAATCTCCGGAAGGCAGGTACTATTTTTCCGGAGACTCCCACAGGGAAAACATAGGCCTGTAAACAGAGGAATCAAAAAGATGATTATAAACCAGGTCTTCGTAGTCCCCGACCCGGCTGTGATAGGGATTGTTCTCTCCCTCCAGCTGTTCCCATGAGTAGTAATTTCCTTCCTGGTCATAACCTCCCAGCATATGGATGACCGGAAGCTCCTCCTTCATTTCAAGCAAAAAGGAATTGTAAGGCGTCATTTCAAGCCCTGCTTCCTGAAGCATAAGGCTTCCCAGGTATATGGCGCCCAGATCTCCCAGATCCTCCGCCTCATTTTCATAGTTGGTCCAAATCAGGAAGGGTGTCTTATACCACATCAGCCGGTCTCTGGTATGAACCAGATCGCTGGACTCCCCGTAAATCTCGTCAAAAAATTCGTCTTCCACCGCAGGCTGATGATCCCCGAAAAGAACAATCATAGTAGGTTCATCACAGTTTTGAAAATATTCAATCAGCCACCGGAAAGCCTGGTCTGATTCCAGCATCAGAGAAAGATACTGATCTGTCTGTGGATATTTCCCCTCCAGTTCTCCTGTCAGCCACACCTGCTGGTCAAAATTCTCGTACTGTGTCTCATATCCCCCATGGTTCTGCATGGTCACATTGAAGATAAAAAGCTTCTCCTCCGGGTCGTCCTTCTCCTCTACCAGCTGAACCAATTTTTCATAATCCCCCTGGTCGTCCACATAAGCTCTGAGAATCTGCGCTCCCTCAAAGGCGTTTTCATCCAGGAATTCGTCAAATCCCATGGATTCATAAACATAATTCCGATTCCAGTTTTCCCGGGGATAAGGATGCACCGCCACGGTCCGGTAGCCCTGATCCTCCATCGTACTTACCAGGGTCTTCATTCCCGGCTTAACCTGGAACTGATAGGCGCTGGTTCCTGCCGGCAGCAAAGCCATGGAATCTCCGGTCAAAAACTCAAACTCCGAATTGCTGGTCATAGCTCCAAAGACGGGCATACAGAGATTTCCCCGAACCGTATTCTCTCTCAAACTGCTGATAAAGGGAAAATAGGGCTGATTCGTTTCAAACTCCCCTACCACACTTAAATCCGAGATACTTTCATTCATGATACAGATCACATTTACCGGGGACACCGGCTGGTCTTTCCCCGTCTTCTGATTGGCCCCTTCCGCCTTTATCTGTTCATATATTTTCCGAATTTCCGCCAGGCTGTAGCCCTGTGGCTTTTCCGCCTTCAGATAGCGCACGGAAATCGCTGTGGAGAGCATATATCCCAAGCTTCCATAAGTGGAAGATACATCCCACATATTCAGACACAGATCTTTTACCGGCACTATCCAGGCATAAAAGAAAAGCACAAAACCCGCGATGACAGCGGTTCCCGCTCCGGCCGCCGTCAGACGCAGCTTCTTTCCCTTCAGCCGAACCGGACACAGAAAAAGAACCAGATTTAAAAACACTACCAGTCCAATAGCCCGTATCATTTCCGGCGAAAGGTCAAAACGATAGTTTTTTGTCACACTGACAGCGGTGGAAATCGCCAAGACGTCCCACAACATAATCGGCCTGCTGCGAAACTCCATCACAAAGGCTTCCCCGATAGAAAGGGCCAGCAATAATAAAGAAATCAGAGGGATGGAGATTCTGGAACGCCCACTGACAAGAAACGCAGCCAGATACAATACGCCGATCCAGCATACATTCAGCAGCGCCATAGAAAAAGGAATCTCCGGCAGATTCCCCGTCACATCCTCAAACAACAGATACGAAAGGGCAGGTGTAAGAATCAGGCCGGCGATTCCCAGGGCTGTTCGCCCATATTTCAAAATTAAAGCAGCTTTTTCCTTTGTCACAGACGGATCCTCATTTCACAGAATAATGAAGGCGTCAAAAGGTATTTTGACGCCCATGATACCGTCATGTTAGCATAAAAACAGATGAACATTCAAGGGGGGATTTGCACAATCTTTACAATGTTCACAAAACTTTTACATTTCACGAACCCGTTCTGCCCCTCCTGAATCGTTCCCCCTCTTTAGTGGTGGAACAGGCGGATACCGGTAAAGGCCATCACCATGCCGTACTGGTCGCAGGTTTCAATAACCTGGTCATCCCGCACAGATCCCCCCGGCTGAGCCACATAGACCACGCCGCTCTTTTTCGCCCGATCAATATTGTCCCCAAAGGGGAAGAAGGCGTCCGATCCTAACGACACGCCGGTCAGCTGATCCAGCCAGGCCCGCTTTTCCTCCCTTGTAAATACCGGCGGTTTCTCTCTAAAGACCGCTTCCCAGCGCCCATCCGCCAGCACATCCATGGAATCCTCACCGATGTAAACGTCGATGGCGTTGTCCCGGTCCGCCCGCTTGATATCCTGGCGGAAGGGCAGATTCAAAACCTGGGGCGCCTGGCGCAGATACCAGTTGTCCGCCTTGCTGCCCGCCAGTCTGGTACAGTGAACTCTGGACTGCTGCCCCGCTCCGATTCCGATTGCCTGTCCGTCTTTTACATAGCAGACGGAATTGGACTGAGTGTATTTCAGGGTAATTAACGCAATCAGAAGATCCTCCGCCGCCTGGTCCGGCAGCTCCTTGTTCTCCGTCACAATGTTCTTCAAAAGGCTGCGGTCGATTTTCAGATTGTTGTGTCCCTGCTCAAAGGTGATGCCAAAGACCTGCTTGCGCTCCAGGGGAGCCGGCTCATAGGAGGGGTCGATCTGAATCACGTTGTAGCCGCCCTTTTTCTTGGACTTTAATATATCAAGGGCTTCCGGCTCATATCCGGGTGCGATGACGCCGTCGGACACCTCCCGCTTAATTAACTGTGCCGTACACACATCGCAGACGTCGGAAAGGGCGATAAAATCCCCGAAAGAGGACATACGGTCCGCTCCCCTGGCTCTGGCATAAGCACTCGCCAAGGGACTCAGTTCTCCCAGATCATCCACCCAGTAAATTTTTCTTAACGTATCGTTTAATGGACGCCCCACCGCTGCCCCTGCCGGAGAAACGTGTTTAAATGATGTGGCGGCGGGGAGCCCCGTAGCTTCCTTTAATTCCCGCACCAGCTGCCAGCCGTTTAACGCATCCAGAAAATTAATGTATCCGGGCCTCCCATTCAGCACCTGAATCGGCAGTTCTCCATCCCCCTTCATAAAGATTCTGGAGGGTTTCTGATTCGGATTACAGCCGTATTTTAATTCCAATTCTTTCATTTTCTGATATCCTCCCCTGTTCTTTACTGATTCTTATTCACAATTTTACTTTCATAGTTTCCTGTTCCCAGGTCAATCACCCTCACAAAAAGGGACACCCGGTTCTCCGAATCCAGGCTTTCCCAAATCTGTCTGGTAAGGGAATCCAAATCCCCTTTCACCACAACCCGTTTCGGCTCACCTTCAAAGCTGGGCAGCGGATTTCCATCGTGAAGATAGGTGTGAATCAGTCTTCCCTCACCGGCAAGAGGCTTCTTGTAGGCAAAGGTAAAATGATGGCAGCTCTCCGGATTCCCATCGCTGCTCTTTAAAATAGATAGAGCGTAATTGCAGCCTCCGTCTTCCAGATGAAGGATGCCGGAGATTCTTGGCGTGTAGTTAGGCGCATCGGGCTCAAAGCATCTGGAACGCAGAGACTGCTCGAAAGTCAGCTGACGGTCCATGCCCTCATAGATGGTATCCGTCTGGTCTCCGTTGGTAACAATGGTTTTATTTCCCAAAACCCGCACCGGAGCGTAGATGATCAGGCTCGGGTCTTTCAGCTTATCCGGATCAAAGGCCTGGGTGCGGATTCCCTTCCCATCCTCCACAAAAATCCGGTTTCGGCTGTTTTCGCTTCTCCCCATAATAAAATAGGCGATAACCGCCTTTTCCCCGTCCTCTGTTCTCCCAATCAAAATGCCTCTGCCGGGGTAGGAATTTCCCTTTAACGCTTCTTCCATGGTCATAATCTGCATCTGAAAATCTCCTTTCTTTTCCAAGTGCTCGCAGCGTTGCAAAGTACTAGGCTCGAAAAGACCTCGCCAAGTGCTCGTAACAAAATGCCGCCTGGGCATACTAAATAGAAGTATGCCCAGGCGGCCGGCTTTCAAAACATCTGACGTGCTCCCTGTGGTAATCTCCACTTTCCGCCAGTCACACGTCTTCTGTCTTTATCATATATGATTTTTTCTAATCACGCAAGTGTTTTTAAGAAGAATTACTTATAAATTTTCCTTATAAATCCATCACATAACCCGAATCAATGCAGCTCTTTACTCGTTTCGAATTGCCGCCAGGGGACTCAGCTTCATCGCTCTCAGGGCAGGCATAAACCCTGCGGCCATCCCCACAAAAACTGCGAAGACCACAGCGGCGGCAGCCAGCCAGGGCGGAATACGGGACAAATCCCCCGCCATTCCTGTCAGCTGTTCTCCTCCCACCAAATGGTTGATGACTCCGGAAATGGCAAAACTCAAGACGATCCCCACCAGGCCGCCCAAGAAGCCTATACAGCCGGATTCGATCAGAAACATGTTGCGGATATTTCCCATATCACAGCCCAAAACCTTCATCACACCGATTTCCTTGGTCCGCTCATAGATAGACATCATCATGGTATTGGCAATGCCGATCGCCGCAACAAACAGGGAAACAGCACCGATTCCACCCAGCACCGCCTGGGCGATGTTGGACTGCTGCTTCTGGCTCTCCAGCCAGTCCATCTGGCTGTACACCTGGTATCCCATATCGCCGATGACCTTCTGAACCTCTGTCACATGGTCCATATCGTCCACAAACACCTGCGCGTTGTTGTACACAAAGTAACTGTAGGGCTTCCCCTTCTGATTCACCGGCTGGCCGGGGATGGCCTTTCCGCCCCGGAATACCGTCCGCAGCTGCTGCTTTAAACCCTCCACATCCGTGTAGATGGCGTAGGAGTAGGAGTTCCAGTCGTCAATTCCCCCTTCTACCATCCCCACCGTCTCCATCAGATACTTTTTAGGCGGGCTTACCGCAGGCTGATCCCCGGAGCCGGAAGAGGTTCCCTGGGATTGATAGTAGGCATTTGTGTCAAAAATCACAAATAGCGGCTTTCCCATAAAATCCACTTCCGGAATCTTGCCGGTCTGCCAATAGCCGTCCCCCGTCTTGGCGTTATTAAAATCCCGGATTACCGTGTTGCCTACCACCAGCCCCGTTTCTCCTTCTGCCGGAATATGTCCCTCCGCCAGGGGAATCTGCTCCAGATAATACTGGCTGACTCCCATCAAATTCAGGTACTGGCACTCATAGGCCCCCTGTCTGGCAATGACGTTGACCTGAAGGATCGGTGAAACCGCCTTTACGTGGTCCAGTCTGGAAAACTGGCGGATCACATCGTCGGTAATGTAATTTGGCTCCGTATCCTGGCCGCTGCTTACCATACTGCCGGAGCTGCTGTACACCACATTTCCGTACATGGAAGGCGAGGACACCTCAATCGTAGTCAAGCTTCCCGTAGATTCAATGCTCTCCATCTGGAGCTCATTTAAGCCGATACCTAAGGAAACCATCACCACAATGGAGGCGGTTCCGATAATTACCCCCAGGACCGTCAGAAAGGTCCGCAGCTTCCGGCGTCTTAAATTATTGAGGCTCATGCTCAGAAGATCAGGAAATCTCATCGTCCAGCTCCTCTTCCTCCTTCTTTGCCTTCCGTTTCTTTCTCACGTTCCAGATTACAACCGCTCCAATGACAGCAGCCGCCGCTCCTCCCAGTCCCAGGAAAAGTCCGTATTTTTTCCAGAAGGAAGGTTCCTCCTCCAACAGTGCCTGGTCAGTCATAGCAGGATCCCACATCTCGTCCATGTCCATCTCCTCCGTCACCATCAGATTCATTTCCTTTACTACCGGCTCCGCCATCACTCCGTTTTCATCCTCATATGTAATGGATATGGTAATCGTCCCGTCATCCATGGTAGGAGCGATGCCGGAAAGCATGGTGTCCACATTCCCCGTCTCACCTGGTTTGATATTGCCCACATAGGCGTCTACCTGGTTAATGCTGTCCCCCAGGAAAGAGGCGGTAACATTGTAGAGAATCACCTTGCCTGTGTTATTGATGCCAAACATTACATTGGACTCGGATCCAACAGTGATGCTGGCTGGCATTACGTCGATATTGCTGGTGCTGAGTCTAGCATACTGCTTCACAGGAATATCCACAGTAATGCTCTCCTCCGCGTTTTTAAATTCCGGACTGTCATACTTCTCTTTGATGGTAATGGCGTAGGAGCGCTGATCGACTCCCGCTCTGGCCGTGTACCGTGCCCTGATTTCCGTACTCTGTCCCGGCCCTAAGGCGTCCACCACCATGGAGGAGGAGCCGGACTCAGTGGTAAATACAGCGGAATCATCTACCTTTTCCGATTCCATGGTAAAAAGAATGTTGCTGGCAGGCACATCGGTCGAGGCGTTCTTCATGTTTAAAACCAGTTCGAACTCGTCCCCCGCGTATACCATCTCCGGAACTGTGTAATAGCTGTCCACAATCAGACGGGCCCTTACCCGGTCATTCGCGTCGAAATCTCCCAGGTCATCTTCCTTGTCCTTAGAAGTAATGTGAACGTAAAAAGTTCCTTCCTCCGTATGAAGATCTCCCTCGGAACTTAAACGGAAGGTAATAGTGAATTTAATCGGATAGTAGCCCGTATAAGAGTCCTTGCGGATCGCCATACTGTAAGGCACAGCCACCGTTTCCCCGTAGCCCACCCGGTCATAATGCCGGTCATAGTTTCCGTCGTTAATTTCAAAGGGAAATTTGGTGTCGTCTTCTGAAAGTTCCATGTGAATCGTTACATCCTGGGCCGTAATATCACGTTTGTTGCGGAAATTTACGGTATAATCCATTACATTAGGATAGATTCCCCTGGGAGTAGACTGATTTTCGCCAATTACAAAATAAACACCTTCCTCCTCCGTATCATCCTCCGTATCCTCCGAGGTATCGGTGGATATCCAGATATTAACGTAATCGATATCCTCTCCGCCGTCCCACTCAATCAGAATAGGAATGCTGTAATATCCCTGCCCCGCGTCCCGGCGGACCTGGGCGGAAAGGGAGGTGCTTTTAACCTTGTCCTTGGAAATATCTCCTACAGACTTGGATACAAAGGTCGTCTCCATGATCTCGAATGGGTAGTAATCCACGATATAATCGCCGCTGCCCCTTTCCTCGATCTGCTGGAAATCATCGGTCTGCGCCAAACGCACCCGCACGTTTTCCATGTCGCTGTCCGTCGCCCGGATGCGGAAGGAAATGGTCATGGACTTGCCGATCCTGCCCCGCGGTGTCCGGGTGGTGTAAATATAATCATTCTCACTGGGATTTGTGCTGTACCCCAAGTTATAATCTGCCGCTGCCGAAGTAAAATCCGGTCCGGCGGATACCGCCAGAAATGCAGCTGTTAAAAACGCCGCCCCTCTCGTCAGCCAATGCCTGATCTTCATACCTGTCAATTTTCTCTTCCCTCCTCAATTCCCACGATTTTTCCGTCCATAATCCGGATTCTCCGGTCTGCGAACGAAGCCAGATGGTCGTCATGGGTTACCATCACCAGGGTCTGGTTCTGCTCCCGCACAATCTGCTGCATCAGCTTTAAAACCTCCATCGTAGTTTTAGAATCCAGATTTCCCGTAGGCTCATCCGCAAAAATAATCTGCGGCTTTACCACTAATGCCCTGGCAATTCCTACCCTCTGCTGCTGTCCTCCGGACATCTGATTGGGCATATGTTTTTCCTGCTTGTCCACGCCCACCAGCTTCAGATATTTTCTTGCGATGGTCAGCCGCTGTTTCTTCGGGATTCCGCGGAAAGCCAGGGGCAAAGCAACATTCTCCACCGCATTCATCGTATTTAAAAGGTTGTAGGACTGAAAAATAAATCCCACTTTTTCCCGCCTGAAAGCCACCAGCTGCCGCTCGGTCAGCTTTTCAATATGGCGGCCTGCAACCTCAATCTGACCCTTTGTGGGTTTTTCCAGACCGGCCAGCATATTTAAAAGGGTGGATTTTCCTGAACCGGAAGCTCCTACGATCGCCACAAACTGGCCCCGCTCCACCTCAAAGTCCACTCCGTTTAAGGCGTAGACTTTCGTCTCTCCCACCCGGTAAACCTTGTAGAGCCCCTTAACTCGGATTACCGGGCCCTTAGGCTTCTCCTTTGGAACCGTTTTTCTTTCTTCCATGTACACTTTCCCCGTCATTGTCTCATTTTTTTCAGTATACCATATAACCAGGTATCTGCCATTGCGTTTTTCTTAATTATTCCTTACGCCGGAAAAATGTAAAAAACAGCTTGACTTCTCAACTATTTTATGTAAAAATATGACGAGGCACAAATCAGTGCCATATCTGGCTGGACCAGCTATCGCACTGGTACGTCTGCCATTATTCCCATTTTACAGCAAATGTAACTGTTTTGGACGCCTGTCCTGAACGATTACCAACAAATCACATAACATAAGGTAAAGGAGAGAATCATGCGACACCTATTGAATCCTCTTGATTTCTCTGTGGAAGAAATCGACAGCCTTCTGTCTCTGGCAAGAGACATTGAGAAGGATCTGCCCAAGTATGCTCATGTCTGCGACGGCAAAAAACTGGCCACCCTGTTTTATGAGCCAAGTACCAGAACCCGTCTGAGCTTTGAAGCAGCGATGCTCAATCTTGGCGGAAGCGTACTGGGCTTTTCTTCTGCAAACTCCAGCTCCGCTGCCAAGGGCGAGAGCGTTGCCGACACCATAAGAATGATTTCCTGCTATGCTGACATCTGCGCTATGCGTCATCCCAAAGAGGGCGCCGCTTTTGTTGCCGCCCAGAAGGCCAGAATCCCGGTTATCAACGCCGGAGACGGAGGACATCAGCATCCCACACAGACCCTTACCGATTTGATGACCATCCGCTCCAAGACGGGCCGTCTGAACAATCTGACCATCGGTCTGTGCGGCGACCTGAAGTTCGGCCGTACCGTTCATTCCTTAATCAGCGCCATGGCCCGGTATGAGGGAATCAAGTTTGTCCTGATTTCTCCCCAGGAGCTGAGGGTTCCCGACAGCATCCGGGAGGATGTGCTGAAAGCCAATCAAATCCCCTTTGAGGAAGTGGACAGCCTGGATGCCGCTTTAGGCTCCCTGGATATCCTTTATATGACCCGTGTTCAGAAAGAACGTTTCTTCAACGAAGAGGACTACATCCGTTTAAAAGACTGCTATATTCTGGACCGCAAGAAAATGAAACTGGCCAAGGAAAACATGTTCGTCCTTCATCCCCTTCCCAGAGTCAACGAGATTTCCGTGGAAGTGGACGATGATCCAAGAGCCGCGTATTTCGACCAGGCTCAGTACGGCGTATATGTGCGTATGGCCCTGATTATGACATTACTGGAGGTGGAGAAGCCATGTTAAATATCAGCGGATTAAAAGAAGGCGTTGTATTAGACCATATTCAGGCGGGAAAGAGCATGGATATCTACTATCATCTGGGACTGGACAAGCTGGACTGCCAGGTAGCCATTATCAAAAATGCCCGCAGCAGCAAGATGGGCCGCAAAGACATCATCAAGGTAGAAGGCAGCCTGGACAAGCTGGATCTGGATGTTCTGGGCTATATTGACCACAACATCACCGTGAACATCATCCGGGACAACACCATTGTGGAAAAGAAGGCCTTAAAGCTTCCCAGAAAGATCACCAATGTAATCCGGTGCAAGAACCCCCGCTGCATTACCTCCATCGAGCAGGAGCTGCCCCACATCTTCTATCTGGCCGACGAGAAAACCCAGACCTATCGCTGCCAGTACTGTGAGGAGCGATATGGGAAGCGCAGCTGACGGTTTTAAGTAATACCGTTTCTTCCGGATCTTTTTCCGAATCATCTCCCGCCAGGGCTCCGGCCTCCTTTTCAGGCCTGTCCCCGGCGGGTATTTTTTATTCCGGTTCTGTTCTCTGTACCGTTTAAAGGAGATTCACTTTTATCTGGAAATCGGTCTCCGGATCGCTTATAATAAAATCAAAAGCCATGGGGACTGTACTTGCGCAGGCAATCATGACTTTGGGACGCGCAAAACGCCTTTTGACGCCCTCATCATAAAATATCTCCCTCTGGAAAGGAGTGACTCCCTGTGAAGCTGCGCTTCATCGAACCGGCTAATCTTCCCTATCGCAGATCTATTCAGAACCTTTTTGTCTATGACAAATATATCCGCACCCCCTCCAACGGACTTTTGACCCTGGCGACCATTGCCCGCCGGTATGTGGAGGATACGAAGATGTACAGTGAATCCATCTCCAAAATCCCCTTAAAGGACCTGCTGGATGCGGATATCATTTTCTTAAGCCTGTTTACCTTCAATGCCAACCGCGGCTACCGGCTGGCCGATTTCCTGAAAAAGCGCAGCCGCGCCCTGATTGTCCTGGGCGGCCTCCTCTACCGCTTTCAGGCCATGGCCGGACACAACACCATCTGGCCTCAGGTTCACGCCTCCAGAGGCTGCCCCCACTGCTGCGATTACTGCGCCCTGGTGGCCGCCTTTGGCCGGGGTGTCCGTACCCGTTCTCCTGAAAATGTAGTGGAAGATATCCGGCAGGCCATCGCTTTCTTTGACCAGGGACATCATCGTCTGGCAAAGGTTCTCTGGATCACGGATGACAACTTTTTTGCCAACCGTGCCTGGGCCATCCAGGTCTTAAATGCCATCATCGCTTCCGGAATTCGCTATCAGTTCACCATTCAGGCCCGGTTCGAAGTGGGATTCGATGACGAGATGCTGGAGCTCCTTAAAAAAGCCGGCTTCATCGAATTGGCCATGGGAATCGAATTTCTGGAGGACGAGTCCTTTAAGGCCTATCACAAGGAGAGCACTTACCGCCAGATTTTAAAGTCTGTCCGCAACATCCGGCGCCACGGGCTGCGGGTGCGGGGCCTGTTTATCGTAGGAGCGGACAACCACACCGTGGGCGTGGGGAAACGTCTGGCCCGGTTTGTCATCGAAAACCACATTTCCGGCGTTCTGATTCAGTCCATGTATTTTATTCCCGGCACGCCGGTCTATGAAACCCACAAGGACCGCCTCATCGGCGCTCCCGCAGGCCAGCCGTCAAAATGCACGCCGGACTGGTCCCGCTGTACCGGAAAGGTGGTCCATTATCCAGAGAAGCTCTCTCCCTCCCAGCTTCAGAGGGAAATCATCGATGCCAGCAGGAGGATTTACTCCCTTCCCCGGCTGGCAGACGCCCTGATTCATCAAAGAGGCATCGACCGTCTCCTGTTCCTGGGTGAATTTTTCTGGCAGGCCTGGGTAAGGCGGCAGCTCAAATCAGAGCTGCCCTGGCTCTCCTCACTGCCCGCCTCTGAGAGCAGAATGGTCTCTTCTCCCTGTATCCGCCCAGAAAGGAGCAGCTTATGAAGCTCATCATATCCCCGGCCAAAAAGATGGTGGCAAAGGAGGATTTTATCCCCTGGCAGGACCTTCCCGTCTTTCTGGAAAACGCCCGGGTTCTCATGGATTACATCCGCTCTCTGAGCCTTTCTCAGGCAAAGGCTCTCTGGAGCTGCAATGAAAGCCTGGCCGGTTTAAACTACCGCCGCTTTCAGGAGATGGACCTGGAGCACAATCTGACCCCAGCCATCCTGGCCTACGAGGGCATCCAGTATCAGTATATGGCTCCCCAGGTCTTTGAACAGCCCTCCCTGGACTATGTGCAGGAGCATCTGCGCATCCTCTCCGGCTTTTACGGCATCTTAAAACCCTTGGACGGGGTGACGCCCTACCGCCTGGAAATGCAGGCCAGGCCTCATTTTTCCGCCGGAGGCAGGGAGTACCGGGACCTCTATTCCTTCTGGGGCGACAGCCTATGGAAGGAGCTGACCGCAGACGACCCCGTTGTCATTAACCTGGCCTCCAAGGAGTACAGCAGGGCAGTGGAGCCCTTCCTGGGCCAGGGCCAGACCATGGTTCACGTCGTCTTCGGCGGCCTAGCGCCGGATTCCAGTGGCGTTTTAAAGATTAAGACCAAGGCCACCGAAGCCAAGATGGCCCGGGGCGAGATGGTCCGTTTCCTGGCGGAGACAAGAGCCCTCCATCCCGGGGACCTGAAAAACTTCCGCCGGCTGGGCTACCGTTTTTCTGAGGAAATGTCCGATGACACCCATTACATTTTCTTAAAAGACCTTTAACCATTGAAATGAAAAAGGAGGAAACTCATATGTTGGAAGCAGGAATGAAAGCGCCGGAATTTACGCTGGCAGACAAAGACGGAAACTCTGTCTCATTGCAGGATTTCCGCGGAAAGAAAGTCGTTTTGTATTTTTATCCCAAGGACAGCACCCCTGGCTGCACCCGCCAGGCCTGCGCCTTTGCCGGGGCTTACCGGGAGTTTGAGGAGCTGAACACCGTCATCATCGGCGTCAGCAAGGACAGCCAGGCATCCCACCAGAAATTTGCCCAGAAAAACAGCATCCCCTTCATTCTCCTCTCCGACCCGGAGCTGACAGCCATTCAGGCCTACGACGTGTGGAAGGAAAAGAAGCTCTACGGCAAGGTGTCCATGGGCGTGGTCCGGACCACCTATCTGATTAATGAGAATGGCGTCATTGAGAAGGTATTTCCGAAGGTGAAGCCGGATACCAATGCGGCTGAGATTTTGGTGTATTTAAAAGGAGAGAGCTGACGCTTTGCTCTCTCCATCTCATTGCAGGCTCTATCCTTCCTTCATCTCCTCCGCCGCCCGGTTTACGCAGGCGATGGCGTTGAGGCTTCTGGGATAGCCGATATAGGGTACGCACTGGGATACCACTTTAATCAGAAATGCCTGGTCGTTTCCCACCAGCATGTTTCCCTTGGAGTGGGACGTCAGCTGAGGCTCGCAGCCTCCCTGGGCTGCCAGGAAACAGAAGGTAATCATCTCCCTCTGCCTGTAGTCCAGGCCCTTTCTGGTATAGTAATCGCCAAAGCAGTTGGCCGCCAGCCAGCGGTTGATGTGGCCCTTCTTCCAGGCGTCCTTCATGCCCTCTCCGAAGATATCCACCTGGGCCTGGGCCCCCTTCTCCAGCCGATCCTCCATGGTGGTCGTGGCCTGTCCCTCCAGAGGAAGCTTCACCCCTCTTGCCCTTAAAATCTCATTGGTGATATCCAAAAAGGGCAGCATCCGGCCAAAGCCCACATAGTCCGCCGCCTGGTAGACCACTTCCTTCACCATCACAGGGGTCAGGCCTCCGTCCAGGGCTTTGGGAAGCATCTGGGCAAAGGCCTCCTTTCCCTGACAGCCGATGAGCACCGCCAGGATGGCCAGATAACGGTCCGTTTCCTCCAGACTCTGCCCCTCCTCTCCCGGCACTTCCTCAAAGGCAAAATGTTCAAACCGCTCCATAAATTCCGGGTCTGTTTCATGGTAATTCATCACGCATACCTCCTGATTTCTAAAATTTGGAACTGCTTTCCTGAATCATTGTAATTGTTCTGAATATCTTTTATTTTAGACCTGTTGGATCGCATTGTCCAATACCTGGAGCGTATGGTGTGAAATGCTTTTTTGATGCATCTATCATTCCAAAGAAAAGGAGAATTCCTTTATGAACACTCCCAACCTCTACAAACGCGCCTCCTTAGTCTGCAGCAAAATTCCATATGGGAAGGCGGCTACCTACGGCCAGATTGCCCTTTTATGCGGCATGCCGCGAAACGCCCGCCAGGTGGGCTACGGCTTGAAAACAGGGCTCATCGGGCCAGGGGCGCCGGCTCACCGTATCGTCAACGGAAGGGGGATTCTCAGCGGAGCCGCCCATTTCGACACCCCTGACCTGCAGGTCCTTCTGCTTCGCCAGGAAGGGGTGGAGGTCGCCTGGACCAAAGATGGGTGGAAAGTCGATTTGAACCAATACGGATGGAACCACACCCTGGCGGAGGCGGAAGAGTTCCGGGAACTGTTTAACAGGCAGGGCATATAGCCCTGCCTGCTTACTTTTCTCAAAATTGAGCCCTAAGCTGCCTATCCCAAGCGGTAACCTCCCCGCCCCTCCGGCACAAAGGAGGTGTCAAAGAAGGCCTTGGCCGCCTTCACCAGATACCAGGTGTCCTTCACCCCGCCCGTCTCGTAGGGGGAGTGCATGGCCAGCTGGGGCAGGCCGATGTCCACCGTATTGATGGAAACATGGCAGTTGGCAATGTTTCCTAAGGTAGAGCCTCCCGCCATATCGGAGCGGTTGGCAAAGGTCTGCCAGGGCACCTGAGCCTTCTGGCAGATGGTTTTAAAGGCAGCAGCGGATATCCCGTCGGTGCTGTATTTTTGATTGGCGTTGTACTTGATCACAATGCCTCCGTTAACCCAGGGACGGTTGGTGGGGTCCGCCTTCTCCCCGTAATTGGGATGAACGCCATGGGCATTGTCCGCGGATACCATGAAGCTGGCAGCCAGGCGGCGCAGGTAGTCCTCCCGTCCGCCACCCGCAGCCTCGTTGATTCTCCAGAGAATGTCTTCCAGGAAGGTGGAATCCGCCCCCTGCTTGGTGCTGCTTCCCACCTCCTCATTGTCCAGGACCGCGTGAACGCTGACGCAGTCCGGATGTCCGCCGGTCAGAAATCCCTCCAGGGAGGCGAAGGCGCACTGCAGGTCGTCGATGCGGCCGCAGGAGAAGAACTCCTCCCCCGCTCCCCAGATGCTTCCCTTCATCCGGTTGTAGAGGTAAAGGTCATGGCCCAGAATCTCCTCCTGGCTGACCCCCGCCGCCTGGGCGATTACCTTCATCAGGGTGCCTGACGCCCCGTCTCCGCCGTAGACGGGAAGCATGTCCTTCTGAGCGTTGTAGCTGTACCCCTCATTTACCTGACGGTTCATGTGGATTGCCAGGCTGGGAATCATCACCAAATCCCGGTCCACGTTCACCAGCTTTGTGACCAGTCTGCCCTCTCTGCCGATGACCAGGCGGCCCGCGATGGACAGGGGGCGGTCAAACCAGGGAGCGCAGAGCATGCCGCCGTATTTCTCCACATTCAGCTTTACATAGTGCTGCTCCGCCTCCATCTCCGGGTTTTCCTTCAGCTTAAAGGCCGGAGAATCGCTGTGGCTGGCCATAATCTGATAGCCGCCGAAATCCGTTCCCGGAATCCGGAAGGCAATCAGGGAGGACATGCTGCGGATGACATAGTATTTCCCGCCTTCTTCCAGTTTCCAGGAATCCTCCTCACGCAGTTCTTCAAAGCCCTCTTTCCGCAGCCGGGCCTCCATCTGCTCCACGGCGTGAAAGCTGGTAGGGCTTTTTTCCAGGAAATCCAAAAGAGCCCTGGTCAGTTCCCGCTCATTCTCGTAATTTCTCATTGGTTTATCTCCTCTCTCTATTGGCAATCATCGGCATGATAAATCCCAGCCCCACCAGCACAAAGGGCGTCACGATATTCAGGACCAGCTGGAAGGGGTCCTCCGAGTAAATTCCCGTCAGACAGGCAAATGCCGTAAATAGAAAGCACCACAGGCCAATGGCGATGCCGGTTTCCTTGTTCCGGACGAAACGGTACACAGCCGGAAACTTCTCTCCTCCCCGTTTCAGGGCAATGTAGGCTGCGAAGACCCACAGATAACGCAGGGGCATGCAGACGGAATTGACCTTCACCAGCCACCGGACCAGAGCGTCCACATTGCGGATGCCGAAGGCCGGCACCACAATCAGCACCGAAGCGATTACGCCAATCAGTTTCTGTCCGTTGACGTAAACTCCCTTTTCATTTTTCTTTAAAAGGCGTTCCGGGATATAGGTGCGGTCCGCGCTCTCCAAAAGCATCCGCAGTGGCGCATCGATGGACAGCACCATGACGGAAAACTGTCCCACCAGATTGGTGAGGGCGTAGGCGATGACGAAGAAATTGCCTGCGTGGTAATATTCTCCCAGACGGGCGAAGGCATAGTAGGCCCCGTTTGTCATCAGGTCCCCCGGAATGTGCTCCGAATCAAACATCATTCCCAGGGCAATGGTTCCCAGCACCGCCGTCACCGCTACCATCACCGCCAGGGCAATCATGCCCCTGGAAAAATCCCGGGCCGGGTCCTTCATCTTGTTCACATAGGGAGAAATCTTCTCACAGCCGCCTACGGCGAAGACCAGGATGGACAGCCCCATCAGAAAACTGGCGTCAAAGGACGGCATGAAGGTCCCGGCGGACCACCGGATTTCCACAAAATCGCCCTCTGTCAGAGCCGGGGCAGCCAGCATCATCGCCACAAACAACATGGACATAAAAAACATGGCCGAGCCTGCCGCAGTGGCCAGCCGCTTCAACACCCCTACTCCCCTGCCCGACAGATCGAGGGCGGCGAGGAAAATCACCAGACATATGACCTGGAGAAGGGTGGTATCCATGGCGCTGGCCCGGTTGTCCTGAAAAATGGCCCAGCTGGCGGCAATCACCGCCGAGGAGGGCTTCTGGGAAATGTAGGGCATATGGACCACCCAGTAGGTCCACCCTGCGTAGTAGGCCATTTTGGGGCCGATGGTTTCGTGAATCCAGGAGCTGACTCCGCCGCCCGCGTCCCGGAAGGCTGAGCCCAGCTCTCCTACCATCAGCGCATAGGGGATGAAATAAACGGCAAAAATGATAATCCAGCTGACAATGGCCTTTAATCCGCCATACTCGGAGAAGCCGTTGATGACATTTCCAAATCCCCAGACCGCCGAGAAGGCCATAAAGGCCAGACTGTACCAAAATATTTTCTTTTCACCTGTATCCTGATTCATAGAGGCTCTCCTGTCTGTTTTCGTTTTCCTCATTTTCCCCCAGACAGGAGATTTCTATACCGGCCGCTTACTCTTCTTCCAGCTTCTGATGGAACCAGGCCGCCGCCTCTCCCAGCTTCATGCTGTTGGAGCCCTTAAGGAGAATACAATCCCCCTCTTTGATTTCCCGGCTCAAAAACTCCTTCACCTGCTCCAGATTTCCCATAAACTCTACGGAGGTATTGCCTCCCTTTTCCAGGATTCCCCGGCCGATTTCCCGGGCCAAATCTCCCAGGAGCACCACCCGGTCTACGGGGTGGGCCGCGATGTAGTAGCCGATTTCCCGGTGAAAGCGGACCTCCTCCGGTCCCAGTTCCTTCATATCCGCCAGGACGGCGATTTTCCTGGCCTCTGGTTTTAAGGATTCCAGCACCTGCAGTCCCGCAATCATGGAGGCAGGGCTGGCGTTGTAGCTGTCGTCTATTACCGTCACCCCTCCCGCCTCATAAATCTGCTGTCTCCCTTTGTATCCGTGAAACTGCTCCAGGCTTACAGCCGCCGCCTCCAAATCCACGCCGCAAAAGTCCGCCACAGCCATCGCAGCCAGGGCGCCGGAAATCATGTGCAGTCCCAGAACTCCCAGCTTTATGGGAATCCGTTTTGTTTTGCAGACCGCCGTAAAGACCGGACGGCCCTCCTCGAGCCTTATATCCTCCGCCCGGTACTGACACTGAGGACCTGTTCCAAAATAAATCGTTCTGCGTCCATCTGATGCTGAAGCGTTCTTTAAAAGATCATCGTCCCCGTTGAGGAAAAGAATACCGTCCGGATTCATCCCCTCCTGGATTTTCAGCTTTTCCTCCATAATCCGTTCCCTGGAGCCCAACTGGCCGATGTGTGCTACTCCGATGTTGATGACTACCCCGCAGTCCACCTGGGCCACCTTGGCGATGCGCTCCATCTCCCCGGGCTCGCTCATGCCCAGCTCAATGACTGCCGCCTGGGCGTCCTCCGGAATGGAGCAGATGGTAATGGGAACCCCCACCTGGCTGTTGGAATTGCCCGGAGTCCGAAACACCCGAAGTCCCGCTGAGAGGGCCTGAGCAATCATCTCCCTGGTAGTGGTTTTTCCCACGCTTCCCGTCACTCCGATGATGGGAATGGAAATCTGGCGCCTGCGCCATGCCCCCAGGGCCTGAAGAGCGCTCCGGGTATCCTCCACCTCAATCCAGACCCGGTCCCAGATGGCCTGGGCGTCCCCGCCGCTCCGCTTAAACCGCTCCAGCTCTTCTCTCACATCCTGAGACGACCGATGGACGTTCGTCAGCACCGCCGCCGCCCCCAGTGTAAGCGCCTGGCAGATAAACCGGTGGGAGTCCACCTTTTCCCCCGCGATGGGAACAAACAGGTCCTTTCCCTCCATATGGCGGGAATCTAGGCTGATGGCCTCGATGACTCCGTCCTCATTTCCCCACAAAAGCCGGCCGCCGCAGGCATTTATAATATCTTTTATTAAAATTTTCATCTTCAGCCTCTCTCTTCCAGCTCCTTCGCAGCCTCCTCGATCACTTCCCGGTCTAGGAAATGGTGACGGACGCCGCAAATCTCCTGATAATCCTCATGCCCCTTTCCGATTACCGCAATCATGTCTCCCGGCTGGGCGGAAAACATGCTGTACCGAATGGCCTCCCTACGGTCCGGTATCTCCAAAAAAGCTCCCCCTGTTTTCTCGATGCTGGAACGGATGTCGGCGATGATATCCTCCGTCTTCTCATAGCGTGAATTATCCGCCGTCAAAATACACAGATCCGCCAGTTTGCCGCCGATTTCCCCCATGGAATAACGGCGCTCCTTGGAGCGGTTTCCCCCGCAGCCAAAGACGCACACCAGGCGTTTGGGATGATAATCCCGCAGGGTTTTTAACAGGCTTTCCATGCTGACCGCATTGTGGGCGTAGTCCACCAGTACGGTGCAGAGGGGAGAACTGTAAACAATCTCCATCCTTCCGTTGACCCGGATACGCTCAAGCCCATGGTTCATCTCCTCAGGATTAAGCCCGAAGAAGCTGCTAAGGCTCACCGCCGCCAGGGCGTTGTCCACGTTGAAGATTCCCGGGATTCCCAAACGCACCTCCATGGACAGCCGTCCCTTCACATCGAACTCCGTCCCCACAAAACCCGGCTCCGCCACGTAGCGGATATTGGAGGCGGAGAAGTCTACGTCGATTCCATCCTCCACATTGACTCCATAAGTGTAAAGTTTACAGGAAGCATGCTCCACAATTTGCTCATAATGCGGGTCCAATCGGTTTACAATCCCCACTTTGCACATATTCAGCAGCTGTGATTTATAATAAAGATACTCCGCGAAATCCTTGTGCTCGTCAGGACCGATATGATCCGGCGAGATATTGGTAAACAGGCCGTAATCAAAGAACAGACCGTCCGTGCGGCGCATCTTGATTCCCTGGGAGGACACCTCCATCACCAGATACTCACAGCCTGCTTCCACCATTTTCGCAAAGGCCTGATGAAGCTGATAGGATTCCGGGGTGGTGTTTAGGTTGGGGGTCACCTCATCCCCGATAAAGGTTCCGTTGGTGCCGATCATTCCCACTTTTTTGCCGCAGGCTTCCAAAACAGCCTTAATCATATGAGCGGTGGTGGTTTTTCCTTTCGTTCCCGTAACGCCAATCATGGTCAGCTTCCGGGCCGGATGGCCGAAACGGGCAGCGGATAAAAGCGCCAGAGCATGGCGTCCGTCCTTAACCCGAATGATGGTGGTTTCCGGGCGCACCGGTTTTAAAAGCTCCTTTAAGGGGCGTTCTGCCACCACCACACGGCAGCCCGCCTCCTCCACCTTGGGAATAAAGATATGGGAATCCACCCGCGTTCCGGTCATGCATACAAATACATCCCCGGGCTTCGCCTTGCGGGAATCGTAGGTCACATCCAGGACCTCCTCCTCCAGGCTTCCCTGCAGAAGCTCATAATCCAGGCCTTCCAGCCAATCCTTTAATTTCATACAACTAACTCCTTCTTGGATATTCTGTAACCCTTCCCTAATCTTAGAACAGTCCCGTAATACGGCCCTTTTCATCCACGTCAATGCCTTCTGCCGCCGGATGCTTCGGAAGTCCGGGCATTGTCATAATGGAACCGGTGAGGACCACCGCAAAGCCTGCTCCGGCAGACACGTAGGCATCCCGGACATTAATTTCAAATCCCGAAGGCCGTCCCAGCTTGCCGGGGTCATCGGACAGGGAATATTGGGTTTTTGCCATACAGACCGGCAGATTCCCGTATCCCAGCTCCGTAATCCGTTTCAGGGCTTTCTTCGCGGAAGCGGAGTAGGTTACTCCGTCGGCGCCGTAGATTTCCCGGGCAACCGTCTCAATTTTCTCCTCCAGCCCCATCTCATCGGGATAGAGGGGCGCGAAATGACCTTCTTTTTCTTCCAGGGTCTTTAAAACCTTCTGAGCCAGGGCAATTCCCCCTTCTCCGCCCTTGGCCCAGACCTCGGACAGGGCAAACTCACAGCCCATCTGCTGGCAGAAATGTTTAATATAAGCATATTCCTCCTCTGTGTCCGTTGTGAAGGAATTCAAAGTAACGATTACGGGTACTCCGTATTTTTGAATATTTTCAATATGTTTTTCCAGATTGACTATGCCACGTTTCAGTGCGTTCAGGTCCTCATTGGTCAGCTCTTCCTTCGGCATGCCTCCGTTGTACTTTAAGGCCCGGACCGTAGCCACCAGCACAACCGCATCCGGCTTTAATCCCGCCATGCGGCACTTGATGTCCAGGAACTTCTCTGCTCCCAAATCCGCGCCGAAGCCCGCCTCCGTTACCACCAAATCCGCCAGCTTTAACGCCGTCTTGGTTGCTCTCACGCTGTTGCAGCCGTGGGCGATATTTGCAAAGGGTCCGCCGTGAACCAGGACGCCCGTATTCTCCAGAGTCTGGATTAAGTTGGGCTTTAAGGCATCCTTTAAAAGAGCCGCCATGGCGCCCACCGCCTTTAAGTCCGCAGCTGTCACCGGCTCCCCGGCAAAATTGTACGCTACGATGATCCGGCCCAGACGCTCCTTTAAGTCCTTCATATTCTCCGCCAGGCAGAGAATAGCCATAATCTCAGAGGCCACGGTAATCACAAAATGATCCTCCCGAACCATGCCGTCGGCTTTTGCCCCAAGGCCCACCACCACATTGCGCAGGACCCGGTCATTCATATCCACGCAGCGTTTCCACAGTACCTGCCTGGGGTCGATCCCTAAGGCATTTCCCTGCTGGATATGATTATCCAGCATAGCCGCAAGCAGATTGTTGGCTGAGGTAATGGCATGAAAATCACCGGTAAAATGGAGGTTCAGATCCTCCATGGGAACTGCCTGGGCATATCCGCCGCCTGCAGCTCCACCCTTAATTCCAAAACAGGGGCCTAAAGAAGGCTCGCGCAGGGCAATAAGAGCCTTGATTCCCATTCTTCCCAGGGCTTCTCCCAGGCCGACGGTAGTAGTAGTTTTCCCCTCTCCCGCCGGCGTCGGATTGATGGCGGTCACCAGCACCAGCTTTCCGTTTGGACGGTTTTTAATCCTCTCCCAGAGAGAATCCGACAGCTTGGCCTTGTATTTTCCGTAAAGCTCCAAATCCTCTTCTTCAATTCCACAGCTTTTCGCCACCTCTGCAATGGGCAGCATCAACGCCTCCTGAGCAATTTCGATATCTGATTTCATGCCGGGTATCCTCCTTTTTCCATTGCTATGTTGTTCAGAACGGTGCCTCTTCTTTCACGCCGTCCTGAACTGTTGCGTTATTGTTTTAAAAACTCCTCAAACTCCTCCGGAGTCATCAGCACCTTTCTGGGCTTGGTTCCTTCCTCCTCACCCACTACGCCGGCCGCAGCCAGCTGGTCCATAATCCGGGCAGCCCGGTTAAAGCCGATTTTGAACATCCGCTGAAGCATACCGATGGAGGCCTTCTCCTTGTCGGTAATCAGCTTTCCCGCCTGAACGAAATACTCATCCCGGTTCTGGCCGGAACCTCCACCCGCTTCACCGGCAGGACCAGCTTCAATGGAGGTCTCGATTTCCGGACTGTACTGGGCTGTCATCCCCTGTTCTTTTAAGAAATCTACCACATTGCCTACTTCTTCATCCGAAACAAAGGCGCCCTGAACCCGTTGGGGCTTGGGGAAGCCCGCCGGGTAAAAGAGCATGTCTCCCTTGCCCAGCAGCTTCTCCGCCCCGTTCATATCGATGATGGTTCTGGAATCCACTCCCGAGGAAACGGAAAAAGCGATTCTGGAAGGCACATTGGCCTTAATCAGTCCCGTAATAACATTTACGGAGGGTCTCTGGGTGGCAATCACCAGATGGATACCCGCCGCTCTGGCTAGCTGGGCCAAGCGGCAGATGGAGCCCTCCACCTCGCCGGGAGCCACCATCATTAAATCCGCCAGCTCATCAATGATAATCACGATCTGAGGCAGCTTCTCCGGTTTGTTTTCATCTTCTATATCCTTCAGCTTTTCAATCCGTTCGTTGTAGCCTTTTAGATCCCGGACATTGCAGGCCGCAAATTTCTTGTACCGGTCCTCCATCTCCGCTACCGCCCAGTTTAATGCGCCGGAAGCCTTCTTGGGGTCCGTCACCACCGGAATCAGCAGATGGGGAATCCCATTGTAGACGCTCAGTTCCACCACCTTCGGATCCACCATAATCAGCTTCACATCCTCCGGTTTGGACTTATAAATCAGGCTCATAATCAAGGTATTGATGCACACGGACTTTCCGGAACCTGTGGCGCCGGCAATGAGCAGATGAGGCATCTTGGCCACATCCGTAACAACCACCTGACCGCCGATATCTTTTCCCACAGCAAAGGCCAGCCGGGATTTATGGTTTTTAAAGGCGTCGGATTCCAGAAGCTCCCGCAGATATACCACATTGTTTTCTTTATTTGGAACCTCGATGCCCACCGCGGATTTTCCGGGAATAGGGGCTTCAATCCGGATATCCGCCGCCGCCAGACTCAGCTTGATATCATCCGCCAGTCCGACAATCCGGCTGACCTTTACCCCCTGTTCCGGCAGCAGCTCATAACGTGTTACCGCGGGACCACAGCTGATGTTGGTCACCGTCACTCCCACGCCAAAATTGTGGAGAGTCTGCTGAAGCTTGATTGCAATGGCCTTATACTCTTCCTGGGAGGTTCCCCCGTTTCGGTGTCCTTTTTTCAGCAGGCTGGTGGGCGGAAATACGTACTCCCGCTTCACTTCTTCTTTCTTTTTCTGAACCTCCGCGGCCACCTGAAGATTAACGTCCGTCTGAGCCGCCTCCTGCTTGCGCTTTTCAATCTTTTTCTGAAGCAGTTCCGTCTCCGTCTCCATCACCTTTCCGGAGGCGGTAACCACCCGCTTAGGCTCTTCGGGGATAAAAAAGCTGTCGTAGTTGATTCCTGTTTCCGGTTCGGGTTCCTCCTCCGGCTCTATGTACAGGCTGGCGGCAGGTTCTTCCTTCTCCAGCGTCCCGGTCCCCTCATCCCAGGGAGCGCTGTCGTTTTCCGCCTCCTTATACTCTCTCTCCGCTTTTGGTTCATCCGTCTTCTCATTTTGTCCCAGCAAATCCATCTCCCTGAGGGTTCGATGGGTCTTGGGGATCTGGAAGGCATCCCCGTCTTCATTGTGAAGCAGGTAGGAATCCGCCGGCTCCTGTTCTGGCTCTTCCTGTTTTTGAGCCGTTTCCTCTTCCTCCTCATAATCCGGCGGAAGCTGAATCTTTCCTAAAAATACGTTCGGCGGCACCTCTGCCTGCTCCTCTTTCTCCGGCTTTTCCAAACTCTCCTGCTTCTTTGCCAGGTCTGCCTCTTCTTTTTTCTGCTCCTGTTCGCTCATAATATCCGGCAAATCCGCAGGGTCGGTAAGCCGGATGGCATCCAAATTTACTCCCCTTACCTTCTGCTCCGAGGCATTTCTCCTCTGCTCCTGAACCCTGCGCTGATGCTCCTCTCTCCTGCGGTCCATATCCTCTCTGGCATAGTGATAGGCCTTCCCGCCTCCCGTTCTGAGAGCGGAAACCAGAGACTTTTCCGTAATGCAGACAATGGATAAAATCAAAACCACCAGCAAAATCACATAGGCTCCGGCCCGTCCCAGGGCCAGAATCAGCAGTGAAGTTAAAATACCGCCCAAAAGGCCGCCGCCCCGGCCGGAGGCGGAAGACTGATTGTAATAGTCCATCCATTCGGCCCCCTCGGGAACAGTGCCAAACAGCAGCTGAAGCAGGCCGCATACCGCCACCGCCGTTAAAATCACCGCTCCCAGCTTCAGAGCGGCGTACATATTTCCACGATTGGACATATGAAAACAGGTGCCGATAAAAATCAGCAGCGGCAGAAGAAATCCTACGGTCCCAAAGGTTCCCAGCTGAAAACTTCGGAGTACCTCTCCTACTGCGCCGCAAAGCCTGAAATTGCTGAGAAACAGCAAAACAGCAACAGCAAAAGAGCAGATGATGATCACTTCTGCTCTCATAAATCCCATATCCTGTTCTTCAGCCTGCCGGTTCTGAGCTCCTTTGCTCTGGCTTTTTCTTCCTCTTCCGGAGGATTTCGTCCCTCCGGAGTTCTTTCTGGTCGTTGTTCGTTTCTTTGAATCAGCCACCCAAACAGCCTCCTGTCCATCTTAGCAAGTCTTTTCCTGAGAATACATGTCCCTCAGGTCTGTATAATAGTATACAAAAGAATCGCAGAAATTGCAACGCCGCCCATTTATTTTTTGCCGTCCCGGGAGCCTTTGCCTTCAATCATCTGATACAGTCTCCCCAGCGCTTCCTTTATGCCGCCTACTTCGTTGATGAGCCCGGCGTCTACCGCCTCCTTCCCTACCAGTACGGTTCCCAGGTCCCGGGCCAGCATCCTGGTATTGTGCATCAGCCCCTTTAACTGGTCGTAAGCGATATCGGCATGCCCGGACACAAAGGTGAGAATCCGGTCCTGAATCATCTCAAAATACTCATAAGTCTGCGCGGTTCCAATGACCATTCCGTTCATCCGCACCGGATGGACCATCATGGTTCCGGAGGGCACAATAAAGGAGTAGTCCGTACAAACCGCCAGAGGCACACCGATGGAATGACTGCCCCCCAGCACCAGGGACACCGTAGGAATGGAAAGAGATGCTATCATCTCCGCAATCGCCAATCCGGCGTCCACATCCCCTCCGGAAGTATTCAGCAGCACCAGCAGCCCCTCTACGCTCTCATCGTCCTCAATCTGAGCCAGCTGGGGCAGAATATGGTCGTATTTGGTAGTTTTACTGCTCCCGGAAAGGTTCTCATGTCCTTCCACCTCTCCAATAATGGTAATCAGATGGATTCGTCTGCTTCCCTTGTTCCGGTCCAGCGTCAGCTGTCCGTATTCTTCCAGATGAGCGTCCTCTTTTTCCTGAATCGCCGTCTCCTCCCGCTTCCTTTCCGTATCCAGTTCATTCCGTTTCTGGCTGTTTTTTCCCTTACCCATAGCGCATTTTCTTCCTTTCTCGTCATCCGGGAAACCTTCTCCCGTCCTTCATAGTCTGCGCGAAAACCAGAAAAATATCCGCCGGAGACACTAAGTACACCGGGGTTACAAACGCAAATGCGCTTCGGAATATCCCGCCCTGTAAGGCAGAAAATTCCGAAGCGCCTGCTTTTTATCTCTATTTTTCTTAATCTCCCAGCACATTACGAATCGCTACCGGAGAACGATAATTCCAGGTAGAGATTTTAATTCCGCTCTTTCTGCTGGCCGCATGTACCACCTGTCCATTTCCGATATACATAGCTACATGGTTGACCCTTCCGTTGCTGCCCGCGTAGAAAATCAGATCGCCGGGACGCATTTCGCTGGACTTAATCCCCTTGCCCATCTGAGCCTGAGAGCCGGAATAATGAGGCAGGGAAACGCCGAAGTTTTGAAGCACCTTCATAGTAAATCCTGAACAGTCTACTCCGTTGGTCAGACTGGTTCCTCCCCACACATAGGGATTACCAACAAACTGAAGGGCATAATTTACAATCCTGGACCGGAGGGAAGCCGCGTTGCTGGCCGCAATTTCGTCAGGCGAGAACTTGATCGCCTCATTTAATGCGTACCGCACCTCCACATTGTTGTCCCGGGTGGAAATGTAGGCCTTGTCCGTCTCTGAACCGTCCTCCGCATCCACGGAGTCCAGCTCGATCTGTACCCAGCCGTCCAGCTGGGCCACCACGGAATACCGTTCATCCTTAACAATCTGCGTCCAGATTTTGGCGTCCGTACTTGGCTCTGTCCGCACATTCAGCACATCCGTGCGGATGACAGCCTTCAAATCCGCTGTCTGCATAGCCAGATCAATGGCTTCCTGCCCGGTAGCCGTATACTGAGGGTCCGCAGAAATATATCCCGTAATAGGGCCGGATTTGATCTTATACCAGCCGTCCAGGGTCTCCAAAATCTCGCCTGCCGCCTTACTGGTCATCTTTCCGATAATTTTTCCGTCCTGGCTCGGTTCTTCCCGGACGTTCAGATAGTTGTTTACCTTAGAAATCACCAGATTATCATACTGGTTGATAGCCTGGGCCTTCAGATCCATCTTGCGTCCCTCATCCAGGGCGTATTCCACATTGGCATAATCTGCCGAAATGTAACCCTCCTCAATCCGGATCCATCCATCTTTTTCTCCCAGAACCACATAACGCTCATTTTCCAAAGCCTGTCCGATTACATTGGAAGGATCAAGCGTCGGCTCCTGCCGGATATTCAGGCTGTCCGCCGTAATAATGGCACGAAGCTTCACCAGGCTCTCCGCCTTTTCCCTGGCCTCATCCCCCGTCAGAAGATACTGATTGCTGATATAGCCGTCCACTCCACCGGATGTAATATGAGTCCATTCTCCATCGGTTTCCAGAATCTCACAAGCTCCATCCCCGGAGAGCTTTCCGATAATATCCCCATCCAGACTGGGTTCCCGGCGGATATTCAGATATCCGGACACCTGAACGATTCCTAGATTTTCGTAGGAATCAATCACCTTCTGCGTCTCCTCCGCCAGCTGTCTGGCCGCCTCCGCCGCCTCATCCACTTGGCTGTCCTGGGCCGGGACGGCATCCGACGGAGTCGCCGCAGGGGAGTCCGGACCATTTCCCGCGCTTCCTGAAACTGCCCGGCTGATCTGAAATCCCGCAAAAATAATCAAAGCCAAAGCCAGAACGGCGCCTGCAATCATGAGAAGGAGTCTGGGATCCCAGCCCCATCTTCTTTTTCTGCGCCGTCTGGCTTTATTTAAAATGGACGAATAATCTTTATGGTCCGACATTCTTCCGCCTCCAAATCTACATGTTTGTACATATATATCAATATGATACCGGATTGCTCTCCACTGCGTCCGCCCGCAATCCCAGAAAACATAACAGATTTTAGTATAACACAAAAGCGATATTATAAGTATGAAAATTTCCTTAAAATTTCGCCTCAGCGTCAGGAAAACAGAAGAAATTCAGGTTTTCTTATCTAATTGGACAGCATCATCCGGTCGTTGGCCAGCTCCTCGCCGCTCTCCTGGGCGAACTTCTTTAACAGGTCCTCCACTGTCAGACGCTTTTTCTCCTCGCCCTCCACATCATAAATAATCCGGCCGTTGTTCATCATAATCAGCCGGTTGCCGATCTGGATGGCGTCCCGCATATTGTGGGTAATCATCAAAGTGGTTAGGTGGTCCCGGTTTACGATGGTCTCCGTGGTGTCCAGCACCTTTGCCGCCGTCTTGGGGTCCAGAGCCGCCGTGTGCTCGTCCAGAAGCAGCAGCTTGGGCTTCTTTAAGGTGGCCATCAGGAGGGTCAGCGCCTGTCTCTGTCCACCGGAAAGAAGGCCCACCTTGGAAGTCAGCCGGTCCTCCAGCCCCAAGCCTAAGCCTGCCAAAAGATCCCGGTACAGCTTGCGCTCACTGTTATTGATTCCTTGTCTTAAACCTCTCTTGTCTCCTCTGCGGAAAGCCAGCGCCAGATTTTCCTCGATTCCCATAGTCGCCGCGGTTCCGTTCATAGGATCCTGGAATACTCTGCCCAAAAAAGCGGCCCTCTTAAACTCCGGGAGCTTTGTCACATCCTTGCCGTCGATGAGAATCTGTCCCTCATCCACCAGCCAGACTCCTGCAATGGCGTTGAGCAACGTAGATTTTCCGGCGCCGTTTCCTCCGATTACTGTCACAAAATCCCCGTTTTTCAGCGTAAGGCTCAGATCCTTCAGCGCCTGTTTTTCATTGACGGTTCCTGGATTGAACGTCTTTGAAATGTGTTTTATCTCCAGCATCAGTTCTTACCTCCCTTTTTTATGGGCTTTGAGAAATACCGGCTTTTCCATACAGGGATTGCCAGGAATACCGCCACTACCAGAGCGGAGAGCAGCTTCAGCAAATCTGTATCGATTCCTCTCCAGATTACCACCTGAAGCACCAGATAATAAATAATGGAGCCCAGAGCCACTCCCAGAAGCCGGAAACCAAAGTTGTGAAACACCTTTCCAAACACCGCCTCACCGATGATAACCGCTGCCAGGCCAATCACAATCGCTCCCCGGCCCATCTGCACATCGGCAAAGCCCTGATACTGAGCCAGAAGGGCTCCGGAAAAGGCTACCAGTCCATTGGATACCATCAGTCCCAAAACACGGTTGAAATCCGTATTGATTCCCTGGGCTCTGGCCATTTTATCATTGCAGCCTGTGGCGCGGATGGAACAGCCCAGCTCAGTGCCGAAAAACCAGTACAAAATCACAATCAAAATCACCGTTATCAGCGCTACCACCAGAATGGTGTTTCGATACACCGGCACGTTTTTGATGAAGCGAAGAGATACCAGAAGATCATATTTATCCACATTGATGGCCTGGTTTGCCTTTCCCATAATCTTTAAGTTAATGGAATAAAGTCCCAGCTGGGTCAGAATTCCGGAAAGAATCGCCGGAATCCCCATGAAGGTGTGGAACAGGCCGGTAGCCAGGCCGGTGAGCATTCCCGCAATCAAAGCTCCCAGCAAGGCGGTCCAAACATTGCACCCTGCCATCATCATCATGATGCACACGGCTCCGCCGGTACACATGGAGCCGTCTACAGTCAAATCTGCAAAATCCAGAATCCGGTAGGTGATGTACACGCCAATGGCCATAATCCCCCAGATCAGTCCCTGGGCGGCTGCCCCGGGCAGAGCGTTTACTAACGACATTATTTCACTCATGTTTCATACCTCAGTTCTTTTTGGTCAGGTGTTATACCGAAAACGCACGTTTGAGGGCATCTCAAAGGTTCTCGCCTTTGGGATACCCTCAAAGAAACAGAAAACTCAGCGTTCCGCCCGTTTTTTATTCCGTCTCGATGGCTTCATAATCCTCAGGAACCTGGATTCCCAGAGCCTCGCAGATGGTGGGATTGTACTTCTTTGTAAACTGCGGAGCGTACTCGATGGGCATCTGGGAAATATCCTCTTCGCCGGTGAGAATTCTTACCGCCATATCGCCGGTTGCAACCCCCAGATCATAATAGGAAATAGACAGGGTGGCAACGCCGCAGCCGGAGCAGATTCCTTCCTCGCCCGCAATGATGGGAACTCCCGCAGGCTGACAGATATTGTTGATAATCTCAGTGTTGGAAGCTGCCGTATTATCTGTGGGAATGTAGATCACATCGCAGGCACCCGCCGCATTGGTAGCAATGGTGGCCAGATCGTTGGAATCAGAGAACGCGTAGTACTCACAGGTATAACCCAATTCCTCCAGAGCGGCCTTCACCGTATCCACCTGATACTGGGAATTAGCCTCCGCGGAGCAGTAAAGAAGGCCCACATTCTTGGCATCGGGGAAGAGCTCGTTAAGCATAGCTGCCTGCTCGTCCAGGGGAGCCAGATCGGAAGTTCCGGAAATGTTTCCTCCAACAGTGCCGCCAAAATCATCGATTCCCAGCGCGACGCCATACTCTGTTACGGAGGTTCCCAGAATCGGGATCTCGTTGGTTCCTGCCTGAGCCGCCTGAAGGGCAGCGGTAGCGTTTGCCAGAATCAGATCCACATCATTGGATACAAAGCTGTTGATAATGGTAGAGCAGGTATTGGAATCGCCCTGGGCATTCTGAAGGTCAAATGTCACCGCATCCTCTCCAAGGGCGTCGGTGATTGCGTCCATAAATCCCTGAGTTGCCGCATCCAGCGCGTCATGCTGAACCAGCTGGCAGATTCCTACCGTATAGGTTTCTCCATCTGCTGCCGCGCTGTCCTCAGAAGAAGCCGCCTCCTCCTGGGTCGCGGCTTCGGTAGCGGCCTCGGTTTCCGTACCCGCGCTGCTGCCGGAGCAGGCAGTAAGACCTACGGCCATAGCTGCAGCTACCGTCAATGCCAACATTTTTTTCATAATTGTTTCCTCCTCGTTTCAATCTGGGGCCGGAACATTTGCGTTCGGTCATGTCGGCATTATATCGCTTCAACGCGCAAAAGTCAACAAAAAAAACAGATATTTTACAAAAGAAGAGGCCATTCAGCCCTTCTCCGGGAACATAGGAAGAAATACCGTAAACTCGCTTCCCATATCCGGCTCAGAAGAAACATGAATGGTCCCATGATAGAAATTCACAATATGCTTAACGATGGAAAGTCCCAGGCCGGTGCCGCCCTGCTTGCGGCTTCTGCCCTTATCTACCCGATAAAACCGCTCAAAAATACGGTCCAGGGAATCTGAAGGTATCCCTACCCCATTATCCTTCACCCGGATGACCATCTGCCCGTCAGTCTCCCGGATGTTAATCCACACCTGGCCCCCCGGCCGGTTATATTTAATGGCGTTGGAAAT
This sequence comes from uncultured Clostridium sp., assembly GCA_900547035.1. GTDB lineage: Bacteria > Bacillota > Clostridia > Lachnospirales > Lachnospiraceae > Enterocloster > Enterocloster excrementigallinarum. The sequence goes on along the minus strand of URFM01000005.1, from coordinate 20,229 downwards.
CAAATTGGTCAAAAGCTCCCTCATCTGCTGCAGATTTGCGTGAATCATCAGCGGCTGACAGTCCACATGAACAAAGACCTGGGCCTCCGCAGCCTGGGGCTTTAAGCTGTCTATAATCTCCTCAAGGAGAACGCTGACGCGCACATCGGAGAATGTAACCTCCGCTTCCTTCGCCTCCAGTCTGGAAATCATTAAAATATCATTAATCAGTCCGGTCATGCGCACCGCTTCCTTCTTAATCCGGCTGGCGAAATCCGCCTTTGTGGCCTCATCCTGAATCATGCCGCTTTCCAGAAGCTCCGCATACCCCTGAATGGAGGTAATCGGGGTTTTCAATTCGTGGGAAGCATTGCTGAAAAATTCCTGGCGGATCATCCGTTCCTTTTCAATCTGGTTCAGATAATCCTTCACGTTCTTGGACATCTTCATGGTAGTGTCCGCAATCACATTAATCTCCGGATACTGGCAGTGCTCAAAATTCAGCTCTGTGTAATCCCCCTTTACCTTCAGCATCTCCTTGGAAATATCCTGAAGGGGCTTGGTGATGGAAGAAACCAGCCTTGTGGTTACGATAAAAGAACCTACCACCGCTATCAGAAGACTCAAAACGGAAGCCGGGAAAAACAGGGGCAGATACTGCTGGAATCCGGAGTAAGGAACTGCCGCCCGCAGGATTACATCCGCATTCCTGGAACGATAGGCCACATAGAGCATCCCCTCATCCAGAGTATCTGATCGTCTTCTGGCATAACCGCTGCCTTTCTCAAGGGCGTCCTGGATCTCCTCTCTGTCCAGGTGATTGTCCATCTCATCCATCTGAGCCTGAGTATCCGCCACTACGGTTCCATCCAGGTCAATCACCGTCAGGCGGCTGTTGTTCCCGTCCATAACTGAATCCAGTTTTTTCATGGTTTTCTCCAGGTCACTCTCATAATCCAGGCTTCCGTCCAGCACCTCCAGCATATAGAGCATATCTCTGGTAGAGCTGTTGAGAATTACCCGGCTGCCTACCAGGTAAAAAATCAAACCGTTTAAAATCAAGGCTCCGAAGAGCACCAGAATAAATTTCTGTAAAATGGCTCTGCGCATGAATTTCTCCTCACGTTCCCGGATGTACCATCCGGTATCCTACTCCCCGGACTGTACGGATGCAGGCTCCGCCCTCCTCTCCCAGCTTCTGGCGCAGGGTACGGATATGCATATCCAGGGTTCTGGTTTCCCCGTCGTACTCATAGCCCCAAATCTGGTTCAGCAGCTCATCCCTGGTCACCACCCGGGTCTGGTTCTCCATCAGGTATACCAGCAGTTCAAACTCTTTCAGGGTCAGTTCCACCTGACGGCCATTTGAAAATACCTCTCTGGTCTGACGATTGACGCGGATTTTCTCAAAGCAGAGATTATCCTCTTCCGCCTCCCTTCTGGTCCTGCGCAGAAGGCTGCGGATTCTGGCGGAAAGTTCCAGCACTCCAAAGGGCTTTACCATATAGTCGTCGGCGCCGCAGTCCAGCCCCACTACCTTGTCCAGTTCTTTCTCCCTGGCGGTCAACACCATAATGGGAATATTTTTCAGCCCTTCCGTACTGCGGATTTCCTTAATGGCTGTGATGCCGTCCATGCCCGGCAGCATCCAGTCAAAAATCGCCAGAGAGGGGGCCTCCTCCTTCATCCGCGCCAGGCCTTCCTCCGCCGTCTCAAAGCTCTCCGTATCGTACCCAAAGCCCTCCAGCGCGATTTTCAGCAGATTTCTGATATTGTCATCGTCTTCAATAATATAAATCCGGTCCATTTCTTAACGTCCTGCCTTTCCCTGTTCTTACAAATCAGTTTCACTATATCAAAAACAGGTAAAATCCACTCCTTGAGCGTGTAAATTTTTCGTAAAATTTCAAGTTCCTCTTTATCCTATCACATTTTCCCGGACAAGAAAAGAACCATATTCCCTTCCGGTCCTGAAAAAAAGGTCGCCAAAAAAGGACCCCAGCGTTTGCCAAGGCCCTTTTTGCTGTTTTATCCCCGGCGGAACAAGCCCGTTACTCACTCCGCAGGGCGTCGATGGGATTCAGATTCGCGGCCCGGTTTGCCGGCATGTAGCCGAACAGCAGCCCGATCCCCACAGACACGCTGAAGGACACCAGGATTGCAACCGGCGTAGGGGTAGCGCTGATTCCCACCAGGCCTCCCACCGCCGTGGTAGCGATGCAGCCGATGATAATGCCGATGATTCCCCCCATAGAGCTGGTTACCGCCGCTTCGATCACAAACTGCTGCATGATAACGCCCTTGTCGGCTCCCAGGGATTTTCGGATTCCGATTTCCCGCGTGCGCTCCGTAACGGACACCAGCATAATATTCATAACGCCCACGCCTGCCACCAAGAGGGAGATTCCGGCGATGCCGCCCAGCATTCCGCTCATCATGGCAATCTGCTCGTTCAGAGAATCCAGCATTTCGCTCATTGCCGTCACATTGTACAAGTCTTCATCCAGAAAAATCTCGTAGAGAAAACTTTCAATCCGTGTGGTCGCCTCGTCCGCGTCGTCCGTATCAATCAGCGTAAATGTATAGCTGCTGATATTCGCGTCACGGGACATCTTCACCGCCACGCTGTAGGGCATCCAGACAAAATCGTCGGTGCCTCCCTCCTCGAAATTATCCTCGTCCTGAACCTCCACAACCCCCACAATCTTAAAGGCGTATCCTCCTACCTTGAGGGTCTGCTCCAACGCCTGCTCGGCGCTGCCGTAGAGCTCCTGGGCCACAAAGGCTCCTACCACACATACCTTCTGTCTGGATACGATATCCGAATAGGTCAAATTTCTTCCCATCTGGAGTTCATACCCTTCAATATCCAGGTACTGTTCACTGCGTCCGGCCACACTGGTCGTTTCCAGTGAATCGTCCCCGTGCTTTACCGTAGTGGAAATGGTCACGTTGGGACTGATGGCGTCAAACAAATCCGTATTCTCATCGAAAAAAGCGTACATATCATCCACATCAAGGGACCGGGAACTCAGATTGATTACGCTGATATTAATCTGATTTACGCCCATACTGGCAAAGCTTTCCACGACGCTCCCCATATATCCGTTTACCAGGCTTACCAGAATAATGACCGCCGCCACACCAATGATAATTCCCAGCATGGTCAGAAAAGACCGCATCTTATTGCCCCATATACTGCGAAGGGCCAGTTTAAAGGATTGCAGCATAGTCTTTCACATCTCCGTCAAAGGTTATTTTTCCATCGGCGATACGCACCACTCTCCGGGCCTCCAGGGCAATGGAGTTGTCATGGGTAATCATCACGATGGTGTTTCCTTCTTCATTCAGCTGTTTCAAAAAATTCAGCACCTCCCGGCTGGTCTTGGAATCCAGGGCTCCGGTCGGCTCATCGGCCAGAATCAGGGAAGGGTCCCCCGCCAGAGCCCTGGCGATGGACACCCTCTGCTGCTGGCCTCCGGAAAGCTGGTTGGGAAGGTTCCGCCATTTTTCCGCCAGTCCCACTTTTGCCAGGGAAGCCATGGCCCTCTCCTTGCGCTCCGTGGGAGACACCCCGCCGTAAAGTAGGGGCAGCTCCACATTCTCCAGCAAGTTCAGTTTGGGCAGCAGGTTATACTGCTGAAAGATAAAGCCAATCATCCGGTTTCGGATTCTGGCCAGCTGGCGGTCCGACATCACCGCCACATCTTCGCCGCCCAGAAAATACTCTCCCTCAGTAGGAACATCCAGAGCTCCGATAATATTCATCAGGGTAGATTTTCCGCTTCCGGACTTTCCCACGATTGCCACAAACTCTCCCCGGCAGATGGTCAGATTGATTCCATCGTTGGCTCTGACCTCTTCACCGCCCAGGTAGTAAATCTTATAGATATCTTTTAATTCGATCAGAGGCTGGCCCATGGCGATTTGACCCGCCGGGGCCGTCTCCTTCAGAACATCAGCCGTCATGAAACTCCTCCTATCTGCGGCCGCCTCCGCCGCCCATGCCGCCTCCGCCGCCGGGACCGCCGCCCATGCCGCCTCCGCCGCCGGGACCGCCGCCCATACCGCCGCCGGGCATCATCATGAAGCTGCTGGTCTGGGTAGACTCAGCCACATAGACTACGTCGCCTTCTTCCAGTCCGCTGGTGATTTCCACATAGCTGTCGTTCATCAGGCCGGTTTCCACCTGCACTGCCCGGAATCCTGCGGGTACCGAGCCCATCGCTTCCGTAACAGAGGAATCCTGCACATAAACCTGATTGCCTCTCATCAGGGAGTCTACCGGTATGGTCAGCACATCGTCCGCCTGGTCAAGGGTAATCACGCCATCCACATTCATGCCGGGCAGAAGTTGATCCAGGCCGTCGTTCATGGTCACCGTTACCGGGTAGGTGGTAACTCCGTTGGAATAGCTGCTCTCCAGGCTTACATTTGTTACCGTGCCCGAGAACGTTTCCCCTTCAAAGGCATCCGCCGTTACCACAACGTTCTGTCCTACCTCCACGTCCTGAACATCCAGTTCGTCGATGGACATCTCAAAGGTCAGGCTGGAGAGGTCGTAAATAATCGCCAGCGTAGTTTCGCTGCTGGAATCCCTGGTTACCGTCTCTCCTACGTTATAGTTCTTCGCAATCACCTGACCGGCAATAGGCGCCGTGATGGTGTAGTTGTCGTAACTGTCCTGAGTGCTTTCCAGACTGCTCTGGGCTGATTCCACGCTTTCCTCTGCCTGCTCTACCGCATCCGTGTAGCTCTTGATTAAATCCGAAGCCGAATCGGCCGTCATTCTGAAGATAGGCGTTCCCTCGGTGACGTAGTCGCCCTCATTGACCAGAAGGCTTTCCACTTCTACCGTGGTACTCAAATCTGCTACCATGGTGGTATCGATGGAGGCAGTAAACGTCCCGTCCTCACTTCCGATAAACTCCCCGATTTGGGCCGTAGCTCTCATGGAGTCCGTCAGTCCTCCCGGATTCTGTACGGTAATGGTCACATACTTCACCAGCCGGCCTCCGGTCAGCGCCTGCTCCCGGTTTGCCACCGCCGTCACCGTACCGGCAATCTGCTCGCCAGTATCCACCAGCGTCAGGGTGGCCCCGTTCCCTACTCCGATTAAGGCCGCTTCCCCGGAAAGGAAGGGGATCCGGATTTTCATCTCATCATCGCTGTAAAGGTCTGCCAGCTGGCCGTTTCCGCTGACCTTATCCCCCGCGCTGATATGCAGGGTATTGATATAGCCGGATTCCGTAGCCTTATAGGTGTTTCCGCTGTAATCGTTCAAAGCCTCCTGATAGTCTTCCTGGGCGTCGGTCAAATCCTCCTGGGCCCTTGTCAGACGGTTGGTGGCGGAGGTCAGCTCCGATTCCATGCTGGAATGGTCGATTTCATAGAGGACCTGGTCCTTCTCCACCTGATCTCCTTCCTCAAAGTTGGCGGAAATAATCTCGCCCTCCACCAGGGAAGTAACGCTGTACGTAGCCGCCGCCTCCAGCGTTCCGGAGGATGACAGCTCCGAGGTAATGCTCTGACGGGTTACCACCGCCGTATTCACCGTTTCCGCCTCCGCGGCCGCCTGTCTCGCCTGAGCGGACCGCCACAGCATAATAGAAATCAGAATCACCGCAATCAACACCAGGGCAATCACAATCTTCAGCCATTTTTTCTTCGGTTTGCGCTTCTTCCCCCCCGGCTTCTGGCCGTTTCCCCCTTCGGCTTCTGCTTCTTTCTTTTTCCGGAACACAGGCAGTCCGGAAGCAATCCCTGCCATCTTCTCCTTCACATTTCCAAAATTGATTTTCATCCTGCACCTCGCCTTTTAATACTCCAGAACATCAACGGCCGTATAACTGCTTCCGGAACCCTGGCAGACCACAACCACCTCGTCTCCCACCTGAATATCTCCATAGATAGAGAATACATACTGAAGCTCCGAGGAATCCAGGGCTACGGTAATATTTCCGTCGCTGTCGATGAGCTCCGAATCGGAGGAATCGTTCAGATCCACTTCCAGCTCAATGGAGGTGGGGGTGATCACATCCGTGGACTGGTAGTAGATGCTCTTTACCTCTCCCTTTAAGAGAATGTAGCTGGAGTTCTCCGCATCGTCGTCATCCCAGCCGCTGGTGGTATAGGCCCAGATCGTCTTGGACTTCACATTGTAGTAGATCACAGCGAAACCGCAGTCTCTCTGAGACCGGGTTACCGCCGCCAGGTCGCTGGCCACGCCGTTTAAGAACACATTGGCGTCCGTTGTGCTGAAGGGAACGGAATCCGCCACGGAAAAGCCCTTCCGCACCAGAATGGGGCCTCTGCGCTCGTCGTCCAGGATGGTAATGGGATTGATTTCGCCGTCGTTGTTCAGCTCACAGTCCAGAACCGCTCCGTAAATGGTGCTGCCGTCCTTGGGCGTAGCTTTCAGCAGATTATAGAAAATATTCATGCAGTCCGTCTGATTCAGGACCTCGTCCGCCTGACGGTTTGTAACCTCCTCATTCAATTCCAGATAATTAAACTGAGAAATTCTGGAAGAAGCCAAATCCCCTGTAAAATCATCATCGGTATAGCCCAAAAGAGCCAGTATCGCCTTTACTGCATCTTTATATGTAATATAGTCGTCCGGTTTAAACAGTCCGCCCAGAAATCCTGTCATCCAGCCCTGGGAAGCGGCAATCCGGATATAGATGGCGCTTGGATGGGAAGCCGGTACATCGGCAAATACCGACACCGCCGTACTGGTCAGATTTTCTCTCCAGCTGGATGCCTTTACCAGCATCTCGGCGAAATCCGCCCGGCTCACCTGAGCGGTGGCATCGGTAACGCTCATAATTCCTACCAGATCCACCACCTGTTCCCTCATTTGAAAATTGGCGGCGGAAGTGTTGGCATACACGCAGTAAGGCGCTAACGCAGTACTTCCCACCACCGCTGATAATACCGTATACATACAGCGTCTTGGCTTGTAACCTCGTCTCATAGAAATCTCCTTTCCCTCACGTATCCTTTTAACCGTAGTCAATTTACCATGAGTTTGTGAAGATTCTGTGGGCAAAATGTAAGGAAATGTGCAAAATTTTAAATCAGCCCCAAATAGGCCCTCAAAGCTTCCAGCCGTTTCTCACCTTCTTCCCTGCCTTCCCGATACAGCGCTTCCAGGTTTTTCCGGTTCCGCTCCAGCCGCGATACGGTTACCGGTCTGGGCGGACGGATTACAAACATCTTTCCTTCCTCCTCCAGCCGGTCGATCTCATCCTCCATGCGGTTATACCGCTCCGGAATCGCCTCAATGGAGTCGAGAAGCTGGGGCAGAGGGCCGAAATATCTGCGGTAGGCCTTCTGGTGAAGGCGGCTGATGGGCGGCTTGCGGTAGCCGTGGTTGCGGCTTAGAACCAAAACCACCTTCTCATACCCCTCCTTCATGGCCTGTTCATAGGGAATGGGCATGGACAGCCCCCCGTCCAGATACTGGCGGTGGTCAATGGTAATCATCCGGGAAAGGATGGGCATGCTGCTGGATGCTGCCACCGCCGCCTCCAGATCGGAGCAGCGTCCCTTCTCGAAATACTCCGGCTGGCCCGTCTTGCAGCGGGTAGCCACCGCCACAAAGCGCTGAGGCGACCGGTTAAAGGTCTCCCAGTCAAAGGGCACCAGTTCATGGCTGACCTCTCCAAAGAGAAAATCGAAATTAAAAATCTGACGCTCCCGCACCAGGCGGCGAAAGCTCAGGTATCTGGAGTCCTTTACAAAGCCCAGGGTCACATCCTTCGTTCTTCCCGGCTGACGGCTAATATAGCTCATGCCGGTCATAGAGCCGGCTGAGACTCCGATTACATATTCAAAATTCATGTTCTTCTCCAGGAACACATCCAGCACGCCCGCCGTGAACAGGCAGCGCATGGAGCCTCCTTCCAGGACCAGCGCCCCTGGAATCATCTTGTTTTCTTCTGCTGTTTTTTTCTCCATTTTCCCGCCTCCTTCTACATAAGCGGCGCAATCAGACGCAGCGTTCTGCCTGCCAGCCGCTTGAAAAACGGATAGCTTCGGCAGTCCTTTAAGGTAATCTTTTCACATTTCGCCAATGTTTCCCGGAAATCCCTCTCCATCTGAACAATGGCGCTGTTGCGGTACAGATAGACCCCGCATTCAAAGTGAAGATACAAACTGCGGAAATCCAGATTAATGGTTCCTATCACTGCCTTTTCATCGTCGCAGATGAACTCCTTTGCGTGGACAAATCCGGGAGTGTACTCATAAATCCGCACCCCTGCCTGAATCAGTTCCGGATAGTAAGTCCGGGCCAGCAGGTAGGCGTACAGTTTATCCGGTATGTGAGGCATAATAATAATAACCTCCACCCCTCTCTTGGCCGCGAAGCAGAGAGCGTTCTTCATATCATCGTCCAATATCAGATAAGGCGTCATAATGTGAACATAACGCTTGGCCCGGTTAAGGATATCCATATAGACTTCCTCCCCCACCCGCTCTTTGTCCATGGGGCTGTCGCCATAAGGCAGCACAAATCCCCTTTTGTCTCCCGGCAGACCTGCGAATGTTTCCGGCGGCGCCAGATAGCGGTCATATTCTTTTTCATAATCCTTTTCCGCTACATGCCACATCTGCAGAAACATCATGGTAAGACTTTTGACCGCTTCCCCTTTAATCATCACCGCTGTATCTTTCCAGTGGCCGAACCGCATTTTCTGGTTAATATATTCGTCCGCAAGGTTTACTCCCCCCGTAAAGCCGGTATGCCCGTCAATTACTACGATTTTCCTGTGATCCCGATTGTTCTGGTGAGTAGAAAGAACGGGTTTGACCGGAGAAAACATTTTGCATCGGATTCCCTTCTTCTCCAGCTCCTGAGGATAATGATAAGGGAGAAGCATCATAGAGCAGGTGCCGTCGTAAAGTACCCTCACCTCCACGCCTTCCTTCACCTTTTCCTCCAGGATTTCCAGAATGGCATTCCACATGATGCCCCTCTCAATAATAAAATATTCCATAAAAATGAAATGTCTGGCTTTCTTTAGTTCAGCCTTCAGAGCTTCGAATTTATCCTCTCCCAAAGTGAAAAATTCCACGGAGGAATTTCGGTAAATGGGATACCCCGCCCAATGATTCATATAATGAATCAGCCCTTTTACGTCATTGCTCTCCTCCATCGCCTGACGGGCCGTATCCTCGTCCTGCTCCAGAAAGGGCCGGATTTCGCTGCCGGTCTGTTTTAAACGTCCGGCCATCAGTTTCGGAATAATCTGGATATGGACAAAGATATAGAGCGCTACACCGAATACAGGAAAAACCAGCACCGGTATCACCCAGGCAAGCTTAAAGCTGCTGTCCGTCTGCTCATTGAGAATATAGATTACGGCCACCGCCCCCAGCAGCACAAAGGCGGCATAAAGATAAACCACATATTCTTCCATCAGGCGCAGCGGAATAAACAGAATTGCAATCTGAAGAAGAATTGCCAAAAGTACATAAGTCGTACGGCCAAAGATGATTCGCAGAAGGCCTCTCAATTTTTTCTTCAAGTTCTTTCCTCCATATGTCAGGCAAATACTCATTATAAACAAGGGCGGCAGAGCTTTCCTGCTGAAAGCCTGCCGCCTCCCATTGCTACGAGCTTGGCGCCCGTTCTCTGGGCGATGTATTGTTACGGGCAATTTTCTCTAGTTTTCAAGCGCCTGGCGGACATCCTCAATAATATCCTCCACATCTTCCAGCCCCAGGCTGAACCGGATCATGGACGGGTCTACGCCTGCCGCCTTCAACTGTTCCTCATTTAACTGGCGATGGGTGTGACTGGCCGGGTGAAGCACTGCTGTCCTGGAATCCGCCACATGGGTTTCGATGGAGCATAGTTTTAACTTGTCCATAAACTCTGCCGCCGCCTGCCGTCCTCCCTTAAGGCCAAAGGAAATGACGCCGCAGGTGCCGTTCGGCATGTACTTCTTTGCCAGATCGTAATACTTGTCTCCCTCAAGGCCCGGATAGGAAACCCAGGCCACATCCTCTCTGGACTTCAAATACCTGGCTACTGCCAAGGCATTGGCACAGTGGCGGGGCATCCGAAGGTGCAGGGTTTCCAGTCCGATGTTGATCAAAAAGGCGTTCTGGGGAGACTGAATGGAACCCAAATCCCGCATCAGCTGGGAAGTAGCCTTGGTTATGTAAGCCAGTTTTCCAAACTTCTGGGTGTAGATGATGCCGTGGTAAGACTCATCCGGCTCCGTCAGCCCCTTAAACCGGTCGTGATGCGCCTCCCAGTCGAAATTGCCGCTGTCCACAATGCAGCCTCCCACCGTAGCCGCATGGCCGTCCATATATTTGGTGGTGCTGTGGGTCACAATATCCGCGCCCCACTCAAATGGCCGGCAGTTGATGGGGGTGGCAAAGGTATTATCCACAATCAGCGGTACTCCGTGGCGGTGAGCTACCGCCGCGAATTTCTCGATATCCAGCACTGTCAGGGCCGGGTTGGCGATGGTCTCCGCAAACAGGGCCTTGGTGTTGGGGCGGAAAGCCTTCTCCAGCTCCTCCTCAGAGGCGTCCGGATCCACCAGGGTACACTCCACTCCCATCTTGGGAATGGTAACGGTAAACAGATTTGTGGTTCCGCCGTAGATGGCTCCGGAGCTGACGATATGGTCCCCGGCCTCGCAGAGGTTCATCACCGCGTAAAAGTTGGCGGCCTGTCCGGAAGAGGTCAGCATGGCTGCCACTCCGCCCTCCAGCTGGCAAATTTTCGCCGCTACTGCGTCGTTGGTGGGATTAGCCAGTCTGGTATAAAAATATCCGCTCTCCTCCAGGTCAAACAGCCGTCCCATCTGCTCACTGGTAGAATATTTGAAAGTAGTGCTCTGATAGATGGGGAGCTGTCTGGGCTCGCCGTTCTTCGGCTCCCATCCTCCCTGGATGCAGACCGTACCCAATGAACGTTCTTTACTCATGGTGATGATTCCTCCTTATTGTCTAAACGTTATGTACCATAGTCTAGCACACATAGCAGCATAAAATCAATGATTACTTTCAAAGAAGGCGTATAATTTCCCCGATGTATTCCTTTGTAGTGGCGGTTCCTCCGATATCAGGCGTATTGAATTTTCCTTCCTCCAAAACCCGGTCCACACTCTTTCGGATTTTTGCGGCACACTCCATCTGCCCCAGATATTCCAACATCATGCAGGCGGACCAGAGAAGGGCCGTGGGATTGGCAATCCCCTTTCCCGCAATATCCGGAGCGCTTCCGTGAACCGCCTCGAACATGGCGTACTCCTCTCCCAGATTGCTGGAAGGCAGAAGTCCCAGGCCGCCGATGAGGCCGCTGGCCAAATCGGAGAGCATATCCCCGTAAAGGTTGGGCATCACCATCACATCGAACTGGGCAGGATGCATCACCATCTGCATAGCCGCGTTGTCTACAATGATATCACTGGCCTTAATTTCCGGATAATCCTTGCTTACCTCATAAAAAATGTCCCGGAACATGCCGTCGGACATTTTCAGAATGTTGGCCTTATGAACGCAGGTCACTTTCTTTCGTCCATGGTTTCTGGCATACTCGAAGGCGTCCCGACAGATCCGCGTGCTTGCCTTCCGGGTAATAATCTTGGTAGCGTAGACCGTATCCGGATCAATCTGCTCCTCTACTCCTACATACAGGTCCTCCGTATTTTCCCGGAAAATCACCATGTCAACCTGCTCGAAGGGGGTTTTGACCGCGTGGTTGCTTTTAGCCGGGCGGATATTCGCGTAAAGATCGTACTTTTTTCTCAAAAAAACATTTAAAGAGCGGAAGCCCTTTCCCACCGGAGTGGTAATGGGGGACTTTAAGAACACCTTGTTGCGCTCCACCGACTGGAAAGCCGCCTCAGGAATCAGGGCGCCATGAGCCTGGTACTCCGCTTCTCCTACGGAAAAAATCTCATAATCCAGCTGGGCTCCTGCGGCCTCCAGCACCTCCAGCACCGCATCCGTAATCTCCGGACCGATTCCATCGCCTTTAAATACCGTAATTGTTTTCCTGCTCATCTGCTGTTCCTCCATCCTTTGTTTAAATCCGTTCCATCTACTATACGACACTTTTTAAAAATTGTCCAGCCTTTATGTTGTGATTGCCACAACTTTTAAGTTGTATTTTTAGGCATACAAAAACCGCGGAAGGGGGAAACCGCGGTTTTGTATGCCCAAAGGGCCTATTCAATTGTTGGTTTATTATTTCCTTCTGTTGCGGTTGTAGTTAATCAGGCAGCCTGCCTTTACAATCTCCCGCTCCTCAGCCGTCATATCGGCAATATACAGGTTCAGTTCCTTTACGGTGTCGCCCAGCACATAAGCCTTGATATTCTGCAGGTCTCCCTCCAGCGCCTTGCGGATTTCAGGAATATAGATATAATCGCCTACCTCAAACTCCGGCTCTTCCTTCATCTGGAAAGGAATCATACCCCAGTTCATTACATTGGAACGATAACGTTTGGTAGCGTACTCCTTACAGATATTGGCAAGTCCTCCGATCACTCTCTGGCAGCTGGCGGCCTGCTCTCTGGCGGAACCATCGCCGGGCTTCACAGCGTAAACCATGCTTCCGATCTCGGTCTCCTCCACCTTCACATCCTCATTGCCGGGAATCTGACGGATTTTCTCGAATACTTCCTTCAGCTCAGGAGCCTTGGCCAGCTCTGCCTCAGCGCCCTCCTTCACTCTGGCTTTCTCCAGAGCGTCTACCACTTTGGTTCTGCCTACATACTCCGGATCTCTTCTGGACAGAGTAAACTCAGCCAGTCCCAGAGGATTGGAACGGTAGGAAGAGGTCTCTCCGGAAGGAATCAGCTCGTCGGTGGTGGTTACGGGATCCATGATCTTGGAGCAAACCTTTAAGAGAATGTTGTCCGTCAGGGCGCTCATCTCAGGCCAGTCTTTGATGTTGGGTCCGTAGATCAGATCCTTGTCCGTCTCTGCCTTTCCGTATCCGACATATACGCGGTTCTTGTAAACCGTATCGTCAAACTCATACTCAGGCACATCGCCCCAGCAGTTCAAACTCTCCGCAGAGGTCAGAATGCCGCCGTTTGCTGCCGTAGCGGCGATGGAACGGGCGTCCATCAGGGCAACTGCGGACATCTGTCCGTTTCCAGGCTTGGATCCTTCCCGGTTGGGGAAGTTTCTGGTCGTATGACGAATGGAAAGTCCATTGTTGCAGGGGGTATCTCCGGCTCCGAAGCAGGGTCCGCAGAATGCGGTGCGGATGATGGCTCCCGCGTTCATCAGATCCGCAATTGCGCCCTTCTTCACCAAGTCTACAAATACCGGCTGAGAAGAAGGATATACGGCCAGGGAGAACTCGTCGCAGCCGCAGTCTCCGCCCTTTAAGGCATGAGCGGCCTCGATCACGTTGGTATAGTTTCCGCCTGCGCAGCCGGCGATGATTCCCTGCTGTACCTGCAGTCTGCCGTCAGCGGTGATCTTGTCCATCAGAGTGAAAGCAGCTCTTCCTCCAGCCACTTTCTTGGCCTCTTCCTCTACGCCGTGAAGGATGTCCTTTAAATTGGCGTTCAGCTCGTCAATCTCATAAGTGTTGCTGGGATGGAAGGGCAGAGCGATCATAGGCTTTACGGTGCTCAAATCCACATATACGCAGCCGTCGTAGTAGGCGACGTCAGCAGGATTCAGCTCCTTGTAGTCCTCTCCACGTCCATGCATTTCCAGGAAGCGCTTGGTATCCTCGTCCGTTCTCCAGATAGAGGACAGGCAGGTGGTCTCGGTGGTCATAACGTCCACGCCGTTGCGGTAGTCCGTGGTCATATAGGAGATTCCAGGGCCTACGAACTCCATCACTTTATTCTTTACATACCCGTTCTTGAACACGGCTCCGATGATGGCCAGGGCAATGTCCTGCGGTCCTACATAAGGAGCGGGCTTGCCGTCCAGATAAATAGCGATAACATCGGGACATGCCACATCGTATGTATCTCTTAACAGCTGTTTTACCAGCTCTCCGCCGCCCTCTCCGATGGCCATGGTGCCCAGGGCGCCGTAACGGGTATGGCTGTCAGATCCCAGAATCATCTTGCCGCAGCCGGCCATCATTTCACGCATGTACTGATGGATAACCGCAATGTGAGGGGGAACATAGATTCCGCCGTACTTCTTGGCAGCGGACAGGCCGAACATGTGGTCATCCTCGTTGATGGTTCCGCCTACGGCGCACAGGGAGTTGTGGCAGTTGGTCAGGACATAGGGAATGGGGAACTTCTCCATACCGGAAGCCTTTGCCGTCTGAACAATTCCTACAAAAGTGATGTCATGAGAAGTCATGGCGTCAAAACGAATCTTCAGATGCTCCATGTTCCCGGATGTGTTGTGGGCCTCCATAATGGAGTAAGCCATAGTTCCTTTCCGGTCCTCGGCCTTGTTGGCGTCCTTTCCGGTTAAGGCCTTCACCTTGGCGCTCTCCGCCTCGGGCACGATCTCTTTGCCGTTAACCAGATAAACCCCGCCGTCATACAATGATACCATAGAAAAATACCTCCTTTTTTGATTTAGGTCTTTCATTTCTCATGATTCTATCATATACTATATTTAGAATATAGGCAAATACTATATATCTTATATCATATATTGGATTATCCTATACGATATTTCTGCCTTTTCATGGCTTTCCAACGCATTAATCCGCTATATTTCACAAAGGAGGACCATCCTATGACTAGCAGGGAACTGCTCTACGTCAAAACCATCGCCGAGGCCAAAACCATCTCCAAGGCCGCCCAGAAGCTTTTCGTGGCTCAGCCCTCTCTCAGTCAGTCTCTTCAGCGCATTGAGGACAGTCTGGGGACCCAGCTTTTCAACCGGACTGCCTCCGGCCTGACCCTGACCTACGCGGGAGAGCGCTACTATCAGATGGCGATGCGGATTTTAAAGATTTATAATGATTTCGAAAATGAAATCAGTGATATTAACGGCCTGAAAACAGGCCGTATCCATATCGGCCTTCCCAATCACCTTGGAACAATCGTCATGGCCCAGGTCATGACCCCCTTTCACCGGCTCTATCCGGGGGTGGAAGTATTTGTTTCCGAAGAAAATTCTGACACTCTGGATCAAAAGCTTCTGACCGGAGAATTGGACTTCGCCGTAATGCACGCGCCGGCGCCCAAAGACCGCCAGCCTCTGATTCATTATGAACTGCTGAAAAATGATCCCTTCGTCATCGTCCTATCCAGCGACCACCCTCTGAATGCCCAGGCCCGCATGGAGGACGGAATGGACTACCCGGTTCTGGATCCCGGCCTTCTTAGGGACGAGCCCTTTCTGATGGTTCACAAGCAGCAGCGTATCCGCCAAATCACTGATTCAGTGCTGAAAAAAGCCGGCATCAGCCAGCCCCGCATTCTTCTGACGCTAAAAAGCTATGAAACTGCCCGTATTCTCGCCGCTCAGGGTCTGGGAGTCACCCTCCTTCCCTCAGAGTACGCCAGACTCAGCTCCGGATGCTACACCCCATCCCTTCTGGCAATTCCAGCCGGGTACAACGCCAGCTGGAGCATGTGCATCTCCACTTTAAAGAGCAGTTTTCTCTCCAACGCAGCGCAGATGTTTATGGATCTGGTGCGTGACCACTTCGCGAAACACGAAAAGGCTGCCCGCCCTAATTGAATTTATCCCCAAAACGTGGTATTCTCTTTACAAGAACACCCCAGTCATCAGGAGGTTTTATGAATCCGAAACACGCTCAGTACATGCTTACCGTTTATCAGGAAGGCAGCATCACAAGCGCCGCCAAAAAGCTTTATGTTTCCCAGCCCTCCCTCAGTCAGATGATCAAACTGGTAGAAAGCAATCTGGGAACTCCTATTTTCAACCGTTCCACCGACCCCCTCACCCTGACCTACGCAGGCGAAAAATACATCGAGGCGGCCCAGAAAATTCTTGCCATCAATTCCAACCTGGAGCGGGAAATCGAGGAAATCAAAGATGAGGAACACGGAAAAATCCGGCTGGGCATCCCCGTTCAAAGGGGCCTGAAGGTTCTTCCCGCCGTTCTTCCCCGGTTTTACCAGGATTATCCTTATGTGGATATTCAAATCTGGGAGGTAGGCTCCAACAACACGGACAAGCTGCTTTTAGACGGAACAGTGGATTTGGCCTGCCTGACCACCGTACCCAAGCACGATCAGATTAACTATATTTTAGTAGAGAAAGAAGAAATGATCCTTCTGGCCAGCAGCCAGACGGAGCTCGCCAAAAGAATTCCCGGCGGCACTCCCATCTCCATTTTGGAGGCAAAAAACGAAAAATTCGTCTCCAACAAGCCCGGCCACAGCGTCCGTTCGATCCAGGACAGCTTATTTATTACCAACAACATCCGGCCTCGCATTTTAATTGAAACCTCCAACATCGACATCGAAAAGCGGGTGGCTATTGCCTGCGGAGCCGTTACAATCTGCCCTTTAAACTATATTGAGGATTCCGACGGCATCGGGGAGAAGGCCTTCATCTATCCGCTGCTGGATACAGGAAACACCAGAAACTGCTATATCTGTCACCGAAAGGATTTGTATCTGACCAAATATATGTGCGATTTTATCCGTTTGGTACAAGAAACCTCCAGGATGGACTGCTCCTAGAGCGCCTCCCCGGAGGTTTTCTTTTGTTTTATCGTAACTATTCAGGACGGCGTGAACTGTTACGTTTTATCCCAGGAAAAGCCCTAAAACCGCGGCCATCAGAATGGTTTTGGGAACCGAAAGATGAAATTTCAGCATCGCCGCCGCCGTCAGCAGGGTAATCAGCACCAGATTCCACTGGGCCGCCCCGTTTAATACCAGTGTGGACTGGATCATCACCACTCCCACAGACAGAATCATTCCCAGGCACACCGGACGGATCCCGCCCAAAGCAGCCTCCAGATACCGGTTGTTTTTAAACTGAAGAATGAATTTAGCCGCCGCCATGCACAGAGTCAAAGACGGCATCATCACCCCTACGCTTGCGCAGAGGGAGCCGGCTACTCCTGCGGTCCGAAGGCCCACGAAGGTGGCGCAGTTGATTCCCAGGGATCCTGGAGTCATCTCCGCGATGGCCACAATATCCATCACCTCGTCCACAGTCATCCAGCCGTAGCGCAGCACCTCGTCGTTTATGACAGGAATCATGGTGGTTCCTCCAAAACTGAAGAAGCCGATTTTCAAAAAAGACCAAAACAACTGAAGATAAATCATGCTTCCTTTCCCCCTCTCAGAACGGCCAAACGCAGCAGGCCGACGACTCCTCCGGATATTACCACCAGGATTTTGTTCATATCCGTAAAGGTGCAGACTGCCAGGGCGGCCACTGCCAGCACATATCCCATTTTGCAGGTAAGGGACTTATCCTTCAGGCGCACCGCCGCTGCCAGGATGATGGGAATCACCGCGCAGCGCACCCCGTTCAAGGCCTTGGCCGCCCACACGTTCTCCTTGATGGAGGAGTAAAACATGGTCACAATGGCAATACACAGAATCGCCGGCAGGGACAGGCCAAAGGCCGCCGTCACCGCCCCAAGAAAGCCTGCCATCCGGTATCCGGAAAGCACCGAAATATTGATAATCATAATTCCCGGCAGAGACCTTCCGATGGAAATATAGTCCACCAGCTCCTCCTCTTCCATCCAGTGCCTGCGCTCCGCAAACTCCTCCTGCAGCTGGGCGATAATGCTCCAGCCGCCGCCAAATGTGATGCAGCCGATTTTAAACATCACGCGGAAAATAGTAAGGATTCTCCCTTTCTCGCTCTGTGCTGCCGCCTGTTCCATAGCCATTCTTCTCTCCCTGTCTTTTGTTCTATGATTTTTCCATTATAACTCTTTTTTGCTCCCCTCTCACCGTTTTTTTGCTTGTGAATCCTAGGTTTTTTCTTATATCCCCTATTATCGTTTTCCTATATCGCTGCTGCTTTTGCCGCAGATTAAGACAGTTTGTTTTTTTCCAATACACCGCAGTGGAAATAAGATATAACAAAGGTATTTAAAATGTTTTAAATCATAGGAGGTACAAAATGGCTGGAACAAAATTGTACGAAACAGACGTAATTGTTGTGGGCGGAGGGATTGCCGGATGTATGGCTGCGCTTACCGCTGGTAAAAACAACAAAAAGGTTATTTTGATTGACCGTTATGCATATCCCGGTGGCACAGGCTCCGCTTCCATTATGGGACAGATGACCGGCAGCGGGATGGATGGAAAATTAATGTTTGGCGGATATACCGGAGATTTTATAAATGAGTTGATTCAAAACGGTGACGCCAAAGATTTCCCGTTCAGAAAGACTATGATGGAAGGCACCATCGGTATTCTGCGGTATAATGTTGAATCCTTTAAATCATTGCTGGAAGACTGGCTTCTTGCGGCCGGGGTAAAGATTTTCTATAATAGCGTTGTCACGGCTGCTGTGGAAAATGAAACCTCTTGCACAGTTAACGTCAAAGGATTTTATGATGAATATGAAGTCAGGGGACGGCTGATAATTGACGCGACCGGAAACGCATCCGTCGCTTCGATGCTGGGTCATGAAACATTGGCCACAACCCTTACGGAGAAGAAACAGGCCGTTGCCGTCATATTTAAAGTCGGAAATGTAGATAAGGACAAATATTTAGCTTTTGAAGACGGACGGACTGCCGGTGAAATGAAGGAGCTGGATGAACTGTATGAAAAGAAGCTTCTGCCTGCCCGTTTCCTTTCTGTCGGTATATCTCCCAACACAAATGAAGCATATATTAACGCAACATTTATGTCAAATGTTGATTATGAGTCTACAGAAGAAACCTCAAAAGCGCTGATTGAGCTGCGCCGCCAAGCCAAAAAACTGATTCCTGTATTCCGGAAATATATTCCCGGACTGGAGAACTGTTTCCTGTCTGAGACAGCGCCGTCATTGGGCGTCCGCTCTGCCCGGAGAATTGCTGGAAAATATGTTTTAAAGGGAATGGATATTGCAGAAATGAAATTTTTTGAAGACGCAATCGCTCCCTCTACATGGCCGGTTGATATCCACGACTATTCCGGAGAAATGCAGTGGGTTGAAACGCCGAAGCCTTACATGGTTCCCTATCGGGCTCTGGTTCCCGCAAAAGGAGGCAGGCTGATTGCCGCAGGAAAATGTATATCGGCAGATGATGACGCATTTGCGGCTATCCGTATTATGCCTACGGCAGCGGGGGTAGGCGAGGCTGCCGGGCAGGCGGCAGCTATTGCATTAGAGCAGAATATAGCATTTGATGAAGTAAACGGAAAGGAACTGCACGATATTCTTAAAAACCGAGGGGTTCAAATCTAAATCTGTTTAGTAGTGGGGCGAATATTGATATGGCTAGGATTGATAATGATTTACTGTTAAAACAATTTCCTGTTGTGCAATACGATTTGCCAAAGAAGGTTTTGAATTACAGAGAACTGTATGTTTCAGGCAGCCAGTATAGGCGGGGAGTGCTTTTCTTTCAATTCTATGCGGACAGAAAAGTCACATTTCAAAGACTTCCCGATCCCTGTCCCCTGCTCAGTTTCAAGCAAAACAGCAGCGGTATCCGAGTAGAGCTGATTGGAGTAAATTCCGAATTAAATGAACATGAAGTCGATGCTGGAACGGCAGCCTTTTGCGTCAAGCCGTTATTATTGTATGACTTCAAAGGAATTACGCAGAATATTGCTTCTTTAGTAAATGCGCCTGACCAAAACGATTACAAAGTAGACCAGCTGGAACTTGCGAAGCTTATCTTTTCAACAGACGATATTGCAAAGCGCATGCAGATTTTCAATCTGGCAACCAGCGTTCATAACTATTCCCTGAATAATGCTTACCTTGTGGCAAACTATTGCGCGGATATGATTCAATCAAACTACCAGGACGATATTCGCATCAGCGTCATGCTTGATCAGACAAATTACTCCAGAGAATACTGCAGAGTTTCCTTTAAAAATATTTATGGCGTATCTCCCAAAAAGTACTATAAGCTGATCCGCCTGCATCGAGCCTTATCCCTGCTGAAAAATGTTTCCGATGGAAAGTGCCTTCCGGATATAGCCATACAGAGCGGTTATTATGATCAGGCTCATTTTACAAACGAGTTCCGGGTTTTTCTGGGAAGAACCCCCCAGGAAGTGTACAAAGAAATCGGCAAATCCCATTTTGAACTTTAATTCGCAAAGTATATTTTGTGCGGGACAATAGGTGCAATTTGGTCATAGAAAAACGCTACCGGGGTGATTGGTA
>URFM01000004.1 GCA_900547035.1 uncultured Clostridium sp. | reverse complement strand
TGGAGCAGGTAAAGCAGTGCGACGTGCTGTTAAAGGGCCCCATGGTGACGCCCAGAGCCGGCGACCCATGGCCCAACCTGATTTCCGCCAACAGCATGCTGCGCCGGTCCCTGGATTTGTACGCCGCGGTGCGCCCCATCAAGATTCCGGAGAAGGGCATCGACTGGACCTTCTTCCGGGAGAATATTGAAGGCGAGTATATCTGGGGCAACAAGGGCATCCAGGTCAACGAGGATTTGGCGGTGGATTTTAAAGTTCAGACGAAACAGGGCAGCGAGCGGATTGCCCGGGCGGCCTTTGAGTTTGCCAGAAAGAACGGAAAGAAAAATGTAACCGTTGTGACTAAGGCCAACATCGTGAAACTGGCCGACGGAAACTTTATCAAGGCGGTCCGCAAGGTAGGGGAGGAGTATCCGGAAATCGAGATTCAGGAGCGCCTGGTTGACGCCATGGCGGCCAAGATGATGGACCCGGAATTCAGCAAGGGCATCGAGGTCATTGTCCTGCCAAACCTCTACGGCGATATCATCACCGACGTGGCGGCAGAGCAGCAGGGCGGCCTAGGAACAGCCTCTTCCTCCAACCTGGGAGACCATTACGCGATGTTTGAAGCCATTCACGGAACAGCTCCCTATCTGATGAGCCATGGAAGAGGAGAGTACGCGGACCCCAGTTCCCTGATTCGGGCCGTTGGCATGATGCTTGGACACATCGGATATGTGGAGCGGAAGGAAACGCTGGAGAAGGCCATGGACATCTGTACGGTGCAGGAGCGGAAGGTGGTCATCACCACCATGCCGGAGGACGCCAGCACGGAGCAGTTTACGGATTATGTGATTGAGAAGCTTGAGGAGAATCTGAGATAAAAATCAGTTACTTGCGCTTTATGGATAGTTCAAACCCCCTTAAACTGAGCTCAGGGCGCTTGAAAATTTCACGGTAACGCTCAGGGCTCATATGATACTTTTTGTAAAATGAGCGGTAAAAGCCGCTGTAGCTATGAAAGCCAAGCATGGAAGCAATCTCCGTTAAAGAGTAATCTGTTGTAAGCAGCAAAGTCTGACCAACGGCATTACGACGGGCGTTGAGCAGTTCTTTGAAGGTCTGGCCGCAGGTTTTGACCAGCAAATTGGAGAGGTAATTAGGATGATAATGGAGCTGTGCGGCAATTTCTGCCAGCGTAGCTTCCCGCAGATGCCAGCGGATGTAGTCCATTACCTGGGCCGCTATGACAACGCCGGAGGTGTTGGCAACGGTAGGACTTAACTGGCGCACCTTAAGCAGGCTTAACTGCCCAAGAAAACGCAGAAGGTCTGTCAGGATTAACGAGCTGTTTTCCGAGGTGTTTCCAGTCAAAAAGTCCGTAATTAAAAGGTCTATGCAGTATAAAAGATCAATGGAGTCCGGATAACGGTAAAGGGACGGTGGACTGTCCAACACTTCCAAACGCTGTGGCAGAGATGGATGGGAAGAAATGACATAATTCATTTCCGTTGCAGCTGTGGATAATTCCGTTTTTCCAATGACCAGCCCAATTACGGTGGAATAATCATAGAGATGGCTGATTTTAATAGAGTTGATGCCATTTAAAGTTAATACATCGTTTCCGACAACAAAAATTCCCTGGTTTGAGTGGTTTAGGCTGAGCGCTAATACACCTTTGTAGAGCCATAAGATCAGGAATTCATCTTCTGTAAGTTCTAGTTCATCATTTGCTGCTAATTCTTCCAGCCGAAGGTATGTAATACCTTCGGCTGTCTGTGCACTCATAGACTTTTTCTGTAAAATTTTCGCCATATGACGGCTCCTTTCGCCCTTTTTTTACTGCTGGTTCGGAGTGCGGCGGTTTATGCTTTTACCATATTATGTCAATTTTCTCTCAATGTGTCAAGGACCTCAGGCCTGTATTTTAGAAACAGCTCTTCCATTGTACCGCTGAATATCCGGCTGGAGGTATCCGGCCCATGGTCCAGAAATTCAGCAGCATAGGCGATATGGCAGGCTGTGCCCAGACGAAAGGTACTTTCATCTGGGTCGAAGCAGGGCGTGTGGTTAAGGGCTACCATTCCTTTTGCTTTATTCTGAGTTCCAAGAAGCATATAGACACCGGGCCATGTGCTGCTGGTTAAAGAAAAGCTGTCGCTGTTCATCTGAGGGGGCAAATCGTACAGTATAGTCTGGTCGGTAAATCCGGAAAATACCTGACGGGCCATTTCTGCGCAGCTACGGTCATTTACAACACTGGGGGAAGGTCCGCCAATGATAAGCTCAGCTGTACAGCCGTACAGTTTTGGTATGGTTTCTACGACGGAAGTTAAGTGCTCTTTAATTCGAAGACCATCCTCAAAATCGAAAATTCGAAAGCTTCCCTGAAATTCCAAATGGTCCGGAATACTGTTATAGGAATGGCCGGCATGAACCTGGCCTACAGAGAATACCATAGGTGCGTAAGGGCTTGCGTATTTCATTCGGAATTCCTGCAGCATTCCGTATATAGTGCAGAAACAGTCAATAGTGCTTCTGCCGATAAAAGGCTGAGCACCATGGGCAGATTTTCCATGCAGCCGGACGGTAAAAACCAGGGAGCCAGCCAACTGATATCCTTGCGATATAACAATCTTTCCGGACGGGACGTTGGCGACTACATGAAGGGCAAAGCAGGAATCAATACGCAGCTGGTGGTCAAAAATCCATTTTATTAAATAGCCGAGGTTGCCTCCTCCCTCTTCTCCGCGCTCAAACATCAGGATGACGCGGCCATTTAATTGATGTTCGATTCCCTTTAAGGCGCGGGCCGCACCTAACAGTATGGCAGTATGACAGTCATGTCCGCAGGCGTGGGAAATCCGGTCAACGGATGAGACAACTGCTTTAGGCATTCCGCCGCCGTTTTGCGGGGATTCCTGTATGGGAAGGCCGTCAATATCTGCTCTGAGCAATACAGACCTCCCGTTTTTGTTATCCCCGATGAAGCCGATGACTCCGCCATTTGGAACACAGACATGGGAAATGTGGCTTTTTTCCAGTTCTTCGCAGATTAAGGCAACGGTGTTTTCTTCCCTGCCGGTCAGCTCGGGATGCCGGTGAAAATGCCGGCGCAGTGATATGACATAGCCTTCTTGTTCTGCGGCAAGTGACATATAATTCATTATGTGATTCCTCCGAATAGTCAGGATATTCCGGTAGCGCTGTGTTTGGTATACTGCCGGTTAAATCTGAGTGTTTGCAAAGAGAGATGTTGTGAGATTGACTTAAGAATGACCGATTTTCAGTAAAATGTAAAGCAGTTCATATAAAAACCTAACATTTAGCAATCAAGTAAAGGCTTTTGGAAATTCACAATTTTCTTCAAGCTGTGTATGATTGAAAAGGAAAGAGTAAGGCAAAATGAGAATGTGTGAGTTGTAAGAACTATTAAGATGCAAGTCTGAAAGGGGATTCAAAATGACGGAGCCAAAGAAGAAAAAAAAGAAGATAAGGATGCCGCATCTTCTGGTACTAATGTTAGGCCTTTTAGCGTTTATCAGTATTTTGACCTATATCATCCCAGCGGGAGAATTTGGGGTAGATCCTGTTACTGGCGAACGGATTAGTACGGAGTTTCACTATCTGGGCGCACAGACACCGATTAATTTCTGGGAGGCCCTGCTGATGATTCCGGATGGGCTGACAAATTCCGGAAATGTACTTGCGATGCTCTTCACGATGGGTGGTCTGACGGGAATTATCATGGAGACAAAAGCAATTGACAAGATGATGGACTATACGATTTATCGGCTGAAGGATAAAGGAATCGACGTCCTTGTTCCGACAATTACTTTGATTTTCTTGATTTTCGGTGCCTTTGCCGGTGGAGATTATATGGTGGCAATGGTTCCAATCGGATTAATGATTGCGAAAAAGCTGCGGACCGATCCTATGGTAGGCTTTGGAATGGTAATGATTGCCGGCTTATATGGAATGATCAGTTCGCCGACCAATGTTTTGGTTCCACAGGTTATGATGGGAGTTCCGGCTTACTCTGGCTTTGGAATGCGTATGATACTCATGATGCCCGTCTTTGTGATAACAATCCTGTATATCTGGCGTTATGCAAGAAAAGTAGAAAAAAATCCGGAAAAATCAGTTTTAGGTAAAGGAGAATGGTACGGACAGCTGGATACGGGCGAGGAACCTGCACTCAAAGAGGTTAAAATGGAGGTGCCTGCTTTGGCGGCAGCAATTCTCTATTTTGCAGAGCCGGTTGTGGTTTTGATGGTATCGACGTATCAGGGATTGGGGATGGAAGCTGTTACGGCAGTAACTCTGATTTTTGTATTTTTAATCGGAATTATGTGCGGAATGAGCCAGGAAGAAATCGGTCGTGCGTTTGCAAAGGGGTTAAGCAGCATGGCATTTATCGGATTTGTGATTGGAATTTCCTACACCATGAGTCTGGTGATGGAGGAAGGGAACATTATGCCTACGATTATTTATTCCCTGTGCCTGCCTCTTCAAAATTTAAGTTTCGGGGTAGTGGCGATTGGAATTTTCCTGATTATTGCAATGATGGATATTCTGATTACCTCATCATCTGCAAAAGCCGCGATTCTATGTCCGATTATCCGGCCAATGTGTGAATCACTTGGAGTTCCCCTCCAGATTGGGGTCAGCGCCTTTAAATATGGGGATACGGTCACTAATATGCTGAGTCCTTTGTCCGGCTCTTTGATGGGAGGACTGGAACTCGCAAAGATTCCCTTTAACAGATTTTTAAAATGGGCGCTGCCTCTCAGCGTGATAATTATTGTGTACTGCATAGGAACTTTGTATTTTATGGGAGTCATCGGATGGACAGGTGTTTAAAAGATTGAAGAGGGAGGAAAAATTTGATGGAACATACATATTTTGACAAACAAATTGACCGAAGCGCAGGTAGCGGAAGCTACAGTACGAAATGGATGGCGCTGAAACAGCGCTATCCGGAATTTGAAAGGCAGGATGTAATCCCTATGTGGATTGCAGATATGGACTTTCTTTGTCCGCCTCAGGTGGTTGAAGCGGTGGCAAAGCGGGCGGCCCACGGAATTTATGGATATACCGATTCGTCGATTGTAAAAAAATTCCTGGCGGCGGCTGCCGATTGGAGTGCAAGGCGTTATGACTGGGAAATAAAGGGGGAGTGGGGAGTATTCACCCCTGGCGTCCTTCTGGCTGTAACGGCGGTTGTCCAGGAATTTACAGCGCCAGGAGATGGGATTATCATTCAGCCTCCGGTTTACTATCCTTTTCAGGATATTATCCGTAACAATGGACGCAGGCCCAGGGAGAATATGCTGGTACAGGATGAAGGCGGACAGTATCAAATCAATTTTGAAAATCTTGAGGAATTGGCTGAAGAGGAGACAACCAAACTGATGATTCTTTGCAATCCGCACAACCCGGTGGGACGGGTGTGGAAGGAATGGGAACTTTTAGAGATTGCCCGCATATGCCGGAAAAATGATATTCTGCTGATTTCCGACGAGATTCACGCGGATTTTGTGCGTAAAGATTTCCATCATATTCCAATCGCCTCTTTGGATCAGTATGTTCTTGAGCACTCCGTTACATGCTATGCGCCTACGAAAACATTTAATTTGGCAGGACTGGGAGCAGCAGCAGCTTTTGTCCCCAATGGCGGGATTATGGAGCGTCTGAAAAAGCGAATTGCGATGAACCGTCTTCCTGCTTCTAATGTATTTGGTCCTTTGGCTGGTTATGTTGCCTATACAGAATGCGAACGCTATGCGGACGAAGTGGAAGGCTATATTTGTGGGAATATTGATCTGATGTCTGAGATGGTTAGCGGAACTCACGGAATTACTATGACAAAAGCAGAAGGGACGTATTTTGCATGGCTGAATATGAAAGAACTAGGGCTGGGACAGGAGCAGTTATATGAATTTCTTTACCAGAAGGCAGGATTGGCTACAGATTTTGGCTCCTGGTTCGGGATAGGGGGGGAGGGATATACCCGCTTGAACCTTGCCTGCCCCAGGAAGACTGTGATTCAAGCTGCGGAGCGCCTGAGGGTGGCAGTGGATTCTTTACAAAAAACAGGATTGGAGTGAATCATTTATGGATGAGGTCGAGCGGTTAATTATAAAAACCATTGAGGAAAACAGAGAATCTATCCTAGAATTTGGAAGAGATATCTGGAGACATGGAGAACTGGGGTATAAAGAGTACCGTACTTCGGAAAAATTTGCGGAACATATGAGAAAACTTCAACTGGAGACCCAGACTGGCCTGGCAGTGACAGGTGTGAAAAGTTATTTGAAAAGCAGGGATTTGTCAGAGGGGCCGACTCTGGCTTTGATGGGGGAGATGGATGCGCTTCCTATCCCTTCCCATCAGGCAGCAAATCCTGAAACAGGTGCGGCGCACTGCTGTGGACATCACGCTCAGATTACAGCATTAGCGGGTGCGGCTTACGCCCTGAGCCTGCCGCAGGTTTCACAGATGCTGGGAGGTAATGTTGTCTTTATGGCGGTTCCGGCAGAGGAATATATTGATATTGGCTACCGGGAACAGTTGAGACAGGAGGGAAAAATTACATTTGGAGGAGGAAAAACTGAACTTTTGAGCATTGGAGCTCTGGACGATGTGGATATGATTATCGGCTCCCATATGTTTTCCAGGACAACAGTGGGGCTATCGAATTCCAGTATGAATGGATTTGTCAATAAGATTGTGACGTTCCACGGCAAATCTGCACATGCGGCCAGCGAACCAGAGAAGGGGATTAATGCTTTGAACGCGGCGTCTGTGATGATGCATGCGATTGATGCCCAGAGAGAGACATTCCGCGACCAGGATGCAGTAAGAATCCATGGATTTTTCTCTAAAGGTGGCCAGGCGATGAATATTATCGCGGATCAGGTGGTGATGGAGTACTCAATCCGAGCAAAAACGATGGCTGCAATTCGGGATGCGGATCAGAAGTTTAACCGGGCGGTAGAGGCTGGGGCGACAGCCCTGGGCTGCTGGGCAGAAATCCAGACTGTACCGGGATACTGGCCTCTGATTCCAGCTGGAAACACATCTGTGATGGAAGAAGCCATTGAGCTGGGTGCCGGAACTTATCCGATTGTCCATATTAATGCGTCGATTCATGAAACAGCTTCGTCAGATTACGGGGAAATCTCTCAGATTTATCCTTTGGTACAGTTTTACACAGGAGGGTTAAAAGGAGCGCTGCATTCGGCAGAGCTTTCAGTAGCAGATGAAGAAATGGCCTATATAACATCAGCAAAAATATATGCGTTGGCAGCGTACCGCTTTCTAAAGGATGAGGGAAAGGAAGCCTCGGCCTTTATTAAAGGGTTCTGTCCCCAACTGACAAAAGCGAAATTTCTGGAGGAATGTCGGAGATGGAGAAGCACGGTTAGAGTGGGAACGTGGAAGAGTTTTTAAGTGAACTGTTACAATCGAACAAATATTTGAGAATTATACGACATAATATGTATTATGTCGTATAATTCCCTCCCTTTTCCGTATATTTTATGCCTATTCTAACATAATATCCCCCGGACGGCAATGTGCTTTGGCTGGAATTGCGCTTGCAATTTACTGGGAAACGGAAAGGTTTCCGGGAAATCGATTCAAAAAGGAGTCACGAAGGTCTGCCTGCTTTTCGCCAGTTCATGACATAATACATATTATGTCATGAAAGCTATGGCAAAACAGGATTTAAGAGGCCTTCGTTTTGGACGCCTTACGGTAATAGAAGAAGCGGAGCGAAAAAGCAAAAAGCACCGGTACTGGCTCTGCCGCTGTGACTGCGGCCGGGAAACCATAGTGGAAGGCTCCCATCTGAGCAGCGGCCATACGAAGAGCTGCGGCTGTTACCGCAGCGAGCTCCCAAAAGAGCAGAGGCGGGAGCCAGGGAAAATTCCTCCTGAAACCGGGAATAAGTTCGGCCTGAAGCGGATTGTCTGCGGCAAGACTTATGCCAACAATACCAGCGGCCAAAAGGGTGTTTACCGGAAAGGGGAGGATAAATGGAGGGCTTCCATCGGATTTCAGGGACAGGTCTACCATCTGGGGACCTTCACCCGGTACGAGGATGCGGTGGAAGCCCGCCGGAAGGCGGAAAAGCAGCTTTATGACGCCTTTTTAAAGGACAAAAGTCAGGCGGACTGATTCCGGAAATATTCATCAGCCAGCACCGTCTGAATAAACATTTTCACCTGAGGCAGCTCAAAATACTCCTGCCGATAGAGGATATGGGAGGAGCGGGTGAAGGCAGTCCTGTCGGGAAAGTACAGAGGACGTACCAGCCCCTGAAATCCGTCCAGACAGATGCTGGGCAGAATGGCCCAGCCGATGCCACGGGACACCATCTCCAGGCAGCTGCCGATGTCGTCAATCCAGAGATTGACGTGGCTGCCGAAGCATTGCCGTTCCTGCCGCCACCGCTCAATCTGGTCAAAGAAATCCTGGTCCGTGTGCCGGCCGATGTAGGGCAGCTGGTTTAGGGGTGTGTGGGCGTGCTGCTGGCTGACCACCAGACAGACCGGCTCTTTGCGGAGGGTAACGATGCCCTCGTCCCACTTGAAATTTCCGCGGACCAGGGCGATGGAAATCTCATTTTCCTTTAAACTTTTGTAGAGCCGGGTACTCTGCTGGGTGGTAACATGGATATCTACGTTCGGATACTTTCCCATGTAGGACTTCAGTACGTCCGGCAGGCGGTAGCGGGCGTAGTTGACGGATACGCCGATTTTCAGGGTCCCGGCCACCTCTCCCCGCATGGAGGCGATATCCGTGCGGATTTTCTGCATGGAGCCGGATATGGCCCGCATGTGGGGCAGGATGATTTCGGCGGCGGGGGTCAGAAGTATGCCTTTTCTGGAGCGAATCAGCAGAGTACAGCCCAGCTCCTCCTCTAATTTTTGTATACGTTTGGTCAGAGCGGACTGGGTGGTGAAGAGCCTCCCGGCCGCTTTTGTAATATTTCCTGTCTGTTCCAGCATTTCCAGCATTTCGCAGTCTTTTTCATCCATATCATATATCCTCCGTTTTTAAATCTTGTGATTCCCGAAACTTATCATTCCAATTTGGAATTGTTTTTAATGAAATTATACAATTTTACAGAATGATAATCAAGGAGTATATTAAAGACAAGAAGAGTTCGGAGCGTACCGGACTGAGAGAAAGAGGAGGAATCAGGCAATGTATATGACAAAGTATCCCTGCGTTTACATGAGAGGCGGCACCAGCAAGGCGGTGTTTTTCCATGAAAAGGACCTTCCCGAGGATAAGAGCAAATGGGATGAGATTTTTATGAAGGTGATGGGAACGCCGGATGTGAAGCAGATTGACGGAATGGGCGGCACCGTTTCTTCTACCAGTAAGATTGCGGTTATTTCACCTTCAGACCGTGAGGATGTGGATGTAAACTATACCTTCCGCCAGGTGGACATCGTGATTCCCAGAGTGGACGGAAGCGCCAACTGCGGAAATATCTCCTCCGCCGTAGGCCCCTTCGCTATTGACGAAGGACTGGTTCCCGCTGTGGAGCCCATTACGGTGGTACGGATTCTGAATACTAACACCAACAAAATCATCGAGGAGCATGTGCGGGTAAAGGACGGAAAGGCTATGGTCCATGGCGATGAGGTCATCAAGGGCGTGCCCGGAACCGGCTCCAGAATCGATATGTATTTTGAGGACCCGGCGGGCTCCAAAACCGGCAAGCTGTTCCCCACCGGCCAGAAGAAAGAAATCTTTGATGTACCCGGCTACGGCCCCGCTGAGGTAACGGTTCTGGACTGCTCCAACCCCATGGTGTTTATCAAGGCTTCGGACTTGGGGATTAAAGGCACGGAGTTGGTGGAGCTGAACCAGAATAAGGATGTGATGGAGCACATTGAGCGCATCCGGGGAATGGCGGCAGTGAAATGCGGATTCGTGGAGAACTGGGAGGACGCCAGAACGAAATCCACCTCCGCTCCCAAGGTGTCCATCATTTCCGCTCCCCAGGATTATGTGGATATGGACGGCAACCAGGTTAAGGGAGAGGATATGGACATCTGCGTGCGTGCCATTTCCGTAGGTTCCCTTCACAAGGCCTATCCCATGACCGTAGCGGTAGGAACGGGAGCCGCCGCAAGGATTCCCGGGACCATCGTTTATGAAACGGCGGTCAACGATAAGAACAGCGATGTGGTGCGCCTGGGCCACTCCAGCGGCATCACCGAGGTGGATATCAAGATGGACGGCGAGAAGGTCTTAAAGGGCGGCGTGACCCGGACGGCCAGAAGGATTATGGACGGCTATGTATACGTAAGAGACTAAAGAGGAACAGTTCCGGCTGCTTAAAGTCTCACCAGACCAATTAAAAAACGGAATTTGAGGAGGTTTACATATGGGGATGCAGGTTTTAGCTCTGGCATGTCTCATCGGAGCAATCGTGCTGGGCTTTGCGAGAAAGGTAAATGTGGGAATCGTGTGCCTGGGATTGGCGCTGATTCTGGGAAAAATCGGAGGAATCTCCGACGGCGATATTTACGCGGGATTTCCCTATAAGCTGTTTTGCACCCTTTTGGGAACCATGCTGTTTTTCAGCCTGCTGCAGCAAAATGGAACGCTGGAGAAGATTTCTGAGAAGCTGATCGGACTTTGCGGAAAGAACACCTTCCTGGTGCCCGTAATCATCTACGTGGTCAGCTTCCTGCTCTCCGCCGCAGGACCGGGAGCCATCAGCGTTCAGTCCGTAACCGTGCTGTTTGCAGTTTCCCTGGCGGTCCAGATGGACGCCAGCCCGGTGCTCATGGGCGCCATGGCGATTCTGGGAGCGGTAGGAGGCACCGCCTCCCCCATTGCCCTGACGGGAATTATTGTGGAGGAACTGCTCCTGGAAATGGATATCACCGGAGTAGGAATGCAGATTTTCCTGGGCGTCAGCCTTGCAAACTTCACCTGCGCGGTGGTTACCTACGTGGTTTTGGGCGGATACAAGATTCGGAGAGCCCCGGGCGCAAGTGATAAGAAGATTGAAAAATTTGACGGGAAACAGCTTCTCAGCCTGGCGGCCATCCTGGTGATGGTGGTGCTGGTAGTAGGATTTTCCTTCGATGTGGGACTGGTCTGCCTGACCCTGGCCTTAATCCTCATCCTGCTGGGAGCGGCCGATGAAAAGAAGGCAATCAAGATGATTCCCTGGAGCACCTTGCTGTTAATCGGCGGCGTCAGCGTGCTGATGAACATTACCCAGACCCTTGGCGGAATCCAGCTTTTGAGCGATATCCTGGCCTCCTTCATGAACAGCAGGACCGCAGCTCCTCTGATGGGACTGACCGGCGGAATCATGTCCTGGTTCTCCAGCGCCAACGGCGTGGTATTCCCAACCCTGATTCCTACGGTTCCCAACATCGCTTCTCAGGTAGGCGGAGCCTCCATCGTCCAGATGACGGCGGCCATCGTCTGCAGCGCTACTGTAGCGGGCATCAGCCCTCTGTCTACGGGAGGAAGCCTGGTCATGGCCGGCTATGCCCAGGAGACGGGATGTGACGAGAAGGAGCAGCAGAAGGTATTTGGCCAGCTGTTTATGGTATCAGCAGGATGTGTATTGATTGTATTTATCCTGACATTTGTGGGACTGCTGTCCTTAGTAGGATAAGAAAGGAGGAGTAAGGATGAGTGTTTACGCATATATCGGCTGCCGCACCACAAAGGAGCGCAATGCCAGAGGAAAGGGCATCAGCGTCTATTCCGTGGAGAACGGCAGATGGGAGCTTCGGCAGATTTTAGAGGGGGAGGTGAATCCCTCCTACCTCTGCCTGAACCGGGCCCAGGACCGGCTTTACGCCATTCACGGAGATTTCTGCCAGGTCAGCTCCTATGAAATCCATGAGGATGGGCGGATTTCTCCGTTAAATACGGTGGATACCCACGGGACTAACCCAGTCCATCTGATTTTGGACCCTACGGAGCAGTGGCTTTTTGTGGCCAACCTCCAGACCGGCGGCGTGTCCGTCATACCCGTAAACGGGGATGGCTCCCTGGGTCATATCAAGGAACTGAAATTCATATCCGGAAACGGGGGACCGGGATACATTTCCCATCCTCATCAGGTGAACCTGGACCGCAGCGGCAGATGGCTTCTGGTGCCTTCCCAGGGACGGCTTCAGGGAGTTGGAAAGATTACGGTATTCCAGGTAGATTCCAAAGAAGGCGACTTAAAGGAGCATTTTGTGGCAAAGGCCAGGACCGGGGCGGAGCCCAGACACTGCGTCTTCCATCCAAACAACCGGTTCTGCTATGTGTTAAACGAAAAGGACAGCACGGCGGCCCTCTATTACTTCGATGAGGAGAAGGGAACGCTGGAGGGCAAGCAGATTACGCCGACTATTCCGGAGGACTATACGGGAGACGGATGGGCCAGCGCCATTGACATTGACCCGCAGGGAAGGTTCCTCTATGTGTCCAACCGCAAGCACGACAGCCTTACCGTATTTACCCTGAATCAGGAAACAGGCCATATGACCTGGCTTCAGAATATCGCCACCGGAGGCGTGCAGCCGCGGTTCATCACCGTAAGCCCGGACGGCAGCCAGGTACTGGCGGCCAATGAACTTTCCGATACTATCCGCGTATTTAATGTGGGAGAGGACGGGGTTCTTTCGGACAGCGGCGTCACAGTGGAGACGGAAAGTCCGGTGTGCATTGTTTTTAAGACGAAGTAACAGTCCAGGATGAAAAAGTAAAAAGGAGTTTAAGAATATGGTTACACTGCATGAAGGAAAACATTATCTTGTGGATAACAGCCGCATCGCGGCCCCGGGCGAGCCGGGATTGATTCCCGAGGAACAGGCTAAGGCCAACACCCTGACGTATCAGATTATGGAGAAGCACAACCACTCCGGAAATATGGAGCACCTTCAGATTCAGTTTGACTGCATGGGCGTTTACGACAATACTTATGTGGGCATCCTCCAGACTGCGTATGCCAGCGGCTTAAAGGAATTCCCCATGCCCTGCGTATTTACCAACTGCCACAACTGCCTCTGCGCCGTAGGCGGGACCATCAACACCGACGTACATAAGTACGCGGAGAGCGCCTGCATTAAATCCGGCGGAATTTTCGTTCCCCCTCACGAGGCGGTGATTCACCAGTATATGCGTGAAATGATGATTAATGCCGGTGATATGGCCATCGTTTCCGACTCCCATACTCGCTACGGCACCCAGGGTTCCGTATCCATCGGTGAGGGCGGACCGGAGCTGGCCAAGGCCATGCTGGGAAAATACTATGAGATTGATTATCCTCAGGTGATTGCCGTTTACCTGACCGGCGCACCCAAGCCCTGGGTAGGCCCCATGGACGTGGCTTTGAGCCTCATCGGAGCGGTATTTAAGAACAATTTCGTTAAGAACAAGGTGCTGGAGTTCGTAGGACCCGGCGTACAGAGCCTTTCCATGGATTTCCGGAACGGCATCGACACCATGACCACCGAATCCGCCTGTCTCTCCTCCGTATGGGTAACGGATGAGAACACCAGAGAGTATTTTGAGGTCCATGGACGGCCCCAGGGATACCGGGAACTAAAGCCCGGCAGCCAGGCCCTCTATGACGGCGTGGTGGAAATCAATCTGGATACCATCGTGCCCATGATTGCCCTGCCCTTCCATCCCAGCAACGCTTATCCCCTGGCGGACGTGATTGCCGACCCGGAGAAATATTTAGGAATGGTGGAAGAGGAGGCCAAGAAGGTCTTTGAAAACAATAAGGATATCCACCTGGATTTGAAGTCCAAGATTGTAAACGGAAAGATTAAGGTGGACCAGGCCGCCATCGCAGGCTGCGCCGCAGGCTCCTTTGAGAATATCTGCGCCGTGGACGCCATTGCCAGGAAGGCGGACAGAGGTCTGGGAACCTTCCCGCTCAATATCTATCCCGCCTCCCAGCCCATTATGTATGAGCTGAACCGCATCGGAGTGCTCAACGACCTGATGAACTACGGCGTCCGCGTCAAGACCGCCTTCTGCGGCCCCTGCTTCGGCGCATCCGACGCTCCCGGAAACAACGACTTCTGCATCCGCCACAGCACCCGCAACTTCCCCAACCGGGAAGGCTCCAACCCCGCCACGGGCCAGATTGCTTCCGTAGCGCTGATGGATTCCAAGTCCATTGCGGCCACTGCCTTTAACGGCGGATACCTGACCTCTGCGGAGGATATGCAGGTGGAGTACAAGATTCCGGCCTACCATTTCAACCACCATATTTATGATAATATTGTATACAACGGCTTCGGCAAGGCAAAGCCGGAAACCGAGCTGGTTT
Source organism: uncultured Clostridium sp. (assembly GCA_900547035.1). GTDB lineage: Bacteria > Bacillota > Clostridia > Lachnospirales > Lachnospiraceae > Enterocloster > Enterocloster excrementigallinarum. The sequence continues at coordinate 102,069 of URFM01000004.1, read as the reverse complement.
ACGGACCTTCCATCAAGGACTGGCCCGAGATGGCTCCCCTCACGGACAATCTGCTCTTAAAAGTAGCAAGCGTCATCCGGGATGAGGTGACCACCACCGACGAGCTGATTCCCTCTGGCGAGACGGCTTCCTACCGCTCCAACCCCTATAAGATTTCCGAGTACACCTTAATCCGCAAGGACCCGGCCTACGTAGGAAACGCGAAGGCCATCCAGGAGTGCGAGACCGCCCGCAGAAATGGAGACGAGGCCAAGGCTTCCAAGGCTTACGAGGTACTGAAGGCAGTGGGGGTGGATGCACCGACGGCAGAACTGATGAAGACTACAGGAATCGGTTCCGTGCTCTATGCGAAGCGCCCCGGCGACGGCTCCGCAAGAGAATATGCGGCCAGCTGCCAGAAGGTTTTAGGCGGACTTGCCAATATCTGTATCGAGTACGCGACCAAGCGCTACCGCAGCAACTGTGTCAACTGGGGAATCCTGCCCTTTACCTGCCCGGAGCCGGAGATTAACCTGGCGGTGGGAGAATACATCTATCTGCCCGGAATCCGGAAAGCAGTGGAAGACGGGGCACAGCAGGTGGAGGCCAAGGTCATCGGAACCGACGGTTCTGTCCGCAGCCTGAGCCTGGATTTGAAGGGCGTTACCGAGGCGGAGAAGCAGGTGCTTCTGGCCGGAAGCCTGATTAATTTCTATAAGCAGGACCAGAAAAACTAAAAAGGTGAAATAAATCATATGGAAAAGAGTGAAATCAGAAAGCTGGGAGAATGGATTAGCCAGATGAGCTGGGAATGTATGCCTTCCCAGGTGCAGGAGGCGGTGCAGCTTCGGGTCCTGGATTTGGTAAGCGCGGCTCTGGGGGCGGTAAAAGACCCGCTGTTGGAACAGGTGATTAGCTCCTACCGGAGCAGGTATGGGGAAGGTCCTGCCTGCGTGTGGGGCAGGCCGGAGCGGTTCCCGGCGGAGGTCGCGGCCAAGATTAACGCCATGCTGGCCCACACTCTGGAGCTGGACGATGTTCATCCGGCTTCCAAGACCCATGGCAGCGCCAGCATCATTCCCGCTGCCTGGGCTATGGCGGAAACTCTGGAAAGCAGCGGACAGGAATTTTTAACCGCAGTAGTCTGCGGTTATGAAGTGACGGCGCGGATTGGCATGGCTCTTGGGGTGGCGGCTCATCGGAAAAAGGGATGGCATGCCACCGCTACCTGCGGAATCTTTGGGTGCGCCGCGGCTGCGGCGAAGCTTCTGAAGCTGGATGCGGAGCAGACCATATCCGCTCTGGGAATGGCGGGGACGCAGAGCAGCGGACTCTGGGCCTTTTTAGGAGACGGGGCCAGCTGTAAGGTGCTCCATCCCGGACACTGCGCCGCCTGCGGCCTGGATGCGGCGTTTCTGGCTGCCGCGGGGATGACGGGGCCGGAGCATATCCTGGATGCGGAAGACGGAGGACTGTTAAAAGCCATGTCGGACAGCTATGATTGTTCTAAGGCAGGAGCCGGACTGGGGGAGGTCTGGGAAATCTTAAATATGGACGTAAAGCCCTACCCATGCTGCCGGAGCGTTCACTGCATGATTGATGCGATGTTCCAAATCCGGGAGGAGATGGAGAAGGAAGGACGTTCGGCAGCTGACATCAAACAGGTGGAAATCGCTACCTACCAGGTGGGATACCAGCAGTGCGCGGTAAGCAAAGGCTGTCTTGAGCCGCAGTCTCCCATGGACGCCAAATTTTCTGCTCCCTACGGAGCTGCGGCGGCTCTGCTCTTTGGAAAAGTCACCAGGGAGGAGTTCGAGCCGGAGGCGGTGTCAAATCCGCAGCTCAGGGCGTTGATGAAAAAGATTTCCGTGGAGCCGGACGAGGAGTTGACGAAGGAGTACCCTGCACACTGGGGCTGCCGGGTAAGGGCGGAGTTTTTCGATGGAAAGAAGATGGAGGTAAGGGTTCAGGACCCGTCCGGAAGTTCCAAAAATCCATTGTCCCAAAAGCAGCTGGAGGATAAGGCCAAGAGCCTGATTGGGGCGGCGTTTCCGGGAAGGGAAGGGGAGATTGCCGGAGAAATTACGAAGATTGGACAGTGGGAGAGGATGAAACCGCTTGGAAGCATGGAGAGCTTTCAATAATCCGCCCCATTTGTTCATATCGCTGTATAGGATTAGAAAAAATATCCAAAGCGTCACATACCTCAAGGGAAAAGTCAACAAAGGCATAGCCCTTGGCGGTAATCAGATTTCGGTCCCTGACAACCCGGGCTTCTACATAGTTAGACCAGGGAAAGGGATTTTGGCATTGCAGCGAGCGAATTTTTTCTGGTGAACATGAAGTTGTAAAGCGGTAGCTGTCTAATATTCCGGCTCGTCCCAGAAACTGGGGGGCAAAACAGATTGCTCCTACCAGTTTACCTTCTTCAATCATACGTTTTGCCATAGGACAGATGGAATTTTGAGTATTGTTAATAGGGCCGCCTGGAATAATGAGGGCATCAACCTCTTCCAGGCGGCTTTCCATATCCTGAATTCGCAGATCCGGGACATAGCGCAGACCAGACTGGGCTAAAACGGGGGCAAGGGTTTCGGATATGGACAGGATTCTACAGGTCCCCGTATTTTTCAGCCGATGCAGGAGAAGAGTGACTTCAAAATCAGCCATGGATTCATAGAGATAGCAAAGGATTGTTTTCATATAAGCGCTCCTTTCGGGTGCGGGGTTTCAGGTACGCTTTTTCAATGTTAACATAAATCAAGGCCAATAACAAGCATTCGAGCGAAATTTGACCAGACGCAGAAGAGCGAAAGCCATAAGAAAGAAGATGGGGAAAATAATTATATGGACAGAGGAAAATACCGGGTTGTATAATTGATGAGGAAAATAGTTATATATATTTCTTTGCAGGAGGCTGAGTCAGAAATGAAAATCGTAGTATTGGACGGCTGCACATTAAACCCCGGCGACTTATCCTGGAGCGGATTTGAAATACTGGGCCAGGTTCAGGTCTATGACCGGACGCCGCAGGAAAAGACGGTGGAGCGGATTGGGGATTCAGAGCTGGTTTTAACCAACAAGACCGCGATTACCCGGGAGATTATGGAACAGTGTCCCGATCTTCGCTATATTGGTGTGCTGGCAACAGGCTACAATGTGGTTGATGTGAAAGCGGCCGGTGAGCGGGGTATCGTGGTGACGAATATTCCTTCCTACGGAACGGCCGCCGTGGCCCAGTATGCATTTGCCCTTTTGCTGGAACTGTGCCATCATGTGGGCCTTCACGATGCGAGCGTTAAGGCGGGAGAATGGGAGCACTGTCAGGATTTCTGCTATTGGAAAACGCCGTTGATGGAACTGGCTGGAAAAACCATGGGAATTGTGGGATTCGGACGCATTGGACAGAGGACAGGGGCCATCGCCCAGGCGATGGGGATGAAAGTGGTGGCCTATGACCATTTCCGAAGACCGGAACTGGAAACGGAAAACTGCCACTACGTTTCCATGGAGCAGCTGCTGAGCCAGTCCGATGTAATTTCCCTTCACTGTCCCCTTCTGCCGGAGACAAAAGGGATAATTAATCAAGGGACCATTGGTCAAATGAAGGATGGAGTTTTGATTATCAACACTTCACGCGGGGATTTGGTTGTGGAAAAGGATCTGGCAGAAGCGCTAAAGAGTGGAAAAGTAGCGGGAGCCGCGGCGGATGTGGTTTCTACGGAACCGATTCGTGGCGATAATCCTCTTTTGACGGCGCCGAATATGATCATTACCCCCCATATGGCCTGGGGAGCCAGAGAATCCAGACAGAGGCTGATGGATCAGGCAGTGGAGAACCTGAAAGCTTTTTTAGAGGGTAAGCCTGTTAATACGGTTTCCTGAGCATAAGGAAGGAGGAGAGCTTAGCTGTGAAAATTTTGAATTTCGGTTCACTGAATATTGACTATACCTATGATGTAGACCATTTTGTCCGGGGAGGGGAAACACTTTCCTCCAAAGCTTTGCACCTGTTTCCGGGAGGAAAGGGGTTAAACCAGTCTATTGCGGCCAGCCGCAGCGGGGCGGATGTCTGGCATGCCGGGGCGGTTGGAAAAAGCGATGGGGAATTTCTGATAAAACAATTGAATGAGGCCGGGGTGAATACGGACTATGTGAAAAGACTGGAGGTTCCAAGCGGTCACGCGATTATCCAGCGCCAGCCGGACGGAGGAAATTGCATCCTGCTGTTTGGAGGTTCCAATCAGGAAATTACCCGCAGGATGGCGGATGAAGTGCTGGAGCATTTTGGGAAGGGAGATTACCTTCTGCTTCAGAATGAGATCAGCGAAGTAGGGTATATCATGAAACGGGCAGCGGAAAAAGGGATGCGGATTGTGCTGAATCCTTCGCCTATGGATGAAAAGATTGGAAAGCTGCCGTTAGAGACTGTGGACTATTTTCTGCTGAATGAAGTGGAGGCGGAAAGTCTTTGCGGGGAAGGGGCAAATCAGCCGGAAGCCATGCTGGAGAAGATGGCGAATGGCTTTCCGAAGGCGAAGATCGTGCTGACTCTTGGCTCCCAGGGTTCCCTTTACTGGGATGGGGAAAAGATGATCAAGCAGCCTTGCTACAAGGTGAAGGCGGTAGATACCACGGCGGCAGGAGATACCTTTACCGGCTTTTTTATCGGGGGGCTATCCCAAGGAATGGAAGGAGTGAAAGCCTTGGACTGGGCTGCCAGAGCAGCGGCTGTTGCGGTGAGCAGAGCAGGGGCGGCAACCTCCATTCCTTCAAAGGAAGAGGTGAACCGGTTTTCGGGGATATGATGAATCTGTAGTTTGCAGATATATGAACGGGCTGTCGGTTAATACCGATTTTGACCCCTGAGAAACAGGGATGAGACTTTCCCATAGAATTCGGGCTTTTTTAAGCCCGAATTCTGTGCGGACTTTTGCTTTTCTGAACGATTTCTCAGGCACCTACCGTTGAGAGATTCTTTAAACGTTCCAGTTCTTCTTTCAGCTGCTCCAGCTCTAGTTTTTGCTGCTCAATGGTTTCGTTTTGCTGCTCAATGGTTTCGTTTTGCTGCTCAATCGTTTCTTTTTGCTGTTTAATTTCTTTCTCCTGCTGCTCAATCTCCTCCTTCTGCTGTTCAATCATATACTTGACCGTATTGGCATCCAGGATTTTTAATGCTTCCGAATACATATTCATCAACTCCTCTGCCTGATAGCGAAATTGAAATACCTGGCAATAGATTTCCCCGAAGTCCGGGAACGCGCGGATGACATTTTGAATCCGTTCCATATCATCGGATGCAATCAACGTCAGCCAGGCATCTAACCTGTTGCTTATATTGTGACGGCATTCCAAAAAGATGTCAAGAGGTATTAAAAGATATTCTTGGACCAAATCCAATTTCAGTCCTGTATTGAACTGCTGTCTGGCATAGTGAAGATATTCCGTGGGGAATTGGTGAAATTCCCTGGGACTGTTCTGGAACAGTACAATGGTATATACCTTGCTGATTTGCTGATAGGAAAAGGCCCGCTTTTCCTTCCGGCATTGTTCCCGCACCTGAGAATATTGGCGCATCACCAAATCACTGGAATAGCAGGCGCAGCGCTGTCCGGGGAACAGATATCCCACCTTTTGAATTTCAACGTTGACTAAAGAACCTGACTTTAGACGCACCAGCAAATCCATCACCAGCAGGGAACCTTCTTCTGTCAATCGACTGGACTCGCTTGGAAGGGCGTTTAAGATTTCAACCTCCTCTCCCAAACATAAGCTTAGGAAGTCCTCCAGCCTTGAAGGGAAATGTTGAGGGTCAAATACTGCCTTGAACATAGGGTCATAGGTCAGATTCAGTCCCCGCGTCCCCATACAGAATTCCACAAATTCCTTTTGAAGCCGTTCCGAAAGACCAGTGTACCTTGCATACATCCCCGGCGTTTCCTGAATCATTCTCATTACTTCTTGCTTGGTCAGCTTGCTGCCGAAAATTGCTTCCGGCGATAATTTGTTTTTGGCCATCCAATGCCCTCCTTCATATTTGATTGTTAAAAAACAGTAAAACGGAATTATTTCGGCGAAACGCCGGGCTGAAAATTATACAGAATCGTATCAAGAACTTTCAGACAAATTTAATATAACATATGGGAGGGGAGAAAACAAGAGATTTTATAGGGAAATTCTCCCCCTCCACTTTTTATCGATTCAAAAATGCCTCCATTCGGACTCCCACATTTTCTTCCAGATTCCGGTAAAAGAATTGATAATCGTAAAGGTGATAGACGCCGTCCTCAAAGATGGAAAGCCCTGCGGGGTATTCCTGCGGGGTGACGTCCGTTACCTTCAAAGCTCCCCGCACCGGGTCCAGGTATGCGCCGGTCAGCTCCGGAATTTCCGTGGTAATTGCTCCGCTGTAATCCGTAAAGCAGGCGCCCAGATTCATACTTTTGTCTGCCGGGGTGGAGTCAGTTTTCCAGTTTAAGGGATTGATTGCCAGTGTTTTGCTTCCTTCCGGAATTAGGAGGGAATCGTTAATATCTTCCGCTTCCGAGTTAAAGGAGACAATAATGCCGGTGTCGTCCGGTCCGGCTGCCATTTTCAGATAAGGGTACTGGGAAAGCTCTTCTTCGGTAATCCTCCAGCCGATGGCATAGCAGGCTACCAGCTGGGCCATCCGCTCATCGGAAGCGAAGGATTCCTTCATCAGGCGGATGCACATGTCTGCTCCCTGAGAAAAACCTGCCAGGATAACGGGGCGGCCGTTGTTAAAATGCTTCATATAATACTCAAAAGCCGCTTTTACATCATCGAAGGCGATGGACAGATAGGGCTCCCGCTCCGCTTCTTCCATTTCGTAGACGTTCAGGCCAATTTGACGGTAGTAGGGGGCAAAGAAGCGGCTTTCGTCATCGTAGATTCCTTTTTCCATATTGATGGCACCCATAAAGCTTTCCTTTGTATCCTCATCGGAAAGGGACATATTGCAGGCGTCCTCAGAGCCGCCGTAAACGGAGGGGCAGATGAAAAATACGTCTGCGGGCTTGCGTTCGTCTTCCTCTGATTCCAGATAAGCCCAGTTTGCAGGGGTGCTGTAGTCGGGAGCTTCGGAGATCTCCGCAGAACTTTCCGGGGAAACGGAGGCGCTGGTAGGAGCGGGAGATTCGGAAGTTTCCGGCTCGCTGGCGGAAGTCTGGACGGGGACGCTTGGCTCGGACTGGGATTCCTGGGGGCTGCAGGCAGTGGACAGGCTTAAGGTAAGAAGCAGCAGTGAGAGAAATTTTGAGAGTAGCTTGGAATATTTCATTGGTTTTTCCTTCCTTTCGCAGATTCGCGGCATAGATTTATCGATGCTCTCATTATACTATATACCCGGAAGTCTTGAAAGATTTTTTTGGGAATCCGGCTGTGAAGAAAGAAGGTTACCTCTTTGTATCCTGCCCAAGACGCCTGCGCACCTTCCGCCACAGCACCGCCGACAGCGCCACCGCGATATAGTCGGTAACCGACTGGCCGAAGATAACGCCGGTGAGACCGAAACATGCCTGCAGCAGATAGAGGAGAGGGATCAGCAGCACGCCCTGGCGAAGCACAGAGAGGACAGTGGCTTCCAGGGCGTGTCCTACGGACTGAAGGCTGTTCATGTTGACGAAGAGAAAGCCGATCACCGGACCGGACAGCATGTAGGCGGTGAGCATCTCCACACCGTAGCGGACTACCTCGTCGTCATCGATAAAGAGGCGGATGATGGGTTCCCGGAGGACAAAGTAAAGCAGAGTGGCCAGGATTCCTACCACCAGGCAGCTCCTTTTGGTAAAGCGCTCCACCGAGCGGAACCGCTTCACGTCGCCGGAGCCGTAGTTGTAGCCCAAAAGGGGCTGTACGCCGTTTGCCAGTCCCATCTGGAGAAAGGTGATAAACATGTTGGCCTTAAATACAATGCCGATGGCCGCCACCGGGGCGTTGCCGTAAACCACCAGCATCTGATTCAGCACAATGGTGGAAACGCTCATCAGAGCGGAGAAAATGGCTGTGGGCAGCCCGGTGGAGCAGATTCTTGTAAGGATGCCGTTCCCGCAGGTGAAATCCTTAAAGGAGATGGAGAGGACCCGGCTCTTTTTCAGGAAATACCACAGATAATAGGCGCTTGCCATGATATTGCCCAGGGAGGTGGCGATGGCCGCGCCTGCCGTTCCCTGACCCAGCACGCTGATAAAAATGGGGTCCAGCACAATATTCGCGATGGTGCCGATCATGCTCCCCACCATGGCTTCCCGGCTGGCGCCCTCGGCACGGACAATAAAGCTGGCCGCCGCGGACCAGATGATGAAGGGAGCGCCCCAGGCAATGTGAAGGGTGTAGCCTTTGGCAAAGCCGTAAGTCTCCGCATCCGCGCCGAACAGTGCCAGAATCGGGTCCATAAACAAAATCAGGAGGGCCGCAAAAAGGATCCCCACCAGGATGGAAGCGTAGGTGACAAAGGAGGAGGCGGCCCGCACCCGCTTCTCATTTTTCTCTCCCATGGCCATGGATAGGACCGTGCTTCCTCCCATTCCGAACATGTTGGCAAAGGCCATCATCAGGATAAAGATGGGGTTGGTGAGGCTGACCGCCGCTACCTGCAGAGGGTCCCCGGTCTGCCCCACAAAAAAGGTGTCCGCCATGTTATAGAGAACGGTGACCAGACTGCTGATTACGCTGGGAATGGCCATAACCGCTACGGCGCGGGACACCTTCATCGAACCCATTAACTCATGCTCATTTCCCTTGTTTTCCATCATGCTCCCCCCCCATCATCTAAATTTTGCAGCATTTTTTCTGCGATTTCCAGGAACTGTCTCTGCTCTGAAACGGAGATTCCACGAAGAAGCACCGACTCCGATTCTTCAATTTCCCGGCGAAGAGCCGTCTGCACATCCCGGGCCTTCTGGGTAAATACGATGCGTTTGTAACGCCCGTCCTTTTCCTCCGGAATCCGGCAGATGAGCCCCTTTTCCTCCAGAAGCTTCAAAGCCTCTGTGGCAGTAGAGGGCCGCAGGCCAAATTCTTTTTCAATTTCCTTTTGATAAACATTCCGGTGAACGCTCTCCACCAGGATATAATCCAGAATATTCCCCTGAGCCCCGCTGATTCCGATGGATTCCTGTACCTTGAGAGAACGGCGCCGGAGACGGTTGGAAATCCGGTTAATCATTTTTCCTGTTTCCATGAAATGAATTCCCTCCTTTTTTAAATACTTCGGTTCCTAAATATATTAAGACAGTTTTTGGGGAATGTCAACTGAATTACAAACATCCTCCCGGACGTTAGGGGTCTGGGAGGATGTTCCTGAAGGGGGTATGCGGATTTTTGAGGTTCCGGATTGCTGCAAGTTAGTAATGAATGACATTTTCCTGTCCCCGGATTTTTTCGATGACCTCCCGGGACTGGGGACTCTGGAAATAATCCAAGGTGGTCCGGGGCACCAGCTCTTTCAGCAGTTCAAAGTTACCGTCCTTGATGGCCTGGCGCACGGTGGAGGCGCTGATGGCCTTACCCTCTGACTGGAGTCTGGGGACCACGATGCATTCGATTCCGTTTTCCGGAAGCTTTTTCTGCATGATTTCATTGTAAATCCCAGTTACCAGGCTGGTAGGCTCCTCCCCCACATAGCGGCGGGTGATGTCCATGGCTTTGGCAATCCTGGTAAAGATGGTCAGGTCCAAAAGGGCGTGGCTTTGGATGACCGCAGTCTCATCCTTCTGAAAGTAGCTGGGGAAGGTGGAACTGCTGATGATGTAGGGGCCGCTGTCGTGGTAGCGGATATTCTTCAGGTGGGCCGTTCCGTCCATTACCAGTTTCTTGCGGATGGAAAATGGTACCAGGCTGGCGTCTTCGCTGACAATGAACAGGTGGAGGATGTCGTTTTCCGAGGCGGCTTTTTCCACCAGATACTGGTGGCCCAGGGTAAAGGGATTGGCGTTCATCACCAGGGCGGCGGCTTTTTTCCCCGCCTCCTTCTCCTTAGCCAGCTGGGTCAAATAATCCTGGAAACCGGTGCGCCGGTTTTCCATAAATACAATCTGGTCTTCAATACGGACAATCTCGTAAAAACCCAAATCTCCGAAAAATTTGGCGGAGCTGCATTTGGTGTAAAGAAAAATGTGCAAGTTCCCTCTCTGATACTGGACATCCAGCAGATGGGTGACAATCTGATTCATGAGTCCTTCGCCCTGGTGAGCGCTGCTGACCGCCATGCAGCGCAGGGTGTTGCCGAAGCAGCTTCCGGTGGCGATAAGATTCATGTCCTCATCGTACATACCGCAGGTGTAGTCCAGATTGGCGTCCCGGCGGATGCCCTCCGCTTCCAGCAGGGCGTCCACCTGCCGCTGGCTGCGCTTGTCCGAGGGATAAATTTTTGAAATGGTGTAGTTGTAATCTGACATAATACCGGTTCCTTCCCTTATCGTTGCAGTGTGATTCTCTTGCTAAGTATACCATGCCAGAGGGAAATGGTGAAGATTTTTTTCTTGTATACCCGCCCCAAAAAGTTTTATAATGGACGTAACAGTTCAGGACGGCGGGAAAACGAGGGCAAAAGCAGTCGTTAAGCTTGCTTATAAGAATGCTTTTGCCCTCGTTTTCACATCGGACTAGGTGCCCTCGGGGTATGGACATCCGATGCTTCTTGTCCGGCCTTGGTCGGGCAAGAAGATACCCGCCGTGTTTATACAAAAGCAGGAGATAAAAGAATGTACATAGGAGATTTACATATTCATTCCAGGTATTCCCGGGCTACCAGCCGGGATTTGACGCCGGAGTCCCTGGATTTCTGGGCTGCGAGAAAGGGAATCCATCTGGTGGGAACCGGGGATTTTACCCACCCGGCCTGGAGGGAGGAACTAAAGGAAAAGCTGAAACCGGCGGAGGACGGCCTGTATGTGCTGGACCCGAGCCTGCGCAGGCGGGAGGAGGTTCCCGGCAGCAGCGTGCCCCGCTTCGTTATCAGCGGAGAAATCAGCTCCATTTATAAGAAAAACGGAAAGGTGCGGAAGGTCCACAGTCTAATCCTGCTTCCGGGACTGGAGGAGGCGCAGGCCCTTTCAGGAAAGCTGGAAACCATCGGAAACATCCATTCCGACGGCAGGCCAATCCTGGGCCTGGACTGCCGGGATTTGCTGGAGATTACCCTGGAAATCTGCCCCAGGGCCATCTATATACCGGCTCATATCTGGACGCCCCATTTTTCTCTTTTCGGGGCATTTTCCGGATTTGACCGGATTGAGGAGTGCTTTGAGGATATGACTCCCTATATCCACGCGCTGGAAACGGGACTTTCCTCAGACCCGCAGATGAACTGGAAATGGTCGGCCCTGGATTCCTATTTTCTGGTGTCCAATTCCGACGCCCACTCCCCCTTAAAGCTTGGCCGGGAGGCCAACCTTCTGGACATTGAGATGAGCTACGAAGGTCTGTATCAGGCGCTGCAGGCCGGAACGGGACTTGCGGGGACCATCGAGTTTTTTCCGGAGGAGGGAAAATATCATTATGACGGCCACCGGAAATGCCATGTATGCTTAAGCCCGAAGGAGGCGGAAGCCCTGGGAAACCGCTGTCCGGTCTGCGGGAAGAAACTGACCATCGGCGTGGACCACAGGGTGGAGCAGCTGGCGGACCGGGAGGAGACGTTTCGCCCGGAAAACGCCCGGGACTTTGAAAGCCTGGTGCCCCTTCCCGAGGTAATCGCCGCCGCCACCGGACATGGAGCCGCCAGTACAAAGGTCCGGTCTCTCTATGAAAATATGGTGCGGAAGCTGGGGACGGAATTTGAGATTCTGCGGAATGTGCCGGCAGAGGAAATTGGCAGTCAGTTTGGCCCCATGATTGGGGAGGGAATCAGCCGCCTGCGGGAAGGCAGGGTGAAGCGGCTTCCGGGCTTTGACGGGGAGTACGGTATTATCCGCTTATTTGAGCCCTGGGAGATTGAGGAGATGGAGGGACAGATAAGTCTGTTTTCCTTCTTTGGAATGAAAAGCGATTCCTCTGAGCAGGAGACGAAGGGGACGGAAAGAAAAGAAGCGGCGGAAATGGAACGCGTTTCGGAAAACAGAAGACCGCAGACAGAACCTTCTCCAAAGAGCCTGCCGGCAGGGGAAAGGGCCGCCGCAGCGTTGGGACAGAGCCTCAATCGTTCCCAGCAGCAGGCGGTTCGCTCACTGGCGCGGACCACGGCTGTGGAAGCGGGACCCGGGACGGGAAAGACCAGGACCCTGGTGGAGCGGATTCTGTACATGATTCAGGAGCAGCGAATCAGCCCGGCAGAAATCACCGCGGTGACCTTTACCAACCGGGCGGCGGGAGAGATGGAAAAACGCATTCATTCCAGACTTCCGGGGAAACGCGGGCTGAAACGCATGAAGATCGGAACCTTTCACTCCATCTGCTACCGCATGCTGAAGGAGACGGGGCTGAAGGCGGTTCTGCTGCAGGAAAGCGAGCAGCTGGAAATTGCCGAAGAGGTAATCTGCGAGCTGGGACTGAAACAGAAGCCATCCCAGCTTCTGGAGGAAATCTCCCGGCAAAAGACAGGGGAAAGGGTAGTTTGTGAGGATGGAGCGGACGGGCTGGAGCAGGCCTGCCGGCGCTACCAGGAAAGGCTGGAGGAGTTAAATGGCATGGACTACGACGACATCTTGCTGAAAGCGGTGAAGGCCCTGGAGGAAGGGAAGATGGATGAAAAGCCCTTCCGGTATCTGCTGGTGGATGAGTTCCAGGACGTCAGTTCCCTGCAGTACCGCTTAATCCGTCTGATGAACCGCAGGGGCCGCCAGCTTTTTGTCATCGGCGACCCGGACCAGTCCATTTACGGTTTCCGGGGTTCCGACTCGCGGATTTTTGAGCGTCTGTCACGGGATGAGCCGGAGCTCTGCCGCATCCGACTGGAGGAAAATTACCGGAGCAGCGGCCATATCGTCCATGCTGCCAGAGAGCTGATCCGTCATAATCCGGGGCCGGAGCGGGGGCTTTGGACCAGGAAGGAGGCAGGGACGCCCCTGCGTCTGGTATCGGCGGCAAGCGAGATGAGCGAGGCCATATTCGCGGCAAAGGAGATTAACCGCATGGTGGGCGGCATCGATATGCTGGATGCCCAGGAGGGATTTGGACCGTCGGAGGAAAAGAAAACCAGAAGCTTTGGGGACATTGCCGTGATTTACCGTACCCACCGCCAGGGAGAACTTCTGGAGCGCTGCCTGCGCCAGGAGGGGATTCCCTACATTGTGGCAGGGCGGGAGGAATTTCTCCAGGCGGATTCGGTCCGCGGAAGTCTCAGCTTTTTTAGCTGCCTGGCCGGAGAGGAAAGCCAGCTGACCCGCCCCCTGTGTCGGAAGCTTCTGTGGAAGGACAGGGAGCCGGAGGATGGGGAGTGGGAGCAGCTGACCGCTGAGTTTCTTCCTCTGTATCAGAAGCAGAAGCCGGGGAAATTCCTGGAGGCCTGGGTTCGGAGGATGGGCTTTCAGGAGGACGGTCCTATGGAAAAGTTCTGCTCCATGGCTCCGTTTTACCGGACCATGAAGGAAATGGCGGAGGCGGTGCGGTACGGCGGAGAGAGCGATTTAAAACGGTGCGGACAGAAGACCTACGCTTCCGACGCCGTAACCCTGACCACCATCCACGGAGCCAAAGGGCTGGAATTTCCCGCTGTCATCCTCTTTGGAGCCAGAAAAGGGCTGATTCCCCTGGAAACGAAACGGGGGGAGACAGACGAAGAGGAGGAGCGCAGACTCTTCTTTGTGGGGGTTACCAGGGCTATGGAGGAGTTAGTCATTACCAGCAGCAAAGAACCTTCGGTCTTTTTGGCGGAGCTTCCAAAGGAAGATCGGTTGTCGGAGCAGACGGGCAGAAAGGAAAAGAAGGGACAGGAGCATCAAATGAGCCTTTTTGAGCTGGACCCTTCCTTCGGCAAATGAAAAGCCCTGAAAAGCCTGCCTGCGGGGATTGTAAAAATCACGATTTTAGACTATACTAACATGCAGGGATACGGGGCAGAACAGATTAAAAGCCCGGGTATCGTGGAGAATACGCAGCAAAAGAAAGGAAAGAGACATGGCAGACATTAAAGAGCTGAAAAATCAGGATCTGATTATGGCCTATCATCTGATGCAGTACAACGCAACGCCGGAGCGTCAGGCGGAATTTATGCAGGAGGTTGTGAAAGCCCGTTTTCTGGCCCCTGCATCGTTTGATCCGGAACCGGAGACCGGGGAGGACGGGAAGTTGAAGCTTCAGCCCAATACAAAAGTATCATTCCCTGAGGTGGCTAACAACGAGGGAAAGAAGTACCTCCCCGCATTCACTGACTGGAAATCCGCCCAGAAGTGGGAACTGAAGGAGGGGCAGCGTCTGATCGCCACCAACTTCGAGGATTACGCGGCAATGGTTCTTCGGGATCAGGATGCTTCCGGCTTTGTGATTAATCCCTTTGAGGAGAATATCCGCATTGAGCGGAATGTGATTGCCGCCATCAAACAGCAGCAGGCGGCCTTTATCAAACAGAAGCTGGCAGAGGCTCAGAAGCGCCAGGCGGAGCAGAAAGTCCAGGCGGCGGCAGGCCAGGGAAACGGAGCGGCGGGACAGCCGGCCGGCCAGCAGGGCCAGAGCGCTCCGGGGCAGGCCCAGAGAACCGTAACCCTTTCATTCCACCGCATCGAAAAATGCCCGGAGAAGTTTCTTGAGGAGGCCAGAACTTACCTGGAAACCCAGCCGGTCAAGAAGGCCTATCTCCAGGGACTGATGCAGGGAGACCGGAAGGGATGCCTGTTTGTTCTGGACCATGAGGGCGATGAGAAGACCCTCTTTAATGAACTGGCAAAAATCTCCAAACCCTATATGCCCGGGATGTACCTGTACGCCACCACGGTAAACTCTGACTTGGGCAAGAAGGCCATCAATGGAATGGAACCCTTCTACGAGGTCTGAGAGGAGACCAGTTCATCCAGGGAACGGAAGGAATAGCCCATCTCCTCGTATTTTGTCAGCAGTTCATCCAGGATGTCGGCATTGGTCCGGGAGGTGCTGTGGAGCAGGATAATGGCGCCGGGATGGACGCGGCCGATGAGCTTTTCAAAGGCCTCCTCCCTGGTGGGCTGCTCATCCTGGAGCCAGTCTACATAAGCAAGACTCCAGAAAAATGTGGTGTATCCCAGTTCTTTGGCCATTTCCAGATTGGACTCGCTGTATTTGCCCTGAGGAGGCCGGTAGTATTTGGTCATGGTCTGGCCGGTGGTCTGGGTGTAAAGCTCCTCCAGGCTGGTCAGTTCCTGGGAGAATGCTTCTTTCGTGGCAATTTGGGACATATCCGGGTGGTGATAGGTATGGTTGGCTACAATGTGGCCCTCCTCCACCATCCGCCGCACCAGGTCCGGACTGGAAGAGATATAATTTCCAACTACAAAAAATGCGGCGGGAGCCCCATGCTTTTTCAGGGCGTCCAGAATCGCCGGTGTGCAGCCGTTTTCAAAGCCTGCGTCGAAGGTCAGATACAGAACCTTTTCCTCTGTGTCCTGAGCGTAGTAGGCATGGAAGCGGCTTAAATATTCCGCGGAGGCGTTTGCCACCGGAGGCTGCCCTTCCTGTGGGAAGCTCAAGCCCCAGTTTCCCTCGGCCGAAACAGCCGCAAAGGGCGGACTGGCGGAGGGAGAAGAGAGGAGATAGCCGGCGGCGCTGCCGGCAAAATAGGAGAAGGAGAGCAGAAGAAGAAAGAGGGAAAGGCGAACGGGTCTGGGTTTCATGGCGGCGGTCCTGCCTTTTTAACATTACTAATACATATGAGAAAGTGAAGGAGATTATGTGCTCCAGATATTTTATTACGGATGAAAAAGGAACGCGGAGGGATGTGCGGCCCTCGGACTGTGCGCCTGTAATCTGCCTGAAGAACGGCGTGGTATCCGCGGCCCGGCAGAGATGGGGTTTTACATCTGAGGGCGGGAAGCTGGTCATCAATGCCAGAGCGGAATCCGCCCTGGATAAGCCCATGTTTTCGGAAAGCCTGCTGAAGCGCCGCCTGGTCATACCGGCGGACGGATTCTACGAGTGGAATTCACAGCGGGAAAAGCATATCTTTACGGCGGAGAAGGAAAAGCTTTATATGGCGGGATTCTGCCGGTGGGAAGGGGAAGAGTGGCGGTTCTGTATCCTGACTACCCAAGCAAACCCATCGGTAAAGCCGGTGCATGCCCGGATGCCGCTGATTCTAAAGGAGAACCAGGTAGAGGAGTGGCTGAAGAATGAAGAACGGCTCCGGGAATTCCTGGGGCAAGAACCGGAGCCGTTGAAAAGAGAAGCGCCCTATGAGCAGCTTAGTCTGTTTTGATTGTTTCTGTTTCCTCCTCCCCCACGGGCATGGAAGCCTGCTCCAGATTGTTCAGGACCCGCCGCAGATATCCGCAGAACTGTTCAATCTCTTCCGGCTGAAAATCCTTCCAGGTCTGCTCGTCCATATAGCTGAGAAGGTTACGGACAATCTGAGCCTCCTGCCTGCCGGTTTCGGTCAGACAGACCAGAAAGGAACGGCGGCTGGAAGGGTCCGGCTGCCGCTGCAGAAATCCGGATTTCTGCAGTTTATCCAGGGAGCGGGACATGGTGGTCACATCTACCTGGCAGCGCTCCGCCAGTTCCTTCTGGGTAATGTGGTCTTCCGTCAGGAGGGATTCCAGGATCCGGGCGTGCCCCTGTCCGAAGGCCAGGCCGATCCTGGCGAAGCTGGGCTGAAGAAGGGAGCGGCGGGCTTTGTCTACCTGTATGAGCATTTTTCTGGCATTTCGTTTATCAATCATGATTCTATGGTCCTTTCTGTGGGAAAATCCGTTTGTAACTGTTCAGTACCTTCACAGTTACGAGAAGCATTCCGAATCTTAGTCTAGTTCGAACTGTCCCGTATACAGCTTGTAATACCGTCCTTTCTGCTCTAACAGTTCCTCGTGGCTGCCTCGTTCGATAATCTGTCCCTTCTCCAGGACCATGATGGCTTTGGAGTTGCGCACGGTGGACAGCCGGTGGGCGATGACGAACACGGTCCGTCCCTCCATGAGAGCGTCCATACCCTTTTCGATGAGTTTCTCGGTACGGGTGTCGATGGAGCTGGTGGCTTCGTCCAGAATCAGTACCGGGGGCCGGGAGATGGCGGCTCTGGCAATGGCAAGGAGCTGTCTTTGTCCCTGGGATAAGTTGCTGCCGTCGCTGTGGAGCATGGTGTCATAGCCGTTTGGCAGACGGCGGATAAAGGAGTCGGCATTGGCGACATTGGCGGCAGCTTTTACATCTTCCATAGAGGCGTCCAGCCGTCCATACCGGATGTTGTCGGCGATGGTTCCGGTAAACAGGTGGGTGTCCTGGATGACCAGGGAGAGGGATTTTCTCAAATCGTCCTTTTTGATGCTTCGGACGTCGATGCCGTCATAGGTGATGGAGCCGCCGGAAATCTCGTAGAACCGGTTAATCAGATTGATAATGGTGGTCTTTCCGGCGCCGGTGGAGCCGACGAAGGCGATTTTCTGTCCTGGTTTCGCGTAGAGGCTGATATCGTCCAGCACCTTCTTCTCCGGTGTATAGCCAAAGACCACATGGTTGAACCGCACATCGCCTTTTAAGGGGACCAGGGAGGTATTCCCCTGGGAGTCCGGCACCTTCCAGGCAAAGGTTCCCGTATAGGAGGGACTTTCCTCCAGAGTGCCGTCCTCCTTCTCGCTGGCGTCGCAGAGAGTTACGTTTCCGTCATCAATCTCCGGCTCTTGGTTCATCATCTCGAAAATCCGCTCCGCGCCGGAGAGGGCGGCCAGCAGGAAGTTAATCTGCTGGGTAAACTGGTTGATGGGCATGGTGCTCTGGCGCACATAGACCAGATAGGAGGCCACGGTTCCCAGGTCCGTCAGGCCGGCCAGGGCGAAGAGGCCGCCCACACAGGCGGAAATGGCGTAATTGACATAGCCTAAGGACACCACTGCCGGCACGGTCATGCTGGCGTAGGTGTGGGCCTTGGTGGAGGCGATGCGGTAGGCCTCGTTTCTGCGGCAGAATTCCTCGAAATCCTGGGGCTCGTGGTTAAATACCTTTTCCACCTTCTGACCGGCTACCAGTTCTTCCACATAGCCGTTGATGGATCCCAGATACTTCTGCTGTTCAATAAAATACCGGCGGCTCCGGCTGCTGTTGAACTTGATGAAAACCATCATGCCTCCCAGGAAAACGAAGACGATCATGGACAGCCGCCAGTCCAGAATGAGAAGCATGGCGATGGTACCGGTCACATTGATGAAGCTTTGAATCATCATGGTGAAGCTGGAGTTTAAGGCCTCGGTGATGGTGTCCACATCGTTGGTAAAACGGCTCATGAGTTCGCCGTGTGTGTGTACGTCAAAATAGGTCAGAGGCAGACGCTGGGTATGGGCGAACAGGTCGGTCCGGATTTCGCCCACCACCTTTTGGGCGATGTGGACCATCAGCTGATTGTAGAGCAGACAGGCCACGGCTCCGGTCAGATAGATGATGCCCATTACAATTACCATACGTACCAGACCAGGGATATCCCCGGGAATGATGTAGGTGTTGATGACCGGTTTTAACAGGTAAGTACCCAGAATATTGGCTCCGGCGCTGATGGCTACCAGGATGGCAATGACCGCCATGGTCAGCTTGTGGCGTCCCAGGTAGCTTCCCATCTGGAGCAGTGTGCCTTTTACGTCTTTTGGTTTGCTGAAATTTGTGTTTCTGGCCATTACAGATTCGCTCCTTCCTGCTGAGAATGGTAAATATCCTGGTAGATTTCATTGGATGCCAGGAGAGAATCGTGGTTTCCGATGGCATTGATTTTTCCGTCGTCCAGCACGATAATCTGGTCCGCGTGGAGAACGGAGGTGATGCGCTGGGCGATGATGATTTTCACTGCGTCAGGCAGGCAGTCGGCCAGTCCCTGGCGGATTTTTGCCTCCGTGGCCGTGTCCACGGCGCTGGTGGAGTCGTCCAGAATCAGTACCTTGGGATTTTTCAGGAGGGCTCTGGCGATGCACAGACGCTGCTTCTGGCCGCCGGATACATTGACGCCTCCCTGGCCCAGCTCGGTGTCGTAGCCATGTTCCAGGCGGTCGATGAACTCGTCCACACAGGCGGCATGGCAGGCCGCGTCGATTTCCTCATCGGTGGCATCCTCCTTACCCCAGCGGAGGTTGTCCTTCACGGTGCCGGAAAACAGGGTGTTCTTCTGCAGAACCATGGCGATGGACTCGCGCAGCTCCCGGATGGGGTATTCCCGCACAGGGATTCCGTCGATGAGGACCTGACCTTCCGTCACATCATAAAGGCGGGGGATTAACTGTACCAGGGTGCTCTTGGCGGAGCCGGTCTGGCCGATGATGCCCACGGTCTGCCCCGGCTTGATATGGAAGGAAATGTCGGACAGGACGTATTCTTTGGCTTCCTTCTTATATTTAAAGTAAACGTGGTCAAACTGGATTTCTCCCTTTTCCACCCGGATATCCCGCGTGTTCTCATCGTCCCGGATGTCAATCTCCTCGTCCAGGACCTCTGAAATCCGCCGCCAGGAGGCCAGGGAACGGGTGAGCATCATGAAAACGTTGGAGAGCATCATCAGGGAGTTCAATACCTGCATGACATAACTCAAAAAGCCCGTCAGCTCGCCTACCTTGATGCCGCCCACCGTGGCCATTCTTCCCCCAAAGAAAAGGATGGCGATGATGGTGCCATACAAAACGAACTGCATGGCGGGCATATTTAAGGCAGCCAGACGGAAGGCGCGTTCGGAGGTAGTACGCAGGTTGGAGTTGACCTTATCGAATTTTTCTATCTCATGTTCGCCGCGCACATAGGCTTTTACTACGCGGATGGCAGTGAGATTCTCCTGAATAATCCGGTTCACCTGGTCGATGGCTCCCTGCATGACGCCATAAAGAGGGCGGACACGGCTGATGATCTGGAAAAGAAGAAAACCCAGAATCGGTGCTGCAATCAAAAAGACGATGGCCAGCTGTGTATTGATAAAGAAAGAAGCGCCCAGGGCAGTGAGCATCATGACCGGCGAGCGAAAAGCCGGCCGCATGCCGGTGGAGATGGAGTTCTGGATGGTGGTCACGTCGCTGGTCAGACGGGTCACCAGGGAGGATTCGCTGAAGTGGTCCGTGTTGGCGAAGGAGAACTGCTGAAGCTTGGCGAACTCCTTCTTGCGGATTTCCGCGCCTACTCCCTGTCCGCAGGCCGCGGCAAAACGGGCGTAGCCCTGGCCTAAAATCAGGGCGATGAGGGCCATGCCAATCATCTGCAGGCCTTTCATGACAATGTAGTGCTGGTCTCCGGCGGCCACTCCCACATCGATGATATCCGCCATCACCAGGGGGATAATCAGCTCAAATACGGTCTCCGCCTCGATGCAGAAGATGGCCAGAATGGCTTCCCTTCGGTAGGGCTTTACACAGGATAAGAATTCGTTCATAGTACGGTTGTCCTTTCCCTTTTTGATTGATGAAGTATACAATAATTGTATAAAGCAACTATTGTATACACAACTGTTTACTATTTTAAAACGGAGGGAGAGAAATGTCAATGATAAGGTGAAAATATACTTGCGAATATATCCTGCATCTGATAAACTAATCCCATCAGCAGCATTCAGCCTGCTAAAAGAATTCGTTTTCTGCCTGGACATGCAGGCATCGTGGCTGTATTTCAACAGCCGGAACACCCTTTACAAAGAAATTTAAGTTTAGTACAATGAAGGAGGAAGGCAGCGGATGGGAAAAGAAGATACGGCCATGAAGGCCTATATGTCGCAGAACCGCGTGTTTGCGGATATTTTTAATTTTTACCTGTATCAGGGAGAGCAGGTGATTGTTCCGGAACAGTTAAGAGAGATGGATTCCGCAGAATTGTCCATGCCATATG
Organism: uncultured Clostridium sp.; assembly: GCA_900547035.1. Classification (GTDB taxonomy): domain Bacteria; phylum Bacillota; class Clostridia; order Lachnospirales; family Lachnospiraceae; genus Enterocloster; species Enterocloster excrementigallinarum. Next base: position 81,171 of record URFM01000004.1, on the reverse strand, counting down.
GCGTGGACGGAAACGGAGAGCTGGTCCAGAAGTACCGGGATTTGCTGAAGGAACTGGCGGTGATGGAGGATGAAAACGCGACCTATCTTTTGTTGGGGATTGAGAACCAGAGCCATGTCCATTATGCGGCTCCGGTGAAGAACCTGCTGTACGATGTGCTTCAGTATGCGAAACAGGTGGAGCGGGTGGCCAGCCGCCATAGGGAGGCGAAGGACTATAAGGGACATAACAGCGGGGAGTTTCTTTCCGGGTTTTATAAACAGGATAAGCTTATCCCAGTGATTACCCTTCTGGTTTTCTTTTCACCTGAACCGTGGGACGGCCCCAGAAGTTTGTCAGAGATGATGATAACGAAGAATCCGAAAATCTTATCGATGCTGCCGGAATACCGGGTCCATCTGATATCCCCATCGGAGCTTGAAGAGGAAGAGTTCGGAAAGTTTCACACGACCCTGGGGGATGTGCTGGAGTTTATCAAATACTCCAACGATAAAGAAAAACTGGTGGAGTGGCTGGAGGTGAAAAAAACGGAACTGGCATTGGGCCGTAGAGAAGTGGAAGTATTAAATGCGAGTGTTAAGGCAAATTTAACCATTGAGGCGGACAAGGAGGTAGTAAACGTGTGCAAGGCAATTGAAGATTTAAAGGCGGAAGCGGTAGAGAAAGAACAGCTGAGGGGAATCAAAAATCTGATGCATAATCTGCACTTGACGGCAGAGCAGGCGGCTGCGGCCTGGGGAATCCCTCCGGAGGATACGAAAAAACTTTTAAAGATGCTTTAAGACGGGCGCATAAGTGCCCGCCTTTTGCATTTTACAAATCTCTTTCGTAATTTTCAACATTCCGCAGATACAGGCGGCGGTGTGTGAGGGGTGTAATGCAATCAGGAAATTTCGTTATCGTTTGATTTTGAAATTTAAAATGAGTTTCTGCCGCCGGATATCTGCGTCCTGTCGTTCATCCGTTCACTAAGATAATGCGCCGGCCCCCTCTTTTATTGCAAAAAAATCCTGCCTCTTATTGCCACTGCTGGATTTCTGTGTTAATATAAAGGTTGCTTTTTTGATACAGCAGGTCCGAAAGGGCCTTTTTTGAAAGGAAAATCAGGCAATGCTTGCTTATTTAATCGTATGTCCGCTGGTGTTTCTGGCCGGCCTGGTGGATTCCATCGCAGGGGGCGGAGGAATCATCTCCCTGCCGGCCTATATGCTGGCGGGGGTTCCGGCCCACAGCGCCCTGGGAACCAATAAGATGGGTTCTACCATGGGAACCATTGTCTCCACCCTGCGCTACGCGGGCCACGGCTACCTGAAGGGGAAGGTCCTCATGGCGGCCTGTTCCGCAGCCATGGCCATGGCGGGTTCGTCCATCGGCTCCCATATCGCGCTGATTGTGCCGGATTCGGTCATCCGCCACATGATGCTGGTAGTGCTGCCTATTGTGGCCGCCTACGTTCTGTTTAATAAAGGGATGGGGGACAATGAAAAGACCGGCACTGTGCCGAAGCAGAAGGTGTTTGTCATCAGCCTGGCGGCGGCCCTGCTGATTGGCGCCTATGACGGCTTTTACGGGCCGGGAACGGGAACTTTCCTTCTGCTGGTGCTGACGGGAGCGGCCCGTATGGATGTGCGCAGCGCTTCCGCCCAGACGAAGGTGATTAACCTCTCCTCCAATGTGGCGGCGCTGGTTACATTTTTAATCAACGGAAATGTGGTGCTGCCCCTGGGACTGGCTTCCGGGGTCTGCTCCATCGCAGGCCACTACATCGGCTCCGGCCTGGTGGTCCACGACGGACAGAAAATCGTCCGCCCTGTGGTCCTGGTGGTATTGGCGGCATTGTTTATCAAGGTTTTAAGCGGAAACTAAACCTGCGCAGATGCGCAAAGGGAAAGGATGGAAGAATCAGATTATGAAGTGGAAAAAATTCACTCTGACTACCACCACCCAGGCGGTGGATTTAATCAGCAGCATGTTAAATGACATCGGCATCCAGGGAGTGGAGATTGAGGATAATGTGCCCCTGACGGAGCAGGAGACAAAGGGTATGTTCATCGATATCCTTCCGGAGCTTCCGCCGGACGACGGGGTGGCGAAGGTGAGCTTCTATGTGGACGACTCGGAGCCGGAGGAGGAAATCCTGAGAAAGGTCAATGAGGGACTGGACGAGATGGCTTCCTGGACGGATTTGGGAGCCCGTACCATCACGGAGTCGGAAACTGAGGACAAGGACTGGATTAACAACTGGAAACAGTATTTCAAGCCCTTCACGGTGGACCACATCCTGATTAAGCCCACCTGGGAGGAGATTCCTGAGGAGCATCAGGACAAGCTTCTGGTACAGATTGACCCCGGGACCGCTTTCGGCACGGGAAAACATGAGACCACTCAGCTGTGCATCCGTCAGCTGGAAAAGGTGGTAAAGGAAGACACCCGCCTTCTGGATGTGGGGACCGGCAGCGGGATTCTGGGAATTACCGCCCTGAAGCTGGGAGCCAAAGAGGTAAAAGGAACGGATTTGGATGAGAATGCCATTGTCGCGGTAGGGGAAAACCTGAAGGCTAACGGCATTGAGCCGGAGCAGTTCCAGGTGATGCAGGGAAATATCCTGGATGACCCCACGGTGCAGAAGTGGGCGGGATTTGGCTGTTATGACGTGGCGGTGGCCAATATCCTGGCGGACGTCATCATCCCGCTGGTGGATGAGATTCCGGTCCATTTAAAGAAGGGCGGCATCTTCATTTCATCGGGTATCATCAATTTGAAAGAGCAGGCTGTTCTGGAGGCATTTTCACGAAATCAGGAGCTGGAGGTGACGGAGGTCACCAGACAGGGAGAATGGGTCAGCGTGACAGCGCGAAGAAAGTAAGAGGAAGGCCATGCATCATTTTTTTGTGGAACCGGGGCAGATGGAAGGGGAGCAGGTCCGGATTACCGGGCCGGATGTGAACCATATGAAAAATGCCCTGCGGATGAAGGCGGGAGAACAGTTTCTGGTCAGCGACGGCCAGGGCGGCGACTATCTGTGCCGTCTGGAGGAGCTGGACGCCGGACGGGCGCTGGGGAGAATCCTGGAAAAACGGGAGTCTGCCGAGCTGCCTTCTTCCATTTGGCTGTATCAGGGTCTGCCCAAAAGCGATAAGATGGAGTTTATCATTCAGAAAGCCGCAGAGCTGGGAGCGGCGGCGGTGGTACCGGTTGTGACCCGCAATACGGTGGTGAAGCTGGATGCGAAGAAAGCCAAGGAGCGGGTGCGGCGCTGGCAGGCCATTGCGGAGAGCGGGGCAAAACAGTCCAAGCGCAGCCGGATTCCCCAGGTGGGGGAGGTGCTGAACTTTGAGGAGGCCCTGAACGATATGGAGCGGAGGGGCTTTGATTTCAAACTGGTCCCCTATGAGAATCAAGAGGGAATGGCGGCTACGAAAAGGATATTTGACAGTTTAAAGCCTGGAATGTCCGTGGCGGTGATGATTGGACCGGAGGGCGGTTTCGACCCGCTGGAGATTGAAAAGGCACAGAAAGCAGGGGCAGAGCCCATCAGCCTGGGCAGACGGATTCTGCGGACGGAAACCGCGGCGGTGACCATGCTGTCGGCGCTGATGCTGAAGCTGGAGGAGGGGATTTGATGGAAGTTTATTTTGACAATTCGGCCACCACAAAGGTCTTTGACTGTGTGCGGGACATTGTGGTGAAGACCATGACGGAGGACTACGGGAACCCTTCCGCCAAGCACAAAAAGGGCATGGAGGCGGAGCAGTACGTCCGCCGGGCCGCCGCTCAGATTGCAAAGACTCTGAAGGTCCAGGAAAAGGAGATTCTCTTTACTTCCGGGGGAACAGAGTCCAACAACATGGCTCTCATCGGAACCGCTATGGCTAACCACAGAGCCGGAAAACACCTGATTACCACCCGCATTGAACACGCCTCCGTTTACAATCCCATGGCCTGGCTGGAGCAGCAGGGGTTTGAGGTGACTTATCTGGGAGTGGATGAGCAGGGGCATATTTCCCTGGAAGAGCTGAGAAAGGCCATCCGGCCGGATACCATCCTGGTGTCCGTGATGCATGTAAATAATGAAATCGGAGCCATCGAGCCGGTGGAGGAGATTGGAGCAATGCTCCATGAGGTGAATCCGTCCATTCTTTTTCATGTAGACGCCATCCAGTCCTATGGGAAACTGCAGATTCGCCCCAAGAAAGCCCAGATCGACCTGCTTTCTGCCAGCGGCCATAAAATCCACGGCCCCAAGGGAGTGGGCTTTCTCTACATCGACCAGCGGGTTAAAATCCACCCACTGATTTACGGGGGAGGACAGCAGCGGGATTTGCGCTCCGGGACGGAGAATGTTCCGGGAATCGCCGGACTGGGGGCGGCTGCGGAGGAAATCTACCGGAATCATGAGGAAAAGATGGAACGGCTGATTGGGCTTAAGGATTATTTTATTTCTCGGATAGGAGAGATTCCGGAGGCGGTGGTGAACAGTCTTCCGGGGAAAGAGGGTGCTCCCCAGATTGTGAGCGTAAGCTTTTCGGGAGTCCGCAGCGAGGTGCTGCTCCATGCTCTGGAGGATAAGGGAATCTACGTATCTTCCGGCTCCGCCTGCTCCTCCAACCATCCTGCCATCAGCGGGACCTTAAAAGCAGTGGGCGTGAAACGGGAACTTCTGGATTCTACCCTGCGGTTCAGCTTCGGAATGTTTAATACCCGGGAGGAAGCGGATTATACCATAGACATGTTGAAGGAATTGCTTCCGGTACTGACCCGGTACAGGAGGCGCTAAAAGGAGAAATCGATGAAATATCAGTCTTTTTTGATTAAATACGCGGAAATCGGCACGAAGGGCAAGAACCGCTATATGTTCGAGGACACCCTGATGAAGCAGATTTACCATGCTTTAAAAGATGTGGACGGAGAGTTTCAGGTGACCAAGGAGTCCGGCCGGATTTATGTGATGGCGGAGGGGAATTATGACTGCGACGATGTGATTGAGGCTCTGAAGCGGGTATTCGGAATCGCGGATATCTGTCCCATGGTCCAGATTGAGGACAAGGGTTATGAGAATCTGAAAAAGAGCGTGGTTTCCTACATGGACCAGGTTTATCCGGACAAGAACCTGACCTTTAAGGTGGTGGCCCGGAGAGGGGACAAGAGCTACCCGGTCAGCTCGGAACAGATGAACCGGGACCTTGGCGAGGTGATTTTAGAGGCATTTCCCCAGATGAAGGTGGACGTCCACCATCCGGATGTGCTGCTGCGGGTGGAGGTGCGCCAGAAGATTAACCTGTTTTCCGAGATGATTCCGGGACCGGGAGGCATGCCAGTGGGAACCAACGGCAGGGCCATGCTCCTTCTGTCCGGCGGCATCGACAGTCCGGTGGCGGGATATATGATTGCCAAGAGAGGCGTTGTGCTGGATGCGGTTTATTTCCATGCGCCGCCATACACCAGCGAGAGGGCCAAGCAGAAAGTGGTGGACCTGGCGAACCTGGTGGCCCGCTACGCGGGGCCCATCAACCTGTTCGTGGTGAATTTTACGGACATCCAGCTGTGCATCTATGAGAACTGCCCCCATGAGGAGCTGACCATCATCATGCGCCGCTATATGATGCGCATTGCCCAGGAGCTGGCAAAACGGACCGGCGCCATGGGGCTGATTACCGGCGAGAGCATCGGCCAGGTGGCCTCGCAGACCATGCAGTCCCTGGCCGCCACCAACGATGTGTGCACCATGCCGGTATTCCGCCCGGTGATTGGATTTGACAAGCAGGAAATCATCGATTTGTCGGAGAAAATCGGAACCTATGAGACCTCCATCCAGCCCTATGAGGACTGCTGCACCATTTTCGTGGCAAAGCATCCGGTGACACGTCCCAATATCAACGTAATCCGCTGCTCGGAGCTGCGGTTGGGAGAGCAGATTGACGGGCTGATGGAAGAGGCGCTGAATACGACGGAGCGGATTTTGTGTGAGGGGTGATGGAGCGGCCCTATGCAAAGCGCTCGCAACAAAAAAGCTGCCTGCGGATGCAGGCAGCTGGATTGAGTTTGAATTTAGATATGAAGCCGACTTTAGGAAAGTCTTTTGATGTTTAGATCATGTAGGGTTTTAAGGTCTCCAGGATGGTATCCAGATCACTTTCCGAGTGGATGTTTAAATCAATGGGTTTGGAAAGATCCAGGCTGAAGATACCCATGATGGACTTGGCATCGATTACGTATCTGCCGGATACCAGATCGAAATCTGCATCAAACTTTGCAAGATCATTTACGAAAGACTTTACCTTATCAATGGAATTTAAAGAAATACGAACCGTTTTCATACTTAAAAAAACCCTCCTCTTTGTATTGATCTACAGGTTAATGTTTAGGGGATATTGTTCTGTAGCCTGTTTTAATAGTACAGATGGACCGTAGAAAAGTCAATAGTTAGATTGCATGAAAAAAAACGTAAGAAACTGGTAAAACAGTTCAGGACGGCGGAAAGAGGCGCCGTTGAAAAAAGAGCAGGAGGAAATTGTTATGCCGAAGGCAGCCCTTCACAATTTAGGGTGTAAAGTAAATGCATATGAAACAGAGGCTATGGAACAGCTTCTCCGGTCAGCGGGTTACGAAATTGTACCCTTTGACAGTATGGCGGATGTCTATGTGATTAACACCTGTTCAGTCACTAATATTGCGGACAGGAAGTCACGCCAGATGCTTCACCGCGCGAAAAAGCTGAATCCGCAGGCGGTTGTAGTGGCCGCTGGCTGCTATGTTCAGGTGGCTGCCGAGCAGTTGAAAGCGGATCCGGCGGTGGATATTTTGATTGGAAACAATCAGAAGGGGCAGCTGGCAGAGATTCTTGAGGAGTTTGGACGTGAGGGGCATGGAGATCCTCATGTGCTGGATATCGGCCATACCAGTCATTATGAGGAGCTGAAGGTGGAGCGGCCGGGAGAGCGTACCAGGGCCTTTATTAAGGTACAGGACGGCTGTAACCAGTTCTGCAGTTACTGCATCATCCCTTATGCCAGGGGAAGAGTCCGTTCCCGGGAAATCGGGGATGTCCTGGGAGAAGTTCAAGCGCTGGCCAGGTCCGGCTACCAGGAGGTGGTTCTTACGGGGATTCACCTCAGTTCCTATGGATTGGACTTTGAAAAGGATGCTCAGCTGCAGGAGGATTACCAGCTTGCTGCTGCAGGAAAAAATGTCCGCTGGCTGCTAAAACTGATTGAACAGGTGAGTACGGTGGAAAATATCCATCGGATTCGCCTTGGCTCACTGGAGCCGCGCATTGTTACAGAGGAATTTGCTTACGCTTTAGCGGCTAATCCGAAGATCTGTCCTCATTTTCATCTTTCCCTTCAGAGCGGAAGCGATTCCGTTCTCAAAAGGATGAACCGCCACTACACGGCGGACGAATATCGGGAGTGCTGCAAAAATCTGAGAACGGCTTTTAAAAATCCGGCCATTACAACGGATGTGATTGTAGGATTTCCGGGAGAAACGGAAGAGGAATTTGCGGCTACCGAGAAATTTGCCGAGGATATTCATTTTTACGAGATGCATGTATTTAAATATTCCAGGAGAGCTGGAACAAGAGCCGCGGTGATGGCCGGCCAGATTCCGGAATCCCTGAAAGGAGAGCGCAGCGATATTCTCCTCGCTCTGGAGGAGCGGATGTCGCTGGAATACAGGAAGAGCCTTCTGGGAACGATACAGGAGGTGCTGCTTGAGGAACAGGAGATATTGGGGGAGAAAACCTTTATGACCGGTTATACCCGCCAATACGTGAGAGCAGCGATTCCCAGAGAAGAAGGAATGAAACCGGGGCAAATTTTACCAGTAAAAATGGTAGAATTTTTGAATAATGAAACCATAGTTGGTGAAATTGTGAGATAATTTTGAACTTTCTAAAATAATCTATTGCCGAACAGGGAAATATAAGGTAGAATAGAAAAGAATACTTAAAGGACGTGATGACATGGGCAATATGAGAGATACACAATATTTTCAGACTGTTCAGGACAAAAAAATGGAAGTCAGCGATGTGCTGGAGCAGGTTTATGTTGCCTTGACGGAGAAGGGATATAACCCGGTTAACCAGATCGTGGGCTATATTATGTCCGGTGACCCCACCTATATTACCAGTCATAAGGGCGCCAGAAGTTTGATTATGAAGGTTGAGCGTGATGAGATTCTGGAAGAACTGATGGCTGTATATATTCAGGCGAGGCTGAAGGCAGATTAACCTTAGGAGTGAAAACTTGTCTGTGCCGGGGGGCAAATAACAGGGCTGCGATAGAGGGGCCCGTTTTGTTGTGTCCGTCCGCCCCTCCTTTTGGCGGCAGAAAGCGGAGATGAATTGAATATGAGAATTATGGGGCTGGATTATGGCTCAAAAACCGTAGGGGTGGCAGTTTGCGATCCTTTAGGTATCACTGGCCAAACGGTGGAAACTGTTGTCCGCAGTGAGGAAAATAAGTTGCGCAGGACATTGGCAAGAATAGAAGAATTAGTTCGGGAATATGAGATTGAACAGATTGTACTTGGTTATCCTAAGAATATGAACAATTCCGCAGGAGACCGCGTGAAGAAAACGGAAGCATTTAAGGAGAGTCTTGAGCGGCGTACGGGATTGCCGGTTGTCTTGTGGGATGAGCGTTTGTCCACCGTAGCGGCGGACCGGGTTTTGATGGAGTGCGGCGTCCGAAGGGAAAAAAGAAAGGACAAGGTAGATCAGATTGCCGCAGCCCTGATTTTGCAGGGGTATCTGGACTATCAAAACAATAGAAATGAATCAGGAAGAGAAACAGAAGAGCAGAATTAAAATGACCGCAGATTCAGGGGAATCTGTTGATTTTTATGTGTTGGAAGAAACGCGGATAAACGGAGCCAATTATCTGCTGGTGACGGACGCGCCGGAAGATGAGGATGGAGAATGCTATATCTTAAAAGATGTGTCCGAGGCTGAGGATCTGGAAGCAGTTTACGAATTTGTAGAAGACGAAAAGGAACTGGATGCTGTGTTTTCCGTCTTTGAAAAGCTGCTGGAGGATGCGGATGTGGAATTTGAAAACTAATTGGCTTTTGCGCGCGATTGATAGAATGAAAACAGGAGGAATTAATTTGGAATTAGAAAAACAGAATGAAGGAGTACAGGAGACGGCTTTGACGGCTGCAGAACAAGGGGCAGCTGTCCGAGTAGAGACGGAAGGCACGGCGCAGGAAACAAAACGCCCCAGAAGGAGGACACCGTCCAGAGGACGCCGGATCGCAGCTGAGGCTAAGACAAAGGAAACTGCGGCGGAAAGTTCTGAGGACAAAGGGGCTGCTCGGACTACGCGCCGCAGAACACAGAATACCAGAAGCCAGAACCAGAATCATGAGGGACAGTCCAAGAGAGGGGCCGTTCAGCGGGCTGTCCAGACCGGAGGACAGCGAAGCTCTCAGACAGGAGCTCATGAGAACGGAAAGAGGCGGGAGCTTCCTGCCAAAACAGCAGCCAGATCTTCCGCAAAAAAAGGAACGGAAAATAAGGAAAAGCTGAAAATTATTCCATTAGGCGGTTTAGAGCAGATCGGCATGAATATTACTGCCTTCGAGTACGGCGACAGTATTGTGGTGGTTGACTGTGGAATGGCCTTTCCGGGAGATGATATGCTGGGAATTGATCTGGTGATCCCGGATATTACCTATTTGAAGAACAATTTTGATAAGATCAAGGCTTTTGTAATTACCCATGGACATGAGGATCATATCGGGGCCCTTCCCTATGTGTTGGAACAGATTAATGTACCGGTGTATGCCACAAAACTGACTATGGGATTGATTGAGCATAAGCTGGAAGAACGGGGAATGCTGAAGAACACCAAGCGGAAGGTCGTACGTTTTGGCCAGACCGTAAATCTCGGGAATTTTAAAGTCGAGTTTATTAAGACCAATCACAGCATTCAGGATGCCGCAGCGCTGGCAATCTTTTCACCGGCGGGCATTGTTCTTCATACGGGAGACTTTAAGATTGATTATACGCCGGTGTTCGGTGATCCCATTGATCTGCAGCGTTTTGCGGAACTGGGGAAGAAGGGCGTGCTGGCTTTGATGGCGGACAGTACCAACGCTACCCGACCGGGCTTTACCATGTCAGAACGGACGGTAGGCAGAACCTTTGATTCTATTTTCGGGGAACATACCCATCAGAGAATTATTGTTGCTACCTTTGCTTCCAATGTGGACCGGGTGCAGCAGATTGTGAACACGGCTTACAAGTATGGGCGGAAGGTTGTGGTAGAGGGCCGCAGTATGGTAACGGTGATGGATATCGCTATCAAGCTGGGCTATATTAAGGTACCGGAGGGAACGCTGATCGATATCGAGCAGCTGAAGAATTATCCGCCGGAATCCACGGTGCTGATTACTACGGGAAGCCAGGGAGAATCTATGGCGGCGCTGTCCAGGATGGCCGCTTCTATCCACAAGAAAGTATCCATCATGCCAGGGGATGTGGTGATTTTAAGTTCCACGCCGATTCCCGGAAACGAAAAAGCAGTATCCAATGTAATCAATGAGCTGTCCATTAAGGGGGCGCAGGTGATCTGCCAGGATACCCATGTTTCAGGTCATGCCTGTCAGGAGGATTTGAAGCTGATCTATTCACTGATCCATCCCAGATATGCGATTCCCATCCATGGCGAGTACCGGCATCGCATTGCGCAGAAGGAATTAGCCCAGTTTATGGGCGTGGATCCGGAGCGGACGGTGATTATTAACTCCGGCGATGTGCTGGCTATCGATTACGACAGCTGCCAGGTAGTGGACCATGTTCAGGCCGGAGGAATATTGGTAGACGGCCTGGGTGTAGGAGATGTGGGAAACATTGTTCTGAGGGACCGGCAGAATCTGGCGCAGAACGGCATTATCGTAGTGGTACTGACTCTGGAAAAGAGAAGCAACCAACTGTTAGCGGGACCGGACATTGTTTCCAGAGGCTTCGTCTATGTACGGGAGTCCGAGGATCTGATGGAGGAAGCCCACACGGTCGTATCCGAAGCGGTTGCTGATTGTCTGAAGCGTCATGTCAGCGATTGGGGCAAGATTAAAAATATCATCCGGGATGATTTGAGTGATTTCTTGTGGAAGCGGATGAAGCGCAGTCCGATGATTCTTCCGATTATTATGGAAGTGTAAAGCGGTTAAAGGAATTTGATCATGAGCAATACGACCAATGATATAAACAGAGTGACTACGGCCATCATCCGAATCTCCATCAAACTGATTGCTTTCGCTCTTGTGATTTTGATTCTTTACGAGGGAATCACCAGAGGGTTCGCTTTCGGGCATGCCATTTTTTACGAGGAGGCGGTGGATCCGCCTCCGGGCGTGGACCGGACGGTGGTGATCGAGGAGGGAGATTCGGCAAGCGATGTGGCAGGCCTGCTGATGGATCAGGGGCTCATTACCAACGAATTTGCTTTTGTTTTTCAGAGCCGATTTTATGAGTACGATACTTTCTACCCCGGCACTTACGAATTAAATACTTCCATGACTTCCAAGGAAATTCTTCAGGAATTAAATACCAGGCCGGAAAGCCAGGAGGACGAGGAAGAATGATTTCGGATTCCAGGATGACAGACTATCTTCATTCGCTGGAGTCCGGCCAGGGCTGCCTTTTGGATGAAATTGAGAAGAAGGCGGTCAGGGACCGGATTCCCATTATCCGCAGGGAAACGGCTGCTTTGCTGAGGACCCTTATATACGCTTCGAAGCCTGGAAAAATTTTGGAGATTGGAACTGCGGTTGGGTATTCCGCATTGATGATGTGCCAGGCTATGCCTCAGAACGGCCGCATTGTTACCATTGAAAAATATGAAAAGCGGATAGAAGAGGCCAGAAAAAATTTTCTCAGAGCAGGAGTCGGGGAAAAGATTACTTTGATGGAAGGGGATGCGGATCATATTCTGGATACTCTTTCTCACCAGCACTTTGATTTGATCTTTATGGATGCGGCCAAGGGACAGTATCTGGGGTGGCTTCCTAAAATCCTCCCTATGATGGAGCCGGGAGCCCTTTTGATCTCAGATAATGTGCTTCAGGATGGGGATGTGATACAGTCCCGGTTTGCCATTGAACGGAGAAACCGGACTATTCACAGCCGGATGAGGGAGTATCTGTATGAATTGAAGCACTGTCCTCTTTTGGAAACAGCGATTCTTACAGTTGGAGACGGGGTGGCCTTGAGCGCCCGGAAAGAAAGGATTGACTTATGAGAAATACGGAGCTTCTGATTCCCGCAGGCAGCCTGGACGTACTGAAAACGGCAGTGATTTATGGAGCGGATGCGGTTTATATCGGCGGTGAGGCCTTTGGTCTTCGGGCCAAGGCCCATAATTTTTCTCTTTCAGAGATGAAGGAGGGAATTCAGTTTGCTCATGAGCGGGGCGTAAAAGTTTATGTAACGGCCAATATTCTGGCCCATAATCAGGACCTGCCGGGGGTGGAGGAATACTTTAAGGAGCTGGGGGAGATTGGGCCTGACGCTCTGATTATCTCCGACCCGGGAGTTTTTGATATTGCGAAAAAAGTACTCCCCCAGGTGGAGATCCACATCAGTACCCAGGCGAATAATACCAATTACGGCACCTTCCGGTTCTGGCATGAGCTGGGGGCCAGGCGGGTGGTAACAGCCAGGGAGCTTTCCCTGGAGGAAATCCGGGAGATTCGCCGCAATATCCCGGAGGACATGGAGATTGAAAGCTTTATCCACGGGGCCATGTGCATTTCCTACTCCGGCCGCTGCCTTTTGAGCAACTATTTTACGGGAAGAGACGCCAATCAGGGAGCCTGCACCCATCCCTGCCGCTGGAAGTACGCGGTGGTGGAGGAAACCAGGCCCGGGGAATATATGCCGGTGTATGAAAACGACAGGGGTACCTTTATTTTTAATTCCAAGGACCTGTGCATGATTGAGCACATCCCGGAGCTTTTGGAATCGGGCATCGACAGCTTTAAGATTGAGGGCAGAATGAAAACGGCTCTTTACGTGGCGGCGGTGACCAGAACCTACCGGAAGGCCATCGACGACTGCAAACAGGACGTGAATCTGTATCGAAGAAATCTGGAGTGGTATAAAGAAGAAATTGGAAAATGCACCACCAGGGAATTTTCTACCGGCTTCTATTTTGGAAAGCCGGGATCGGACTCCCAGATTTACGACAACAGCACCTATCATAAGAATTACACCTATCTGGGTACAGTTCAGGAAAGAGACTCTTCCGACCGGGCCCGTATTGAGCAGAAGAACAAGTTTTCTGTGGGGGAGACTATCGAGGTGATGAAGCCCTCCGGGGAAAACTTGCTGGTTTCGGTAAAAGGAATTTACGATGAGGAAGGCCGCAGTCAGGAAAGCGCTCCCCACGCAAGACAGATTGTGTGGGTGGATTTGGGAATTACCCCAGAGCCCTGGGATATTCTGCGGCGAAGGGAAGAAGACGACGGGTCGTCCTGGTGACCCGCAGCCGGCAGACCGCCATACGTCCGATGACAGGAGGTGACTCCAAATGATTGATGGAATTTTGATTGTGCTGTCCGTTTTAAGCGCGGCTTACTTTCTTGTTATTTCCATTTATTCCGGAATAGGAACTTCATTTTCCTTTATCTGGCTATTTTTCTGCGCCCTGTTCCTGTTTCTGTCCTATGGCAGATGGTACTACGCCAGAAATATAGACCGGATTCCCAGATGGGTTCCCGTATCCGTGGTGACCACCTGCATTGCCGGCCTGGTGATTTTCGTGGTGGTGTGCATCCTGGTGTTTTCCGGTGTGGCAGGAAAGGATCCGGAGGGGATGGATTATGTGATTGTACTGGGAGCCAGGGTGAAGGAGCACGCAGTCAGCGACTCTCTGAAAAAGCGGCTGGATAAGGCCATCGAATATTCGGAGAAAAATCCGGACACTATACTGGTGTTGTCCGGAGGAAAAGGAAAGGACGAGCCTATCAGCGAGGCGGAGGCTATGTACCGGTATTTGGTGTATAATGGGGTGAATCCGGACCGGCTTTTGCTGGAGGAACGTTCCACCAGTACGGTGGAAAATATTGCTTTCAGCAAGGTGGTGATTGAGCGGCATCGCGCGGCTGAGAAGCCAGTGCCGGTCAGGCCTCCCAGGAATATGGGGCCTGAAGGGGCGCAGATGGTGGAGGATAAACCTCTGGAAATTGGCGTGCTTACCAGCAACTTCCATGTGTTCCGGGCTGTGATGATTGCCCGCCACTGGGGAATGGAGAATGTGTACGGCATTGCCGCCCGGTCCGACCGGGTGCTGTTTGTCCATATGTGCGTCCGGGAGTGCGCCTCCATTTTGAAGGACCGGCTGATGGGGAATATGTAGAAGGAGAATATGCAGATATGTCAGAGCGCAGTAATTTGGAACAGGTTAAGAGATTGCCTCAGTATCAGGTGGTGAAGGAGGCGGACTTAAAGGAGCTGAATTCACGGGGAATGATTCTGGAACACAAAAAAAGCGGCGCCAGATTGTTCCTTCTGGCCAATGAGGACGAAAATAAGGTATTTAATATCGGTTTTCGCACCCCTCCGGCGGACAGCACCGGCCTTCCTCATATTCTGGAACACAGTGTTCTGGAGGGCTCGGAGAAATTTCCGGTGAAGGACCCCTTTGTGGAACTGGTGAAAGGGTCCTTGAATACCTTTTTAAACGCCATGACCTACCCGGATAAGACGGTTTATCCCGTTGCCAGCTGCAATGACAAGGATTTTCAGAATCTCATGGATGTATATCTGGACGGCGTTTTCCATCCAAGCATCTACCGGGAGCCCAAAATCTTTCTCCAGGAGGGATGGCACTATGAGCTGGAAGGCCCGGAGGATGAGCTGACCATCAACGGAGTGGTTTACAACGAGATGAAGGGAGCGTTTTCCTCTCCGGAAAGCGTTCTGGACCGCTATACCAGGGCGGTGCTGTTCCCGGATACCTGCTACGGATTTGAGTCCGGCGGGGATCCGGCCCGGATTCCCGATTTGACCTATGAGCAGTTTGCGGCATTTCACCGGAATTACTATCACCCGGCCAACAGCTACATCTATCTCTACGGAGATATGGACATGGCGGAAAAATTAACCTGGCTGGATAAAGAGTATCTGTCCGCCTACGACCGGCAGGACTGGAAGGCGGATTCCCGGATTCGGATGCAGAACGCCTTTGAGAAGCCGGTGGAAGAGGAGATTACCTACTCGGTAACCCAAGAGGAAGGGACTGAGAAACGGACCTATCTCTCCCTGAATACGGTGGTGGGGACAGACTTGGACCCAGTCCTCTACGTGGCTTTCCAGATTTTGGAATATGCTCTCATCGACGCTCCGGGCGCTCCTTTAAAGCAGGCCCTGGTGGATGCGGGACTGGGGGAGGATATTTTCGGAGGTTATGAGAGCGGTATTCTCCAGCCCTACTTTTCCGTTATCGCCAAGAACGCGGACCGGCAGCAGAAGGGCGAATTTCTCATGGCGGTGAAGGGAACCCTGCGCCGTCTGGCGGACCAGGGAATTGACAAGAAGAGCCTTCTGGCCGGACTGAATTACTATGAGTTCCGCTATCGGGAGGCGGATTATGGCTCCGCTCCCAAGGGACTGATTTACGGACTCTGGTGCATGGACAGCTGGCTGTACGACGGTGACCCCTTTATGCATCTGGAATACCAGAAAACCTTTGACTTTTTAAAGGAGGCTGTGAAAGGACGCTATTTTGAGCAGCTAATCCTGGATTACCTGCTGGACAATCCCCACGAGGCGGTCATCATTGTGAGCCCGTCGGTGGACCAGACGGCCCGGGAGGAAGCGGCTCTGGCTGAGCAGCTGGCAGATTACAAGGCATCACTGTCCGCGGCCCAGGTGGAGGCGCTGGTAAGAGAAACAAAAGAGCTGAAGGCTTATCAAGAGGAGCCTTCTGCCCAGGAGGATTTGGAAAAGATTCCTATGCTTGCCAGGGAAGACATTGCCAGCGAGGGAGATATACCGGAATACCAGGTAAAGAATGAAAACGGGGTGACCGTGATTCATACCAATCTGTTTACCTCCGGAATCGGCTATCTGAAGGTGCTGTTTCGGACGGACCGCGTGCCCCAGGAGGACCTGCCCTATGTGGGTCTTCTGAAATCCGTTATGGGGTATGTGGATACGGATGCGCACAGCTATCAGGACCTGGCCAGCGAAATCTACTTAAACAGCGGCGGCATGGATTTCTCCGTTACCTCCTATATTGACCTGGAGAATCCCAAGGAGTTTTACGGCGCCTTTGTGGTAAACGCGAAGGTGCTTTATGAGAAGCTGGATTTCCCCTTTGAACTGATGAGGGAGATTTTCACAGGTTCTCATCTGGATGATGAAAAGCGGATTGGCGAGATTCTGGATGAAACCAGATCCCGGGCCAGAATGAAGTTGGAGAGCGGTTCCCACAGTGCGGCGGTGGCAAGGGCTACTTCCTACTTCTCGCCCACCTCAGCCTTCAACGACATGACCGGAGGCATTGCTTATTACCATTTTCTGGAACAAGCGGCGGACCGCTACGGGAAAGACCCGGCTTACCGGAAGGAACTGACGGGACATCTGAAACGCACGGCGGCCAGACTCTTTACCAGGGACAACCTTCTGGTGGGATATACGGCTGACGAAAAAGGCTACGGCCTTCTGCCGGGCCTGCTGGAGGGTTTTGTGAAGAGTCTTCCGGAAGGAAACGGACAAAACTATCCTTTCCAGCCTCAGATGGGAAACCGGAACGAGGGCTTTCGGACTTCCTCCCAGGTGAATTACGTGGCCCGCTGCGGCA
Source organism: uncultured Clostridium sp. (assembly GCA_900547035.1). GTDB lineage: Bacteria > Bacillota > Clostridia > Lachnospirales > Lachnospiraceae > Enterocloster > Enterocloster excrementigallinarum. The sequence continues at coordinate 64,360 of URFM01000004.1, read as the reverse complement.
GTTTCCGGGAAAAGGGCCTGACCTATACCGGGGCATTGAAGGTGCTGAAGGTGATTCTGAATTACGAATATCTGTGGACCAACCTGCGGGTGAAGGGCGGAGCCTACGGCTGCATGAGCGGATTCGGCCGCTCCGGGGAAGGGTATCTGGTATCCTACCGGGACCCCAATCTGGGAGCCACCAATGAGGTTTATGAGGGAATTCCGGAGTACTTGGAGAATTTTTCCATCGATGACCGGGATATGACCAGGTATGTGATCGGCGCCATCAGCGACCTGGATGCGCCGCTGACGCCCTCGGTGAAAGGGAGCCGGTCCATGTCCGCCTATCTTTCAGGGGTGACGCCCCAGATGCTGAGAGAGGAGCGGAAGGAAATCCTGGAAGCCAGGCAGGAGGACATCCGGGCTCTGGCGCCCATGATCCAGGCGCTTCTGGATACGGGAGCTCTCTGCGCTATTGGAAATGACCGGAAGATTACGGAGGATGAGAAGCTGTTTAAGACCACCCTGAACCTGTACCACTAAAGAGGAACGGAGAGAAGAATGGAAGAAAATACACAGAAAAAATCAGGTTTTGTAACTCTGGTGGGACGGCCCAATGTGGGCAAGTCTACCTTGATGAACCATCTCATTGGCCAGAAGATTGCCATTACTTCCAACAAGCCTCAGACTACCCGAAACCGGATTCAGACGGTTTATACCGATGAGCGGGGGCAGATTATTTTCCTGGACACTCCGGGAATCCATAAGGCCAAGAATAAATTGGGAGAATACATGGTCAATGTGGCGGAGCATACCTTAAAGGAAGTGGACCTGGTTTTATGGCTGGTGGAACCCTCCACCTTCATCGGGGCGGGAGAGCGCCATATTGCCGAGCAGCTTTCCGGGGTTAAAACGCCTGTGATTCTGGTCATCAATAAGATTGACCAGGTGAAGAAGCAGGAGGAAATTCTGACTTTTATCGATGCTTATAAGGATATCTGTCCTTTTGCGGAGATTGTTCCCCTGTCGGCTCTCAAGGACCGGAATACGGACCTTTTGCTGGAGCTGATTTTCAAATACCTGCCCTACGGTCCTCAGTTTTACGATGAGGACACGGTGACGGACCAGCCCATGCGCCAGATTGCGGCGGAGCTGATCCGGGAGAAGGCCCTGCGCCTGCTGGACGATGAGATTCCCCACGGGATTGCCGTGACCATCGAGAAGATGAAGGAGCGGAAGGGCGGCATCATGGATATCGAGGCCAGCATCATCTGCGAGAAGGAATCCCACAAGGGAATCATCATCGGAAAGGGCGGGGGCATGCTGAAAAAAATCGGCACCGAGGCTCGCCGGGAAATTGAGCAGATGCTGGAGATGAGAGTGAACCTGCAGCTGTGGGTGAAGGTCCGCAGGGAGTGGCGGGACAGCGAGCTGTATATGAAAAATTACGGCTATGATGCGAAGGATGTTTAGAGAGTGCGGCGGGATTGCCTGGTTTGTCTGGAATTGAACAATTGCGTTGTAATTACAACAAAAAAGAGCGATGTGCAACGAAAAATAAGAAAGGAGAGGGGCGGATGAGGGAATCAATCACGCTGTTGGGGATGGTCCTGACCGCTGCCCCTTCCGGCGACTATGACCGGCGGCTGGTGCTTTTGACCACAGAACGGGGAAAGATTACCGCCTTCGCCCACGGCGCCAGACGACAGGGCAGCTCACTGATGGCCTGCTCCAGAACCTTTGTGTTCGGCAGGTTTACCCTTTACGAAGGCCGTTCTGCCTATAATCTTCAGTCGGCCCAGGTCATCAATTATTTCGAGGAACTGTCGGCGGACATTGAAGGAGCCTGCTATGGCTCCTATTTTTTGGAATTGGCGGGACTGTGTTCCGGAGAAAATGAGGACGCAACGGAGCTGTTAAAACTGGTGTATCAGTCTTTGCGGGCGCTGTTAAAGCCTGCTATTCCCAATTCCCTGGTGCGAAGGATTTTCGAGCTGAAGACCATGGTCATCGGCGGGGAATATACCCAGCTGCCGGAGGAGAAGGTTTCCGACTCCTGCGCCTACGCCTGGGAGTATGTGGTCTGCACACCGGTAGAGGAGCTGTACCGGTTTGTGCTGAAGGAGCCCGTGGAGCAGGAGTTTGCCCGCTGCGTAGATCGGGCACGGAAACGGTTCCTGCCCCGCCAGTGCAAATCTCTGGAGATTCTGGAGACGCTGACCGGTTAGAATTGTGGACAGGTGTCAAAGAAGTAAAGGCAACTTGCGCGGGAAGGCTTGAAATTATGGCGGTCAGCGGATATAATATGATACAAGTGTCAAAAGGCCAGGCGGGCAAGTATAACACTGGGACGCGAAAAATACCTTTTGACGCCTTCATCACAATATCCTGGAGAGCGAGGAAGGAAAAGAGTATGAGAATAGGAATGCCGGCGAGAGCGTTTCTTCTGGCTGCTTTTGGCGGCCTTCTGATCTGCGGGTGCTCCGGAAGGGCAGCGTTGTCAGGATTTGATCCGGACCAGAGCAGCATCTATATTAAGAAGGATGGTTCCGTCAGCAGTGCTTCTGTGGAGCAGACGGAACAGAATTATTACTCCCAGGAGGACCTGGAAGTCTTTGTAAGCGAACGGGTGGAGGAGTTTAAGGCCGGGCAGGACGCTCAGGAGTCAGCTCCCATCAGCGTATCTTCCTGTACGGTGGAAGAGGGAGAAGGAGGACAGATTTTAAAATGCATTCTGAACTACGATTCCCCGGAGACGCTGATGGCGTTTAATCAGGCCATCCGAAATCCGGAAATTGCCTTTGCCGATCTGACAACGGATACTGTGTCGGCCATGGCGCAGGAGGGGGATTTCTCCCAGGCGGTTTTCACGGATGCCAAGGGAAGCAGCGCGGATCTGTCCAAAGTTACCGAGAAGGGCGACAACAGAGCCGTGCGGGTTGAAGGTGCCGGCCGGATTCAGACCGAAGGAAAGATTCTTTACACCACTGAGGGCTGTACCCTGGATGGAGAATCGGTGGTACAGACTCCCGAGGATGGGGTCAGCTATATTATTTTCCAGTAGAAGGAAAAGAGAGAGAGGAAAAAGCGATGGAAAAGACAATGGAAAAAATCGTGGCTCTTGCCAAGACAAGAGGCTTTGTGTACCCGGGGTCTGAGATTTACGGCGGACTTGCCAATACCTGGGATTACGGAAATCTGGGCGTGGAGCTGAAGAACAACGTGAAGAAGGCCTGGTGGAGCAAGTTTATCACCGAGAGTCCCTACAACGTAGGTGTGGACTGCGCCATTTTGATGAATTCTCAGACCTGGGTAGCCAGCGGACATCTGGGCGGATTTTCCGACCCCCTGATGGACTGCAAACAGTGTAAGGAGCGTTTCCGCGCCGATAAGCTGATTGAGGACTACAATGAAGAGCACGGCATTACCCTGGAAGGCTCCGTAGACGGCTGGAGCCAGGAACAGATGAAGCAGTACATTGAAGACCACCACATCTGCTGCCCCAGCTGCGGAGCCCATGATTTTACGGATATCCGTCAGTTTAACCTGATGTTCAAAACTTTCCAGGGCGTAACGGAGGACGCTAAGAATACGGTGTACCTGCGTCCTGAAACTGCTCAGGGTATTTTTGTCAACTTTAAAAATGTTCAGAGAACCTCCAGAAAGAAAGTTCCTTTTGGAATCGGTCAGATCGGAAAATCTTTCCGAAATGAGATCACTCCCGGAAACTTCACTTTCCGTACCAGAGAGTTTGAGCAGATGGAGCTGGAGTTTTTCTGCAAGCCCGGCACGGATTTGGAGTGGTTTGCTTACTGGAAGGAGTTCTGCATTAACTGGTTAAAGAGCTTGGGAATCAAGGATAATGAGATGCGGGCCAGAGACCACTCTCCGGAGGAGCTGTGCTTCTACAGCAAGGCTACCACGGACATCGAGTTCCTCTTCCCCTTCGGCTGGGGCGAGCTCTGGGGAATCGCGGACCGGACCGATTACGACCTGACCCAGCATCAGACGGTATCCGGCCAGGACATGAGCTATTTTGACGATGAGGCCAAGGAGAAATATATCCCCTACGTCATCGAGCCCTCACTGGGCGCGGACCGGGTAACCCTGGCATTCCTCTGCTCCGCTTACGATGAGGAGACCCTGCCCGATGGAGATACCCGTACGGTGCTTCATTTCCATCCCGCCATCGCTCCGGTGAAAATCGGAATCCTGCCCCTTTCTAAGAAGCTCAACGAGGGCGCGGAGAAGATTTACGCCCAGCTGTGCAAGTACTACAACTGCGAGTTCGACGACAGAGGAAATATCGGAAAGCGGTACAGAAGACAGGATGAAATCGGAACTCCCTTCTGCATTACCTACGATTTCGACTCTGAGGAGGACCACTCCGTCACCGTCCGCGACCGCGACACCATGGAGCAGGTGAGGGTGCCGATTGCGGAATTAAAGAGTTATTTTGAGGATAAGTTTATGTTCTAAAATTAATACTTGGTTTAAATACAGGAGGCCAAAGCAGAGAGGAGTCTGTTTTGGCTTCCTGCATTTTATAATAGTTTAATAAACAATGCGGCATCAGATGTGGTATAATATGAGCACTGGGCAAGGTCTTTCACGAGCCTAGTGCGAGTTATACCTGACCATTTAACGAGCTACCCCACGAGTTTAATGGACATGGTATAATTTTCTTATTGGCAGTAAAGGAGAAGTATTGTATGAAGCTGAAAACACGTCTGGCGGTGGCCTTTTTGACCATCACCATTGTACCGCTCCTGCTGTTTTATGCTGCGGTAATGGCCTTAAGCTCCTATCAGGCTCAGGCGTTCCGGAAAGAATACGGTCTGACGGAGCAGATTGATCTGTTCTCCGGAAATTCTCTTCAGGTATTTAACCGTCTGACCAGTCGGGCACAACAGGATATCCGGGAGGAGATTGAAGCGTCACCGGACCTCTATGAGGATAAGGCTTACCTGGATCAGGTGAATACGCAGCTGAAGGAGCATTACGCTTACCTAATTGTGCGCAAGGGTAACGGAATTATCTACTGGGGCGGGGATAACGGAGTTGTAGACCAGGATCTGTGCAGCCAGCTTTTGGAGTTTAATGCGGTAGGGGAAGATCTGGAGGGCGGCATCTATCTGGACGGCGAAAGCCAGCATCTTATCAAGCAGATTGACTTTAATTTTACAGATGATATCCCGGGAAGCGTGTTCATTGTATCCAATGTAGATGATTTGATTCCGGAAGTGAAATCCATGGTCCAGGAGCTTCTGCTGGTGGGAATCACGATTCTGGTGGCGGCGGGAATCCTTCTGGTAATCTGGGTCTACCGGTCGATTTTGGGCCCCTTAAATAAGCTTCAGGAAGCTACCAAAAAGATACGGGACGGCAATCTGGAATTTACCCTGGACGTGGAGGCGGACGATGAAATCGGACAGCTTTGCAGCGATTTTGAGGAGATGCGTCTGCGTTTGAAGGAAAACGCGGAGGAGAAAATCCAGTATGACAAGGAGAGCAAGGAGTTAATCAGCAACATTTCCCATGACTTAAAGACACCTATTACAGCCATTAAGGGCTATGTGGAGGGGATTCTGGACGGAGTAGCTTCCTCGCCGGAAAAGCTGGACAAATACATCCGCACCATTTACAATAAAGCCAATGACATGGATCGCCTGATCGATGAGCTGACCTTTTATTCTAAGATCGATACCAATCGAATTCCCTACACCTATTCCAAGATTAACGTGGCCCAGTATTTCCGGGACTGTATAGAGGAAGTGGGTTTGGATATGGAGGCCAGGGGAATTGAGCTGGGATATTTTAATTATGTAGATGAAGAGGTCCTGATTATAGCGGATGCAGAGCAGATGAAGCGGGTAATCAACAACATCATCAGCAATTCCGTCAAATATCTGGACAAGAAGAAGGGCATCATCAACATTCGCATTAAAGATGTGGGGGATTTTATCCAGGTGGAAATCGAGGATAACGGAAAGGGCATTGCGGCAAAGGATCTGCCAAATATCTTTGACCGTTTCTACCGCACGGACTCTTCCCGCAATTCCTCCCAGGGGGGCAGCGGAATCGGGCTTTCCATCGTACGAAAGATTATTGAGGACCATGGAGGACGGATCTGGGCCACCAGCAAGGAGGGCATCGGGACGGAGATTCATTTTGTCCTAAGAAAATATCAGGAGGTTATACAGGATGAGTAAAATACTGATCGTGGAAGATGAAGAGAGTATTGCGGAGCTGGAAAAGGATTATCTGGAGCTTTCCGGATTTGAGGTGGAGATTGAGAACGATGGAACCGAGGGACTGGAAAAGGCTCTGAAGGGCGACTTTGATTTGTTTATCCTGGATTTGATGCTTCCTGGAACGGATGGATTTGAGATATGCAAAAAAATTCGGGAAGTAAAGAATACACCGATTATTATGATTTCCGCCAAAAAGGAAGACATTGATAAGATCCGGGGGCTTGGTCTTGGAGCGGACGATTACATTACAAAGCCTTTTAGCCCCAGCGAGATGGTGGCCCGGGTAAAGGCGCATTTAGCAAGGTATGAGCGGCTTATTGGAAGCGGCCAGCCTTCCAACGAGATTATTGAGATTCGGGGACTGAAGATTGACAAGACAGCCCGAAGAGTGTGGGTCAACGGAGAGGAGAAGACTTTCACTACCAAGGAATTTGACCTGTTAACCTTCCTGGCCCAGAATCCCAACCATGTGTTTACGAAGGAAGAACTATTTTCCAAAATCTGGGATATGGAGTCCATTGGAGATATCGCCACGGTGACGGTCCATATTAAGAAGATTCGGGAGAAGATTGAGTATAATACCGCGAAGCCCCAGTATATTGAGACCATCTGGGGGGTGGGGTACAGATTTAAAGTGTAAGCTTCAAAAGCTGTGAAACAGACAGTAACTGCCTATTTCACAGCTTTTTTAGTTTCTGCAAAGGGATTCTGGCTGCCGAAGGGCAGCTTAGGATACCTAAGGAAAAAATTTCAAAAAAATAAAACCGATGCCGCATCCAGGTCGTCTTATAGATGTAAGCAAAGTAAGGAATAAGTTTCGGACAAAATTGCGGCGGAAGGAGGGAAAAACAGAAGACTGTGACTGCGAAAACCGAGAAGATTTATTCTTGCAGTTTTGCTGAATGAGTGGTAAGCTATAAATAACATGCTCGAATATCAGAGTATAATCGTTTTAACGAAGAAGGAGGAGTCAATCATGAAGAAGAAACTGATTGGAGGGCTGCTTACGGCAGCAATGGTAGTAGGTATGAACGTAACTGCCTTCGGGGGGGTGGATAAATAACGACAGTGGCTGGTGGTACGATAACGGAAATGGCACATGGCCGGCCAGCTCCTGGCAGTGGATTGACGGCAACAACGATGGAATTGCCGAGTGCTACTATTTTGACCAGTATGGCTATTGTCTGATGAATACCACAACACCCGACGGCTATCAGGTGGACGGAAATGGCGCCTGGATTGTGAACGGGGCAATTCAGACCAGAAGTACGGCGGGTACATCGGCGGATACCAGCGGCAGCAGCCAGCAGGACAGCAGTGCGCCTGGGACCAGTGCCTTAGATTTAACACCAGTTTCCACAAGAGCGTACAATAAGTTTCAAAATGAAAAGAATAACAGAGGACAGCTTTGGGGAGAGGGATTTACGCTTGACCCATATCCCACATCCGGATGGGTGGAATACTGTGTGAACGGGCAGTATTCAAAATTGGAGTTTACCGTTGCGCCTCAAGAGGGATTTACGGATTACGGAGAAGTATACTTTGAAGTATACGGTGATGACGATGAACAGCTGTATTCCTCCGATGATCTGGACTACAGAAGTGAGCCGGAAGAAGTGTCCGTTGATATCACGGGGCAGGATTACGTAAAGATTTATGCGACCACCAGCGATGAATGGGGACTGTTAGTCGGTTTCCCCAAGACGGAGCTGATGTTTAAGAATGTGGAATTCAAATAATCAAACCTGCTGTTGAGTCCGGGAACTGCCGGAGGTACGCTGCCAAAGCTTTCCGGCGGTTCCGGAAGAAAGATTCCGGCCGGTAAAAATCCGCCTTCCGTATGGGACAGGAAGACTCCTCTTTATTGAATGATGTTCTCTGTTTTGGAATCATTTTGGAAAACATATTTGTTCCTGATACAGATATTTTGTCGGGAAATCCATGGGATTGCCCGGGCATCAAAATATAAAAGTTCAAATCATGAGGAGGAAAAGATGATGAAGAAGAAACTGATTGGCGGATTATTGACAGCGGCGGTTGCGTTATCCATGAATGTGACCGTATTCGCGGCGGGATGGGTTCAGAACAGCACCGGCTGGTGGTATGATTATGGAAACGGCACATGGCCGGCCAGCTCCTGGCAGTGGATCGACGGCAACGGCGATGGGACCGCCGAGTGCTATTATTTTGACCAGTATGGCTACTGTCTGATGAATACTATCACTCCCGACGGTTATCAGGTGGATGGAAATGGAGCTTGGGTTGTGAACGGCGCGATTCAGACCAGAAGCACGGCGGGAACTCCTGTGGATAACAGCGGAAGTCAGCAGAATCAGCAGGCAAGCAATGTGCCGGCGGTGAATTTGGCGGATATGGAGCCGGTGGCGAAGCGCGGTTATAATAAGAAGGAAAATGTACACACTTCACAGAATGCCCTGTGGGGGGATGCGCTGGAATTATGGGGCAGCGGGGCTTACGCAGAGTTTTATGTGGGAGGGCAGTATAACACCCTTTCCCTGACGGCGGCACCTCAGCAAGGATTCTGGGATGAGTATGAGTACGAATTAGAAATATATGGGGATGACGACAGCCTTCTGGATTCCTATCTCTTTGATTATAAGACTTCTCCTACGGACATCACCGTGGATATCTCTGGTCAGGATTATATCAAGCTCTACTGGTACAGTGAAGATGAAGGATTTTTGGCTCAGCAGTCGCTTTACATGAAAAATGCCCAGGTGAGGTAATCCAAGCGTTTCATATAATAACCAAACTACAGTACGAAGTACCAAGCTCGAGTGAACCTTGCCAAGTACTTTGTATCGATTGCACATAAGCGCCCGAAAGATGGGCGCTAAGTGCCATAACAGCAGCAGGAGTTCCGTCCTATCCTCACGGATTTGACGGAACTCTTTTTCTGACTGATTATAATATGATACTGCTTCCGCGTTTCCATGGACTGCTCCTGTATCATGGATTTTGCTTCGGCAGCTGTCTGCGATGTCGAAAATTTCTTCCGGACCGAATCATAAAGTTGCCGGAACTCACCTATGGGTATTCCGATGCGCTGGCTTTTTTACGCCATCGGCCTTCCCCTGGGAGGTTTCTCACTGAATTTTGAAGATGAAGAAAGAATATTCATACGGTTTTGGATATTTTCCATGATTTTCATATTGAAGCCGCAGTTGATGTTGATAACTCATGCCTCACACTCCAAAGCCGACTCCTTACCCTTCTAAATCTTTGGAATAAGCCGTACCAGATCCGCTTTGGAAATTTCCAGCAGTGCGCCAGCCTGCTCTGCGGTTAATTTCAGGTTGCGCATTAAATTTCTCAGACTGGTGAGCTGGGTACTTTCCGTAACCTGCTGAGTGACCTGCTCCGTAACCCGTTGAGTGACTTCTTCTGTTACGGTTTCCCGGAGTTCTGCCCTCAGAATCGGAGTCATCTCTTTCCTCAAATCTTCTTTCAAATCTGCTTTCCATTCCAGAATCGCCTGACACATTGTTACTCCCTCCTCGTTTGGCTGAATCTTTAAATCCGCGTTGATACAAGTGTTTAACACATCTACTTCGTTCTGGCCCAATACTGCGTCCTGCCGTTCTCCCTGGAACCATTCCATCAAGTTTTCTTTGTCGGTGGAGTACTTGATAAAGCCCAGCACATCTCCCAGAGATGTGTGGAACTTCCCGAAATCTGTCCTGGACAGCTCGGCCGGGGAAACCAGGTGAATCCGGTATTCCGGCAGCATAGAACGGATCATGGCGTCTTCTGCGGCCATCATCTCCCGCAGGCTTCTGCGGCCATCATCTCCCGCAGGCTTCGGGAGCCGTCCCACTCCTTTGGCGAGAAGAACACCACCAGAGTGATGACGGGCAGAAGCTTATCTTCCCGGTAGAAGCCGGACAGGAACTCTCCCCGGCTGCGCCCCTTATGATCCTTGTTCTGCCGGTGGACTCTGGCAGTTTCCTCTACCTGCCTTGCATACTGCAATGCATCGTAGAGCAGGTTTCTCACCGGGGCCGCATAGTGAACCTGTTCCTGGGACTCGATGCCAAGGAGCAGGTAGGCCGCCCGTTTGTCCTCCATAGCCGACAGGGCCTTAAATAAATCCCGGTACCTTTGCACCGGCTCTCCCTTTTGGTCCGCACCATAGGGTACGGAAACCTCTGCCGGGTCCAGCTCCCTTAGCTGCCCCGGGCTGATCACCTGTCTTCCTCCATACAGGTAAAAGTTAAAAATGTCCGCGAATACACTGCTTTGCCGCAGGTACTTTTTCGTGACGGTGTCTGCTTTTCCCACTGCTTCTTTTCCTCCTTCATTTTACTAAATTGAATCGTTTCTGTAAAGGGTGTTCTGGCCGCTGAAACGCAGCTTAGGATACCTGGAGAACCAGGCAGTTTTGAATTTTTAAGCAGTCTGAATGCTGCTGATGAGGTTATTGTATCAGATCGGGAGGGGGGACGCAAGGATTATTTTCCGGTACTTCCCGTGCCCTCGAAAAATTGCCGCTGCTAAAGCACATGAAAGGCCAGAAGGGATTTCTGCCTTGTACATTTCCTGGTCCTGTGATACCATAAGAACCAATTAGAGGCTCAAAGGGGGAATTTGGAGAATGTTGGGGAATACCGAGGGCAGCGGAGCCCTGCTCATTCTATGGACAGCGGCAGGCCTCTGTCTTTTCTCCTTCGTCAATGTTCTGGTCTGGCGTCTGCCAAGAAACATGAATTTTCTCACGGACAGAAGCCGCTGCCCCTTTTGCGGGCAGACGCTAAACAGGAGGGACTTGATTCCGGTGTTCAGCTGGCTGCTGCTAAAAGGACGCTGCCGGTACTGCGGGGAGAAAATTCCTCTGCGCTACCCTCTGACGGAGCTGTGGGGCGGTTTTTGCAGTCTGTTGTGCGCAAAATTTTGGGGAATATCCTGGAATGCCGGAGTGATGCTGGTGTTCCTGGCGCTTTTGACAGCCGTTTCCCAGATTGACCAGGATACCATGGAGATTCCCGACGGCCTGAACGGCGCCATTTTTCTGCTGGCGGTTCTGGCTCTTGCTCAGGACGGACTGCTGGCCGCCCGTTTGGACGGATGGGAGCTGGCAAAATGGATGGCAAAGGAACGGCTTCTTGGTATGATCTCTGTCAGCCTCCCAATGTTCCTGCTGATTTTGATGATACCAGGGGCCTTCGGCGGCGGGGATGTGAAACTGATGGCGGGAATCGGATTGTTTTTAGGCTGGAGACGCTGTCTGGTTTCCTTTATGGCTGCGGTGCTGACCGGCGGAATTTACGGCGGTTTTCTGATTTTGACCGGAAGGAAAGGGAGAAAGGACCATTTTGCCTTTGGTCCATTTTTGTGCGCAGGAGCCGGTCTGGCTGCTTTTTTCGGAAATCAAATTTTGCAGTGGTATCTGAGCGCCTTTTTCTGTTCAATTCCCTGAAAGTCTGGTACAATACTTATAAGTAATGGGGAGAGGAGTGAGCAGATGAAAAAGCAGCCAAAATACGATATTTTTATCTCTTACCGCCGGGACGGCGGGGAGTCTACGGCGAAAATCCTCCGGGACAAGCTCTCGGAGCTGGGTTATCAGGTCTTTTTCGATGTGGAATCCCTGCGCTCCGGCGATTTTAATACCAGACTGTACTCAGTGATTGAGGAATGCCAGGATTTTCTGCTGATCCTGTCGCCGGGAGCGCTGGACCGCTGCAGGAACGAGGACGACTGGGTCCGGCTGGAAATTGAACACGCTCTGGAGACCGGGAAAAATGTGATTCCGGTGATGCTGAGGGGATTTTCCTTCCCTCAGGTGCTTCCCGAGTCCATTGACGCGCTGCGCTATAAAAACGGCGTAGAATCCAACTATCAGTTTTTTGACGCCTTTATTGAAAAACTGCGGCAGTTTCTGAAGTCAAAGCCAGCGATCGGCCGCCGGCTTGGCCGCCGTCCTTTGGGAAAAACCGTTCTCCTGGCATTTGTCCTAATGGCTGTTCTGGGAGCGGGCGCTGCCGTGGGCCTTGACCGGCTGACGGAGAACCGGGCTTATCCGGCAAATAAAAAGGAGGAGAATCTGACCGGAAGCCTGCTTTATTACGTACAGTCCAATCTGCTCCAGATGGAACAGGCGGCAGAATATATGGACGGAGCCTACGAAGCCTGCAGCCAGTATCTGGCCCACCCGGATACCGCCAGCAGGGAGGAGCTTTTAAGCCAGCTGGAGGGGAACCGGAGGCTGCTTTACGGAATGGAACCGGAGGCGGTTTCTATGACGGAGGAGCTTCGCTCCGGTTTGGAGGAATCGCCTTTTTCACTGGCGGATTCCCAGGCTCTTCACGATTATCTGGAAGAGTTTCGACAAAGCTGCATTTCCAATACCTATTTTATGGAGTACATAACAGACCCGGACACTTATCTGGAACAGCAGGTGCGGGAGAATGTTCTGGAATGCTATGAAGAAATATTGGAGGAGGAGCTGCAGATCATTGCCTGCGGGATTAATGATCTGCTGCTCCCGATTGAGAAAGAAGAGTCTCTGGAGGCTTTTAAATATGATTTTCTGCCTCAGCTTTACTACATTCCCCTGGAAGCTTCCACATGGAGCGACAGCCGGGAGGCCCTGGCCAGCGGGGAGGAGAGCAGCTGGAACGCCATAGAGCGCAGCATGGATCAGGTGAGAGTACAGATTGGTGAGGAGAATATGAAGCTGATGGAAACTAAGGCCCAGATGGTTCAGGAACTGATGGAGTCCGGCCTTTCGCAGCAGGAGGCCGAGGAAAGGATGAATGAACTCAGCGGCCAGAGCAGCCAGCTGACACAGCAGAAGGACGCTCTTCAGGAGGCTCAGGCCCAGCTGGAAGAAAAGCTAAATGAGGCCAGAGAAAAATTTGCTCCTCAGGAATCCGATGACATGGAAATGCTCTGGGGAAAAATGCTCCGTTTCCTGAATCTTGGACTTTACGATGAGGCTTTGAACTGCCTGGATTTCTATCGGGAAAAGGCCCGGGGGCAGGATGCGTATGCGGAACTTTATGTGCCCGCAGCCCGCCGGTTTATTGAGAGCGTGGGACAGACGGGAATCGACTATGGACTTATGGTGGTGGGTTATGAGCCCGGACAAGAGAGCCATGAGCAGTATGAAATCGGCGATGTGATCATTGCCCTTAACGGCCTTCCGGTCCATAATTATGAAGAATACAGCCAGGCTAAGGAGTCCCTGCCTTCCGGAACGGACTACCGGGTAATCGTCCTCAGGCAAAAGCCGGGGGATGGAAACAATCTGACGGAAACGGAGCTTTCGATTCCGGGGGATGGACCCAGGGTTCAAATCCGGGAAATGACGGAGAAGACATATTGATGAAAACCAGGATGGGGGTAGAAAATATGAAAAAGCAAAACCTGGTCATTGGATGGATCAAACGTCATAAAAGCCTGCTGGTGATGTCTTTTACGGCGCTGAGTTTTCTTATTGCGCTGGCCGGCAGTTTTCAGTATTATTCACAAGTGAAGTATGCGGGAGAGGTCGTTTATGACCGTCTGTTATCCACCGTTTTATTCAGCGTATTAAAATTATATGCTTTTTCTCCTACGGTAAGTGTGGGCGTACCTACGCCGCTATGCTATGAAATAGCCAAATGGCTGGCTCCTCTTTGTACAGGGTACTGGCTGTTAAGGGCGCTGGAAGCCATGCTTCGTCAGAGAATGGAGATGATTTCAAGGAGATTCAGGCGAAAGGACCAGATCCTTGTAATCGGCTATAATGAGGAGAGCGCTCAGTTCCTTTCCAATTTGGGAGAAGAAAATTTGAAAAAGCGTCTTGATAAAGAACGGGAGCAGATGGCGGTTCTGGTGCCGCTGCAGATTCTGGAGCAGGAGAGGAAACTTCAGCTGGAGAGGGAGCGGGTTCTGGTGAAACCGCCCTTAGAGCCTGGAGAACTGGCTGGAGATGAAAGTTTTGCGAGGCAATGCCTGAAAAATTTTGGAGAGGTGGTTCTCTTTGAAGCGGATTCCCCCGGAAACTTTACGATTTTGAAGCACATTCTGGACCGGGCCGGAGAATGGGGTGAGACTGCATTTGAACAACAGAGGAAGGCCCGGTGGGCAGTCCGCTGTGAGAATCGGGTTCTGAAACGTGTGATGGAGAATTGTTACGATGAATTTCCGGGACGCAAGCCTTTTGAGCTGAGGCTTTTTAGTATGGCCCAGATGGCAGCGGAAGAGTTGTTTTTCAGAGAGCCGATTTTTAAAAACTGCCTGGAACGGGTCAGAGACTGGATGAAGGAGAAAAGCCCGGGGGCAAGAGAAATTATGGAGCAGATTCCGAATCCCCACCTGCTGATTGCCGGATTCGGACGTTTCGGCCAAGCTGTGTTTGAGGAAGCTCTTTTGAGCGGAACACTGAGCTTTTGTTCCAGGGTAGAAGGGTATGAGCGGCTGCGAATCACTATCATTGACCGGCAGGCAGAGAAGTGCTGCGAGATGGTTGAGTCACGGTATCCAAGAATTCATAAGGTTTGTCAGGTGGAATACATATCCGCCTCCATCGACAGTGTACAGGTGGAGCGGAAGCTGCGCATGCTGCCGCCGGTTACTTATGCGGCCGTATGCTTTTCTGATCAGGCCACAGGAGTGGAAGCTGCAGAAAAGCTGCGGTGGTATTTTACGGCAGGTTCTGGGAAAGAGGAAGAAGAGACAGAATTTCCAAAAAGAATTCCTATTGCCGTACGGATGCAGAGCAATGGCTCGGTGCTTCGGTTTTTGATGCAGCAGGAGGAAAGAGGCGGAGGGGGGCGAGGCGTCCTGGTGGATTTTGGAAGCGGCAAGCGGATTCTGAATCGAAGGGGGGTAATTGGAAGCCGACTGGAGGAAGAAGCAAAGGATTTTAATTGGAATTATTGCCGGATTCGGCGCCAGATGGAAGGAGATTTCTCCGGGATGGAAGGGGAAGACCGGGAGGAGTTGTGGAATGGTCTGAATTTTGAGCAGAGGGAGTCTAACCGGGCCCAGGTGAAAAACAGACCGTATATGCAGGAGCTTTTAAAGATTCTTCCCGCGCTTCCGCCGGTTAAGGAAACCTTTCAATATGTGAAAGACACGGACCGGTTCCTTAAGGCACTGGAGGAGGGAGAGATTCTGGATATACTTGCGGCTCAAGAGCATGTTCGGTGGTGTAATTTCCACTATGGGAGAGGCTATGTAGGTCGCTGTCAGAACCGCATAGATAAGGGAAAGGTGAGGCGAATTCAGGAAGACGGGGAGGTATACTGCGGAAAGGTGCATAATTGTCTCATTGACCGGTGGGAAGATATGAAAAAAGATTTGCAGGCCAGGAATACAATTTCATTTGACGTATGCGGAATTTATGGGTATTTGCCCGGAGAGGGAGAGAATGTGTGACAGGGAAATTTTAGCGGTATATGAGCGTCATTTGACAGAAAGATGAAACGCACAATCGTATATACGAATAAAAAACGGATATATGAAAATAGACTGAAAATGAAAGCACTTTCACCAATTTTAAGTATATAATTGCTAAAATTTTTCCGGAATTTTGCAGAAAAAGCCTTTACGAGTCGTTCACTTTTGATATATAATGTACGGGATGGGCGGCAGCAGATCTTTCGTGCGTCGCCCTGCTTTCAGGCTCATGTACAGCAGGGACGGACATCTTGCCAGGACAAGCAGCTGGATATGAGCGGATATGCCAATCTATAGAATACGAGGAGGAGTAACACGGATGGCAAAATGGGTTTATAAGTTTCATGAAGGCAGCGCCGCAATGAGAAACCTTCTGGGCGGCAAGGGCTGCAATCTGGCCGAGATGACCAATTTAGGGATGCCGATTCCCCAGGGATTTACGGTAACTACTGAGGCCTGCACTGAGTATTACAACTGCGGCAAGCAGATTTCACAGGAGATCCAGGATCAGATCTTCGAGGCTCTGGCATGGCTGGAGGGCGTAAACGGCAAGAAGTTTGGCGATACAGAGGATCCCTTACTGGTTTCCGTTCGTTCCGGCGCAAGAGCCTCTATGCCTGGTATGATGGATACCATTCTGAATCTGGGATTAAACGACGTAGCGGTTGAGGGATTTGCGAAGAAGACCGGCAACCCCAGATTCGCATATGATTCCTACCGCAGATTCATTCAGATGTACTCTGATGTGGTTATGGAAGTTCCCAAGTCCTACTTTGAGAAGCTCATCGATGAGATGAAGGAGGCCAAGGGCGTACATTACGATACCGAGCTGACCGCAGAGGATTTAAAGGAGTTGGCAGAGCGCTTTAAAGCTGTTTACAAAGAAGCTATGAACGGCGAAGAGTTCCCTCAGGATCCCAAGGAGCAGCTGATGGGCGCCGTAAAGGCCGTATTCCGTTCCTGGGACAACCCCAGAGCGATCGTTTACCGCCGTATGAACGACATTCCCGGCGATTGGGGAACTGCCGTTAACGTACAGACCATGGTATTTGGAAACAAGGGCAACACCTCCGGAACAGGCGTTGCGTTTACCCGTAACCCCGCTACCGGCGCTAAGGGCATTTTCGGTGAGTACCTGATCAATGCTCAGGGTGAGGACGTAGTAGCAGGCGTTCGTACTCCTCAGCCCATCTCCCAGCTGGAGAAGGATCTGCCGGAGTGCTACAAGCAGTTCGTAGATCTGGCAATGAAGCTGGAGAATCATTTCCACGATATGCAGGATATGGAGTTCACCATTGAGGAAGGAAAGCTGTACTTCCTGCAGACCAGAAACGGAAAGAGAACCGCTCCCGCTGCCATCCAGATCGCCTGCGACCTGGTAGACGAGGGACAGATCACTCCCGAGACCGCTGTATGCAGAATCGAGGCCAAGTCCTTAGACCAGCTGCTTCATCCCACCTTCGTTCCCGAGGCGCTGAAGGCCGGCGAGGTAATCGGCGAGGCTCTGCCTGCATCTCCTGGCGCTGCTGCCGGTAAGGTATACTTCACCGCAGAGGATGCCAAGGCTGCCGGAATCGGCGGAAGAGGCGAGCGCGTAATCCTGGTTCGTCTGGAGACCTCTCCTGAGGACATCGAAGGTATGCATGCTGCTCAGGGTATCCTGACCGTTCGCGGCGGCATGACCTCCCACGCAGCTGTTGTTGCAAGAGGTATGGGAACCTGCTGCGTATCTGGATGCGGCGAAATCAAGATTGACGAGGAAGCAAAGGTATTTGAGCTGGGCGGCTACACCTTCCACGAGGGAGACTACATCTCTCTGGACGGAAGCACCGGCAAGATTTACAAGGGCGACATTCAGACTCAGGAAGCAAGCGTAAGCGGAAACTTCCAGAGAATTATGGATTGGGCAGACCAGTTCAGAACTCTGCAGGTTCGCACCAACGCCGATACTCCCGCTGACACGCTGAACGCTGTGAAGCTGGGCGCTGAGGGAATCGGACTGTGCCGTACCGAGCATATGTTCTTTGACGCTGAGAGAATCCCGAAGATCCGCAAGATGATCCTTTCCGATACTGTTGAGCAGAGAGAGGAAGCTTTAAACGAGCTGATTCCTTTCCAGAAGGGCGACTTCAAGGCGATGTACAAGGCTCTGGAGGGCAGACCCATGACCGTTCGTTACCTGGATCCGCCGCTGCATGAGTTCGTTCCCACCGATCCCGAGGATATCAAGGCTTTAGCTGATGATATGGGTATGACTCCTGAGGAGGTTAAGGCAAAATGCGATGAGCTTCACGAGTTCAACCCCATGATGGGTCACCGTGGCTGCCGTCTGGCTGTTACCTATCCTGAGATCGCCAAGATGCAGACCAGAGCTGTTATGGAGGCTGCTATCGAGGTGAAAGAGGAGTGCGGATACGACATCGTTCCCGAGATCATGATTCCTCTGGTAGGCGAGAAGAAAGAGCTGAAGTATGTAAAGGATATCGTAGTGGAGACCGCAGAGCAGGTTAAGAAGGAGAAAGGTTCCGACATGCAGTACCACATCGGTACCATGATCGAGATCCCCAGAGCTGCTCTGACTGCGGACAAGATCGCTGAGGAGGCAGAGTTCTTCTCCTTCGGAACCAACGATCTGACCCAGATGACCTTCGGCTTCTCCCGTGACGACGCCGGCAAGTTCTTAGATTCCTACTACAAGGCTAAGATCTACGAGTCCGATCCCTTCGCAAGACTGGATCAGGAGGGCGTTGGACAGCTGGTGAAGATGGCGGTTGAGAAGGGCCGTTCCGTAAGACCGGAGCTGAAGTGCGGTATCTGCGGCGAGCACGGCGGAGATCCTTCTTCCGTAGAGTTCTGCCACAAGGTTGGCCTGAATTATGTATCCTGCTCACCTTTCCGTGTTCCGATCGCGAGACTGGCTGCTGCACAGGCTGCTATTAAAGAGCACCAGCAATCATAATTGACAAGTTTGCTTGTAGCTGGTAATTAAATTATGTGCCCCCTGATGAAAATCAGGGGGTATTTTTGTGCCTGTAAAGCAGTGATAGGAGTTACAAAATTACAAAAACTGCAATAAAGAAATGGAAATGCAAAACTGCTGTGGGCTATAAGGGGAGTTCTTTCAAAGGTGGTATAAGTGTAGGGTGAGACAGTTCAAATGGGTTTAAGGGGGTGTTTTGCAAGCCACAGAGGGGTCTTATGATGTCCGATTTAATGGGGATATGGGATCCTGAGATAGTGGTATGGGATATCTGTCCGATTTGGTAAATCATCATAAAAATCTGTCTTAAATCCCGTGCAGAAGCACTATAGAATAAATGGGACATCAGCGTTAGAATGGCTCCACTTTGAAAGGAGGGTTTTGACATGATGTTTAACCAGATACTGATTACAGTGGTGATTGTGGCGGTGTTTATCATGTATGCGGCTTTATCTTTATCCGCATACCGTATGATCAAACAGGTGTGCCAGAAGTTTCTGGATATGGTCGAGAAACTGGTACAGGACAGTGAATAAGCGACTGGGGAGCCATGGGCGTATGCTCATGGCTCCTTATCCGTACTGAGCCTTTTAACAGTGCAGTGTTAAAAAAATAAAAATATAAAATCAGGACGGAGGAGTTTGGCTTTATGTTAAGTACTGATACAAAGAGACTGGAGGATGCTTATGGGGTATTCAACAGGGAATATTTCAATGGGGAGCTACCAATGGTGATGATTACCATTCAAAGCAGTTTGAAAGCCTATGGGCACTGCACTACAAAGAAAATTTGGGCTTCTGGTAGTGACCGATACTATGAACTGAATTTAAGCGCGGAATATCTTTCAAGGCCTATTGAAAATGTGCTGGCGACATTGGTTCATGAAATGGTTCATATCTACTGTATGGAGACAGGTATCAAGGATACGTCCAATAATGGGAGATATCATAATAAGCGATTTAAGACAGAGGCGGAAATGCGTGACCTTAAAATCGCTTATGCTCCAACGATTGGCTGGAGCGTGACGGAACCGACAGAAGGGTTTATAAGGAACCTCAAGGCTTGGGGGCTTTATGATGCCTGTGAGAATTATCGGCTTGGAGCCTTGCAGACAGATGACTCCGAGGGAACGGATAAGCCTAGGAAGAAAAGCAGTACAAGGAAGTATTACTGCCCTGTTTGTGGGAACAGTGTCAGGGCTACGAAAGACGTCAACATTCTTTGTATGGACTGCAATGTTCAGATGATAAAAGCGGATTGATTGTATGACCTCTCTAAAGAAAAATAAGAACCCTATAGCTGGATTTGTGCAACAGCACTCGGCATAAGAAATCCCTGTGCGAATGCTCTAAAAAAGTGGGCATAGTTCCTTGCATTTCGACCACAGACACCCAGTGAAATCAGCGTTAAAGTATAGATACAATAAATAATAAAAAAGTTCAAGGAGGAAATCGGAATGGAACTTAGTAATTATTCAAGCAGAACCGCAGAGGTGAAAGCAATCATTGCTTCTTTTATGGCAGATAAGGAAGAGCCAGTGGAGCGTAAGGAAATCGCGGAATACGTTCTGGATCACGTCACCACGGATATGACAGACGGAGTGATTGCAGGTGCAATCAAGATAATGGCTTCTTCTGGGGAAATCTATCCAGTAAGCAGGGGCAGATATATCAGGGGTACAGGAAAAGCAAAAGCGACAGCTTTTGAAAAGATTTATAACATCTGTAAGAGATTTGACTGCGACCTTGAAAGAGGATGTACCTTCAATGCCTTGGAGCTGACAGATGCGGAAAGAAGTGTTTACGGGGAGTTTTGTGACTGCGCATTGGAGCTTCGGAACTATGTGCGTGAGAAAGCGGCTGAGATGGCGGCTATTTTAGAGAAGGTGCATGGTATGGAGACAGGTGAGGCTTCCAGTGTAAAGCTGGAAGCGGAGGCGGAAATCCCCGAGCAGTCGGAACCTCAGGAAGAAGCTCCGTTCCAGACATTCGAGCAGGATATCGAAAGCTCTGATATTGCTTTGGTGGAGCAGTCCGAGCCTGAGCTTGAAGAAGGGGATAATGAAGCTGTATCGGAAGAAAATGAAGCAGATGGGGAAACCCGTCGTGCAGGAAAGAGAGGCAGAAGAAGCAAGAACAAGTAAGGTATCAGACTGGGAGTCGCCAATAGGTGGCTCCCTTTCTCTAAAAGCTGTAGGGTCAATTAACAATTAACAATAAAAAGCTAGGGTAAGCAGATGGCTGTTTATCTGATATCTCCTCATGAAAAATCTGACCGATCATATGGAAGATGAGGCGGTTTGTGGCCCCTCTTCTACACCTACCATATGTCGGGGACATTTCTGTCCCCGATGATGACGGGAAAACAGAGCATAGAAATAGTGAATAATATGCTGGCTGGTCCCATATATAGGGCAAAATTCGGATGATAGATTATGCTAAATAAGAAGTGCTTTGAGAATGTACTTATATAATTACGCTGTTTGGCGTTGTATGAGTTGGTACATTGTAATGTGGCTCTATATATAAGAAAATTAACAATTAACAAAAATAGTGTTGCTTCTTATGAAATGGTACATTGAAAATTGCATATATGTGCGGCAGGCTGGTTTACAAGACTTCTGTTTTAAATATGTGGCTGTGGTATTTGTGCATCTTCTATAAAAGATGGCGTGATAGTCCTTGCATTTCCACCACTGACAAGGCATAGATCCGGCGTTAAGATAGGTCTATACCAAAAAGAAAGCGTGGTGATGATGAAATATGGCTGTTATGTGGGGAATTAAGGATTGAATAAAAGTGCTGTTCGTGCTAAAATGGACTTGATAATTAAAAAAGGCATAGCGTCTATCCAAGTGCGCCAACACTCGATAGACGTGAACAGTGCTTTTGGTAGAAGCACCTCACCGTGGGCTACACTGCTATGCGTTTCTATTATAATCCAAAAAGCTATTATGGACAAGTAGAAATGCAGGGAGTTTACTTGTCATACTCGAAAATATGGCAAGGCGTGTCGTGTTGAAACCGAGCGCCTTGCCTTTTTTAATTGTCTAAATATTATCTAAGGAGCATACGAGTATGGAAAACAACGGAACAATTATCAATTTAAATTTCAATATCAATATAGGCGAAGAAAAAACAGTTTCTGTACTTGTGCCATTGATAGCGGGCGGCGTAAAAGCAATCTCACAGATATGGAAGGCAAGACAGGCTAAAAAACCGACAATAGAACTGGAGGAGAAGATTAAAGCATTGGAATTGGCCGAACAGTGCTATAAGAGTCAAATGAAGCAATTACACGAAGTGGATCCTGACATGATAGTTGATGGGGTGGATGTTGTGTTTAACCGTGAACTGACTGAAGAAGAAAGGGATTTGCTTAATAGTAAAGAAGTAACGGAAAAACAGCTGACAGACTTGGTATCTGAATATGATCCGGATTGTAGATGGACGGATGCTGAGTGGAAGTATGACCGCTTTATCAATAACTTTGATGAAGAAGGCATTGACGCAAGAACAGCCATTATATTTGGATATGCTGTAAATGACTTATTTGAGGCATTACATATTCCGAACCTTTATGTAAAACAGGTTGAAGTGGACAAGTCAATGAGCGGAGAAGCAGCTGCGGAATATCTGCGTCAGTGGATGAAGGAGCAGGGCTATAAAAAATAAATACGGTTTATGAGCTATTAACAATTAACAGATTTTAAAGTGCATTGTTAAAATCCAAATCAAGTATAGAAAGTAAGAGGAGATAACTATGAGAAAGAAAACAGCATTACTGGTTCTGAGTGCAGGTTTATCTGTACTTACAGCTATTCCAGCCTTTGCTTCTGGCTGGCAAAAAAATGAAACTGGCTGGTGGTATGGCACAAATGCCGATAATTCTACATGGCACAGCAATGGATGGCAGTGGCTTGATGGAAATGGTGACGGTATCGCTGAGTGCTATTATTTTGACGGTAACGGCTATCTGGCTGTCAATACTGTTATTGATGGTTCGACAGTTGACGGTAATGGAGCATGGACTGTCAATGGAGTTGTGCAGACCAAAATAGTTGGCGGCCAGCAAAACAATAATGAGTTACAGCGCTGGATCGGAACCTATGTAAAGACAGATGACCAGAACTGCTGGTTAGAAGTCTATGATGCTAATGAAAACGGTATTACGGTAGAGTATCAACTATATGCTCATAGTATGATTAATGGCTCTAATGAACATCATTTGATATTTCAAAATGGAGATACAACCAAAGCCTATGGTGCTATAAGTCCAGACGACAGAGGCGTTGGACATATTATTACCGCCATTGATTTGCCGGAGACTTATGAGCTGATGGAAGATGGAAATATCAAAATCACTTTTACATATGCAAATGATGCAACTGCGTGGCTTGAAGACTGGACAGTGTTTAACGGAGTATATAGAAAGACTGGAACGGAAGTACAAACTATTCAAGAAAGAATAGAAAAACAAAGATATAACGAAGATGGTACAGATAGAAGTGACGAGATAGAATTCGTTATTCCAAATGGAACAATGCCTAGATGGTAATTTAAAAACTAAATAGCATTGCATTTAAGCATTGAGGGTATCAGTTTATAGGCTGATACCCTCATATTGGAGGGAGAACTCAAATGAGCAAAACTAAGCATATATTACTAAGTGCAGAGCTTTTACTAGGGATTATGTTTACATGTCCTGTGATGAACAATATAATCACAATCACAGCAATGGCGGCAGAGGCTTATTCTGATAACTGGTTTAATGAAAAAGAGGACTTATCAGGAACCTGGTACTATAGAATGAATGACGGTTCGCTTTGTACCAGTGCATGGGTACATGACAATGGACAATGGTATCTATTAGACGCAAATGGAAATATGTTGACGGGCGTAGTAAAATCCAATGGCGGCAAATACTATCTTCTGGATACAGTTCGTGGTACAGGAACCTATGGAAAAATGCTTAAAAATGGAAGTGTCTACAATGGAGTTACCATTTCAGCCAGTGTCAATGCAGACGATGAGGGAAGTTTAAGTGCTGATACGATAGCTCAGCTAAGAGCAGCAAATGTGAATGTAGATAACGTACCGAATGTAGAGAACACGAAGCATGTAGAAGGTGGCGTAGTAGTTTTTGCAAACACCCCAACACAGACACCTACACCACAGCCTACACCTTCTCCTTCACAGGAGACACCAAGTCAGACTGATAATACAGGTAGTGACACTGGTAATAACGATGGCACCAAAGTTCCTAGAAAACCAGTTGGAGATTTTACACCTACAGGTGGCGGAACTGGTTTACCAGATGGAGTATATGGATACTAAGAGAGAGAGAGTGACATAATAAAAATTGAATAGCATTGCATTCAAGCATTGAGGGTATCGCTTTTTAGAAAGTGATACCCTCAAACTAAATTTGAGGAGACAGTTAATATGAAAAGATACAGGCTGGATGAACTTAAAATAGGAATGAAAGTTTACGTAGATGAACTGCATAGTATAGAGGGTGTTTACATAGTGCTTGGGAATCCAAAATCAGTGCTCACAGCTGATGGGAACAGGGTAGAAGGTATAATCAAAAAAATCTCAAAAAAGAAGCTTCATGTAAATCAACCAGGAGAGACACTGTACTTTAGGAGAAAAGGATACGCTGACCTATATGAAAATTGAACCAAATTTTGCACTGATAAAATCAAAAACTTCATACCACAATTCGATAATAACTTCTTTAGAATTATTCAACATCGGATAGAAATTAACAATTAACAAAAATGAAGCATGTTTTCAAACTCGTGTTTTACGGAAATGATACTGGTAGGAAATTTTTAATAGTGCATGTTAAAAATACTCTTTGTCCCAGAGGGGCTGCATTCTAGAAATTCTCAGCATTTTTAAGAAATAAATTCCGTTCCAGACAAAAACTCAAAACGGTTCCCCACTCTCCTGGCCGGGAAATAAACTGGTTCCGGCATGAAAAAACGAGTATTGCATAGGGCCTTTGAAATGTGGGTGCAGTAGGGGTAAAAATGGTATGCATTGCAGTTGATACCGTGAAAATTTGTTGATGAGGATTTTGAGGGGTTGGTGGAGGGAGGGTTTGTCTGGGAGTAAAAATAGGGTATAGTTCTTTTACGATGCTTGGGTTACTGCTTTTTAAGATACATTCCGTAAAGCATGGGTTTGTAAATGAATTGTTTTACTTTTTGTAAAACGGGTCAAGAGTTTATTTTTACAAACCGAAAGGAGCTTGATTTATGAATGTAGCTTATGTAAGGGTTTCTAGCGCAGACCAGCACGAGGACAGACAGCTGAAGGCGTTGGAGCCTTATGGGATTGAAAAGTACTTTATTGAAAAAGTCTCAGGTAAGAATAGAGACAGGGAACAGCTGAAGGCGGCGTTGGGGTTTGTCAGGGACGGGGATGTTCTCTATGTGGCTGATTTTTCCAGATTGGCAAGAAATGTGAGAGATTTGCTTTCGATTGCGGAGTTGCTTAAAGAGAATAAGGTGCGTCTGGTTTCCTTGAAAGAGAACATTGATACGGATACAGCGAATGGGAAGCTCATGTTTACCCTGATAGGCGCGATTGCGGAGTTCGAGCGTGAGAACCTGTTGGAGCGTCAGAGAGAAGGCATTGAGATTGCAAAGAGCAAGGGAGTTTATCAGGGACGGAAGAAGAAAGAAGCGGCGGACTTTGAAAAGTATTATGCACTTTATCAGAAGAGGGAGATTACAAAAAAGAAAATGGCTGAGCTTTTAAAGGTTTCACGCCCCACTTTGGATCGGATGATAAGAGAGTATTCCAAAAAATCTGCTTAAAAACAAAGAAGAGCCGACAGCGGATTTGACTGTGTGTAAGCTCCTGTTTAATTTTTCAGATACAGTACATGGGAGCATTGTGGGTAGGATTTATGAAAATCTCCAATTGATATGGAATTAGAGTTTTTATATGATTTTTGTAAATTTTTGAAAGCGGCTTGTTTTTGGGGATTTGGGGTATGAAAATGAGGTTTTTGGTTGGATATATGGGGTAGTGGAGAAAAAGAGCTGCTACAGTTGGGGAAGAGAGTGGGTTTGTAAAACTCCAATTGATATAGAATTAGAGTAAAAACGGATTGGGGGTAGAAGAACCTACATTGGAGTTTTGTAAAGAAGGCAGTGGGTGTTGTGCATGTCGGAAATGAAGTTTATTGCTTTTCTTTTGAACGTGATTTCTCAATTCAAGTCCAATTCCAATTAAGAGAAGTCGGCAGTACGGAAGCTGGTAGTTGCTTTTTGCAGTCATAAGCGGAAAGTCTGTAAGCGGCTGGAAATCCTCCTGACAGTTTTACAGATATCGGAACATGATTTTGAGCTTGGGATTGTGTATGGGATATATTTAAAATTTTTTGTAAAGGAGGCTAAAGCTATGGCTAGTAACTATACAGCTTTAAGATCAAGGTTTCGCGTAACGGTGG
This sequence comes from uncultured Clostridium sp., assembly GCA_900547035.1. Classification (GTDB taxonomy): domain Bacteria; phylum Bacillota; class Clostridia; order Lachnospirales; family Lachnospiraceae; genus Enterocloster; species Enterocloster excrementigallinarum. Next base: position 38,270 of record URFM01000004.1, on the reverse strand, counting down.
ATGGGAGTACAGTTTCCATTTACTTGAAGCAGAACGGAGCATTGCTTATCCGAAGCCAGATCATAAATAATGCGGACATTTCGTTGCTGTCGGCGTATGTTGAGGATCTGGAAAAAGCTCTTATGAAATATACAAAGGCTGTGTCGGCTTCCATGAACAATGGGATAAACGGACAGATGATATAGGATAGCAGGCTCTAAGAAGAGGTCGGGCACTGAAACAGGTGTCCGACTTTTTTTGTGGTTTGATAGAGCTTATTGATATCAGGAAAGAAAAAGATATTTTGATAAATGGGAAGCACTCTTCTATCCAGTATTGGAAAATCCGATACTCCTGATGGGACTTGATGGGATAGAGATTTTAAAAGTGCATTGTTAAAAAGCTGTGGCGCTTTTGATATGGATATGAGGATTGCATAGATACATCCAGTAAGCGAGTTTTGCAGACCCCTTGTATCAGACGGAAAAGCTCTTTTGGTTTATTGGCGTATCGATAATAGGAGGGAAAAGATTTTGGTGATAAGAAACAGGCGCTTCGTCTGCAGGTGTATTGAAAAAGAAAACAGTTCCAAATTAACAAAAATTTTGGATTATTTCATAATGATATGCTATCATGGAGATATCAAATCTTGTGGAGGCATTATGACTATAGACCAGTTAAACACCAAATTGGAAAGAGAAGCGGAGGAAGCAAACGATAAAATCAAAATGCCTGTGACGGAAGCGGAGGTCATTACAATCAATGTTATGACAATGGTACTGGCATGGAAGAAGGGGAATGAGCAGAGAGAGCAGTATATAGAACAGCTTGCTGAGTATATTGGCTTAAATGGTAAAAGAATGCTGACAGACTTGGCAGGCGGCTTGAACAATGATGAGACCCGCTCCCATATGACAGATAAATCTGCGGAAAAATTCAAGTCTAAACTTGGAATCAGTAAAGAGTGGTTTTTAGGGAAAAGGGGATTGTTTATCACTGGTTCGGCTACGGAACATATTGAAGCGGTTTGGGTTTTGTATCGACGTCTGACCTTTCTTGTAAAGCACGAAGGCGAGAAACGAAAGACCTCTATTGAACAAGGAATGCTGGATGGATTTTCTTTTGCGTGGAAAGAAAAATGGGGAGACTTAAAGGAAATTCGGGACGAGCTTTTCCAAAATAAAGAATACAGAAGTGCAAAGGTACTGCCAAAGAGTACAAGGGCGTTAAGGGGTATCGAACGTTATGTGCTACAGGACATTCGACGGAGCTACAAGAATACTTCGGAAAATGATGTTCCTTCTAGAGATTATGAAAAACTTCTATATCATTTTAGGTTTAAGGAACATTTTATTGAAACTGGTGAAACGCTTGAAGTTCTGACGAAGGCGTTAGAGCGGTTTACTTTTGAAACCTTGCGAGAAATTGAAAATGACAATCTTTTGGAACGATATGAACGGGCATTGCGGGAACAGCTTACATATATACGGACAGTAACCCTTTTAAAGAAAAAGAGCACAAACAGCAAGGAAAATAAAAAATCATAATGGCGATACAGTAAAAGGAGGCAGACAATGCCTCTTTTTTTTGTGCCATTTTGAAATAACGCTCGATTTACAGAGGCGCATTTTCCGTGTTACTGGACTGCTTAAATATCGCTATTTTGTTACTTATTTTGTTGCTTAAAAGCCTATAAAACAAAAGTTATTTTACTACTAAAAACGCAAAATTACTTTTAGATGATATGATTGAACCATAAAAAAAAATATAGGAGGAGAATTTAATGGTTCTACAAACTATAAAAGTAAATGCTGCGAACCGCAATAATACAGGAAAGGTGATTTTTTCATACGCGGGGTATGATATCGAAGCATATAAAAAGATTGATAAAGATGGGTTCCACTATGTTGTACTGCGGTGGATAAAAAATGGTACGTATGGCAAGGAGGTTTCAGCTAAATTTTCTCAAATTCGAAAAGGAGAGAAGGACTTGATAGACACGGGGATCTGCTTGGATGTTGTAACCTTGAACCAGCTTCATAAAGAATTGAAGAGCAATCTTGAAATGCTTCCCATTAGGGAAGAGAATGAGACGTTAGGTTTCAGACCTGATGGAGTATTCTGCGGAGCCTTTGATATTGAAAAAGACGGCAAGATTTACAAGCCTGAGGTATTTCGTGGTAGACAGGAGGTAGATTTGGAGGTGCTGAAATCGTTTACAAAAAATCCAAAGCGGGCGCTTTTGCTCCTGCATACACTGGTTTCTCCACTGATTGCCTGCGACGATGATTTGCATGACCTTCCAATCCTGTTTCTATATGGGGAAAGCAGTACAGGTAAAAGTACAGTAGCGAGATACCTCAATTCGTTGGCGGTTCCTCCAAACGACAAGACATTGCTTGATTTTGACGCTACAAAGGGAGGGCTGACAAAATGTATTGTGAATAATTTTGGAATCCCAGTTTGTGTTGATGATACCTCGCTAGTGGATATGGACAGCAGTAAAGAAATAAAGGCGCTCCGTACACTTATTTTTGGACTGTCAAATGGAAAGGAAAGGACAACTAAAAAAGGTGTGGGTGAACATTTCAGGACAACAATCCTGATGACTGCGGAGGAGAACAATCTGCTTGACATCAGTTCGGATATCAAGGGTATATATGGCAGAGCGTTCCCAATGTATGTAGAGGGAGCTGACCTTTTTGATGATGCACAAGAGATTGAGCAGTGCAGAATAAGTGCTAAAGAGACGGCTGGTACGACATTCGCTATTTTAGTAAGTGAGATAAGAAAGTATGGGGTGGAAGAGCTCCTATCTAAAGCCCATGAAATTCGGAAACAGCTGGAGTCAGAATGTGGAGCTGAAATTCACAAGATTGTTTCACGTTGGTGTGAGTACTGGAGCCTTCTAAGTGTAACAGCTGACCTAGTAAAGAAACGGTTTGAGCTGGATATAAATGTTGATGAGGTAATTTCCTATATGAAGAAGGAAATTGAAGCAAACCTCTGTATTCAGCAGGAGGATAGTTTGAAGGAACGGGTGGCTTCCGAATTAATGCCTAAAGTAATTAAGGCGAGCTTCGTCAAACCAAATGGAGACAGATATATTCGGGTGAGAGACTTTAATCAGTTGGTCAAAGAGCTCAATCTTCCCAAGAAGAAATCCAAAGATATTTTGTTCCATGCTGGCTGTATTGTGAATCAGGCGACTCCTAACATTGGAAAAGAGCACGGACGGTGTCTGCAGCTTGCGACTTCATAAAGGAGGAAGCGATGGGACCGAAATTTTATACAGGGCTTTATCCATATATGGGAGCTAAAGGTAATGATGCCGAGCATTATGTGGAGCTTTTCCGCTATGTCAATGCAGAGGGTAAACAGATTACACGGTTGGTCGATACCAATTTTGGAGCAGGGAATATCGTTAGTGCTTCGGCTGGTTTATTTGAAGAACGTGTTTCCAACGACATAGACGAGAGGATTGTTACCTTGGCACGGACAGTAAGCAATCCAGAGAAAAGGGAAGCTGTTTTGTATAAGCTGATGAAGCTGGAGCCTTCTGAAAGAGTATATAAGTTTTGTGGGGACGCTTTGGAAAATAAGCGTCCTATCACGGAGACGCAGAGAGCAGTTTATATCTGGTACAGGTTTTTTTATGGATTTAATGGAAACGGTAGGGATTTTTCTCCTCATCATAGACAAGAGTCGTTACTGAATCGGAGAGACCTTCTATCTACATTTGACGGGGTCAAGGTGCGGAACATGGATATGGTAGACCTACTTTTAGAAGAAAAGGAAAACCCTGAGCAGATGAAAACAACCATGTATTATCTTGACCCTCCATACTTGGATAATAAGGCAGAATATGCAAACAACATGACAAGTGAGCAGGAACATCAGAGATTGTTGGAAGCCATAAAGGATATACCCAATATCATGATTTCTGGATATGACAGCAAGCTCTACCAGCAAATCCTTTGTGAGCAGTACGGCTTTTGGAAATATGAAATGGGGGAAAAGGCCATTTCGATGAATATGAGCCTTTATGGTGAGGAAAGGAAGCGGAAAATGGAGTGTATCTGGACTTCCTATCCAATCAAAGGGGATTTTAAGCAGTAAGAAACAGTTTGTTTATAGGAGGAACCGTGAAAACTTCTAAATCAGCGTTTGAAATTCCGTTGATTACGTCCAATGACAGGACAGGCTTTTTGCGGTACCCTCCCTCAAAATTGAAAGGAGAAAAAAGCAATCTGCTTTTTCTTTATAACATTATATTAGAAAAAATGCGGAGATTATAAAGCGGAGAAATCCGTCTAGAGATATGGTGGTAATACACTGAGATGATAGCACTTTTTCGGAAAGTGAGGATAAGGTGCAGAAGGTCAGTGATGGTACTCTTATGATATTGCGCATCATGTATGATAAGAAACTTATCAATGAAGAAACGTATCGTAATATCTGCAAGAAGTACAAAATTGATTGATTTTTGGGGCTTGTATCGATAGGTGCAAGCCCTACATTAGACAAGGAGGTTTATGGTTGTGAATCAAATAAAAAAACCGAGAGCAGTTGTGTATGCAAGGGTATCATCTGAAAAAGAAATGCAGGTAAATGCTTTTGAAAATCAGTTGCTTTGGTATGACGAAATGGAAAATCGCCTTAGTGACAGGTATGACTTTGTTGGTAGATATATGGATAAGGGTATTACTGGTACTGCGGCAAAGAAGCGTAAAGGCTTTATGTCTATGATAGATGATGCCAAAAAAGGAAAATTTGACATCATAATCACAAGGGAGGTATCAAGATTTGCCAGAAATTTTATAGAGAGTATATCCTATACTCGGGAACTTGCAAAACTGGGCATAGAGGTTTATTTTGTCAGCGATAATATCCATAGTTTGAGATCAGAAGATCAGTTTAAACTAAACCTTATGAGTATGATAGCAGAGGAAGAATCACGCAGGGATAGTGAACGCTGTAAAGCTGGTATCCATGTGGCCAAGTATCAGAAGAATAGTGTTTGGGGTTCAGGAAATATACTTGGGTATAATCCCCGAGGCGGTCGTAGTAAACCCTATACAATCAATGAGGAACAAGCGGAGACAGTCATACTGATAAAGGATATGTACCTTGCAGGAAAATCGTTGACTGATATTAAATTGGAGTTAGAACGGTTGGGAAGGAAAACGGCCACTGGCGGAAAACTATGGTACGTTTCCAGTATAAGTAGGATACTGGATAATCCGTTTTATGCTGGATATCAGAGACTTGGACAGGAAAAAATAAACAATTTTCTGGAGCAGAAAAGGGAGAAGCAATCCAAAGATAGTGTTTACTTGAAGAAAGTGGATGTTCCTACATTATATAGTATCGAGGACTATCGGAAAATACAGTCTATGAAAAAGCAAAAGGTTATGACAATAGATGGTGAGAGGACTGTAGGAAAAAGGAAAGTGACACATATCTGGACATCCAAAATCATATGCGGATGTGGTTCCAGTATGGAAGGATATGTATGGAGAGTTGTTAGAGACAATGAACCCGTGGTTGGATACAGGTGTAGGAATCAGGTGGCAAACAGGTCTAAAAAGGTTAGAAAACAGATGGGCTTAGATACTGAACGGGCGTGTGACAATCCTAGTGTGCCGGAGTGGAAGCTGGAATTCATGGCGAAGCATATTTTTGAACATCTGTGGGCTAATCGAGGCATTGAAGTTGAGGTGGCTCTTGAGATAATCCGTGAATGCTATAAGGCTGATAAAGACGACAGGGAAAGCGAGATAAATGACCTAAACAGCAAAATATTAAAGTACCAAAAGAGGAAAGACAAGTATATTGACATGTATGCAGATGGCTTGATGGATAAAAACAATTTAAGAGAAAAATTGCAGGAATGTGACGAAAATATAAAGCTATATGAGGAACGAATAACAGGTTTAAAAGAGAAAGCAGACTCTACTGTAATCGGGCTAGACAGTCTTATAGATGGTATCAGAAATACAATGAAGGAGACATTGGATTTCAGTAAGGGAAAAATAGATAGAGATGTGATTACCAGGATGGTGGATATCGTTTACTATGAGAAGGCTTCTACGTACAAGTGGTTCCTTAATCTGAGCAATCTTGATAATACCAGCGATATAAGGCGCTTGTCTGCACAAGATAGTACAGCCGAGGCTTGTGGAATACCTTTAGAACATCAGATAAGGATTGAGAAAAAGTCTGCATTTAAGCCTTGTATAATAGTTAAGGACAAGCGGAAGCTGGTATATAGCACTACTCTAACTTATGAGCAGGCAAGGGCTTATAGGAAAGCAAATGGGTCATTTATGAGGCCTAATGCTTGGGATGACCTTAACATAGAGGTTTATGTATAGTTGACATCGGTAATACGAAATGATATTATTATGAAAAATAGCATTGGCGCTTATTTCTGTTGTAGTATTTTCATAGTGATATAGGTCGCTGTGGTTTTTTAACAGCGGCACAGGCTGCTATTAATAACAAGTAAATAAAAGAGACGGCGGTTTGGTCGTATCAGGAAGGGAAGTGTGATTTCGGTCACGCTTCCTTTTTGATATTTATGAGCCTCCGAAGAGCAAAAATATGGAAAGAATGGGTGAATTTTATCGTAAAATTGACATGATCATATTGATAGAGTTATAATCAATCATATTAATAAGGGGAAATGGAGGACGAATATGTTTGATTTCACAAAAGCAGAAGATCCGCCCAAAGAGCAGAAAAATTCGTTTATCTCCCTACTGATGAGCAGCATGTACCCGGGAATCACCCTGTTTGCCCGGGATGTGAACCTGCCTCCCGAGCTTGCGGAAAAATACAAGGCGGGGATGATCATCCGGGAGAAAGGATTTACGGACGCCACCATCCGGTTTGGGGGTATGGTCACCAGCTGCCGCTATGTGATCCTTTCCAATCATATGAAGAATTTGGCTATGTTGGAAAATGGAACCAACTGGGAACTCCATGTGGCAAATAAGGACGCCCATTTTAAGGTACTGGGACAGGTTGCTTACAAGGGAAAAACCGGTATTTTCCTTCTTCATCTGCCCGATGATGAAACATGGAAGGCATACCAGACCATGGAGTTTTCCCTGGACAAAGAACTGTATGAGAAGGCGGTTTCGCGCTTTCAGGCAAAGGCCCTGGATGCGCCGATTCCGGAGCTGGCTGCCAGGGAGTGGCTGGATCGCTGTCAGTTTCCGGTAGGAATGAACGATGGGGGACAGTTCTGGCCTCTGGAGGAGCTTCCGGAACAGTGGCAGGATCCGGCGATGCCGATCTATCCGCCTGTTTTTGTCAAGGGGGATAATAAGAAGGTTCAATACTTTCAAAACTCCGTATATGGGACTCTGTATAAACGCGTCTGGAAAGAGTCGGGCTATGAGAGGCAGTGGTATCGGCTGGATTCGGCTGCTAGAGTCTGGCTGGAAGATGGAAGCGCCGGGACAGAATATGAGTGGGGAAGTCTTCTTTATGTAAGGGAGGTTTTTGTGGCCTCTGATCCTTACGAAATCGGAATCGAGCTTTGGGACGGAGGGATGATCCATACGGAATTTTACGCGGGCCGGGAGGCAGACTGCCAGATTCGTCTGAAGGGATCGCGGGTATCCAGACGGCACGCTTGCTTTTATTATGATGGAATACACTGGTTGATCCGGGATCTCAAGAGCACCAACGGAGTGGAGCTGAACGGAAAAAAGGTAAGGGGAAAAGTCCTGGAAAAGGGCGATCAGCTGAGGCTGGGGGACGCCCAGATCCTGTTTCAGGGCAGCTTTCTGCAGGTGACGGATGGTGCCGGGAAAAGAACCTTCTGCTTTCCTGGGGAGATATTGTTAAGGGGAGCGATGGAGCGGCAAAGGAAGTCCCGCTACCGTGGGTGCCTTTTAGGCGGCGCTGTGGGGGACGCCTTGGGATATCCGGTGGAATTTATGAAAGAGGATGGAATTTTCCGCAAATATGGGGAGAAGGGGATTCAGACTCTCTCCCAGGCGGGAAATCCTGCCGTGATTTCCGACGATACCCAGATGACCCTGTTTGCCGCTAACGCCCTGATCCGCAGCGCATCCATCCACTGCAACTGGAAGGAAAATCTGCTTAGGGCTTACCAGGAATGGCTGGGAACCCAGGGGGATGAGTGCTGCCTCAGGGATGACCCAAGGCCGAGGATGTGGCTGTATGAGGTGGAGGGCCTTCACGCCCGCCGGGCTCCGGGGAATACGTGCCTGGCCTCTATTCGCCGGACGGCGGGAAGACGGGGGGCGATTTTGGCGGACAACAATAGCAAGGGCTGCGGGACTGTGATGCGGGCAGCGCCTTATGGACTGAGCGTGGGCTATGATCCGGAGCTTTCCGGGGGAGAGGAAGCGGATGCAGTGATTAAGATGGCCCATGTGGATGCGGATTTTACTCATGGGCATCCGGCAGCCAGGGAAGCATCGGCCTCGCTGGCCGCTCTGATCTGGGAGATCGTTCAGTACAGCCCACAGCGCTGCGATCCCCTAGAGGAAGTGGTGTATCACTGCTTCAGCAGCAGCGGCCTGTTAAAGAAGGCTGTGGGGCTTGCCCTGGATGGAAGCGTGCCGGATTTGGAGGGGATCCATCAGCTGGGCGAGGGCTGGGTGGCAGATGAGGCCCTGGCCATCGCTGTTTTCTGTGCGGTGCGCTACCAGAATGATTTCGCTGCGGCGATCCGGGCTGCGGTCAACCATAAAGGAGACAGCGACTCCACGGGGGCGATCTGCGGAAATATCCTGGGAGCGTGGCTGGGGGAGGAGGCAGTAAAACAAGCATTTGACCTAAACTGTCTGGAGCTGGCGGATGTGATCAGAACCATTGCGGATGATCTGTACCAGTCAACGGAAGGGCTAATTCCGGAGCCTGGGAAGGACCGGGAATGGGACAGAAAATATCGGAGAGAATGATCTGAAAATAGCCGTTCTGCCATGCCCAGGAGTATTTGCATGATATCTGCTGAGTAAAAATATCCGTCAGCTGCACCTTTCGGGGAATTATGCGGTATGATTGCGGTAAAGACAGCTGACGGAGCCCGGGCTGGTATCAGGCCGGGTTTTAGAGCTTGGCAGGGGGAGAATTATAATAAAAATTACTTGCCAAATGTCCATAGTGTGATATAATGATGATAAGCCGCAGTTGTTTTTACAGCTTGAACGGCGGTTCTTTCTAAAATGGTTTCTGCGGCAGATTGTGCCGTCTGTTGTATCTTTAATATCTGTTTATCTTTTTATCTTAATTTTTACTCAGGAGTATTTTTAGTTATCGCTGCAATGTTGTGGTTTATTGCCTTTTCAGAGATTATTTCTGCTTTTTTCTGATCTTGGTTCATTTTCATATCTGATGTTGTCTATAGATTCTGTCAGGTCTTGTTTCGCGTCATTTTCGTTTCGGAATCATTTCGTTTGTTAATCGGCAACTAAGCTGTCCTGAACAGTTATATTTTGATAAAGAAAGGGGCGTTTCCATGAAAGGTATCAAAAAAATGACGCTTTTTGGGAGCATTGTTTTCCTTTTGGCTGTCTGTCCCAGGGAAATCTGTGCCAAACCGTTTCAGACGGCGGTTTCCGAGGAGAGAACAGGGCGGAAGGAAGAAGCCGGAGATTCCTTGGAGGAGTACCTGCAGATGGCAAGAATCTGTGAGAGCCTGATCACAGGAGAGGCGCCGGAGAATATACCGGATGGACGAATGATTGTATCCAGCCAGAAAGAAAATGCGGCACGTGTAGCCAGCATCGCCTCTCAGGCAGATGACGGGGAATGGCATACATTCTACGTGATTGGGAAGAATCTGATTCCCAACGGCAAAGTAATTGCGCAGCGCTATGGGGACCAGGCGGTTTATTCCAACCTTCTGGAGGAGAAAATCCAGGACGGAGATGATTGGTATTACGTTGCCAGGATGGGGATTGGAAAAGCATTTTCACCCGGGCATTGCAGCCATATCTGGGTGCGTGAAGGTGAAAAGGGGGCGGGATGCCTGACAAAAGGCAGCGTCCGGTACGTCTGTCAAAGCTGCGGGACGGAGCGGGAGATTGCGGCAGCTCCTATGGGACATGGGGATGAAGATGGGGATTCCATCTGCGATCGCTGCTGCAGGCGGGCAATCCCTCAATCTCTCGGTTCAAGGATCCAGACAAGTCTGAACCAGACGGGGCTGACTTTTACCTGCATCGATGAGGACTATGAGGGCGGGATGCTCTATCTTGCGGATACGCCGGTGGCGCTGGAGCAGTTTGGCGGATACGGGCCGGCGGCCTATGGGGACAGTATCGTTTACCGGTATTTCAGAGACGGTTTTCAAAATGGATTCTCCATCAAAAGCGGCCTGATGGGGATACGGACGAAGGAGACTGCGGCGGCGGCCTATGCCATGAGCCTGTCCATGGAGGAGTACGAACGGTACCGGGCGAGGATTACAGGAGGAAATTTTCTGCTCCGGGACAGCCAGGAGGGATTTGTATGGGGCGTGGACGAAGAGGGTAAATACGTCCTTCAGGACCCGGAGAATACCTCTTACGGGATACGGATTGCTGTTGTGCTGCAAAAGCCGGAGCCGGGCGTTCCGGAACGGATTCACTGGAATCTGAACGACCTCCAGGTTGTAGAGCTGGACGGAAGGGAATACCTGTTCCGCTGCATTGACCAGGACTATTCGGATGGACAGCAAAACCATGGACGGCTGGCACTGTTTTTGTGTGAAAGCGTGATTCCTGCGGATTACGGCTCTGATTACCGGCTGGAAGAGCAGGAGGACGGCAGCCATCAATATGTTTTCAGGCCAGGTCCAATCGCGAAGTTCGGGGAGCAGAACGATTACAAATATTCCGATATCCGAAACTGGCTGGACTCCCAGGAGATTTTTAATACGGAACCGGTTCAGATTGGCTCCGATTACGCTTACATGGGAAGCAGCCCGGAAGGCGCGTGGTCGGATTTTGATACGAATGCTTTAAAGCCGTACTACATCGGAAATCAGCAGCTAAATGCCCGTTTGTTCATTCTTTCGGTTGACGAGGCAGTGAAATACAAAGAATATCTGTGGAAATTTGAAGGGGCTGACCGGGAAAATCCGGAAACTCAGGAGACAGATACTTCAAAAGGGTATTGGCTGAGAAGTCCAATGGGAAATTCGGAAGAATTTCAGACAGGATATGCCTATGTTGTGGATTTGATTCATGGAAATCTGCATCCGGCATCAGTAAAAGCGGAAGGAGGGGCGGGAGAGCCAGAGCAGGCTCAGACAACGGTATATGGAATCAGACCGGCATTTGTGATGCCGCAGGATTAAAGGAGGAAAAAAATTGAGAAAAAGGACAGGAAAAAGACCGGCTGTATGGCTGTTGGCAGCGGCAATGACCATTGGCCAGACGGCGCCAGGATTCGCCGCCGCAGGGAGCCGGGAGATTGAGGGACAGAGGGGCGTCCAATGGGAAAACAGCGTTCAGGGAAGGAGAGCTAGCGAGTTAAATGCGGATATGCCTGCATCTTCTCCGTCAAACGCGGATATGCCGGTATCTTCTCCATCAAACGCCGCGCCAGGGGATATGCTGAATCAAATGCTGTCCGTCCCGGCTGTCTCCCTTAGAAGTTCCGCCACCGGAGACCTTTGGGAAGAGTGGTCCGGGGCAAAGATGGACTGGGACGGAACCGGCTCGGAAACCAACCCCTACAAAATCACCAGCCTTTCGGAACTGATGGGGTTGTCGGAGGCAGTGGCCCAGGGGGAGGATTTTGAAGGGCGGTATTTTGAACTTCAAAGCGACATTGACCTGGGAAACCTGGAACTGAATAAGGGTTGCTGGAATCCCATCGGTTGGTATCAGAACCGATCGGATTTGGGGAAAGCTCCTTCCAATGCATTTAGAGGAAACTTTGACGGAGCCGGAAACCGGATTTCAGGGCTGAAGTTTACAAAGTCCGATTATGACTATTCTTATCTGGGCTTGTTTGGACGGATTGAGGATGCCCGGATTGAGAACCTGGACCTGGAGGCGGATGAGGTATCCGGCCAGGATAACGTGGGACTGCTGGTTGGCTCCATGGAGGGAGAGTCCGGAATTTATAATGTAACAGTGAACGGTGTAATCTACGCCAACGGAGACGCCGGGGCAATCGCAGGCGAGGTTACAGGCGGATCAAGACCGGCAGTGATTGAAAACTGCCGGGCAGATAACGTTGTGCTCAACTCGGAAAACAGAGGGGGTTACGTAGGCGGAATCGCCGGAAATGTGCAGAGGGCCGTGCTTGTGGACCTTTCGGTTATTACACTGGACGGGGACAGCAACCGGATTCAGGGAAAGGGATATGTGGGAGGAATTGCCGGAAGGCAGAATCAGACGGACATTTACAATGTCTATGTGGCAGGGACCATTGGGGGGAATCTGACTGCGGCGGTGGGAGGCGTCACAGGACTGTACGAATCGGGAAATCTGGTGGTTGCCAGATTTGACGGAGAGATTAGCCGGACCAATCACGGAGCCGCTTCCCATGAAGGGACATTTATCGGGACCAGGGAACCGAAAAATGGCTTCCGCTATGGCACCGGAACGAACGACAATCTGTCCTTCCTTTACGCCTCCTCCCCCAACCAGGCCAAGCGGGTAATCGGTTCCGGCATTGCCGATGACAACACCTGGACCATGGACGCCCATATCGGATATTTCACGGATTATGGAAAAAAGTACGTCCAGGTAGCCGGGAGTACGGAGTCCGCCAGCGGGGAACGGTATTTTTACGAAGAGCTGGAGGATGGAATCCGCTATGTTATCACACAGAAAACAGGGCAGGAGGTAGATATTGATTACAGCGAGGGCCAGGATTTTAAAATTGACCACTACGCGCCCGGAAACCAAGGGGAGCCGGTGAAAGGGTATCTGATTTCCATTCCCCGGATTGATACGAAAAACGCCAATGGAACCTATGATAACGATGTGGCGGTCCTGACGGCCATCCCGTCCGGAAACAACAGCTATTACCGTGTCATTGATAAGGACCATCCGGCGGCAGCGCCGGCGGGCTGTACTATTTCCGTTGCAACGGCCGCTAAAAATCAAAATGGAAACCGATACCAGCTGGCCTATGACGAGGACGAGCCGGGAATGGTAAAACCGCCGACTTATACCGACGAGGAGGGAGTTCCCCGTCCCATGACCTATGTGAGCGGCGGAAGCTATACCTTTGAGATGCCGGAAAGCGATACGGAGCTGAACGCGGAATATGTGAAGGTGACCACGGAGCTAACCATGGAGCCAAAAGAGGCGGAACTGTCTGTGGTGCAGATTCGGACGGGGGATCGGAAAAATCCGGAGATTACGCTGGAGGTGCGTGACGGGGAGGGAACCCTAATTGCCCGTTATATCAACGGCAGACAGGATGCTTCGGTGGAGGCGCTGCCGGTGAGAATCCATGCGGAGCACAACGGGGCCGGCGACACGGCGGACCGAACGGTGCTGTGGTCCATCGACGATACGGACCTGATCCGGTTTGAGGACGGCTGGACCGGCGGCTATACCCAGAGCGACGCCCGGATTATCCCCAATCTGGATTCCGATTTTATCCAGGGACACATCAGGAGAGCGGAGCAGGCCCAGGCGGACGGAGGATATGAGCAGGCCATTGGGAATACGATTTATACCCAGCCTGCGGTGGTGACGGCGTCCACAAATCCGGCCACCAGCGTAGATCAGAAGGCTGTGACCGGGACCTGCAAGGTGACGGTATCCTTCCGGATTAAAGACCAGACCACCATTCGGGTAGAAGGTTTAAATCTGAACCAGTCCCAGGTTCATTTATACATTACCCGAAGGCTGACCGGCGACCGGAAGAATCCCACGGAGACCTACGGCGTTTCCGCACCGTTTGCCCTCAGCGCCAGTCTGAAGCCCGTTCAGCCTTTCTATAAAAATGTGAGCTGGACGGACACGGAAAATGGGAAGCTGATTACCCTTACTCCTTCCGGGACCAACGGACAGGAGTGCCGGATTGGGGCTGTCTGCGATTTAAGTGGGGAGAATCATCCGGCCTGGATTCAGAATATCGTAAATGCCGACGACAGGGCAAAGGAGGCCGACGGAGGATATTTAAAGCTGTCCGGAAGCGGAACCGTGACGGAAACCGTAACGGCCACATCGGAAGACCAGACCCACGGGATTGTGAAAGCCCAGTGCCAGGTTGTGCTGCATTTCGTGACAGAGGACCAGACGGTCATCCATCCGGAGGGAATTGAGCTGAGCCGGACGGAACTGGATTATAACCTGGCGTATCGTTTTTCGGGCGATACCAAATCAGAACTGCTGGAAAAAATAGGTTTCGGGGAGAGGAATACCCTGACTGCCGCAGTCCTACCCGATTTGGAGGTTCAGGACGTCCATGAGCCCTACAATCGGTCCGTTCTCTGGGAATCATCGGACCCGGAAGCATTATCCGTGGAGAATGGAAAGCTGACGGTGAAGGAGGACGCTGCCTGGATACAGGAAATCATGAAACAGGCTCCCTACCAGGGACAGAGAGAGGTTGTTGTTACAGCCAGGACGGAGGACGGCGGCAAGGCCGGCTCCTGTAAAATCACCTTAAACTTTGCGGCCCATGCTTTGGAGGCGGACCGTCAGACCGAGAGCTTCGAGATTGCGCTGAAAAAGACAGGGCGCCGCAGCAGTCCCACCTATGCCTGGTCGGGTGGGGAGGGAAAACAGTTTTCCGCGATACGGTACCCGGAGCAGGCGGCGGTGAACCGGAACTGGACGAGCAGCGATTCTTCCGTATTGACAGTATCGGAGGAAGGGTTCGTTGCGCCGGTTATTTTAGACGGAGAAGGGAATATCGCGCCCCAGTGGCTGCAAAACGCGGCAGGCGGCACGGAGGGTGCCGAAATCCAGGCGGTGATTTCCGTGAAAAGCCCGGATGGAACGATGAGTGATTCCGTTCCCGTTCAGCTGAAGCTGACCATTGACGACCAGACTTACGCTTCTTCCGGAGGGTCCGGAGGAGGTGGCGGAGGTGGAGGCGGAGGAGGCGGCGGTTCCTCCTTCAAGGGAGCCTCCCCGGCCAGAGGAACTGGTTCAGCTCCGGCAGGTTCTGTGACGGGAACCTGGAGCCGTCAGACAGACGGAAGATGGAGTTTTGCAAGCAGCGGCAGGACCTATCGGGATGAGTGGGCCTATATTTATAATCCATATGCCGGGGACGGACAGAGCAGCACGGACTGGTTCCGCTTTGATGCAGAAGGATTTATGATAACAGGATGGTATACCGATAAGGAGGGAAATACCTTTTATCTGAATCCAATCTCTGACAACACACAGGGACGTATGTTTGCAGGATGGAACTGGATTGACGACAATGGAGACGGGACTGCGGAGTGCTATTATTTCAATCCGGTTTCAGATGGCACGAGGGGGCGCCTGCTGAAAAATCAGACAACGCCCGATGGCTATCAGGTGAATGAAAAAGGCCAGTGGCTGGAGAATGGCGTGGTGCAGGTGAAAGAACAGCAGCCGGGCTGACCTGATAATGTACGGGCTGTTCCGTGGGAATGTACACCCTTTTGCTTGTATCATTAAATTGTACCTTGGCAACTGAATATTGCCGGAGCGTTGAAATGGAATGTCCTGACGGCGGGGGAGGCTTTGCTTTCCTCCTCCGCCGTTTACAAAATTTGGATGTGTCATTCATGCTTCTCATGGATGCTAGATGCAGGTTTTGTAAGGAAGCAAGGAGGGGAAATCTTATGTTAAAGTTATGGAAAACAGCGTTGTGCGCGGCGGGACTGAGCGCTTTCATGGCTGGAGCGGCCTATGGGGGCCAGTGGCAGCAGGATGACAGGGGTTGGAGGTGGCAGGAAGAGGATGGAAGTTATACGGCAAATGACTGGAAATGGATTGACGGGAACCGGGATGGGGTATCGGAGTGCTACTGTTTTGGGCCGGATGGCTATATGCTGGAAAACAGGACGACGCCGGATGGCTTTCAGGTAAATGAAAATGGAGCCTGGGTGAAGGACGGCGAGGTACAGACCGAAGTGCGGCCCCAGGGCAGGGAGGCTACAGCGGATTCGGAGCGCTATACCGTAATCGGCGGCCCCAACCGGCTGGCGTCTCCGGATGGGATACGGGGGATTATCCCATTTGACATGAATCTGTATCAGGAGTTCCGGTCGGGAGCCTTTCACACCGGAACCCACATCTACCGTCAAAATGAATACTTCGCGGTTCCGGTTGAGCAGTATGGATATCAAGGGGAGATACTGTCTTTAGGGGCGGCGCAGGCTTCCGGCGGAAGCGCGTACCGCTTTGCCGGAAAATTGGTAATCGATCATACAAAGCCGGATGCGGTCAATGGAAAAACCAATATCCGCTATCGGTACGATGACGGCACATTTGCCGGGTATGGATTCCATGCTGTTACTTATTCGGAAGAATATTTGGCGGAGAATAAAAAACTGCGTCAGAGCGGCGACCCCAATCATCTGGCCTACAGCGGGAGGGGAGAGCACTTCTTTTCAGAGGATGGGTATATGTACCGGAATTGCTGCATTGGAAGCGCCAGTACGAAGATGGGGTACGATGGCGGCTGGGTTGACAGGGACTATGAAATTCAATAAAATAAAGGTGAGGGAGAGGACCGATTGGAAGGAAGAACTGCAAAAATCCTGGGCGGAGATTAAAATTTCAAATGATTTTCTCTTTGGGAAACTCATGAGAAAAAATCCGGGTCTGTGCAAAAAATTGCTGCAGAGGATTTTGCCGGACTTAGAGATTAAGCGGATTCAAATGGTGGAAACGCAGAAAGCCATATCGGAAGATGTGGATGCCAGAAGCATCCGGCTGGATGTGTATACCGCAGATGACCAGGACAGGATATACAGTGTGGAAATGCAGCTGGCGGATACAAAGGAACTGCCCCGCAGGAGCCGCTACTACCAGGGGATGATTGACATGAATCTGCTGGATAAAAGCGTGGCTTACCGGTATTTAAACGATACATATATCATTTTTATATGTCCCTTTGACCTTTATGGGATGGGGCTTCACAAATATACGTTTGAGGGCAGATGCAAAGAGGCGCCGGACTTAAAAATCGGCGACGGGGCCACAAGGATTTTTTTGAATGCAAAAGGAACCAGGAATGATATAAGCAGCAGTTTAAGAGCATTTTTGGATTATGTAGCCGGAAAAATAAGCGACGACCCGTTTGTTCAGGAGGTTGAGCAGGCGGTAGCTGAAGCGAGGAAGAACCGGGAATGGAGGCATGAATATATGACGTTGATGCTAAGGGACCAGGAAAACTTGGAAAAAGGCTTGGAGCAGGGGGAAGAACGTATGGTAAAGCTGAACCAGATTTTGATTCGGAAAAAAAGATACCGGGAGCTTGAGCGTGCGTCGACAGACAGAGCCTACCGCCAGGAGCTATTCCGAAAGTATAATTTGTAGAACAGTTCAGGACGGCGGGAAAACGAGGGCAAAAACAAGCGTTAAGCTTGCTTATAAGTATGTTTTTGCCCTCGTTTTCACATCGGACGTCCTGAATAGTCACTCAGTAGGCAATAATTGAACAGAGACATGTAACAAAAAGGACTTGGATTTCATCCAGGTCTTTTTTTGTTAGCCTAGTACGGAGCATTGTTACGAGCACTTAGCGTCCGTATTTTGGACGCTTACATGCGATACACGGAACCATGTAAAGGAGGAGCAGAGGAAAATGAAAGAAAGCTGGAAACGCAAAGTGGCTTTGGTGCTGACAGCCATCCTGCTGTTAAGCGCGGGCCCTTTGAATTTATTGAGGGAGGGGATTCTGGTGACGGCCTTGGGGGCGGATGAGATTTACCCGGGGGAACAGACTACCCTGCGATTTGGAATGACATGGCTGTACAACAACGGAAACTGCAGGGAGACAACCGGATCGGGATACCTGAGAAATAAGGCCAGAAAAGAGTATCTGACAGGGGATACCGGCGATTCCAGATGGGGTAAATTTGCAAACTCCTATGTGTTCTGTGTGGCAAACCATGAATTGTGGCCCACTCCCGGTTCTGTTGCCTATGTGGAGGAAATCAGTACGTACGACCAGCTGCCCTACAATGTAAACAATGAGCAGATTGACAAGTACAATTTTACCTTTGCGATGTTGGCCATGTACTACCTTTCCAGCCCGGCCAGCACATCGGCCATGAAGGACCCCTATGAAGAGACCGCAAGATATCTGATTGCCAAGCCCATGATTTCCCTCTCCTACGAGGGCGGCTATCTTCTGCCTCACGAGTACGGCTACAACTGGTCCGCCGTCAACTGGAATATCGAAACCCTGTATGAGGAGGATTTCCATCCAGATACCCAGGGCAGCTCGCGGGTCTACCAGGAGATGGTCCAGGAGGGATTTGACGTCAACGGACGGCCCTGTACCTACAAGGAGTATGTATTTAACCAGATTTACGAGGCTACGGAGTACCTTTCGTCCCTGAATTATCAGGAGGGGACGGGCTTTACCTACGCGCCGCAGATTGCCCAGGGGGAGGATGGACAGTACCACGCGAAGCTGATGTTTGAAGATACCTATATCAATCGGAAATACTGGGCCAATATAAAAGCGGAGACCATTTATGGGGACTGGAAGTTTGCGGGATATCAGGAGGGCGCAGGCGGAATGCCCTATCTGGATTTCGTCTCTCCCACGGGACAGATGCCTGCGGAGGGAAAGATTGCGGACATGAGCTTTGAGAAGGACAGCGAGTTTGACCGGTGCCTGACGGATTTCCACAAGGGCAGCATTGTCAAATTTGATTTTCGGGACGGAAGCGGACGGGTGGGACAGTCCATGCTGGCAGCCAGCTTGGAAGGAAATTTTTCAGTTGCCGTTGCCTTTGGCGGTGAGTCCGGCGGCGGTGAAGGCGGGGGAACTGGCCAGGAGGGAAGCTTTGAGGTGAAGGTGGACCGATACCGCCATGAGGAAAAATGGGAGGCCAACTACAACGTTGACCTGATTAAATACGATTCCGAAACGGGAAAGCCTTTGGAAGGAGCGGTCTTTGACATTCTGGAAGCATTTGACGATTCTCAGCTGGAGGGAACAGCCCTGGATCTTCTGGAGGCGGATGAGCTGGAATATGAGAGCAGCACCGGGAGCCTGAACCAGACGGAATGGGGAAATGACCAGGTGGAGGCCAATTACAGCGGCCAGATGGGCTTAAACCAGTCGGACCGGAACCGCTATAACTGGAAAAATGAAGGGGGAAGCCAGTTTGAACACTGGGAGGGATGGGATGCCGGAAATGGGGAGGCGCCCTGCCCCAGAGACAATGATATCACCGGACCGGACGGCCATCTGCACCCCAGCAGTTCCAATGGCTTGCCGGATTTAAGCAGAAACGGACATACGGATACCAGGATTTATACCTATCAGAAAGGATACTGCGGAGGACATCCGGCCCCCATCATCCGTTACGTGCCGGTCCCATCCCCAGAGTATGACGAAGAAGGGGAGATTACCAACCAGGGAGAAATTGACGCGGCCAAACAGGCCAACCAGAGTCTCCACGACCAGGCCTGGGCAAAATGGCTGGAGGAAGTCAATCACTGCGAAGGGCTGGTGGAGGAGGGAGGATTCTTCCATTCCATTACAGAAGGCCTTGGCCGCCCGGCCCTGGAAAAAGACCGGGATGAGTTTTACAGGGACTTTGTCAATCTGGATTACGAATACTCCGCAAAAGAAATCAGCGCCAGGGGAGGATATGTTCTTCACGGAATACACAAGGATGATATTGTGATTGAAACCAGAATAGTCAGCTCTTCCGAGGCAAAGGACTTGAATCTTTCCGGCCTGCGTCACAGCGGAGGACAGGGAGGAAACGGCCAGGAAGAGAGCGGCCAGGAAGCGCACGCGGTCTCTTTTGCTGCCATCCAGTCCGGCTCCGGAAGCCGGAAGACAGAACTGACAAAGGCCAGCCCTTCCACTCCTTCTGATGCAAAGACGGCGGCTGCGGAGACGGCAGCAGGAGAGACGAAGGCGGGGGAGGCTACTCCGTCCGTTTCCGGACAGGAGGAAAAAGTGAATCTGCGCACTGCTACGGATTCCTCTGCGGAGGATGAGGGGACCACCTCTGTGGCCAGGACAAAAGGTCGGAGCGGAAACATTGTGTTGACCGGATTAAGCGGCGCAGTGAAAACAGCAAGAAAGGCAGCCAGAGGCATTTCACGTTTTTTGTCCGGTCTGTTTTCGTCCGAGGACGAGGAATCCGGAAGAAAGGCCGAAACCTTCCTTGCCAGCCAGGCCAACACCATCGTACCCAATGCTTCCAATATCATTGACTGGACGTTCATCGTCTACGACCATCGGCAGGAAGGAGAAATCCACTTTAACAAGCAGGACTTGGACCTGACCCGGGATGAAGATTATGACGCCTATGGACAGTCCAACGGAGACGGGACGCTGGAGGGAGCCGTCTACGGCTTATTTGCCAGGAGCGATCTTGTCCACCCGGACGGAAAGACGGGCATCGTTTACCATCAAAATGACCTGACGGCCGTGGCCGCCACGGACCGGGATGGAAACGGCTCCTTTATGGCCTACACGGAAGCCCCTGGCAGTACCTACAATTATGAAACAGGCTCCATTGAGAAGCGGACGGACCTTTCCTTTGACGGGCCGGAGAACCTGTATATAGGAGAGGCGGACTCTGTAGCCCTGAATCAGGACAATGAGCAGTTCGCGGGCCATGACAAAGAGGGAAGAGCTCTTAGAATCAAGGAATCCGGGGGCGGGACGGATGGAGGATACCGCCGCCTGTCGTCCAATCAGGAAGTAAGCTTTGAGGTCCAGGACAACCAGTCGGGCAACGGAAACTGCTGGATTGGGCGGCCGCTGATTGCGGGAGATTATTATATCAAGGAGCTGTCCAGAAGCGAGGGCTATGAGCTGTCTGTTTATGGAAAAAACGCTTCGGTAACCAACAAGGACGCCATGGAGCACGGAGGAGAGGCGGTGGAGGGAAGCGTCACCCTGAAGGGATGGACGGAAAATGAACAGTACACAGGCAATCTGCTGACGGCGGAGAGCAGGGAAATCGGGGAGCAGGGTTACGATATTTACCTCTATGGTATGCCGGAAGAATGCCTTCCCCAGGTCAGCACCTACGAGATGGTGAAAAAAGAGGAAACCATGAGCTACGAGAAGCCTATCTGGTCGGTGAGAAATCAGAAGGCTGTGGCAGGAAACCGGGTCATGATTGAAGGAAAGCCTGTTGCGGCCCAGTTGGGAGATGTGATAGCGCTTCCAAATGGGGACAGCCGGGAGGTAACGGCGGTCACAGAATCGCTGCCTCAGTACCGGACGGTTTATCCCAGGAATTATTTTGCCGTGGAGCCGCCGGTTCTGGGGGCCGATGATGAATATTCCATGATGGAATTTCTGATGCAGACGAATATAGATCTGGGAAAAGTTTACAAAAGACCCTCTTTGGGGGCGCCCTGGAAGCGAATCTGGATGGAGGGAGAGACGAAAACTCAGTGGGCTAAAGATCTGACGGCCGCCCTTAAGGAGCTGACGGCTTTTAACGCGGTTTACCTGGAGGATGTAATCCAGGGGGAGGACGGCTGGTACGGAGTTCTGCGCTATTCTTACGTGCAGGGAGGCGAAGAGCCGGATTGCCTTTACGATGAGCAGCATGACCGGATTCTGGTAAAGCAGCCGTTGGATATGGACGGCAGCGAGGGATTCGTCTATGTGCCTTATGAGAGAAAGGATTTGACCCGGTATCAGGAAAATGAAACCGGCTTTCTGACGGAAGCTTCCTTAAAGGTTCTGGTCCCTGACGCGGATTCCGTCAGCTTGTACGAGGACCTGGAACAGCTGGAATATCAGGAGGTGATGGGGGAAAGCTACTGGATTTACCAGGAGGGGGACGACCTGTTAAATGAGGACGGATCCGTTGCCACCCAGCGGTATATTTCCGGCTATGAAAGGGTGGAAGAGACGGTGACGATAGAGGAAAAGCAGGAGCAGAAGCTTCCCGCTGCGCAGATTTCCTACGACGCCGCAAACAGCCGTTATGTAATCCATGTAAAGCAGGAGCAGATTCCGGAAGATGGAATCCTGAATTTTGAAATTACCTACGGGGTCAGCCAGGTGAATGGTCAGCTTCCGGGCCAGTACGCGGCGAAGCATGTCAACACCGGCGCCGCTCCTTCCATGGCGGCGGAAGGCAGTTATTTGGTCAATATTTCTCTGGGAAATCAGGACAGCCGGACGGTGATTCTGGATGGAAATACGGGGACGGCCCCGGCGGTTGTTTACCAGCGCCCCATCCGGCAGAAAATCAAGGTGGCAAAGAATATCCGGACAGAACCAGATGGAAGCTACGCCCATAATACATACCAGGTGGAAGAAATCCAAAAAGCCGCGAACTTCCGCTTTAAGGCCTACTTAAAGAGCAACCTGGAGCGGCTGTACCGGGACGAGGAGGGAACTATCACCTGGCTGGACCGGAATGGAAATGAGCTGAGCTATACGGAGGTTATTTCTCCCGATTTTCCGCTTCATTCCGATAACGGGACGGTTCAAAAGACCAATGTACCAAAGCTTTTTACAAAAGCGGACCATCACACAGGCTCCAATTTGACCAGCGCGAACGGCAATAATACCCTTTCTGATTATCAGGATCCAGAGGCGGCAGATACCAACGCCGCGTGGAAAACGCCTTACGATACATCCATCGCGGAAAAGGGCGTGGGAGTGCTGCCGAATGACGCTCTGTACAGCTATCGGGGCAAGAATAAGGATGTGGCAAAAAGTGACGCCATACGGTCCCGGCAGAATCGGGGATATACCAGAATCCTGGAGACGGTGGAACAGCAGGAAGAGAATGGGGGCAGCCCCATTACGGTCCGGACATACAACTACGAGAAGTTCTTCGACGCTCTGGAAGTGGCTAATGTGGACAAATGGGACGACAAAAACCAGACCTACACCTCCTGGAAACCTCTGGGAAATCAGGCAAACCGCAGCGCATATGCGGAGAACAACGCCAAAGCTTCCGACCAGGTGCGCCAGTTCGCCATCGCCTGGTATCTGGATGACGAGACAGCGAAGCTGGTGGCGGACAACGGCCAGAATGAAAATGAAGGGAAGGAGAAGGGCCGTTATACCGAAGAGCTCTACGACGAGGCCCTGAATGCTGCCCTGGCGAAGGCTTACAACTATTTAAAGCCATTCTTCAACTATGATTTGGATGAGATTTACGCCATCCCCTGGGACAGCGGAGCAGGCGGCGGGGCAGACGGGGACAGGACGACCCTGTCCGCCGACCTGGACGGAGGAGCGTATACCTATGGATTATCCTCCTATCTGCCCTACGGAACCTATGTGGTCACAGAGGAGCAGCCCAAATATGTGGGGAAGGACCAGGAGGCCTTTAACGACTTCCTTAATAAGCATTACCGGATTGACCGGCCCAAAGAGGTGATGGTCCCCGCCGTCTATGAAGAGGGAACGGAAACTTCCGAAGACCGAACGCTGAGCCGGGAATATGAGTACGACGCCGGAATGGCATTGACCACACAGGCGGGAAGATATGCCATCCGTTTCGGAGAGGAGTGGAACGGCCGGGGAGGCGATGAGCGGCAGTACGTTATCCGCGCCCACAACAACAGCGGCAGCTTTGAGGTCTACAAGTACGGCCTGGAGCCGGACAAATTGACCGGAAGGATTTCCTATGAGGGCGGAAGCTATGACTACCGGGGATTCGGAATCACCCAGGAGGAGTATGACCCTCTGAAGGATTACTATAATCCCATTCACCAGGTATTTGGAACCGCCCTGAGGAAAGACCAGGGCGCCAATGACAGCAGTCATTATTACGCGGACGATGGGAACAAGGGGCTGACAACGGCCAACGGGGAAGCCTACGAGACAGACGGGATTGAGAAGCGCTATCACTATGGTTCCGTATCCGAGCAGGGCGGAATGGCCCGAACTATCCGGTTTGGACAGGAGAGCGGAGCAGTTTACCGCAGCGCCGCTGCCACGCAGGGGGTTCAGACGGCTTATGACGGCCTATATGCTCCGATGCTGGTGCCTTATTCCGTGGCGGAGCCGGAAGATGAGAAGCAGTATGTTCCATCTGGGCTGGAGGGATACGCGGACGGCGCTTACCGCAACCGTTTTTATTCCGCCAAGCTGCGGATCGAGAAGCTGGACAGTGAAACCCACGAGAACCTTCTCCACGACGGCGCCCTGTTTATGCTCTACCGGGCAGAACGGGACGAGACCACCGGACAGGTACTGTTTTATGAGAAAGATACCACCATCCGGGGAAGCGAGGAATTTTTGAAGGCTATGGGGGCGGAACACATTGAAAGTCTGATAAGGGATGAGGAGGGAGCCGGTACGCTCTATTCCGGTGTCGTAAAAGCCGGAACTCCGGTCTGCCATGAGGAGGATAAAATCGTCATGTCCGACGGGCAGGGAAAGGATGTGGGGCAGTTTGAGGCCTTTTCCACCATCGGCGACATCTCCATGAAGGACGAGGATACCGATAAAGCTCCAAATGCGTACCGCCGCCAGGCCGCCGGCTATCTGGAAACGCCCCAGCCTCTGGGAGCAGGCGTTTACGTGCTGTGCGAGATTCCTCCCGGAGGTTATGTGCGGACAGCTCCCATTGCCATTGAGGTGTACTCCGACCAGGTAACCTACTATAAAGAAGGCGGCAAGGACCAGAGAGTCCGCGCGGCTGTCTATGAGAAAGGGGCAGAGGGCGGTCAGGAGAAAGAAAACGAGTCACAGGTCCAGGCAGATGTGGCCCAAATCTACGTGGAGAATGTGCCGATTAAGCTTCAGGTAGAGAAACTGAAAAAAACGGGAGAGGTGACCTTCCGGATTGGGGAGCGGGTGGATGGAAGTCTGACGGAAATCGGAGGAAACCCGCAGCTGGAGTACGCCTATTCCAATGGGGTTTATCTGGGATATGCCTATCCGAAGGGAACTTTGGAGCGGCTGCAGGCGCTGAAGGAGGCAGGGGAGCAGGTAGAAATTGTCTGGGAGGACGGTCATTTTGCCGGGTACGGCTATGTGACCAGGACCAGGGATACGGATGATGACGCCAATCCTTATGTGGCCGGGGCCCGGATGACATTGTTTGACGCCATTGAACTGACCCCTTCCGGAGATACGGAGGACCACGCCTATGAAGGTCTGACGGTGAACCGCAGCAATACGGGAACAGTGCTGGAATTGTTTGTCAGGAAGGGCTATGCCGGGGAAAAGACCGAGCTGGTGAAGGAGACGGATGAGAATGGAAAAGAGATTCTGGAGGATTATGTGGTCGGCACTGGGGAGGACGGAAGGCCGGTGACGAAAAAGGGATATGTGTGGAAGGAGGGAAGGGTGGAGCGGCCGGATACGGACATTTTGTACTATGACCTGGACTCCCTTTCTATTACCTGGACGGAGCGGGTGGACGGCCGGGATATTTTGTACGGCTGGAATAAGGACCATGAGAAAATACCGGTGGAACAGGTTCAGTCGGATATGCAGAACCACCGCAAGAGCGACCGGGAGCCCTCCATTTACGCTTTTAAGGGCGGGCAGGCCTATCTGGAATTCGTGGGCGGAGACTTAAGCAAGCTTTCCTACAATTCCGTCAGCAAGATTTTGGAAGGAGATTTTGCCCGGATGGAGTGGAAGAACAGCCGCCATACCTGGAAGATGGGCGAGGGAACCCGTGTTTACCACCTGGACGCAGAGGGCCGCCGGGACGCTATGGTGGACCCTTACACCGGCATGGCCTATGTGCTGGAGCCGGTGACGGATGAGGCGGGCACGCACAGGGCGGACCGGGTGCTGGTGTGGCCGGTGGAGGTGCATCGGGATGAAAATGGAAATGTGACCGCAAGGGACAAGATTACCACATCCCGGATTGCCACCCTTGGAGAAAATAAAGAGGGGTACGGCGAGAACACAGTGATTGAGCCCATCAACCAGAGCGGGCAGGAGATAGAAGACAGTGAAAAGCCATCCTACCAACATCAGGAATCCGGTTTTCTCAACGGCTCCTGGGAATCGGAAAATGGGGAGGAGAGCCATAAGGAGCAGACGGTAAAAACCAACAGCCAGGGCCAAAATCTGAACGGGGAAATCCTGATGGATATCCGGAACGGAGATTTCCTGAAGTACATGAGTCCTGTCTACGACGAGCACGGTCTGGTGCTGTATTATCAGCGCAGCGGGGAAACCTACGACAAGGGGAGCGAAATTTACGATCGGAACGGGGATTTTGTCCGCTACAAGGATTCCGACAATCTGGAAGAGTACAACCGGGCGGCCTATGCCCTGGATGAGCGGGACGACCTGTACGATGGAAAGAGCAGCCTGGAGATTCAGACCCAGGACAGGCTGTATCACCGGCTGGGGGAAAGCTACATTCTGGAAAACACCTGGATGACCTCGGACCGGACGCCCAACGACCCCTTTGACACGGAAGAAACGGCGGGGCAGCCGGATTTGCTGAAACGCCTTCCGGCGGGAACCTATATCCTGGAAGAGATTTCCGCTCCCTGGCAGTCGGGCTATGTCAAGGCGGAGCCTGTGGGCGTCACGGTGGAGGAATCTGCCGAAATCAAGAGCGTGGAGGTGAAGGATGATACCACGAAGATTTATATTGAAAAAATCGACGGCCCGGCAGCCAGTCAGGTGAAGGTACTGGATATGGACCAGAAGGGCCGGGAAGGAAACTACCGGACGGCGGGAGAGAGCGCAGAGGGGCCGGCCCATTACAGCAACAGTCAGTTATCCGGATCCCGGATTGCCCTCTATCCGGCCCGGATGGAGATGGATGCCGGTGAACCGGATAGATACCGTCTGGTGAAGCTTTCGGACAATCCCCTGCGCTTTGAGACCACGGACAGCAGGGCAGGAGAACTCCGGGAATTGACGGCGGTCTGGACTACGGGGGCGCGGCCTGTTTATCTGGAGGGCATCCCGGCAGGATGGTATATCCTGGAGGAACTTTCCGCGCCGGAAGGATTTGTAAAGTCCCAGCCGGTCTATGTTCGTGTGGAAAATCAGGAGGAGATTGTCAGCATCCGGATGATGGACGACCATACCAAGGTTGCCTTTGAAAAATACACCATAGAGGGAACGGAACGGAAGCTCTTAAATGGAGCGGAGTTTACCATCTATGCAGCCAAAACAGATGAGAACGGGGAAATCCTTTACCAGGACGGAATCCCACAGTACCAGGAGAACCAGAAGATTGACAGCTGGGTAAGCGGGGGCGCCTCCGACTATACGGAGAACATCAATCTGAAGGACTACGCCAATACCTCCGGGGACAATCACCTGACCGGCTTTACTCTGGAATTTGAACGCATGTATGAAGCTTACGGCGTCAAGGGGACCGGATTTTCCTGGTCCGCAGGCCGGAGCGCAAGACGGAGCAGCAGGGACTCCAATGTGTGGCTGTTGGAGGATGGTTCCAGGATTGTGGTTGAGGAGGATGCAGCGATATTTCCGGAGAGTATGAGCCATGAGGACCGGGAAGGATTTAAGGCTGCCTATGAGGAAATGATTGGAGAACAGCTGGAGCTAAAGTGGGCGGCTGTCCGGACGGCGAAGGTGTCGAAAATCGAATCAGTGGAAGCAGCAGTCAGCGGACCGAAATATCCGGATGTGGCAAAAATCACTTTGACGATGGAGGAAACCGGACAGAAGGTGCTGGCCGATGTGCGTTATAACGGCACGGAATTTGCATATGATTACAAGTTCAACTATCATACCCTGCCCCAGGTAAACGCCTATGCCAATGCATGGTTGGAGGCGGACGGCCGTTACCGGATGGATTACCTGCCTGTGGGCGGCAGGTATGTGCTGGTGGAAACCAGGGCGCCGGAAGGGTACGCCAAGGCGGAGCCGGTGGCCGTGAAGGTGGAAGAGACGGTGGATGTGCAGCTGCACGATGTTTTCAACGAGCGAAAGCATCTGGCCTTGTCTAAGGTGTCCTCGGAAACAGGGAAGGAGCTTCCCGGGGCGAAGCTGGCTCTGTACCGGGCTGACTTAAAAGGCGAGTGCGTGCAGGAAGCGGAATATCTGCTGGAACAGTGGGTTTCCGGAACGGACGGCGTTTATACGGAAACGGACCGAATCAATGGCCGGATTCCGGCAGGCTATGAGATTGGAGATTTGAAGCCTTATGTGATTTACGGACTGGAGGACGGCGTTTATTACCTGGTGGAGGAGGAAGCCCCGGCTTACTATCAGGCCATGAAGCCGGTGCGGATTGATTACAGAGGAGACGGAACGGCCCAGGTAATCCGGGGGAGCAATCAGCCGGTAAAGGGAAAGCTGGCGGTCCAAAAAACCGATGAGGACGGAAAACTTCTGAGAGGAGCTGTATTTGAGCTTTGCGCCTATGAAAGGTCCGGAAAACGGGTGGAGGGATTTCCAATTACCATATCGGATACCAATGGAACGATATCTGTGGAAGCCCTTCCCGTTGGAGCGGTCAAAGCGGACGGAAGCGTGGAAGCCTACACCTACAAGCTGAAAGAAGTTACGCCGCCGGACGGTTTCGCAGCCAATCCCCGGATTTTCACCTTCACCTTTGACGGAGACGGCGATTACCGGGAAAATCCGGAAGCGGAGTATGCGCTCTATGAAACTTCTGTGGAAAACAGTCCTACCAGAATCCGGATTGAAAAGAAGGATTTTGACCAGTTAAATGACGCCGGAACAGACGGGGCCTTTGTGAAGGGAGCCACTCTGGCGGTTTACGAGGCCCGGATGGGAGAGGACGGAACTTATACTTATGAGGAGGAGAATCTCTTTGAGCAGTGGAGCAGCAATGGCGGGCCTCATCTGCTGGAGGGGCTGACAGCCGGAAAGACCTATATTCTGGTGGAACAGGCGGCTCCCAAAGGCTACACCCTGATGAAGCCGGTGCTGTTTAACGTTTCCAAAAGCGGCCGGTCCATCCGGGGAATCTCCAATGAGATGACCATGGTAAAGGTGGATTACGTCAAGGGAGATGACTTGAACATCCAGGAGGATACCATAGGGGCAGTCACCATCCGCGGAAGGATTGTCCTGAAAAACGAGGTCGTTATGCTGGATGAGACGGGAAAGGAGGTGCTGCGTTTTGCAGCCACCGGCAAGGAGCAGCTGATTCCGAAAATCGATGAGCTGGAAGAAAACGGGCTTTACACCTTTGAGGAGCACACAGTCTACTCCGACGGAAGCGATGTGGTAACGAAGCGCCGGACCAGGCGGGTCCGATTCGGAGAAAATGGCTTTGTTTATGAGGGCAGAACGGCAGAGCGGACGGAATTGACCGTGAGCGGCAGCGAGGGAAACGTCATTACCACGATGATTCCGCTGGAGGCAGGCCAGGAGCAGACCATTTCCAACGGCCCGAACCCGGAGAATCCCAAAATCGTGGTGAAAAACCGGAACGGGCAGGCTGGAGAACCCCTTATGGCCGGACAGCCTGTTATCAACACGGTGACCTACTACAATCCCAGTTCCAGGCCTCAGACCATTACAGTGGAGGCGGTGATGGATGAAAACACAGAACTGTTGGACGCTTATGAGGGAGAGGCAGAGGGGAAAACCATCCGATGGATTATTCCGGATGCGGAGCCCTATACGTCCGGGAGCGTGTCCTTCGCCTCCTCCCTGGCTGCGGACTGCGGCGGAGATGTGAGGCTTAACGCGGTGGTGAAGGTTGGAAACCGCGAATTTTCCGAAAGCAAAATCGTTCCAATCCTGAAGCCCAACCATCTGACCGTATTCAACGAACTGACCGGCAGCGGACAAAAACTGCACCAGACGGAAACCGGCCGGTTTATCATCCGGCTGTGGGATGAGCGGGGAAGGGAGCTGGCCGGAAGCTATCGGTACGAGGGCAGCAGGAGCGGTCTGCTGCGAAGCGGCGATGCCATTGAGCTTGCCGGAAACGAATATATCACCATTGACCCGGCCAATTACAAAAACTGCAGCTACGAAGTGGTGCGGGAAGAGGACGGACGGGAGGTGGAATCTTATGAGACAAAGGGGCAGATTGGGACGGATGGAACCGGCTCGTGGTTTACCCGCAGTGTGCAGGACCAGTCGGACCGTCAGCTTTTTGTAAAGGGAGAAACCTACTTCCTGACGGAGATCACACGCTATTCCGATGGGGAAGAGCGGGTCAGCAGCCGGATGTCCTTTACCCTGGATGAGCAGGCGGGTATTTCCGTTATTGGCGGCTATGACCAGGAAACGGAGGTGGTCATTTCCAAGAGGGACTTGACGACGGGGGAGGAGCTTCCGGGGAATTATCTGACCGTGGCCGACGAGAAGGGGGAGATTGTGGACCAGTGGATTTCCGGAGAAGAACCCCATGTGATTCGGGGGCTTGAGCCAGGAAAGAAGTATACCCTGACCGAAGTGCGGCCTGCAGAAGGGTTTGCCTGGGCGGAGAAAATCACCTTTCAGGTCAATGAGGACGGGACGGCGGAGGAAATCCTGATGGAAAACCGTCCGACCCATATAGTGATAACCAAAAAGGACATCACAAACGGGGAAGAGCTGCCGGGAGCCCACCTGGAGCTGCTGGATGAGGATGGAAACACGGTGGACGAGTGGATTTCCACGGACGAGCCCCATGAGATTGTGGGAGAGCTGACGGCAGGAGCATCCTATGTGCTGCGGGAAACCATTCCGGCAGAGGGATACGCGAAGGCCAGCGACATTTCCTTCAGGGTCAATTTGGACGGCAGCATCAATGATGTGGAAATGAAGGACGATACAACCAAGGTTCGGATTTATAAGAATGCATGGGAAGAAGCCGGCCCAAGTGCCGGTCCGGGTGAAGCGACTCCCTCCAAGGCGGAGCGCGGAACGCCGATTGCGGGAGCGGTTCTGCAGATTCTCAACGAGGACAAAACGCCTGCACTTTGGAATGGGGAGGAGATGATTTTTACTACCACAGACAGCTTCACCTATTTTGAAAAACAGCTGACAGCAGGACAGACCTACTGGCTCCGTGAGGTCAGACCGACTCCCGGATTTGCCTGGGCGGAGGATGTGAAGTTTACGGTCAGCCAGGACGGCTCAGTGGATGTTGTGCTGATGGAGGATAAGCCTACGGTGGTGAGAATTACCAAGACCGACATAACGGGAGAACAGGAGGTACCGGGTTGTGAGCTGCAGCTGGTGGATGAGAAGAATCAGCTGATTGAGGAATGGATTTCCACAGACCGGCCCCACGAGATTGTGGGAAAGCTGGAGGCGGGGAAGGAATACCGTCTCATTGAGACAAACCCGGCTCCGGGATATGCATATGCCAGAGATGTGGTATTTACCGTCAACCGGGACGGTTCGGTCAATCAGGTGGAGATGCGGGATGATGTGACAAAGGTTGAAATCCTGAAGGTAAGCGCGGAAACAGGACGGCCTCTGGCGGGAGCAAAGTTTGAAATCCGGACCCGGGAGGGCGAGCTGGTGGAGAGATGGACTTCCACAAAAGAGGCTTACCGGATTGAGGGAAAGCTCCTGGCGGGAGAGACTTACCTGCTGCGCGAGGTATCGGCTCCTTCCGGCTATAAGCCGATGGATGACGTTCATTTTAAAGTCAATGATTATGGAGAACCATTAAGGATTACCGCGGAAAACAGAAAGAAAGAAGGCGGAGGAGGGGGAAGGGATTATACCATCCGCCTGAAAAAGGTAGATGAGGAGGGAAATCCCCTGCCGGGCGCGGCGTTTAAGGTTGAGGATGAATCGGGCCGCAGTCTGTCCCTGCTCAGACAGTCTGAGGGCACCGTCTTCCAGGCAACGGTCAAAACACCGGGAATCCTGACCGTAACTGAGCTGAGCGGGCCGGAGGGCTATGAGAAGCTTGAAGGGGAATACCGGATACAAATTCCCGAAAAGGGGGATGCGGTTTTGCTGAACGGAGACGAAGCATGTTACCAGGAAGAAGGAAACAGCTATATATTTTAT
Source organism: uncultured Clostridium sp. (assembly GCA_900547035.1). Taxonomy (GTDB): domain Bacteria; phylum Bacillota; class Clostridia; order Lachnospirales; family Lachnospiraceae; genus Enterocloster; species Enterocloster excrementigallinarum. Next base: position 6,290 of record URFM01000004.1, on the reverse strand, counting down.
GCGGTCAATCGGAGAGAGCCGGAACAGCCGGAAATTCCCCGCGGCCGGACCGTAGGATGGATTACGGCGGAATATGACAGGCGTCTGTTTGGAAATGGAAAAGCCCTGGCGCAGCTGCGTGGACAAGGGATTGAATTGGTAAAAACAGGGGATGACTTCCCCTACCAATGGGTGACAGGCATACTGGCGGTATCCGCAGCGGGATTCGGAGCCGGACTTTACAGGCGCTGGCGCAGAAAAAGGAGGCGGTGAAGGTGAGACGGAATATGGTTCCGGGACTGATGATATTGGCTCTGTCAGGCTGCATGGCGGCCTGGTCCCCGGCAGCGGAGAGGGAACATGTCCGGTACGTTGAAAAAATCTATCTGGCCGATACCGATGAGCCGGAGGAGCAGAATCCGGGATTTGAAGAATCCATTACCGTGGACGGAATGGTGTATGACCTGGAAGAGATTCAATATGAGGTAGTGGAAAAACGCAGAAAACCATCGGAATCCGGGAACATCCGGATTGAAACTTCTCCTCCCTTTACAGACGAGGCGGCAAATCATCAGCCCGCACAGACCCTGGAGGTGGGACGGGAAACCTGGTATCTGGAATCCTGGGAGGTAATCGATACCATCATAGACGCCAGGGAGCAGCCGGTATCGGATGTGATTCAGTATGCCTCCATTGCTGCGGGTGAGGATATTCCGGAGGCGGCTGTGCTGACCGTTACGGATGCGGCGACGGGAAATGAGGTGGAGGTGCAGGTCCCTCTGGCGTCAGCTTCCTACGGCGAGGAGCGCTGGGAGCCGGGATTTGAGTTTCCCGTTACCATCATCAATGATGACGCTCAGCGCTTTCTTCTGAACGGCACTGAGGTTGAGCTGGATGAGGAAAAGCCGCTGCGGGGATATGAGGAACAGCTCCTTGAGCTCATTGGAGTTTCCGGGGAAAACTACCGGATTACAGACATCCGGTGGGATGGAGCGCCCTATCCGGAAAATGGGAATTGGTGCAGAAAATTAAGGGCAATGGGAGACTGGAAGGTGACGGACTGCAAAGCGGTCTATTCAGGAACAGTGAATCTGCCCGAAGTGAAGGCGAAGGCGGTTCAGGCGGTATACTCTGATGTACCGCCAGCTCCCGCTTCGGAAGGGAAGGACCAATCGATTTTTACCATGAAGGCTGTTGCGGCATACAGCAATGCATTGGAAAGGAGGCCCTCATATGATATGAAGAGGTGCAGTGAAATTGTCTCAGCCGTTCTTATGGCGGTATGTCTGGCACTGACAGCCGGAAGCGCCGGAATTTTGATGATGAAAGTCCGGGATGACCAGAAAGGGGCCCGGGAATATCAGCACTTGAGAGCCTATGCAAACACTGCAAATGTTGGGGATATTACAGAGGAGGAAAACAGAGAGAACGGCAAAGGGAACAACAAAGGGGATAACAAAGAGTACAGGCTGCCGGCGGTGGACGAGGAAGGGCTGAGGCAGAGAAATCCGGATTATGCCGCATGGCTTGCCATACCGGATACAAAGATTCACTATCCGGTGGTATGGCCCGAGGATAACCGGAAATATTTAAAACGGACCTTTGAGGGAAATCAAAGGGCCTGCGGAGCTCTGTTTTTTGAATCGTCCGTTACCCCATTCGCTTCCTTTAACACCATAATCTATGGACATAACATGCGGTCCGGGGAGATGTTTGGAGAATTAAAGAAGTATTTGGAGCCTTCCTACGGGCGGGAACACAAGGGTTTTTACATCTGCATCCAGGGAGAGTGGAGGCATTATGAACTGTTTGCGGTTTACCTGGTCCCAAACGGGGAGATCGCCCCCTATCAGTCTCAATTCCGTTCCCTGGAGGAGGTACAGGACTTTGCGAAGAGCTGTAAGGAGAACAGCCTCTATGCCATGGATACGGAGATGGAACAGCCGGGGGATATCCTGACGCTCTCCACCTGCAGCGGCTCAAAAGAAAAATTGATTGTCCAGGGCTGGAACCGGTGAGCTCTCTTCCCGAAAACAGAAAAAGCTGTTATAATAGGCCCGGAGCGATGAAGGATTACGCAAATTTTTCAGGGCAGAGGTTGAGACATGAACACAAAGATTCTGAAATGCTTTCAGACCGTCTATGAGGAGAAGAATCTGGGCCGGGCCGCCAGGCGACTGTATATTACGCCGCAGGGCTTGAGCAAGAATATCCGGCAGCTGGAGGAGGAGCTGGGGAGTTCTCTGTTTCTGCGCACGGCCCAGGGGATGGAGCCTACGGAAGGGGGACATTTTCTCTATGAAAAGTCCGAGCGGGTCATACGGGAGCTGGAGGAGATTGAGCACGGGCTTCGCCAGCTGGAGCAGCGGAAGGAGCGGCTGAGAATCGGCTGCGCCAACGGGGTTCTGAACCTGTTGCCCCTGTCCTTAATCCTGGCCTTTGGGAAGGCCCATCCCCAGCTGCGTCTGGAGTGGAGGGAGTATCCCAACGACCAGGTAAAGGAAAAGCTGCTGTCTTCGGAGATTGAGTATGGTTTTGTGATTGGCAGCTGGGACGAGGAGACGGTGGAGAGCCGCAGGATTACCGGCTGCCGCCTCTGCCTGATGGTCTATGAGGGGCATCCCCTGTATCAGGAAGCGCAGGTAAGTTTTGAGCGACTTGCGGGGGAGCCCCTTCTTCTGATGAACGAGTCCTTTCGCCTGTACCACGATTTTACTGCCTGCTGCGCCTTAAAGGGAATCACACCCAATGTGGTGGCAAAAACGGCCGACGGGGCCGGCCTTTACCGCCTGTGCAGCCAGAAGGTGGGGCTGGCGGTGGTCCCGGAATTTTACCGGGAAGAATTCCAGATGGAGGGTTTAAGGCTGCTGCCCTTTGAGGAGGAACTGAAATGGGAGGTCTATGGGGCCAGCCGGAAGGAAACGGCGGAATATGAAAACGTCCGGCTTTTTGCGGAATATCTGAGGAAACAAAAGGTTGCCGCCCATCAATGAATGGTTGATGGAGAGCGGCAATTTTTTGTGGTATGATTTTGTTAAAAGAATAACGAAAGGAGAAGCTTATGAAGTACAAGAACCTGTTTACGCCGGTGAAGATTGGTTCCGTGGTCATCAAGAACCGTTTCGCCATGGCGCCCATGGGCCCCTTGGGACTGGCAGACGCCCAGGGAGGTTTCAACCAGAGGGGAATCGACTATTATACCGAGCGGGCTAAGGGAGGTACGGGCCTGATTATTACGGGGGTGACCTTTTCCGACTGCAAGGTGGAGACCCAGAGCATGCCCAACTGTCCAAACTCTACCTACAATCCTGTTCATTTTATCCGCACAGCCAGGGAGATGACGGAGCGGGTCCATGCCTACGGAAGCAAAATCTTCCTGATGATGTCCGCCGGGTTTGGACGGGTAACCATTCCCACCAACTTAGGTGAGTTCCCGCCGGTGGCGCCTTCCGCCATTCCCCACCGCTGGCTGGATAAAATCTGCCGGCCTCTAACGGTGGAGGAAATCCACAGCATCGTCAAGTCCTTCGGTGACGGCGCCTACAATGCCAAGCGTGCCGGATTTGACGGAGTGGAGATTCACGCCGTTCATGAAGGATACCTGCTGGACCAGTTTGCCATTTCCATGTTCAATCAGAGGACCGATGAGTACGGCGGCTCCCTGGAGAACCGTCTGCGCTTTGCCAGAGAGGTGGTGGAGGAGATTAAGTCCCGCTGCGGACAGGATTTCCCAGTCGCCCTGCGGTTCAGCGTCAAGAGCATGATTAAGGACTGGAGAGAGGGAGCTCTTCCGGGAGAGGAGTTTGAGGAAAAAGGCCGGGATATTGAAGAAGGACTTCAGGCCGCCAAGCTGCTGGTGGAATACGGCTACGACGCCCTGGATACGGATGTGGGAACCTACGACGCCTGGTGGTGGAATCATCCGCCGATGTACCAGAAGAAGGGGCTGTACCGTCCCTACTGTAAGATGGTAAAGAAAGTGGTGGACGTGCCGGTACTCTGCGCAGGCCGTATGGACGACCCGGATATGGCTCTGGAAGCCCTTGAAAATGGCGAGTGCGATATCATCAGCCTGGGCCGTCCCCTTCTGGCGGACCCGGATTATGTGAACAAACTGCGGGCAGGAAGAAGAGGCTGTATCCGCCCCTGCATCTCCTGTCAGGAAGGATGCATGGGAAGAGTGCAGGAGTACTCCATGATTAACTGCGCGGTCAATCCCCAGGCAGCCAGAGAGCGGGATATGGCTTACGAGCCCATTCTCAGAAAGAAGAAGGTGCTGATTGTGGGAGGCGGCGTGGCAGGCTGCGAGGCGGCCAGAGTGCTGACCATCCGGGGCCATGAACCCTCCCTTTATGAGAAGGGAAGCCGTCTGGGAGGCAATCTGATTCCCGGAGGAGCGCCGGATTTCAAGGAGGACGACCTTGCCTTGGCGGACTGGTACGCTAAGACTTTAAAGGAGCTTCGGGTTCCGGTTTACCTGAACCATGAGGTCACCAAAGAGGAAATCCTGGAAGGAGATTACGATGCGGTGATTTTAGCCACCGGTTCCACACCCAAGCGCTTCTCTCTGGGGGATGACGCCCATGTTTATACCGCATCCCAGGTGCTTCTTGGGGAAGCGGACTGCGGAACGGACACGGTTATTATCGGCGGAGGCCTGGTGGGCTGCGAGACCGCCCTCTGGCTGAGAGAGCAGGGGAAAAACGTGACCATCGTGGAAGCCCTGGACAAAATCCTGGCGGTGAACGGCCCCCTCTGCCATGCCAATAAGGACATGCTGGAGCGTCTGGTTCCCTACAAGGGGATTCAGGTGACCACCGGGGCCCGGGTGAAGGAGTATCAAAATGGCATCCTGAAGGCGGACACGGCGGAGGGAGAGAAGGAGATTCCCTGTGACAGCGTGATTCTGGCAGTGGGATATAAGGAAGAAGATTCCCTGTACCATGAGCTGGAATTTGATGTGCCGGAGCTCTACCTGCTGGGAGACGCCAAGAAGGTGTCCAACATTATGTATGGGATTTGGGACGCTTTTGAGGTGGCGAATCATATCTGATGACGGATGGTTGAAATACAATTTTAGCAAATGGGAGGCTGTCGGTTCGGACGGCCTCCTGTTTGCATCTGCGTGGTCAGGATATAGGATTAGGAAGTAGTCTGTTATTTTCGGAACCATTCCAAAGCAAAAGATTTACAGAAAACAAAAAATACTGTATGATGAAAGGAGAAGTCTGCCTATGAGAAATGAGCCGGAGAAACAGGTTCGAGGGAATCGAAAAGGGATTAACCTGAAACGGGTTTCTGCCGATGTGCGTCTGCAGGAATTTTTCCGGGATAATGAGCGTTTTGCCGATGTATTCAATGGCTGTCTGTTTCATGGAAGCCGCCGGGTCGTATCGGAAGAGCTGAGGGAAATGGACACCAATGTTTCAGCAAGCATTTTGAGCCGCGAAATACAGGCGGTTCTAAAACGGACCCGTGATGTAATGAAGTTTACCGGAGAGGGAACCTGTTTCCGGATTCTGGGAATCGAAAATCAGCAGCATATTCACTATGCCATGCCGCTAAGGACGATGATTTATGATTCGCTTTCCTATCTGCGCAGGGCGGAGGAGATGATTCGGAAAAACCGAAGAGATAAGACTTTTAAAATTGCGGATGAATTTTTATCGGGCATGAAGAAAGAGGACCGCCTGGTTCCCTGCTATACGCTTGTTATTTATTGGGGAGAAAGCAAGTGGGACGGCCCTCGCTGCCTTGAGGATATGATGGAGTTTGGAACAGAAGAAAGGAGCGAGCCGTATTTTCAAAATTACGGCCCGGCCCGTCTGCTCTGTGTAAACGAGATGGCAGAATACCCCTTTGAGAACAGGGATGTTTTTCAGCTGTTTCAGGCGGTTCACGAATTGTATCAAAATGCAGGCAGTAATATGCCGGAAACTCTGCAGTCTGTGGGAGTGATGACGGCATGCACAGCAGCTGCTATCACAGGAACCACGAAGGCGTTGGAGAAGGAACTGGAAAAGGCGATTCGGAAAGGGAAGGAGAGCATCAATATGTGTGAAGCTTTTCAGAGAGCTCTGAAGAAAGAACGGAAAGAAGGACGTACGGAAGGGTGCGTGGAGATGGCGGTCCGCATGCTGAGAGAAGGCGCGGCTCCAGAGATGGTCCAAAAATGCGCACAGCTGAGCGCCGCTCAGTGGCAGACCGTTATGAAGCAGGCGAAAAAATGATAGTATAAATGGTATAATACGAAAAAGGGGCTGTCGGGAAATAGATAGTTCCAAACAGGGGCAGGCGTGGCTCGCATGAGT
>URFM01000003.1 GCA_900547035.1 uncultured Clostridium sp. | reverse complement strand
CTTCCGATCTTACCACCTGCACCTGCGTCCGGGCGACGAGAAGATCAAGGCGCTGGGCGGCCTGCACAAATTCATGGGCTGGGACGGTCCGATTCTCACCGACTCGGGCGGCTTCCAGGTCTTTTCGCTGGCGCAGCTGCGCACCATCAGCGAGCTGGGCGTGCGCTTCCAGTCGCACATTGACGGCAGAAGAATCTTCATGGGCCCGGAGGAGAGCATGCGCATCCAGTCCAACCTCGGTTCGACCATCGCGATGGCCTTTGACGAGTGCATCGCCAACCCCTCCACCCGGGAATATACCCGCAAGTCGATCGACCGCACCGTGCGCTGGCTCAAGCGCTGCCGGGCGGAGATGACCCGGCTGAATTCGCTGCCGGACACCGTCAACCCGCACCAGATGCTGTTCGGCATCAACCAGGGCTCCACCTTCGACGATCTGCGCATCGAGCACATGAAGCAGATTGCGGAGGTCGATTGCGACGGCTACGCCATCGGCGGCCTGGCGGTGGGCGAGCCGGCGCCGGTGATGTACCACATCATCGAGCAGGTTGAACCCTATATGCCCAAGGACAAGCCGCGCTACCTGATGGGGGTTGGCACACCGGTCAACATTATCGAGGCGGTCTACCGCGGCGTCGACCTGTTCGACTGCGTCATGCCCAGCCGCAATGCGCGCCACGGCCACCTGTTCACCTGGCAGGGCATCATCAACATCAACAACGCAAAATATGAGCTGGACAATTCCCCAATCGACGCGGAATGCGACTGCCCGGTCTGCCAGCGCCACAGCCGCGCCTATATCCGCCACCTGCTCAAGGCGGGCGAGATGCTTGGAATGCGTTTGGCGGTCATGCACAACCTCTACTTTTACAATACCCTCATGGAGAAGATTCGTGCGGCGCTGGACGAGGGCCGCTATGAGCAGTTCCGGGCGCAGATGATCCCGCTGCTGGGCAGAAGAATTTAGCAAAGAGGCCTTTTCTGCACGGGCTTTTTCCCCTTTAAACGCAAATTGCCAAAAAATACTTGCAAAAGCAGGGTCCAAAAGGTATAATATTGCTTGTATACAAAATTGCAGGAAGAAAAAGGGACAGCAATTTTGGTCAAATTTACGGAGGTGCTAAAACCCATGACAAACCTTTACCTGACAGCAACGACAACCGATTCTGTGTCGATGCTCGCCACCTTTATCCCGCTGATTCTGATGATCGTCATCTTCTATTTCCTGCTGATTCGTCCGCAGAAGAAGAGAGACAAAGAAGTCCAGAAGATGCGCGAGAACATTGAGATCGCAGACGAGATCGTCACCATCGGCGGCATCATCGGCAGAGTCGTCAGCATTAAAGACGACACCGTTGTTATCGAGACAGCGAGCGACCACAGCAAGATCCGCATGGCGCGCTGGTCCATCCAGCAGAACATCACCGCCACCGAGAGAGCTGCCCAGGAGCAGCAGGCGAAGAAGGAAGAGAAATAAAGTTTTCTCAGCAGCTGGGAAAATTTGCCTTCCAGAATGAATAAGAAAAGCTCACCCCGAATATCCTGTTCCATAGAAAACATCGTTGGACAGCAGGACACGGGGTGATTTTTTATGCATCAAAACAAGAAGAAAGCTTCTCCGCCAAAGAACTGGCGAGGGAAAGGGAATGTCCGGGAGGCGGATAAGGCGCGACCGGTTTTTAACGCGAGGATGAAAGCGGTGGGATGGGGGTGCCTGATCGCGGTGGCGGTGGGCGGAATTTTACTTTGCCTGCTTTCCATTCTGATGGCGGGCGGCAAAGTTCCGATATGGGCAATCAAGGGGATTGGTCTGGTGGTGGGCTGCGTGATGGCGGCGGTTGCTGCCTTTTGCTGCGCCCGCTTTTCCCGCCAGGACGGATTCTTTCTGGGGCTATTGTGTGCGGCGATTTTGTACGCGGTATGCCTGCTGTGCGCAGTGGCCATCGGGGAAAGGCCGGATCTGTGGGGGCTGATTAAGCTGCTTTCAATGCTGCTGTGCGGCTGCATTTTTGGCAGCGTGGGGGTCAATGTGCGCAGAACAAGATAGAAAAAAGGCCGAACCCACAAGATTTGGGTTCGGCCTTTTTTGAAAAGCAGCATTATCACTCTGCGCTTTGCTGCGAAGCCTCGTCGGTGGTGCTTTCCTCAGTTGCCGTTTCCTCGGTGGTTGGTTCCTCAGAGGAGGTGTCTGTCTGCTCATCGGCAGTTTCCTCGGTGGTGCCAGTAGTGTCGGTTGTGGTTTCGGTCGAGGAAGCGGTGTCGTCCGGCTGGGTGGCTTGCTCGGTGCCGGTCGAGGTGGTGGCTCCGGTGGCGTTGAGAACCTCCAGCGCCTTTTTCAGCTGTGGATCGGTGGTCTCGTCGAGAGTATCGAAGGCCTGCTGCTGTTCCTCGGTAAGAGTGACCTCATAGTCGGGGGTGAGGCCCACGCCGTCATAGTTGCCGCTTGTCGGCGGATTGTACTGCGCGACGGTGATGCGGATGGCGGAGCCGTCCTTGAGCGAGTGGGTGACCTGCATGACGCCTTTGCCGTAGGTGGTGGTACCGACCGACTGGGCGACGCCGTAATCGCGCAGGGCCTGGGTAAAGAGCTCAGCCGCGCTGGCGGTGTTCTCGTTGGTCAAAACGACCATCGGCAGTTCCACACAGCTGGCATCGGAGGTGCCAAGCACTTCGGTGGAGCCGTCGCGGTAGGTGGCGGTGGCGATGGTGCCCTCCGGCAGCAGCATATCCAGCATCTTGATGGCCGGGTCAACCAGGCCGCCGGTGTTGTTGCGCACGTCAAAGATGAGCGCTTGGGCGTTCTGGTTGCCGACCAGATCCTCGACTGCCTGTTTAAACTGGTCGTAGGTGTTTTCGTTGAAGTCGGTGATCCTGATGTAACCGGCGTTGTTGATCATGTGGGAATAGACGGTCGGGGTGACGACGACACGGCGGGTAATTTCGGCAATCTCCTGGTCGGTGTTGTCGCGGCGCACGGTGAGGCTGAGCTTGGTGCCGGCCTGACCGCCGATCTCAGCGATGGCGCTGTCGTAAGTATCGTTGGTGACGTCGATATCGTTGACCTTGACGATCAGGTCCCCGGCCTGGATGCCTGCTTCCCGCGCAGGGGAGTCGGGGTAAACCTCGGTGACCTCAATAAAGCCGCTCTCGTTTTTGGTGGCGCGGATGCCGATGCCGACCAGCTGGCCTGCGTTTTCCTGCTGCAGGGCGGAATAATCGGAAGCGGAATAGTAGGCGGCGTAGCGGTCGGACAGGCCGGCGATATAGCCTGTCGAGATGTAGTCGTTGAGGTTGGTTTCATCGATGGTGCCGTAATAATTTTGCCGGACATAGCTGTCGATTTCCGAGAGCTTGTCGTACATCGCCTGCTTTTCCGGAGCTGATGGTTCGCGTAGTGGAAGCAGGGGAAAAGAGCGGAAGACTAGGACAGCTGCTGGAGAAAATGGGGAAACGTTTTGAAAGGGAAAGCCGCCTTGAACAGAAGGTTCGGAACGTGATGACTTATCCTGCGATTCTGCTTGCGGTTACAGTGGCCTGTTCTCTTTTTTTATTTGCGGCGGTGATTCCGCAGTTTGCCGTTCTTCTGTCAGGCAGCAGCCTTCCGGTGACTACCAGAGTGATGCTTAAGATCAGCAACTTCCTTACGGAATATCCTCTGCTTTTTTGCCTCTCATGGGGCGTCGCTCTGGCAGGGATATGGGGAATATTTCAGATTCCGGCCGTCAGGCTCCAGGCAAGCAGGATTCAGATGACTCTGCCGGTAGTGGGAAAGCTGATCCGCATTTCCAATGGAGCCAGATTTGCCTGCTCCTTTTCCATTCTTTATGGAAGCGGAGTAGGGGCATTGGAGAGCATGGAAACTGCGGGAAGAATGATGAACCATGTTTATGCAAGAAAAAGAATGAAAGATTTTGCTGAAGCAGTAAGAAGCGGAAGTCCTTTGGGCGAGGTTTTCAGCGGAGAATCTCTGTTTCCGCCGGCCTTTGCGGCAATGGTGGCGGCGGGGGAGGAGTCGGGGCAGCTGGCTGGGATTCTGGAACGGGCAGGAGAATTTTATGAAGGAGAGGAAGAAGGGGCGCTGGAACAGCTGCTTGCGCTTTTAGAGCCGGCGATGATACTTTTGATGGGATTAATTGTAGGCACAGTTGTTTTGTCCGTTTTGATTCCTCTCTATTCGCTGTATTCCCAGATGCTTTAGAAGAGGTGAGTCGGTGAAGGGTTTGATTTATATTGACAAAAACCGGATTGAGTACGCAAAAGTTTCCCGAAAGGGGGAGAAAATTCAGGTATTGGAAGGAGGGGTAATCCATCCGGACCAGACGCTGGAAAACTGGAGGAAAGATGTCTGTCAAAAACTGAAAGAAAGGTTGAATCCGGGCAGCATTTTACCGGGGAATGTAATCGTGGCATTTGGCGGAGAGGAGACGGAAACTTCCATACTCCGCCTGCCAAAAGCGCCGGCCAGGATTTTAAGACAGATGGCAGCCAGAGAGATGGAATGTTCCCGGGAGGGAAAGGGATCGCTTACGGCGGATGTATCGATCCTAGAAGAATGCCGGGAAGAAAATTCAACAGGCCGGATATTTAAGGCATGGGCTGTTGAAACAGAGACTCTTCTTAGCTGGCTGCGCTGTCTGAAGGAGTCAGGGCTGAAGGGCATCTGCGCTCTGGCAGCGGAGGATTGCCTGGGAGTCTTGACCGAAGAAAAGGAGGAGGTGATTCTGGCGGGAATTCTGCCGGAATCCATCCGTCTGTACCGAATCGGAGGAGGACATTGCAGGGAAGAAAGGACGGTCTCTTTTCGGTCAGAGATATTGTACCGGGAAGGAATGGAGGAGCTGGTATTTCAGGAAGCAGCTGAACAGATTGGCTTGTTTCTCAAAGGAGGCAGCGGGAGGGTAAAGCTTCTTCCGTGGTACATTGATAATCCGGAGAATGCGGCTGACAGAATCAGTAAAATTTTGGGAAGAACCTGTGATATGGTTCAGATTCCTCCGGGCGGGTGGAAGGAACAAGGATGTTCTCTCTTCCTTGGAGCTGCTTTTCTGGCCTGGCGCCAGAGAAGACAGATCAAACCGGTGAATCTGATAGAAGGACTTGAACAAGAGGGAAAAAGAAAAGGATGGGTTGGAGCTGTCCTGACATTGGCGGCCGCTGTTTTGGCGTTGACAGCCTGGTATAGTGGGAAGGTCCGGCAGGAAACCAGGCTCTTGGAGGAACAGGTATCCTTGCTGCAGGAGGAGAATACTTTAAAGAATGAAGCGGAGCTGGAAAAATTGCAGTGGGAGTATGAGTTTTCCCGGAAACGGGGACCAAGTGAGGCGGATTTTCAGGGGGTGGAAGAAGCGAGGCTGCCCGGGATGGAGTGGGAGAGCTTTTCTTATGATTCGGAAGAACAGCGGCTGACTCTTCGATTTTATCTGGCTGACCGGAAACAGGGAGAAGAATATATGAAACGGCTTTGCGGAAAATTCCCGCGGGAGAGGATCGGATACGGCGGTTGGGAGCAGGTGGAGCGTCAGGGAACAGAGAGCTGTCTGCTGACCGTTTGGCTGGAAATGGAGGAGGATAAAAATGACGGGGCGTGAGAGAATTTTGCTTGGAACAGCACTGGCCATGTATATCGGATATTTGGGCTGGAATATGATTCTCTTCCCGGCGCTGAAAGAGCGTGAGACGGCAAGACAAAAGCTATGGAACCTGGAAGAGGAGGAGCGGAAGCGCCGGGCCGGGCAGTTAGAAGAGGACGAAAAATTTCAGATATCCCTTTTAAAGGAGGCCCGTCCGGAGGAGGTAGACCGGCTTGTACAGGAGCTGGCGGCGGAGGCGGGCATGGAGGTTGTGAGCTTTCAGGCAGGAGAAGCTCAGGAGGCAGGTGAGGAATCGGCCTTGAGAAAACTACCGGTAGAAATAGAATTGGAAGGGCCGGATTTTGAGTGCGCAGTTGATGTGGCGGAAGGAATCCATGAGATGGAAGAGGCGGTTCTGATTGATCGGATGGAAGCGCAGCCGGAGACGGAAGGAGTATATCTGAAAATGGAGCTGGGTCTGTATTATATGGATGGGGAAATGTGATGAAGAATAAGAGAAAAGGCGGATTTTCACTGATTGAAACCGTGATTGCAATGGCTCTTCTGACCGCTGTTGGTGCGGTGTGCCTGACGATCTCTTTGGGAACGCGAAATCAGATGGTTCGGATTCATCGAATGGAGCGTCTTGGAGATCAGGCGGCAGCTATGGTTCAGGAAAATGCAGGGGAGCCTACCAGTCAGGAGCTTCAGCTTCGGTTCCGGATGGGAACGGAAGAAATGGAGGAGGTGCTGACAGAGTATGAGATACGGACGGAGGAAGCGGGAGGTACGTGGACGGTACGGTATTACCGGCCATGATCCCAAGAAAAGATTCAGCAGTTCCTTCGCGGGCGGATACACTATGGTTGAAATGGTGGTGGCCGCAGCGATATTCAGTCTGGCCGCGGCGGGAGCTTATAGGATGGCGGAAGGCCAGATGGAGTCCTTTCAAAACCAATGGCAGAAAGAGCAGGCCTGGGAATTATGCGCCGCCGCTTATATGGAAATACAAAATCAGATCCAAAACGCTGTCCAGTTCCAGCCTGCGGGGAGAAATCAGGAGATTCTCTGCTTCCTGGATGAAAAAACCGGTCAGTGGAAACATCTGAGAGCGGATGATTTAAGTGCTGCGGATGACGGCATGATTCGCATCCAGCTGGATTTTTCGGATACAACAGAGGAGCAGCTTAAAGGAGAGATTCGGGCAGTTCGGGGCTTTCAGACAGAGGAGATTCTGGCTGTAAGAAATCTGACCGTCTCGGTGGGAGGGTATTATGAATAAAACAGGAAAAGCGGGAGGAGCTATGGTATTTGTGATCCTTCTGCTGGCTTTGGTTTCTGTACTTAGTCTGGGCTTTTTGAATCTGGTCCGGATTGGAAGCCGGTCCGGCCTGAGGACGTTCACTTACATGACAGCTCAGGAAAGGGCTAGGAGTGTCCATCAGTCTGTCTGCAGCAGAATCCGGGAAGGGGAGGGACCGGTAGCGGAGGCGGTGAGACAGAATCAGGGTCTCCTTTTGGGGAATGGTGAGGCGGATGATCTGGAGGTAGAGATGAGGATTACCGCCAGTCCCCGGGAAGCGGCTGCGGAAGTTGTGACGGAAGTGGAATGCGGCGGCTATCATTTTTCCTTTGTTTCCAGGATTGAGACTGAAGAAAGGCAGGGGGATCCCATATGAGAAAGCCGATAGAGGAAGAACTGGTTCAAAAAGGGATTTTGACAGAAGGACAGATCCGGAGGGCAAAATATTTTGCCCTTGGAAGGCCGGGAAAGAGTCTGGAGGAAGTGCTGACGGAGCTGGGATATATTAGTGAGGAAACGCTGGCTGATATGAGAAAGGAAGGAACGGAGGAGCCGGAGGACCAGGCTGGCAATCGGGAGGATGGGACAACGATTCGGGCAGACGACCCATCCGCTCAAAGGAATATATGGGAAGAGGAGGAGGAAAATGAGCGGCCGGCGGTTTTTATCGTCCGTTCCGTAATTGAACGGGCTTATGATCTGGGCGCCAGCGATATTCATGTAGAGCCGGGGGCAGAAAAGATGACCATTCGATTTCGCGTGAACGGGGAACTGAGGCTTTACGGATCCCTGCCGATGGAGCTGCATCGGGGAGTGATTACCCGGCTGAAGGTAATGGGAAATATGGATATTGCGGTGAAGACCCTGCCTCAGGATGGCGCCTGCCGTTATATTCGGGGAAGGATTCGAGCGGACCTTCGAATCAGCGCGGTGCCGGGCGTGTATGGGGAGAAGATTGTGCTTCGCCTGCTGGATACGGGCAGGGATGATCATTTGATGGATGTAGAGAGGATGGGAATGGTGCCGGAACAGATCCGCCTTTTTGATCGTCTGCTAAAGGCCCCTTATGGTCTGATTCTGGTAACCGGTCCTACGGGCAGCGGAAAAACCACGACTCTTTATGGAGCGCTAAAGCGTCTGTCCGACAGAAATATTAATATAATGACAGCGGAGGATCCGGTAGAAAAATTGATGGAAGGGGTTAATCAGCTGCAGATTCGACCGGGCTCCGGACTGACCTTTGCGGCGGCACTGAGGGCGATTCTTCGTCAGGATCCGGATGTAATCATGGTAGGGGAGATGCGGGATGAGGAGACGGTCAGCATCGGTCTCAGAGCGGCGATTACCGGACATTTGGTTTTGTCAACCCTTCATACCGGAGACTGCGCTTCGGCGGTAACCCGTCTGCTGGATATGAAGGCGGCGCCCTATTTTGTGGCCTCCGCTCTGACCGGAGTCATTGCTCAGCGTCTGGTAAAAGAGCTGTGTCCCTGCTGTAAACAGCCCTGTGAGCCGGGGACGGATCAGATTAAACTGTACCGGAGATTAACAGAGGGGGAGGAGGAGACACCGCTCCCTTTGTTTTGGAGAGCCGTAGGATGCGACCGCTGCAAAGGAACTGGATGGAAGGGCCGGCGGGCGGTGTATGAGATGATGGAAGTGGACCAGCAGATCCGGGAAATGATTTTAGAGGGAGCAACAGCGGGAAAAATCCGCAGCTATCATAAAAGCAGGGGACTTCCCGGATTGAAAAGCCTGGGAGTGGCTATGGTCCGGGCAGGTGAAACCACTTTGGAGGAACTGGAGACCTTGGTTTACGATGTGGGTTAACCATAAAGAAAAGAAAGGCGGACAGATATGATACGAAAGAAGAGGATAAAAGAATTTAATTCCGGGGGATTTACACTGATTGAGCTGGTTTGCGTGATCGCTATTCTGGCTATACTTACAGCGGTGGCGGTTCCCTCCTACCAGGCGCTGCGTGACCGGTCCGCCAGGGAGGTGGCTGTGGCCAACGCAAGATCGGAGTATACATTTGGCAAAAGCCAGTATACAATGGTAGAGGCCGGACTGTTGGAAGAAGAGGAAATGGAGGACAGCGCTTACGATCCGGATACAGACACCGCGACCTGGGAGGGGGAGATCAACGGCAAGGTTTATATTGGGATTTATGACGGAAAAACCGGGGAAGGGAGCGCCCAGGCGAAGTGAAAAAAACAGAGGAGAAAAGGAAAACAGGGGGATATACGCTGCTGGAACTGGTCGTAGTTTTATCAATTTTGGTTATACTTATGATTATCATGGTCCCCAAGGCGCAATCCTTGCTGCAGTCGGCCAAAAGAGCGGCGGCGTTGGAGGAGGCGCAGATTACAGCGGATGCGGTTTCCTGGTATCTGGAGGAAAAACAGAGTCAGGGAAAGCTGAAAACAAAGGATATCTTCCCGCTGATCGGATTGGAACTGGACCGGACGGGAAATGTTCTGGAATCCTATATGGGACCGGGGCAGGCGGGAGCCAGGATTGAGTCTGTGGTTGTGGATATCCCGGCAGGAAGGCTGAAGCAGCTGACTTATTACTGCGCGCCCATTCGGGTCCGGCTGACCTGGGATGAAAAGGGAGACCTGGAAATTGAGTATCCGAGTCAGGAATTATAAATGAAAGGAAATCCCAAAGGGAAATCCTTCGAGAAAGGCGGTTGAATATGACGAATGTGGGGTCCGCGGTTTCTGCTGTTTGGTCCTGGATCCTTGACAATCTGGTATTTTTGAATCTGGTTTTGACCATCGGAATTATTTTCTTTCAGAGGAGAGATCCGAAATCGGTCTGGACCTGGCTGCTGGCGATTTATTTTATCCCTGTGTTTGGAGTAGTTTTTTATTTGCTGTTTGGGCAAAATCTGAAAAAGAGCCGGATGTTTCGGGTAAAAGGTGTAGAGGATCGCCTGAATTTCCCCATTCGCCATCAGGAACAGCTTCTGAAACAGAGCGGAGAATATGAAGCCGGCCAGGGAGATGCCATAGCACGCGATTACGCAAGCCTGATTCTGTACAATTTGGAGACATCAGGATCTGTTCTGACCGCAAACCGCCAGGTGCGTATTTTCACAGACGGACAGGCAAAATTTGAGGACCTGCGCCGGGAAATGCGCCGTGCCCGCCGCTTTATCCACATTCAGTATTATATTATAAAAAAAGACGAACTGTTTGATTCTATTGTTCCGATTCTCATTGAAAAGGTCAGGGAAGGAGTGGAAGTGCGGATTCTCTACGATGGCATGGGAGGCCGCTTCATGCCCAAGGGCCGCTGGGAACAGCTGAGGGCTGCCGGCGTCAAGGTAGGTGCCTTCTTCCCTCCTTTTCTGGGTTGGCTGAATCTGCGGGTCAATTACCGCAACCACCGGAAAATCGTGGTAATCGACGGAAATATCGGGTTTGTGGGAGGTTTTAATATTGGCAGAGAATATATTTCCAAGGATCCAAAGTTTGGCTATTGGAGAGATACTCATTTAAAAATTACCGGGGAGGCGGCCATCGGACTGCAGATCCGTTTCGCTCTGGACTGGAACTATGCGACCAGAGAGAATCTGTTTCAGGAACTGCGATACTTTGGCGATGAGGCAAAGGAAGCCAGGGAGCGGCTGGATGGGGTTCAGAAAAACCTGTGGCCCGGAGCGGAGGCAGAAGAGGAAATTCACATCCAGATTGTAGCCAGTGGCCCGGATACCAGGGAGCCCCATATCCGCAACAATTATCTGGAGCTGTTTCACAAGGCCAGGCATCATATTTATATTCAAACCCCATATTTTATTCCCGATGACGCGATTTTGTCGGCGCTGAAGATCGCCGCCCAGTCGGGAGTAGATGTACGCCTGATGATTCCCTGTAAGCCGGACCACCCGTTTGTGTACTGGGCCACCTGCTCCTATGCGGGAGAACTTCTGGATTACGGGGTCCGCTGCTATATCTATGAGAATGGATTCCTTCATTCCAAGGGGGTGATGGCGGACGGCTTGGTCAGCTGCTACGGGACGGCAAACATGGACATTCGCAGTTTTGAACTGAATTTTGAGGTTAACGCCACGATTTACGATTCTGAGGTTACGGGAAGGCTGGAACAGGCGTTTCTGGATGATTTGCCCCACTGCAGGGAGATGACAAGGGAAGGGTACGCGGGGCGGAGCCTGTGGATGCGGATAAAGGAGCAGTGCAGCCGGCTTCTATCTCCCCTGCTGTAGCGCGGAAATTGATGGATGCTTCCGAAATATGAATCGGGCGGAAGAGAGCAGGTCATACTAAGGGCTATGAGCAGACAGAACCTGAAACTTTTTTTGATGAACTTTATTCGCTGCGGCATAGCCGGCTGGTGCCTGGAGGTGGTGTTTACCGCCCTAGATTCTTTGGCGCGAGGAAACTGGAAAATGATGGGGCAGACTTCCCTGATTATGTTCCCGATCTATGGGCTGGGAGCTCTGTTGTCTCCCATGGGCCGTCTGGTAGATTGGTGGGTAGACGGGCCGGAGGAAAATCCAGGAGTCCGGACTACGGAATCAAAACCTGTGGCGCGATACATTCGTCACGGACTCCTCTATATGGTGTTGATTTTTCTGATGGAATACCTGTCGGGCCGATGGCTCATGGGTCTTGGAGTCTGCCCGTGGGATTATTCCATCTGGCCGGACAATATCGACGGAGTAATCCGTCTGGGTTTCGCGCCTTTATGGTTCGGAACAGGATTGTTGTTTGAATGGTTGTCCGAAAGACCATAGTAGAGCGACGCAGCCCGCCTGATGCGGCTGCGTTATTTGGCCTTAGGGTACATAAAAATCTCCGATCGCTTCTTTTACAGAAATAGACCGTCAACTTTACAAAACCTGTGAAGTCAGGTATTGTATTTGAAGGCGGATTTTACTATAATGAAGAATGACAGTCCTGGGCGGCGGGGAAATATGGACAAAAACCTCTGCTCCGGGGCAGACGGCGGAGTCAGGCTCCGTCTGGAAAAGGAGAAAACCGATGATAAGATTCATTCTGGTGGCACTGACCGTGGTGCTGTTTCTGATTCTTAGTATCCCCTTGCTGCTGGTGCTGTGGGTTATGGACAAATTCGACAGCCAGAAGAGGCAGAGAATCAGCATAAGGGTGATTCAGGGAATTTTCCGCTTTATTTTGAAGCTGGCTGGGGTGCGGATTACCATAGAGGGCCTGGAACAGGTTCCGAAGGACCGGGCGGTGCTCTATGTGGGAAATCACAGGAGTTATTTTGACATTCTTACCGGATATGTGACGGTTCCGGGACTGATGGGCTTCGTGGCAAAGAAGGAGATGCTTCGCTATCCTCTGCTGCGGACCTGGATGAAGGATGTGAATTGTCTGTTTCTGGACCGGGAAAATATCAAGGAAGGATTGAAAACAATTCTTGCGGCCATTGAGCAGATCAAGTCGGGAGTTTCCGTCTGGATTTTCCCGGAAGGAACCCGGGGTGAGGGAGAACTTCTGGATTTGATGGAATTTCACGAGGGCAGCTTAAAGATTGCGGAGAAAAGCGGCTGTCCGGTGGTTCCGGTAGCTATCATGGGAACAGCGGAGATCTTTGAGAGCCACTTGCCCTTTATCCGGCCGGGACATGTGAAAATCCGGTACGGAAAGCCCTTTCTGATTAAGGAGCTGGAGCCGGCTAAGCGTAAGCACTCCGGCGCCTACACACGAGAGGTAATCATCTCCATGCTGAAAGACATGGAGGCCAGCGCTTAACAAACAGCCCGGTGAAACAACCGGGCTTTCTTATAACAGACGCAACAATCCGGGACGGCGGGAAAGCAGGAGCCGCCGTCCGAAGCCATTGTAAATAAGGAGGACATAGGAGACATATGAAAAATCTGGATTTGCAGGAAATTCGGAAAAAACTGGATGGGATTGACGCCCGTTTGGTGGAATTGTTCCAGGAGAGAATGAGGCTTTGCTGCGATGTGGCGGAATATAAGCTGGAGACCGGAAAGGCGGTTTACGACGGAAAACGGGAAAAGGAAAAACTGGAAGCGGTGGAGTCTATGGCCGGCGGAGACTTTAACCGTCAGGCGGTACGGGAATTGTTCACCCAGATGATGACAGTCAGCCGGAAGCGCCAGTATCAGATTTTGGCGGACCACGGGCAAACGGTGGATTTGGGATTTGAGGAAATCCCTTTTCTGAAAACAGAGGGAGTCCGGGTGGTTTATCAGGGCGTGGAGGGAGCGTACAGCCATGGGGCGGCCATTCAGTTTTTCGGAGAGCAGACAGACATGTACCATGTGCCCAGCTGGGAGGACGCCATGGTGGAGGTGGAGGAGGGACGGGCGGACTATGCCGTTCTGCCTATTGAGAATTCCTCCGCGGGAGCGGTGAGCAACAACTATGATTTGCTGATTAAGCACTCCAATTATATTGTGGCGGAAACTCAGCTGGCGGTGACTCATGCTTTGCTGGGGCTGCCGGACGCCCAGCTGTCAGATATAGAAACCGTATATTCTCATCCCCAGGCCCTGATGCAGTGTTCGAGGTATCTGAACAGCCATCGCAAGTGGAGGCAGATCAGTGTGGAGAATACCGCGGTGGCGGCCAGAAAGATTACGGATGACGGCTTAAAAAGTCAGGCTGCCGTAGCCAGCGAAATTGCCGGAAAGCTTTACGGCTTAAAGGTTCTGGCTCCGGCTATCAATCATAACAAGGACAACGTTACCCGCTTTATTATCCTGGCGCCCAGAGCGGTATACTGTGAAGGCGCGGGAAAAATAAGCCTCTGCTTTGAAGCGCCTCACAAAAGCGGTTCCCTGTACAACATGCTGGGAAATTTCATTTACAATCAGGTGAATATGCTGCGCATCGAGTCCCGGCCAATCGAAGGCAGGAGCTGGGAGTACCGGTTTTTTGTAGATGTGGAAGGTTCCCTTCGGGACGGGGCGGTGCAGAACGCCCTGAAAGGGATTGCCGCGGAGGCGGCATCCATGCGGATTCTGGGAACTTATTAACGGCGCTGCCGCAGACAGAAATGGAGTAAAACATATATGAAGACAGAACATTTGATTCTTTACCGGAACATGGAATATCAGAATCTGCTGGAGGAGATGGATGCTGCCCTGGAAACCGGCGGCATGTCCGGGGATGTGTGGAGGCTGGCGAACCAACTGATTGAGCTGGCGTCCAAATACGGATTCGAGGGCAATCTGTGGCACTGCTTTCTGGCGCTGTGCATTGCCAATCATGAGAATGCTTACAGCATTTCCTGCGAGATTCGGGGACAGGCGGGGGGATCCTTGGATGCTCTGGCCAGGGAGGATTTCGCCATATTTAAGGAGCTGTTTGATTATGACATCCGGTCTCTGGGAGGGGCGGTGTGGGAGCTTTTGTCCTGCTACCGGCCGGCCCAGGCGGACAGCCGGGTTTTTAACCGCCGGATTCGGGACCGGATTGTAAATCTGGCGGTACAGCTGGAGAAGTCCCGCAATCCCGGGGAGTTTCAGATCCACGCCGCGGAATTTTACCGGGAATTCGGCGTAGGCAAGTTCGGCTTAAACAAGGCCTTCCGCATTGTGGAGCGGGAGGAGGACCATCAGGTGGTCATCGACCCTATCATCAACGTGGAGCATGTGTACCTAAAGGATCTGGTGGGATACGAGCTTCAGAAGAAAAAGCTGGTGGAGAATACGGAAGCCTTTCTGGCTGGTAAGGAGGCCAACAATGTACTTCTGTTTGGAGATGCGGGAACCGGGAAATCCTCCAGCGTGAAGGCGGTATTAAATGAATATTATGGCCGGGGCCTGCGTATGATTGAGGTATACAAGCACCAGTTTAAGACGCTCTCCGATGTGCTGGAGCAGATTAAAGACCGGAACTACAAGTTCATTATCTACATGGACGATCTGTCCTTTGAGGATTATGAGCTGGAGTACAAGTATTTAAAGGCGATTCTGGAAGGGGGCCTGGGCAAGCGGCCGAAGAACGTGCTGATTTACGCCACCTCCAACCGGCGTCATCTGATCCGGGAAAAATTCAGCGATAAACGGGAACTGGACGATGAGCTGCACAACAACGATACGGTTCAGGAAAAACTATCTCTGGCTGCCCGGTTTGGGGTTACCATCTACTACGGCTCACCGGATAAGCGCCAGTTCCAGGAGATCGTGAAGAGTTTGGCTGAACGTCATCAGCTTCAGATGCCGATAGAACAGCTGTACGAGGCGGCCAATCAATGGGAACTGAGCCATGGCGGACTGTCCGGACGGACGGCTGCACAGTTCATTACCCATATGATGGGAACCCAGGAGATCAAGAAGGGTGCCAAAGAGGAATAAACTGGGAGAAAAACAAAATTTTACATGGATTTTACTTAAAATTCACAGAAAGCTGACGGCGAAGGGAACCGGTTTCAGCTATAATCGTAACTGTTTATGACGGCCCGTTTTTTGTCCGGTTTCTGACCGGCCGGTAAACCGTCCTGAATTATTACGGACAGATACGAAATAAGCCGGTCTGTGCCGGCAGGGGAGGAAAGAATATGGCAGTACAAACATTTGCGGCCATTACCGTAGGCTCTTTTGAACTGGAGCTGGGTATCTATGAACTGTCCGCCAGAAATGGCTTAAGGCGGGTGGACGAGGTTCGTCATGTGATTGGCCTGGGAAAAGATACCTACAGTACCGGTAAAATCAGCTACGAGCTGGTGGAGGAGTTATGCCGGGTACTGGAGGATTTTGTGAAAATTATGAACACCTATAAGGTGACAGACTATCGGGCATATGGCACAAGCGCCATGCGGGAAGCAAAAAACAAACAGATTATTCTGGATCAGATTCGGGTGAGGACCGGGCTGAACATTCGTGTGATCAGCAACTCGGAACAGCGCCTGATTAGCTATAAGGGAATCGCTTCCAAGGCAGCGGAGTTCAATCGCATTATCCAGGAGGGAGCTGCTATTCTGGATATGGGGTACGGAAGCGCTCAGATTTCCCTCTTTGATAAGGACGCCTTGGTGACCACCCAGAATCTGCCTCTGGGCGCTCTGCGTATCCGGAGCCTTTTGGAGAGGATCCCCGCTACGGCCCAGCTTCACAGACAGCAGATTGAGGAAATTGTGGATAATGAGCTGTTTACCTTCCGGAAGATGTACCTGAAGGACCGGCAGATCACCAATTTGATCGGAATTGGAGACAATATCTTATACCTGCTGCGCCAGATCGGACAGAGGGTGTCCGGCGACTGTCTGGAGGCGTCAGTGCTTATGAAATTTTATGACCTGTTTACCGGCATGACTCTGGATCAGATCGAGGAGCGCTTCGGCGTGACTGCGGAGTACGCATCCCTTCTTCTTCCCGCGGTTGTGGTCTACAAGCGGGTGATGGAAATTACAGGGGCCAAGCTGTTCTGGCTTCCGGGCATCCGTCTTTGCGACGGAATCGCTGCGGAGTACGGCCAGGAGAAGAAGCTTCTCAAACTGGGGCATAATTTTGAGAATGATATTGTGGCGGCTTCCCGGAACATGGCGAAGCGGTACAAATGCCATCAGACCCATAATCAGTATCTGGAGCAGTACGCCGGAGCTATTTTTGACAGCATTAAGAAATACCACGGTCTAAGCAGCAGGGACCGTCTGCTGCTGCAGATCGCGGTGATTCTTCACGCCTGCGGCAAATTCATCAGCATGCGCAATTCCAATGAGTGCGCGTACAATATCATTATGTCTACGGAGATCATCGGACTGAGCCACCTGGAGAGGGAAATCATCGCAAATGTGGTCCGCTACAATGTCCGTGACTTTGACTATGACAGGGTTCAGCTGGCGGCGGATTTCCATCCGTATGGGGAACCGCAGGTCAGTCAAAATGATATTACCATCCGCATCGCGAAGCTGACGGCTATTCTGCGGCTGGCCAATTCCATGGACCGTGGCCACAGCGGAAAACTGGCGGACTGCCGGATGAGCGTCCGGGACGGAGAACTGGTAGTGATTACGGGATACAAGGGAGATATCTCTCTGGAAGCTCAGTCTTTTGCGCAGAAGGCGGACTTTTTTGAGGAGATTTTTGGAATACGGCCCATATTAAAGCAGAAGAGGAGGAGCTAGGCCATGGCGGCAGTGGAAGGAAAAAAGAAGGTAAATAACAGCCAGACCCCGGATTTTGGAGCAAATCCGTCAAATTATGTCAACAGGGAGCTGAGCTGGCTGGAGTTCAACTATCGGGTATTAAGCGAGGCGAGGGATAAGACGATCCCGCTCTTTGAACGGCTGAAATTTTTAAGCATTACCGAATCCAATCTGGATGAGTTTTATATGGTGCGGGTGGCGTCGTTAAAGGATATGGTCCACGCAAAATATACCAAGCCGGATATTGCCGGCATGACGCCCTCCCAGCAGCTGGAGGCCATTGCGGAAAAGACTCATCAGCTGGTGGAGCTGCAGTATTCTACTTACAACCGTTCTCTGCTTCCCCTTTTGAGACAGAACGGCCTGCGGGTGATTACCGCCCATGAGGATTTAACGGAGGAGGAAGGGGAGTTTGTGGATCAGTATTTTCAGGAAAACGTATATCCGGTTCTGACTCCCATGGCCTTTGACTCTTCACGGCCCTTTCCTTTGATTCGCAACAAGACATTGAATATCGCGGCCCTCTTAAAGAAGAAAAAGGATGGGAACGGGGAGCTGGAGTTTGCCATGGTGCAGGTACCCTCGGTCATCTCCAGAATTGTGGAGCTGCCTCCTGTCCAGGAGGACGGCAAGGTGCTCCGCCAGGTAATCCTTTTGGAAGAGGTAATCGAGCGCAACATGCCTTCTCTGTTCCTAAACTATGATATCGTAGCCTCCCATCCCTTCCGGATTATGAGAAACGCCGATCTGACCATTGACGAGGAGGAAGCGGTAGACCTTCTGGAAGAGATTCAAAAGCAGTTAAAGAAGCGCCAGTGGGGAGAGGCCATCCGCCTGGAGGTGGAGTCCAATGTGGATAAGCGGCTTTTAAAGATTTTGAAGAAGGAGCTTTCCATCAGCAGTCCGGATATCTTTGAAATCAACGGCCCTCTGGATTTGACATTCCTGATGAAGATGTACGGCCTTCCCGGCTTTGATCATTTAAAGACTCCGGGATATACGCCTCAGCCGGTTCCGGCTCTGATGAACGATGACGACCTGTTTACCAATATCCGCAAAGGGGATATCCTTCTCCATCACCCCTACCAGAGCTTTGACCCGGTGGTGCGGTTCGTGCGGGATGCGGCCAGGGACCCGGAGGTGCTGGCCATCAAGCAGACCCTGTACCGGGTCAGCGGAAATTCCCCCATCATCGCGGCTCTGGCCGAGGCGGCGGACAACGGCAAGCAGGTGTCGGTTCTGGTGGAATTGAAGGCGCGGTTTGACGAAGAGAACAACATCAACTGGGCCAAAAAGCTGGAAAAGGCCGGCTGCCATGTCATTTACGGTCTGGTGGGATTGAAAACCCACAGCAAGATCACCCTGGTGGTGCGCCGGGAGGAAGATGGAATCCGCCGGTACGTCCATCTGGGAACCGGAAACTACAACGATTCCACAGCGAAGCTCTATACGGACTGCGGCATTTTGACCTGCAATCCCCAGATCGGCGAGGATGCCACCGCCGTATTTAATATGCTTTCCGGCTATTCCGAGCCCCTGGCCTGGAACCGGCTGGTGGTGGCGCCCTTGTGGCTGAGAAAGCGTTTCCTGCGGATGATTAACCGGGAGGCGGATCACGCCAGAGCCGGACGGGAGGCCCATATTAAGGCGAAGATGAACTCCCTCTGCGACAAGGAGATTATCACCGCTCTGTACAACGCCTCCTACGCGGGAGTGAAAATTGAGCTGGTGGTCCGGGGAATCTGCTGCCTGAAGGCGGGAGTTCCGGGCCTGAGCGAGAATATTTCCGTCCGCTCCATTGTGGGAAATTTCCTGGAGCACAGCCGGATTTTCTATTTCCACAACGACGGAAGCCCTGAGGTTTACATGGGAAGCGCCGACTGGATGCCCAGGAATCTGGACCGCCGGGTGGAAATTATGTTCCCGGTGGAGGATGAGAAGCTGAAGGAGGAGGTCATCCACATCCTGGATGTGGAGCTGGAGGACAACGTGAAGGCCCACATCCTTCAGCCGGACGGAACCTACGCCAAGGAGGATAAGCGGGGCAAGGTGCTGGTCAACTCCCAGGAGCAGTTCTGCCGGGAGGCCATCGCCGCCGCAGACTCGGTGCGCAAGGCCGATGACCCGGTGGTGACGCGGATTTTTAAGCCCATTGAGAGCGGGGATTGAATAGAAAGATAGGGATTTTGAGGAAGGACTGCTTGCAGGAGGGTCCTTCCTTTTTGCTGCGGTTTTCATTATAACGATTACACAGGGTATGTTTCCCTAAAGTTCCAGCCGTCTTCAACGTCTGCCACAAATTCCCGGGAAATCTCATGAAAAAAGTAAGGAAAAAGAAAGGAAGATGTGATAGAATGGGGATAGCTTAAACTTGAAGGAGGAAAAACCATGCCCGATATTAACATTCTGGTTGTGGATGATGAAAAAGAGATTGCGGACCTGATTGAAATTTATCTGGTCAGTGACGGATATAAGGTATTTAAGGCGGAGAACGCCGCCCAGGGTCTGGAAATCCTGGAGAAGGAGGAGATCCATCTGGTCCTTCTGGATATTATGATGCCGGGGATGAACGGACTGGATATGTGCAAGAAAATCCGGGAGACCAACAACATTCCCATCATTATGCTCAGCGCCAAGTCCACGGACCTGGATAAAATCCTGGGACTTGGAACAGGGGCGGACGACTATGTGGTAAAGCCCTTTAATCCTCTGGAGCTGACGGCGCGGGTAAAGTCCCAGCTGAGGCGCTATACCCAGCTTAATCCCAACAGCGCCGCCAGGGACCGGGTGGGAAATGAGATTTCCATCAAAGGAATGGTTATTAATAAAGACAATCATAAGGTAATTGTGGATGGAGAGGAGATCAAGCTGACGCCTATTGAGTTTGATATCCTTTACCTGCTGGCCTCCAACCCGGGACGGGTATTCAGCACCGATGAGATTTTCGAGAAGGTGTGGAATGAGAAAGTTTATGAGGCCAACAATACGGTAATGGTACATATCCGGAGACTTCGGGGAAAGATGAAGGAGGATACCAGACAGAATAAGATTATTACCACAGTATGGGGAGTAGGTTATAAGATTGAAAAATGATGTAAGCAGGCGCTACTATGCCAGAATTGTGATGAATATTATCTACAGCGCCATCATCACCTGTCTGGTGGAGATTTTTCTGGTAGCCAATATTTCCATGCTGGTCCGCTATCTGGAAGAGGAGGGCCATCAGGGCAGGATGATTGAGGCGATTTCCGGCTCTCAGCCGCTGGTGGTGCTGATTTATGTACTCTTTGGCATTCTGTTGTTTTCCGGTACCCTGCTGTTTCTGCAGGGGCCTTCCATCCGGTATATGAATCAGATTTCCGACGCGATTCAGGATTTATCTGAGGGAAACTTAAATACCACGGTGGAGGTGGTGGGAGATGATGAGTTTTCCGGCATGGCGGCTAATCTGAACAAGATGGCGGAGGATATCCGCCGCCTGATGGAGAAGGAACGGGAGTCAGAGCGAACGAAAAATGAGCTGATTACCAACGTGGCCCATGACCTGAGAACTCCTCTCACCTCCATTATCGGATATCTGGAGCTTCTGGAGCGGAATCCATCCCTTGCCCCGGAGCTTCAGAGCAAGTACATAGAGATTGCCTATGGGAAATCCAAGCGGCTGGAGAAACTGATTCAGGATTTATTTGGATTTACAAAGCTGAATTATGGGAAGATTGCCATGCATGTAACCCAGCTGGATATTGTGAAGCTGCTCGGTCAGCTTCTGGAGGAAGCTTACCCCAGTTTTGCCCAGAAAGGCTTATCCTATGACCTTCAGAGCAATGTGCCGGCCAAGACGATTACGGCGGACGGAGCGCTTCTGGCCCGCCTGTTTGATAATCTAATTGGAAATGCCATTAAATACGGGGCGGACGGCAAACGGGTGCTGGTGCAGATCCGTGCGGAGGAAGAAGTGGTTTCCGTGTCGGTGACCAATTACGGCTTTGTAATTCCGGCGGAAGAGCTCCCTCTGATTTTCAACAAATTTTACCGGGTGGAGCAGTCCCGCTCCAGTTCAACAGGCGGGACGGGTCTGGGCCTGGCCATCGCCAAGGAGATTGTGGAGATGCATGGAGGCAGCATCGGGGTATCCAGCGATTTAAACGGAACGGTGTTTACAGTGAAGCTTCAGGTACATTTTGATATTAATAAGGAGCATTTTGATGCCATTGACTGATGGAGAGCAGAAAATGATGGACCAAATTTCAGTCGCAGATATGAAAAACAGATATGAAAGACGCATCCGGGCGGCAGTCAGGCTTCTGGCTGCCGCAGCCTGCTGCGTCTTTTTGACATTTACAGCCTATGGACGAGAAACGCAGGGGGAAAACGGTCTGGAGGATGGCAGGGTTTTTCTGGATGCAGTATATGGCTACCAGAATATGGCCAAAAGCGGCCGTTTCCTGCCGATTAAAGTAAGTCTGGAAAACCGGGAAGAGGGCAGCTTTTCCGGGACCCTCTGTGTGCTGACCATGGAATCCGACTATAACCTTTACCGCTACGAGTACCCAATAGAGCTGGCGGAGGGAGAGAAGGAAGAAAGGAATTTAAGCGTTTCCTTGGGAGGCCAGATTGACCAGATGTATTTGAAGGTGCTGGACGAGGAGGGACAGGAAATTGCCAGCAAGCGCCTGAAACTGGATGTGGAGGAAGGAACGGCTCAGCTGTTTATTGGGGTTTTAAGCGATTCCATGGACCGGCTGGGCTATCTGAATAATGTGGGCATCAGCTACAGCACCCTCCGGACCAGAATGATCGAGCTGACGCCTGAGCTGATTCCCACCGACGGGCTGGGGCTGGATCAGCTGGATGTGCTTTTGATTTCTAATTTTGATACCGCCCGTCTATCCGACACTCAGGTGGAGGCCATCTGGGACTGGGTGGGCCGGGGAGGCGTTCTGCTTTTTGGAACAGGAGCCTACGGAGAAAAGGTAATGAACGCCTTTGGAGAGGAAATTCTGGAAAGCCCTCTGCCGGAATCGGAAAAAAGGGATATTAACATGGGCGTGGAGTTCGCCCAGGAGAGCCCGGCCAGCGCTACCATTTCCCTGACCTGTACGGACGTTTATCTCAACGGGGCCCAGGAGATTCTTTCCAGCGATGAGGTGACGGTGCTGTCCGCTGCCCAGGCGGGAAGCGGCCTTGTAGCGGCCGCGGTTTACGATTTCGCTGATATTGAGGAGTTCTGCCGGGAGAATATTACCTATGTGGACCGGATGTTTACAGAACTTTTGGGAGAAAGTCGGATTCAGAGCATTGTCCGGCTTTCCGACGGAACCACATCAGAGCAGTTTTGGTCGGTTCAGAACCTGATTAATACAGGCGACGTCAGCCGTCTGCCGGATGTGGGGCTGTATACGATTGTGGCGGCGGCCTATGTGATTTTGGTGGGGCCGGGGCTTTACTTTTTCTTAAAGCATCGGGGACTGCGCAGGTATTACTACTCCGGCGTGCTGCTGCTGGCCCTGGCGGGGACCGGCTTTATGGTGGTGATGAGCACCTCTACCAGATTTTCCGGCCCATTCTTTACCTACGCTTCTGTGATTGACGCAGGCAGGGACGGGGAATCGGAAATGACCTTTATCAATATGCGGGCTCCCAGCAAGCGCCCTTACTGGGTCCGTCTGAATCCGGAATACCGGGTTTACCCCATTACCCAGAGCGCCTATTACGAGCAGGCCAAGCCGGAATTTAACGGAGATGAGGAGCCGTCCATTTCCCTGCGCTTTGACCAGGACGGCACCAGAATCAGCACCAGAGATACCGGGGCATTTGAATCCAAATACTTTATGATGGAGCGCAGCGGAGAAAATGCAGGAGAAGGTTTTGAAGGAGACATTCACTTTTTCGACGGAGAGATTTCAGGAAGCATTACCAGCAGCTATCCGGAGCCTTTGGAAAACGCGGCCCTGCTTTTATATAATCAGATGGTTCTCATCGGACGCATCGAGCCGGGGGAGACGGTGGATTTAAGCGGCCGGGAGGTCATCTACGGCGCCGCCAATTATGGATATGTAATGGCGGAGCAGGTGACCGGCGCTTCCAGATACGCCGGCAGCGATATGGAGGATGAGGACAATGTCAGAGCTATCCAAAGAACCAATCTGCTGGCCTTCTACATGGGACAGTCACTGGATTCCTACCGTCAGGAAGCCAGAATCGTAGGATTTGCTCAGAGTGACGGACGGACAGATTTTCTGGAGGAGCCGGCGGGGGAAACCTATGGAACTACGTTGATCACCTCTCCATTGGAGGTGGATTATACAAAGGACAGCTATGTTTACTATTCCGCTCTGCCAAGAGATCCGGAGGTAATCAGCGGGGAATACTTTGCCTCTACCAATACCATGTACAGCATGACTCCTTTAATTCTGGAGTATTATCTGGGAAATGATACGGAGGTGGTGCAGGTACAGTTCCGCTCCCAGTCGGAACAGGTTCTTACCAGCCTCCGGTACAATTATACGGTTCCTTTTACGGGAGATGTATATTTCTACAATTACAATACGGGCAATTACGACCGGATGGACAGCGTTACCGGAGTCTATTCCAGGGAAGACCTGGACCCCTATCTGTCTCCGGGAAATACGCTGACGGTCCGCTATCTGTACGACCAGGCGGAGGATTATATGGGAAATATTATTCTTCCTATTGTGACGGTAATCGGAAGGAGTGAGTAAATGCTGGAAATAAAGGAGCTTCGTAAGGCCTATGGGAAATTTCACGCATTAAACGGACTGACCATGACGGTAGGAGAAGGGGCTTTATATGGATTTGTGGGGCCTAATGGGGCGGGAAAAACTACAGCGATTAAGATTATGACCGGGCTGCTGGAGGCGGACAGCGGCCAGGTGCTGATCGACGGCCGGGATGTGACAGATTTTGAGGGAGGATTGAAACCCCAGATCGGATATGTGCCGGATTTTTTCGGAGTCTATGACAATCTGACGGTGGGAGAGTATATGGAATTTTTTGCCTCCTGCTATCATATGGACGGGCTTTTGGCCAGAAAACGGTGTCTGGCTCTCTTAGAGCAGGTGGGGCTGGATGAAAGGACGGATTTTTATGTGGACGGCCTTTCCAGGGGAATGAAGCAGCGTCTCTGCCTTGCCAGGGCTTTGATTCATGATCCCAGAATTTTGATTCTGGATGAGCCCACTTCCGGGCTGGACCCCAGAACCCGCTTTGAGTTCCGGGAAATTTTAAAGGAGCTTCAGGAGGCGGGAAAGACCATTCTCATCAGCTCCCATGTGTTGTCGGAATTGTCCCAGCTGTGTACGGATATTGGAATTCTGGACCAGGGGAGGCTCTTGGCAGAGGGAAATATGGAGGATATTCTGGCAAGGGTCAATACCTCCAAGCCATTGGTGATTACCGTCTGCCGCAATCTGGACCAAGCCCTTGCCCTGCTTCGGAGCAACCCCATGGTCCAGACCATTACGGTGAAAGATCAGGAAATCAGTATTCATTTCTCCGGGGACCAGGAGGAGGAAGCGGGGCTTTTGGCCCAGCTGATTGGCGCGGGGGTGATGGTCAGCAGCTTCGTCCGGGAACCGGGTAGCCTGGAATCCGTGTTTATGCAGCTGACGGACCAGGAAGAGGAAAGGTCGGTGTTGTCCTATGAAGCAGAATCCGGTTTATAAGAGAGAGGCCAGGGTGAATGCCCGCAGCATCCGCATTCCCATGATTGTAATGGTGTTTAATGGGGTTCTGTCCGCGGTGGCCCTGCTGAATATGTACTCGGTGATGGCCCAGGTGAAAGCCTCCGCCTCCATTCAATATACCAGCTTTATGCAGATGTACGAGCTGCTGGCGTCCTTGGAATTTATTATGCTTTTGTTTATCGTTCCGGCCCTGACGGCGGCATCGATCAGCGGAGAGCGGGAGCGGCAGACCCTGGATTTGATGCTGACCACATTGCTGACGCCCGCTCAGATTGTTTCCGGAAAACTGCTGAGCGCCTTGAGCGTGATGGTGCTGCTGGTGGTTTCCAGCTTCCCGCCCATTTCTATGGTTTTGGTATTTGGGGGAATCACTTGGATGGATTTAGCGGCCCTGCTTTTATGCTATGTGGCCGTGGCCCTGGTGGCCGGGAGTATGGGAATCTTCTTCTCGGCTGTTTTTAAGCGTTCGACCCTGGCTTCGGTCTGCACCTACGGTGTGATGGGGCTTTTGGTGGCGGGGACTTATTTTGCCAACCGGTTTGCAATGGCCCTGTCTTCCAGCCATTTGAGCCGCTATGGCGCAGCTGTTCAGATCTCGGGGGAAATTGTAAGACCTACGGCAGGAGCGGCCTTTAACCTGCTGCTTTTAAATCCGGCGGCCACCTTTTACACGGTGATGAACGGGCCGGCGAAGAGCGGTATGGGCATTGAGAGCATGTGCCGGATCATGGGCGTACAGTTTCAGGGCTGGATTATGGAACACTGGGTTTTGGCGAGTATCCTGCTGCAGCTGGCTCTCAGCGGCAGCTTACTGTTCTTTGCGGTGCGATGCGTCAGTCCTGTGAAACGGGGAAGGTCCCTTCGCGCTGAACGGAACAAAGAAAAGAATAAAGGAGAGTAAAAAGATGGGAATTATAAAAGCGGTAACGCAGGCGGTGGGATCGGCCCTGGGCGACCAGTGGCTGGAGGCCATTGAGCCCGACGATATGGGCGACCAGACGGTTTTTGTCCGCGGCATTCAGGTGAGAAAGGGCCG
The DNA here is from genome assembly GCA_900547035.1 of uncultured Clostridium sp. GTDB lineage: Bacteria > Bacillota > Clostridia > Lachnospirales > Lachnospiraceae > Enterocloster > Enterocloster excrementigallinarum. Next base: position 101,417 of record URFM01000003.1, on the reverse strand, counting down.
GGGATCCAATACCAAAGGAAGCGGAGATGTGGTCTCCGACGGCTCCCTGATTCACGTCTATCCCAACCAGTTTATGATGCTGGTGGACGGAGGAAAAGTGGTGGACTACACGGCGGAAGAGGGCTACTATAAGGTGGAAAACAGCTCCATGCCCTCTCTTTTTAACGGACAGTTTGGGGAGACTTTAAAGGAATCCTTTAACCGCATCCGCTTTGGAGGTATTACGCCGGGAGTCCAGAAGGTTTACTACATCAACCTCCAGGAGATTAAGGGGCTGAAATTCGGCACCCGCAACGCGGTCAACTATTTTGACAATTTCTACAACGCGGAGCTGTTTCTGCGGGCCCATGGAACCTACTCGGTAAAGATTACGGATCCTCTGAAATTTTATCGGGAGGTGATTCCGAAAAATCAGGACCGGGTGGAGATGGAGGAGGTCAACCAGCAGTATTTCTCGGAGTTTATGGAGGCCTTCCAGACGGCCATTAACCAGATGTCCGCCGATGGGGTGCGGATTTCCTATGTGCCATCCAAAAGCCGGGAGCTGGGGAGCTATATGGCCCAGACTCTGGATGAGGAGTGGAACCGGATGCGGGGCATGGAGATCCAGGCAGTTGGAATCGCCAGCATTTCTTATGATGAGGAGTCCCAGAATCTGATTAATATGCGCAACAAGGGCGCTATGATGGGCGATCCTACGGTACGGGAGGGATATGTGCAGAGCTCCATCGCCGAGGGCCTGAAGGCAGCAGGTTCTAACTCTGCCGGTTCCATGGCCGGTTTTATGGGAATGGGCTTTGGGATGCAGGCCGGGGGAGGCTTTATGGGAGCCGCTTCCGGGACCAATCTGCAGCAGATGCAGATGAACCAGAACGCCGGTCAGCCTGCGGCCGCCGCTCCCAAGGGGCAGGTCTGGTACTGTCCCAACTGCGGAAACCAAAACAGCGGAAAATTTTGCAGCGAGTGCGGTACGCCCAGGCCGTCCTCTGGCTCCTGGACCTGCAGCTGCGGCGCCGTCAATACGGGAAAGTTCTGTACGGAGTGCGGAAAACCAAAAAATCCTCAGAATAACTAAAGGAGGAATGCCCGATGGCAGCCATTACCTATAAATGCCCCAACTGCGGGGGCGGATTGATCTTTGATCCGGAGACCCAGAAGTACGGGTGCGAATACTGCAGATCCCAATTTTCTCAGGAGGAACTGGAGGAGCTTTCCGGGAAAGAGAATGAGAACGAGGACCGGGAAGAGGAACAGGGGGAAGCGGAAAACGCCGCTCTTTATACTTGTCCCAGCTGCGGCGCCCAGATTGTTACGGATGAAACCACGGCGGCTACCTTTTGCTACTACTGCCACAATCCGGTGGTGCTTTCGGGAAGACTTTCCGGGGAATTCCGGCCGGATTTGGTGATTCCCTTTCAGATTGACCGGAAGAAGGCAAAGGAGATGTTCGAACAGTGGGTTGGCAGGAAAAAGTTTGTGCCGGACGGATTTTGCTCGGAGGGAAATGTGGAGACCATGACCGGGGTTTACTACCCCTACTGGATGTATAGCTGCCATGTTTCCGGAACGCTGGAGGGACAGGGAACCTCTGTTTCACAGACTACGATGGGGAATATGCGGATTACCACCACAAGGATTTACGCGGTGAACCGCTCCGGGGAAACGGACATACAGGGGCTGCTGCGCAGCGCCCTGAAAAAGGGAGACCGGAACCTGGCAGAGGGGGTTCAGCCTTTTGAAACGGAGAAGGCCCGGGAATTTTCCATGGGGCTGTTGTCCGGTTTTCAGGCGGAGAAGCGGGATATGGAGTCGAACCAGTTCAGCCAGGAGGCGGGCCGTGAGGTGGAGGAGTTCTTCTTGGACGGACTGAAAAGCCAGGGAGGCGCCTACAGCAGTTTTCAGGTGACAGGCAGCCAGGTCCGGCGGGACCAGGAAAAATGGAGTTACGCCCTTCTGCCTGTGTGGACTCTTACATACCGGGATAAGGGAAGCGGCCGGATTTATTACTTTGCATTGAACGGGCAGACGGGGAAAACCTGCGGCTGTCTGCCGGTGGATAAGGGAAAGCTGGCCATACTCTTTGCCGCGGTGTTTTTTCCGGTGCTGATTTTTATGCTGATTGTGGGGTATTTTATATGAGCGGATGGAGACAATGGGCGAGGGGGCTGTGTCTGGGGCTCCTTCTGATATGGATGTTCCCCTTTTGCGCTGCGGCGGCGGAGGCGCCTAAAACGCCGGGGGAGCAGCGGGTGTTCGACCAGGCGGGCTTGTTTGAGGACCAGGAGAAGAAAGAACTGGAGGAGCTGATTGCCAGGGAGCGGGAAAACATCGGCATGGACCTGGCGGTGGTGACTGCCTTCCGGCAGGAGGGAAGCAGCGCCAGGGAGTACGCGGATGATTTCTATGATGGGATGGGACTGGGGGAAGGCAGGGAGGACAGCGGCGCCTTGTACTTGATTTATATGGATGGTCCGGGGGAAATCCATGGAGATTATTATATTTCCAACTTTGGGGAGATGACCAGGCTTTTGACTGACGAACGGATTCGGCAGCTGGGGGAGAAGGCGGCTTCACGCCTTTCGGTCCAGGACTACGCCGGCTCCGCCCGCCTGGTGCTGGAGGAGATTGAAAGGTACGCGGAAGCTGGAATTGTGTCCGGGCAGCACAACTACGATGAGGAAACCGGCCGGGTGAGCCCCCACCGGGGCATCCGCTGGTACGAAGCTCTGGCGGCGGTGGGAGTTGCAGGAGCGGCGGCGGCAGGCGCCTGTCTGGCAGTGGCCCGGGATTACCGGATGGAGCAGACGGATCGGAGAAGAAGGAACGCTTCCATGGCCTACCAGGCCCAGGCTCAGATCAGAGCCGACGGGACGCCGGACCGGCTGGTGAACCAGTTTGTTACCAGACAGAGGATTGTTGCACCCTCCGGCCGCTCAGGGCCAGGGGGTCCATCTTCCGGTCGCAGCACCACCCACCGTTCCAGCAGCGGCCGCAGCCATGGAGGAGGCGGCGGGAGGTTCTAAAGGCTGCACCTTTTGACGCCTCCGTCATATATTAGGGTAGAGACAAAAAGGCTCCAATGCGCATCCAGCTGGTGCTTTTATATAGATGACGGAGGCATTTGCTTTCGGGGCGGCCGCGGCGCAATTTCAGGTGCTGCTGCCGTTTACATAGATGATAACTGCTGCAATAGAGTTGGGAAGTGATGGGAAATGAAAGAAACTCAGAATTATACCTATCTGCTGACCTGCAGGGACGGAAGTTTTTACTGCGGATGGACAAACCATCTGCAGGAACGGGTGAAGGCCCACAATGAAGGCCGCGGCGCGAAATATACCAAGAGCCGGCGGCCTGTTTCCTTGGCCTACTATGAAGTGTTCGCCACCAAGGAGGAGGCGATGAAACGGGAATGGGCCATAAAAAAACTCAGCCGCAGGGAAAAGGAGCGGCTGGTGGAAGGCTTTTTGGCGGAAAATCTTATGCTACAAACTGGTACATCATAACATAGTGGCATAGGCTCCCGCCCATGACGAACAGGTGGAAAATCTCGTGGGAACCGAAATTTTTATGCCTGGAGTTGAAAATGGGCAGTTTCAGGGCGTAGATGATGCCGCCCAGGGTGTAAATAATGCCGCCGGCCAGAAGCCAGAGAAACCCGGCTTTCGGAAGGGCGCTGATGATCTTGGTGATGGCCAGGATGCATACCCAGCCCATGGCAATATAAATCAGAGAGGAGAACCACTTGGGGCAGGTGATCCAAAAAGCGTTGATGACGATGCCTACGGCTGCGATGGCCCATACCAGAGCTAAAAGCAGCCATCCGGTCCGGTCACCCAGGACAATCATGCATACGGGGGTGTAGGTTCCGGCGATGAGAATGAAAATCATCATGTGGTCCAGTTTGCGCAGCATCTGGTTGATCTTTGGGGAAATGTCCAGTGTGTGATAGATGGTGCTGGCTCCGTAAAGGCCGATCATACTTAAAATAAAAATCAGCAGGGAAAGGAAATGCCCGGATTTCTGGCTGGCTTTGACTAAAAGCGGCGTCATAGCCGCGATGGCCAGAACCATGGCGATAAAATGGGTGATGGCGCTGCCCGGGTCCTTGATCCGGGTTATATTTTTTATGATTTTCGTCTTCATGTGATATAACCTCCTTAACGAAAAAGACAAATATTAAAAACCTCTGCATGTAGTTTTGAAAACTATGTATATTTATATCATATACTATACATCCTTTCAAAAAAATATGCAAGGTTTTGAGAAAAAGTTTTCAATAAAAGAAAGGAATAGCTTATGCTGTCAGTGTTATTTGAGGATTCAAGTTTGATTGTGGTGGAAAAGCCGGCGGGGATAGAATCTCAATCCGCAAGAGGGTTTGAGGAAGATATGGTAAGCCGGATTCGGGAACATATCCACAAGTTATCACCAAAGAAATCCACAGAGAGCTCCAATGGGCAGCCGCCTTATGTGGGAGTTATCCACAGACTGGACCGCCCGGTGAGCGGAGTTATGGTGTACGCGAAGACTCAGAAGGCTGCGGCCTTCCTGAGCAGGCAGGTTCAGGAAGGAAAAATGAAAAAAATTTACCGGGCTGTGGTATGTGGAAAACCTGTGGATAACTCAGGAACCTATGTGGATTTTTTGTTGAAAGACCAGAAAATCAATTGTTCCCGGATTGTGGATAAGTCGACAGACGGTGGAAAACTGGCCCGGATGAATTACCATGTGGTGGATAGCATAGAAGTAAAGGATGAGAAGGCGGGGGAAGGCCTTCAGGTGCTGACCTTGGTAGAGATTGAGCTTCTGACCGGACGCCATCATCAGATCAGGGTACAGATGGCAGGACATGGAACTCCCTTGTATGGCGATAGAAAATATGGAAAAAGCCCCTCGGCTGGACCATTGGCCCTGTGCGCCGTGAGGCTTAAGTTTGTTCATCCCCTGACGGGAAAAGAGATGAGTTTTTCAATGAAAGAAAAAGGCGGGGCCTTTGAACTGTTTTAGGACAGGCGCAAAGCCCATTCCCGGCAGTCCCATACCTGGTCCGCCAGCCCTTCATAGAAATCCGGTTCATGGCAGATCAGAAGAATACTGCCCTTGTATTCGGTGAGGGCCCGTTTCAGCTCCGCTTTGGCATCCACATCCAGATGATTGGTGGGTTCGTCTAAAAGCAGTACGTTGGTCTCGCGGTTGATGAGTTTGCAGAGACGGACTTTGGCCTGCTCGCCGCCGCTCAATACCCGGACCTGACTTTCGATGTGCTGAGTGGTGAGGCCGCATTTGGCCAGGGCGGACCGAACCTGATACTGAGTGTAGGATGGGAACTCTTTCCAGATTTCCTCAATGCAGGTAGAGGTGTTGTTCGGATCTGCCTCCTGTTCAAAGTAACCGATTTCCAGATAATCTCCCAGTTCAACCGTTCCGGACAGAGAAGGAACCAGCCCAAGGATGCTTTTGAGCAGAGTGGTTTTTCCGATTCCATTGGCGCCGTAGAGGGCGATTTTCTCACCCCGCATCATGGTCAGGTTTAAGGGACGGGAAAGCGGTCCCTCATAGCCGATGACCAGATCGTGAGTTTGAAAAATAAATTTGCCCGGAGCCCTGGCCGTGAGAAAGTGAAACTCTGGTTTGGGTTTTTCCTTTGCCAGCTGGATGAGTTCCATCTTGTCCAGCTTTTTTTGCCGGGACATGGCCATATTCCGGGTGGAAACCCGGGCCTTGTTGCGGGCTACAAAGTCCTGGAGGGAAGCGATTTCCTGCTGCTGGCGCTTGTAGGCAGCTTCCAGCTGGGCCTTCTTGACGGCGTACACCTCCTGAAACTGGTCGTAATTTCCTACATAGCGGTTTAGCTGCTGGTTTTCCATATGGTAGACCAGGTTGATGACGCTGTTGAGAAAGGGGATATCGTGAGAAATGAGGATGAAGGCATTCTCATATTCCAGCAGATAGCGCTTCAGCCATTCGATATGCTGGGCGTCCAAGTAGTTGGTAGGCTCGTCCAGCAGCAGGATGTCCGGCTTCTCTAGGAGCAGCTTTCCCAGAAGAACCTTCGTTCTCTGCCCGCCGCTCAGCTCTGAAACGTCCCGGTCCAGCCCGATGTCCATCAGTCCCAGGGCCCGGGCCACCTCCTCCACTTTGGCGTCGATTACATAGAAATCATGGGCCATTAAAAGGTCCTGGAGGGTTCCCAGCTCCTCCATCATGGATTCCATCTGATCCTCCGGTGCGGAGGCCATCTGGTCGCAGATTTGGTTCATCTGCTCTTCCATTTCAAAGAGAAAGGCGAAGGCGCTTTTCAGAACCTGACGAACCGTCATGCCCTTTTCCAGAACGGTGTGCTGGTCCAGATATCCGGCCCGTACATGGCGGGCCCACTCTACTTTTCCCTCATCCGGCTGAAGCTTGCCGGTGATAATATTCATAAAGGTAGACTTCCCCTCTCCGTTTGCGCCCACCAATCCGATGTGCTCTCCCTTCAAAAGCCGAAAGGAAACATCATGAAATACAGCCCGGTCTCCAAAGCCATGGCTTAAATGTTCTACGCTTAAAATACTCATGAAAAAGCTCCTTTATATACCTCTGCCCGGACATGGCTTTCAGGGTCTTCCGGGCAAAAACAGACAACACGAACCATTCTACCCGACCAGCCGAACTTTGGCAAGGGAAAAACTATGATTTTTAAACAGAATGTGGTATACTACTAGAAACGTGGCGAGGCGTCGCCATTTCTACATCAGGAGAAGGGGAGGTATACATTATGAATCGAGTGATCACAGTCAGCCGGGAATTTGGCAGCGGAGGCCGGGAGCTTGGAGTACGTCTGGCAGAACACTTCGGCATCCCGTTTTATGATAAAGAACTGATTTCCATGGCGGCGGAGGATGCAGACATGGCGGAGGCCGTATTTCTCCACTATGATGAGAAGCTTCCGGAGGTTCACGATCCCTTGGACCGCCATTTCTACCATCCGTTTTCAGAGGTTTACCAGGTCCCTATGTCGGATCAGATTTTTGTGGCCCAGTCCTCTATCATCCGGCGTTTGGCGGAGCAGGGCCCATGCGTTATTGTAGGGCGGTGCGCGGACCGGATTTTGGAGGACAGTATTAATATTTTCATCTATGCAAAGATGCCGGCCAGAATCCGCCGCATGATGGAGCTGGAACATGCCGAGGATGAGGCGGAGATGGAACGGAGAATCCGGGAAATTGACCGGAAACGGAAGGATTATTACCAGTATTATACCGGGGCTCAGTGGGGCAGGGCTCAGAACTATAACCTGTGCGTGGAGAGCGGGCTGGTAGGCGTAGATGGCTGTCTGAGAGCGGTGCTGTCCTATTTGGGCGAGATGGACTAAACGACTGTATAAACGCAGATAAAAAGGTTGTGCCGGACGGCCCGCGAGATGGGACGTCCGGCATTTTGACAGGAAGGGGAGAAATTCAAAATGAGGATTCTGGTAATCAACAGCGGCAGCTCGTCGCTGAAGTTTCAGGTGATTGATTCGGATACCGAGAAGGTACTGGCTAAGGGACAGTGCGAGCGAATCGGAATCGACGGCATTTTTAATTACCAGACGGATCAAGGGGTAAAAATCAAGGAGAAATATCCCATGGCCAACCACAAGGAGGCGGTGGACCGGATTCTCACCACCCTGGTGGACCCGGAGCGGGGCGTGATTTCCAACTATTCTCAGATTGATGTGGTAGGCCATCGCCTGGTTCACGGCGGGGAAAAATTCACCGGTTCCGTGGTAATTACCGATGAGGTAATTGAAGCTATGCGGGAGTGCAACGACCTGGCACCCCTTCACAATCCGGCCAACATCATCGGCGTGGAGGCCTGCCGGGAGCTGATGCCAGATACGCTGATGGTGGGGGTCTTTGACACGGCCTTTAACCAGACCATGGAGCCAAAGGCATTTCTCTACGGTCTTCCCTACCGGTTTTATGAAAAACACAAAATCCGCCGCTACGGTTTTCACGGAATCAGCCACAAGTATGTTTCCAGAAGGGCGGCTGAGTTTATGGGGCAGAGGCCGGACCGGGTGAAAACCATTGTCTGTCATCTGGGAAACGGCGCCAGCATCTGTGCGGTGAAATATGGCCGGGTGGTGGATAATTCCATGGGCTTTACGCCTCTGGAGGGGCTGGTGATGGGAACCCGGTGCGGAGATGTGGATGCCGGGGCCTTGGAATACTTATCCAAGAAGGAAAACCTGGATTTTCCCCAGATTATGAATATTTTGAATCAGGAATCGGGGGTTTTGGGGATTTCCAAGAATCTCTCCAGCGATTTCAGGGAGTTAAAAGATGCGGAAATTAAGTACAATGATACGGCGGCCCTGGCAAGAGAGATTTTTGCTTACCGGGTGGCGAAATATATCGGCAGCTACGCCGCGGCGATGAACGGAGTGGACAATATTGTATTTACCGCCGGAGTCGGGGAGAATGATTCCGATATCCGGGAGGAAATCTGCAGCTATCTGGAATTTTTGGGCATCACCATTGACGAGGTAAAAAACAGAGAACAGGGAGAGGCGTTTAGGATTTCCGACGGCGCTTCAAAAATCAATGTGCTGGTTATCAAAACCAACGAGGAGCTGGAGATCGCCAGAGAGGCGGCGGAGCTGGTGAAGGGGTTATAAAAGGATGTATATTTTGACTCCCCGGCGCTCATACTAGGAGGGTACAAAGGAAGTACAAATCAAAAAACAGGTGAGTCCATGGAAAAGCCGGGTAAAAAACTGAAGAAAGTTTTTGTGATTCTGGGAACCACCGCAGGGGTGTACGCAGGCTTTCGATACCTGCTGCCCCTGGTGGCTCCCTTTTTATTGGGGTACGGGGCGGCTCTGTTTTTGCGCCCTTCCGCCCGTTTCCTTTCTCATCGGATTCGGGTAAAATTTCGGGGGAAATGCCGCCATCTGCCGGTGGGAGCGGCAGGAGGCGCGGAGTTTTTACTTCTGCTGTTGCTGACTGGCTGCCTGAGCTATTGGGGACTGGGAAAAATGTGCCGGGAGGCCAGACAGCTGACCGGTCAGCTCCCTGTATGGGCGGAGGAATTCGACCGGTGGCTGACAGACGGCTGCCGGGCGATGGAGGAGACCTTCGGATTGGAAAAAGGGCAGGCGGCGGGGATGGTTACCGCTATTCTGAGCAGGGTTTTGAGGGAGGTTCAGGAAAAAGGAGCGGCCCTTGTGATGGTCAATTCCGTTACATTTCTCCGATGGGGAGCCAGGGCTCTGGTGGTGACGGTGGTGACCTTCCTGGCGGCGGTGCTCTCCCTCCAGGAGATGGACGATTTGCGGGACCGTCGGGACCGATCGGCCTTTGCAAAGGAGTTTGCCCTTGTGGGAAACCGGGTGGTCCACACGGGAAAGGCATGGTTTAAGACCCAGGGAGCGCTGCTGTTTATCATTACGTCGGTATGCATTCTGGGGATGGCCCTGATCGGGAATCCCTATTACATTATGGCGGGAATCCTCATCGGTCTTTTAGATGCCCTGCCCATTTTCGGAACCGGAACGGTGCTGCTGCCCTGGTGTTTGCTCTGCCTGGCTGCCGGAAACTGGGGGAGAGCCCTTACCCTTTTTGGGCTCTACTTGGTCTGCTATTTTCTGAGGGAGTTTCTGGAAAGCCACATGATGGGCGGCCAGGTGGGGCTGACTCCTCTGGAAACCCTGGCGGCGGTCTATGTGGGGCTGCAGCTTTTTGGATTTTTCGGATTTATCCTGGGACCTTTGGGACTTCTGCTGATTGAGGATTTGGTGGAGGAGTGGGTTAAGGATTGACAAAACCTCCAAACTGGCGTAAAATCAATCTACAAAACCAAACAACAAAGGCGTTGAAGGGGAATAGTAGAGGCCCAGCCCGTTTCAGAGAGAGGATTATCCGGTGAAAGATCCTTAACATCGGCCAGCCATCGAACCCGCCCGGGAGCCCTGCTAAAAGCAGCGCGAGAGTCCGGCGTTACAGGATGAAAGGTGAGCGGTTTTTTTTACAAGGAAAAACTGCTAAATTGGGTGGTACCGCCGAGCCGTTCGGTCCCATGTATGCGCAGAAGGACGCATCCGGGGACGGGGCGGCTTTTTTAGATTCTTACATGGGACATAGGCAGAGTACCCCTCTCTTTCACGCCTCTTGAAAAAGAAAAGGAGAATAGTCATGGCCAAGGACAAAAAAATGGTAGAGTCCATCACATCCATGAGCGAGGATTTCGCCCAGTGGTATACGGATGTGGTGAAAAAAGCGGAGCTGTGCGATTACGCCAGCGTGAAGGGCTGCATGGTGATCAAGCCCGCCGGATACGCGATCTGGGAGAACATTCAGAAGGAGCTGGACAAGCGCTTTAAAGAAACGGGAGTGGAGAATGTGTACATGCCCATCTTTATTCCGGAGAGCCTGCTGCAGAAGGAGAAGGACCATGTGGAGGGCTTTGCCCCGGAGGTGGCCTGGGTGACCCATGGAGGCATGGAGCCCCTGCAGGAGCGCATGTGCGTCCGCCCTACCTCTGAGACCCTGTTCTGTGATTTCTACGCTAAGGACATCCATTCCTACCGGGATTTGCCCAGGGTTTACAACCAGTGGTGTTCCGTGGTGCGCTGGGAGAAGACCACCCGTCCATTCCTGCGGTCCAGAGAGTTTCTGTGGCAGGAGGGCCATACCGCCCATGCTACGGCTGAGGAAGCGGAGGCCCGTACTCAGCAGATGCTGAATCTGTACGCGGATTTCTGCGAGGAGGTTCTGGCTATCCCGGTGGTGCGGGGACAGAAGACGGATAAGGAGAAATTCGCGGGAGCGGAGGCCACCTACACCATCGAGGCCTTGATGCATGATGGAAAGGCTCTTCAGTCCGGTACCAGCCACAACTTCGGAGACGGTTTCGCGAAGGCATTTGGAATTCAGTATGCCGCCAAGGATAACTCCCTGCAGTATGTTCACCAGACTTCCTGGGGCATGAGCACCCGCATCATCGGTGCCCTGATTATGGTACACGGCGACGACAACGGTTTGGTGCTGCCGCCCAGAATTGCGCCGGTGCAGATTATGATTGTTCCGGTACAGCAGCAGAAGGAGGGCGTTCTGGCTAAGGCACAGGAGCTGAAAGAGCGTTTGATGAAGGCCGGATTCTCCGTTAAGGTAGACGATTCCGACAAGAGCCCGGGCTGGAAGTTCGCGGACTGCGAGATGAGAGGAATTCCCCTGCGGGTTGAAATCGGCCCCAAGGATATGGAGAATAATCAGGCGGTTCTGGTGCGCCGTGATAACCATGAAAAGACCTTTATTTCTCTGGATGAACTGGAGGAGAAGACGAAAGAAATGCTGGATACCATCCAGCAGGCTCTTTATGAGAAGGCAAAAGCCCATCTGGACGCCCATACGTACGAGGCCGTTCAGTGGGATGAATTTGTGGATACGATCAACAACAGGCCCGGCTTTGTGAAGGCTATGTGGTGCGGCTGTGAAGAGTGCGAGAACAAGATTAAGGAAGTAACCGGAGCGACCTCCCGCTGCATGCCTTTTGCTCAGGAGAATCTGTCCGACAAGTGCATCTGCTGCGGAAAACCGGCGAAAAAGATGGTTTACTGGGGACGTGCGTATTGATGAAGATTGAGATTCCCGGTCCGGTTCTTGGAATTTTGAGCCGGCTGCGTGAGAACGGGTATGAGGGATATATCGTAGGGGGCTGCGTCAGGGATATGTTTCTTGGCAGGGAGCCGGAGGACTGGGATATTACTACCAGCGCCCTGCCGGCCCAGGTGAAGGCCCTGTTTCGCCGGACCATCGACACCGGCATCCAGCACGGCACGGTGACGGTGATGATGGACCATGTGGGATATGAGGTGACCACCTATCGGGTGGACGGAACCTACAGCGACGGCCGCCATCCGGACCAGGTGACTTTTACCCCCAGCCTGACCGAGGACTTAAAGCGCAGGGATTTCACCATCAACGCCATGGCCTACAGCCCTGCCTCCGGGCTGGTGGACGAGTTTCAGGGCAGGGAGGATTTGGAAAAAGGCCTCATTCGCTGTGTGGGGGATCCGATGGAACGGTTTTCCGAGGATGCTCTCCGGATGCTGAGAGCTATCCGCTTTTCGGCTCAGCTGGGATTTGAGGTGGATGAAAAAACCCTGAAGGCCATCGGCGTCCTGGCGCCCAATCTGGCAAAGGTCAGCCGGGAGCGGATTCAGGTGGAGCTGACCAAACTTCTCATGAGTCCAAGGCCGGAGGCGATCCGGCTGGTTTATGACACCGGCCTGGCGCCTTTTGTGGGACGGGAGTTCGGCGGCCTCTTTTCCAGAGGGGAAATGCCGGCCCTGTCGAATCGGATTCCGTCCAGAAAATATCTGCGGTGGGCCGCTTTTTTGAGGGAGTCCGGCGCCGGCTGCGCCGTACAGGTGCTAAAGGGGCTGAAGCTGGATAATGATACGATTTCCCGCGTTCGTATGTTGACAAAATGTTTTCCCAATCCTCTTGCGGAGGACAAACCGGGAATTCGCCGGGCTATGAACGAGATGGGCGTGGAACTCTGTTATGACCTTCTGGATTTGAAGGAGGTTTTTGGAACAGAGAAGGAGCAGAAAGCAGCGGGCAGAATCCGCCGGCTGGCAGAGGAGATTGTAAAGGACGGGGACTGCCTCAGCTTTAAGGAGCTGGCAGTCAGCGGCAGGGACATTCTTCAGACAGGGAAAATTTCCGGCCCCGGGGTAGGAGAGGCCCTGAAGGAGCTGCTGGAGCTGGTGCTCCAGGATCCGGGTAGGAATCGCCGGGAATATCTCTTGAAACATTTGAATGAATCATTTATAATGAAGTCAGCGCAAGATAAGGAGGATATGAAGATGAATGTAATCAGCACGGAAAAAGCACCTGGAGCAATCGGACCTTATTCTCAGGCTTATGAGGTAAACGGAGTGATTTATACTTCCGGACAGATACCGGTAAATCCTGCGGATGGTTCTGTACCTGAGGGAATTGCCGCTCAGGCAGAGCAGAGCTGCAAGAACGTAGGAGCGATTTTGGAGGCAGTTGGAAGCGGATTTGACAAGGTGTTCAAGACTACCTGCTTTTTAGCGGATATGGGAGATTTCGCCGCATTCAACGAGGTTTACGCAAAATATTTTACCTCCAAGCCGGCCAGAAGCTGCGTAGCAGTGAAGGATCTGCCCAAGGGCGTTTTGTGTGAAATCGAGGCAATTGCTGTAAAGTAATCGCTTTTGAGTCCATGGCATGTCCTGGAACGTGAAGACAAAAAGGCCGCAGATTCCTGGAACAGGATTGCCAGGAGCTGCGGTCCTTTTACATATATAGGAGCGGAATATGGCCCGGATTGTGATTCTGGATTTTTCCGGCATTTACGGCCGGATGAAATTTTGGAAAAATGAGGACGTCCTTCGTCTGGATTTTCAGACTATGGAGGGAACCAACTGCTACTGCGATGACGAGGCGGCAGAAGAGATTGGAAAACAGCTTGGAGAGCTGGGAGCGGAGGGAATTCATTTCCTGGATTCCGGCAACTATCATTATGCTACAAAATTGTGGGCGGATCGGATTTGCCAGCCCTTTGATCTGCTGGTGTTGGATCATCATACGGACATGCAGCAGCCGGCTTTTGGCGGAATTCTTTCCTGCGGCGGATGGCTGAGGACGGCTCTGGAGGAGAATAAATTTCTGCAGCAGGTCTGTCTTATGGGGCCATCGGAAAAGATGGCCGAAGAAGATGAAATAGGGGAGTTTGGAGACCGTTTGTTATTTTTCGATGAGGAGAAAATGCAAAAAGGTTTCTGGAGGGAGTTCCTCAATGATGGTGGGGAGGAAGAGCCAAAAAAGAGAAGGCCCTTATACATCTCCCTGGATAAGGATATTCTCTGTGAGGAGGAGGCGGCAGTCAACTGGGATCAGGGGACGGTAAGGCTTTCGGAGGTTCTGGAGGTACTGGAGGCCGCATTCCGGAGCCGTCCGGTGATCGGAGCGGACCTTTGCGGGGAAAATCCTCTGGATATGGAGGACGGGGAGCAGCTTTTGAAGGCAGATTCGCTGAATGAGAAGCTGCTTGGAGCCTTAAAGCGGTGGATGGGAAATTAATCCCCGTCCTTTTGCTGATCGCGCCGCGCCAAGGCTCTCCGATACTGGTCCTGGCTCAGGGTGATTTTTCCTTTGCATAGGGAGAAAACCCCCTCCTCTTTTAACTGGCGGATGACCCGGTTTAAGGTTTTGACGTTGATGCCGGTTTCCTCCTGAAGCATCTGCCGGGTACGGTTTATGGTCATGGGAAAGGCGTCAGGCCGGCCAGCAAGGTGACTTCTCCGATAAAGTCAATGGCCTTGTTGCGCTCAATCATATAGACGTTGCCGTTTTCCAGTTCATTAATGACCCGGTTTTCACCTTGGGCTACGATGCCGAAATATTTCAACGTGGTATCCTTCTGGTGGATCAGAGAGCCGGCGGGATGGATACGGATGGTGCAGCGGCTTCGTATTTCCTCCGGCATGGAGCCGGTGTAGGCGGTTAGTTCGGGAACCTTCTGCTCTAATTCTTTCAAGGTCATGGCGGTCACTCCCCTGTATTTTTGATGAAAGTATAACACTTTTCAGTGGATAAAGGCAACTGATTTGTGAAAAGTGCTCATTTGTCCTTTTTTTGAAAAGGAGCTTTTGATAGAATAGAGGCAACAGTTCAGGACGGCGGGGAAACGATGACCCGTCCTGGTTGGTTACAAATAGACTTTACAGTTCAGGACCAAAGAAGGAGGCACATAGTTATGAAATCCTGCGATTTACTGATAAAAGACACGACTGCTCTGATTAAGAGCGTTTGCCTGATGGAGCATGTGGATCTTGCCATTCAGGATGGAAAAATCCTGGAGGTGGGAGAGGGAATCGGAGATTCTTACGAAGCTGATGAGCAGCTGGAGGGCAGATCTAAGCTGTTTATGCCCGGACTCATTGACAGTCATATGCATACAGGCCAGCAACTGTTAAAGGGACTTGTTTTGGACGCCAAGCCTATTATCTGGACCAGAATCATGCTCCCGTTTGAGAGCACCATGACACGCAAGCGGATGGCCTTGAGCGCCAGGCTGGCGGCCCTGGAGATGATAAAGTCCGGTACCACAGGATTTGTGGATGCGGGAAGCTATTTTATGGAGGAGGCAGCCGAAGTTTTTGTAGAAAGCGGTTTGAGAGGGGCCTTATCCTGCTCCACCATGGATGAGGAGGGACTCCCCCAGTCGATTGCCATGAACGCGGACGAGGCAGTGGCTCAGACGGACCGGCTTTATGAGGCATTTCACGGAAAAGGAAATTTGAAGGTATACTATGCGCTGAGAGCTCTGAATTCCTGCTCCACCAGCCTGGCTTTAAAGGCTGCAGAGCATGCCGGAGAGAGGAATACCATGCTCCAGGCCCATATGAATGAGTATCAGGGCGAGGTGGACGGCATGATTGCCCGGGAGGGTATGAGGCCTTATGAGTATCTGGAAAAGCTGGGGATTTTAAATGAGCATTTCCTGGGCGCCCACAGTTTACTGCTTTCAGAGAGGGAGAAGGAGCTGATTCAGGAAAGCGGTGCAATTTTGTGCCACTGCCCATTCAGCAACTGCGGGAAGGCGGTTCCGGATACGCCGGATCTGCTCCGGAGAGGTATTTTGGTGGGAATGGGTACAGATGGAGCGGCTCATGGAGGACTAAGCCTGTGGAATGAGATGAAGATTTTCCGCTCAGTAATGAATATCTGCAAGGGAGTGCCCCAGAAGAACCCCAGCATCATGCCTGCCACGACGATTTTAAGGATGGTTCTGGAGGGAGGGGCCGCGGCCCTGGGTGAAAAGGGAAGTCTGGGACAGCTGAAAGAAGGATTCAAAGCGGATCTGATTTCCATTAACCTGCGGCAGGCCAATCTGATGCCTACAGGGAACCTGATTAATACCCTTTTGGAGATCGTGACTGCCGGGGATGTGGCGGACATGATTGTAGGAGGACGGGTGGTGATGAAGGACAGAGAAGTGAAAACGCTGGATGAGGAGAGAATCCTCTGGGAAGCGGAAAAGTGCGGAAATGAGGGACGATAGAAATGGAATTCTGGCTGATTTTACTCCTGGCGAATTTTGCGGTAGGAATTTGCGTAGGACTGACGGGAGTGGCAGGCTTTCTTCTCCCTCTTGTCTATACCGGTCCTCTGATGATGGGGACTACCCAGGCGCTGGCCTTAAGCTTTGGCGCCTTTGTCATTGCAGGGATTCTCGGCGCCTACAATTACAGCAAAAAGGGCAACTTGGATCTTTCGTTTGGTATCAAGCTGAGCTTGGGCAGTCTGGCAGGCGCCATTTTAGGGGTACGGTTAAACCTGGTGATCCCGGAAGAGCAGGTGAAAATCATTCTCTATCTGGTGGTTCTGGTATCCGGCATCTCCATTCTTTTAAGAAAGGATAAGCCTGAAGAAAAATCCGGGGAGCATGCTTCAGGATATCAGATTCGAGAGCATCTGGGCGCGACTCTTGTGCTGGGCTTTGTAACGGGAGCTCTTTGCGCCATGTCCGGCGCAGGGGGTCCGGTACTGGTGATGCCCCTTTTGGTGGTTCTGGGGATCTCTGTGCGGACCGCTGTGGGAATTTCTCTGTTTAATATGATTTTTATTAGTATTCCTGCTTTTTTTGGGTATATGTCCCAATGCTTTCAGCAGGAGATGCTGTCTGTCCTGGGGGCGGCATTTGTGCTTCATGGCCTGGGTGTATGGCTGGGAAGCATACACGCATCCCGCATTAACCAGGGGCTGCTGAAGAAAGGGATCGCGGTATTTTCTATTTTAATTGCTCTTTGGAAATTGCTGTAACAGTCCGGGACGGACAAGAAGATGAGCCGTCCGGAACCGTTACAAGTTATTTTATTAGGAGGTCATGGCTTATGAAGAGTGTAGGTCAAAGATACGACCGGGTGGATGCCCGGGGAAAAGTAACCGGGGAGGCGAAGTACACGGCGGATTTGGAGCCGAAGGACTGCCTTCACGCAAAGGTCATTCATTCTACTATCGCCAATGGCCAGGTGAAAAGCTTTCATCTGGATGAGGCATTAAAGGTACCGGGAGTGGTGAAAATCGTTACCTGCTTCGACGTGCCGGATTATCAGTTCCCCACTGCGGGACACCCATGGAGCGTAGAGAAGGCGCATCAGGATATTGGGGACCGGAAGCTGTTAAACCAGCGGGTACGCCTTTACGGGGACGATATTGCTGCTGTTGTGGCGGTGGATGAAATCGCCTGCCGGAAGGCGGCAAGCCTCATCGGGGTGGAGTATGAGGAGTATCCCCCTTTGGTGACGGTGGAGCAGGCTATGGCGGAGGGAGCTACGCCTCTGCACCCGGATTTGCGGAAGGACAATGTGATTGCCCACTCCCATCTGACCATGGGACCGTCGGATTTCGAGTATGAAAAAGCCCTTGAGGAGGCCAGAGAGACCTATGGGGAGGAGAACCTGGTGACTGTGGAGAAAGAATACCACACGCCCAGAGTGTCCCACTGCCATATTGAGCTTCCGGTGTCCTGGGCTTACCAGGAGCCAAACGGCAAGATTACAGTTACCAGTTCTACTCAGATTCCCCATATTGTGCGCCGGGTGATCTCTCAGGCGCTGGGAATCCCGGTAGGTCAGGTGCGGGTGATCAAGCCCTATATAGGGGGCGGCTTCGGAAATAAGCAGGATGTACTTTACGAGCCCTTAAACGCTTATCTGAGCCTGGCGGTAGGAGGGCGGCCGGTCCGTCTGGAAATCAGCCGGGAGGAGACCATCTATGCGACCAGAACCCGCCACGCTATCGATACCAAATGCAGGGCCGTCGCTACCAGGGACGGAAAGATCCTGGCCAGAAAGCTGGAGGCCTACGCGAATAACGGCGGTTACGCCTCCCATGGACACGCGATCTGCGCCAACTGCGGCAATGTGTTTAAGGATCTGTACCGGGACCGGATGGGAGCGGAAATCGACTGCTATACGGTGTGGACATCCACCGCTACTGCCGGAGCCATGCGGGGATACGGCATTCCCCAGTCTGTCTTTTTCGCGGAAGCCCTTACGGACGATATCTGCGTTCAGCTGGGAGAGGATCCGCTGAAATTCCGTATGGACAACTGTATGGAAGCAGGCTTTGTGGATCCGGCAAATGGCATCACCTTCCATTCCTACGGTTTAAAAAAATGTATGGAGCTGGGGGCAGAAAAGTTTGGCTGGGAGGAGAAACGCAGGAAATACGCCGGTCAGACCGGCCCGGTGAGAAGGGGAGTAGGAATGGCGATTTTCTGCTACAAGACCGGCGTTTATCCCATTTCCCTGGAAACAGCTTCCGCTCGTATGATTTTAAACCAGGATGGTTCCATGCAGCTGCAGCTGGGAGCTACGGAAATCGGACAGGGTGCGGACACCATCTTTTCACAGATGGCTTCAGAGACTACGGGAATCAGCTTTGACAAAATCTATATTGTAAGCTCTCAGGATACGGATACAGCCCCCTTTGATACCGGAGCTTATGGTTCCAGGCAGACTTATGTGTCCGGCAAGGCAGTGAGAAAGTGCGGGGAGGAGTTTAAGAAGAAAATTCTGGACTACGCATCCTATATGCTGGACCGCCCCATGGAGGAGCTGGACGTGGACCACGACCAGATTGTGGAGAAAAAGACAGGTAAGGATCTGCTTCCGGTGGCTCAGCTGGCGGTGACGTCTTTTTACTCTCTGGACCGCTCTCAGCACATCACGGCGGAGGCCACCAGCCACTGCAAGGACAACAGCTTTGCTTCCGGCGTCTGCTTTGCGGAGGTTGAGGTGGATATGCCGGTAGGAAAGGTGAAGGTGTTAAATATTTTAAACGTCCACGATTCCGGAATCCTGATTAACCCGGCTCTGGCAGAGGCCCAGGTTCATGGGGGAATGTCTATGGGACTGGGATACGGCCTCAGCGAGGAGCTTTTGATTGATGATAAAGGACGGCCTTTAAATGCCAATCTGCTGGACTATAAGATTCCCACCGCCATGGATACCCCTGATCTGCAGGTAGAGTTTGTCCAGCTTCAGGACCCTACGGGTCCTTATGGAAACAAGGCTTTGGGGGAACCGCCTACCATTCCGGTGGCTCCTGCCCTGCGCAATGCCCTGCTGCATGCTACGGGGGTAGCCATGGATACCATTCCCATGACGCCTCAGCGGCTGATTGAAGCCTTTTTGGAAAAGGGCCTGATCTAAGAAATAAGGAGGAACAAAGATGTTTGATATTAAATCCTTTTATGAAGCGTCCTCCGTGGAGGACGCCATCCGGGCGCTGAGCGCGGACCCGGACAGCCTGGTAATCAGCGGCGGTACGGATGTGCTGATTCGGGTGCGGGAGGGAAGGGATGCTGGAAAGAGTCTTGTGTCTATCCATAATATTCCTGAATTAAAGGGCGTGACGATGAAGGAAAACGGGGACATTGTCATCGGCCCGGCCACCGCATTTTCCCATATTACCAACCACGAGATCATTAAGAAGCATCTGAATATGCTGGGCGAGGCGGTAGACCAGGTGGGAGGCCCCCAGGTGAGAAATACCGCTACCATCGGGGGCAATGTCTGCAACGGGGCAACCTCCGCAGACTCTGCTTCCACCCTCTGTACCTTAAACGCTGTCCTGACTCTTGCGGGTCCCGACGGCAGCCGGGATGTTCCCATTACGGAATTTTATACCGGGCCGGGCCGGACGGTGAGGCGGCAGAATGAGGTCTGTACGGCCATTACCATCCGCAAGGAGGATTATGAGGGCTGGGAGGGCCATTATATCAAATACGGCAAGCGGAATGCTATGGAGATTGCCACCCTGGGCTGCGCGGTTCGGGTGAAATTGTCGGCAGACCGGGAGCGAATAGAAGACGTGCGGCTGGCATACGGGGTGGCCGCGCCTACGCCGATCCGCTGCAAGGCGGCGGAAGAGGCGGTCAGGGGAGCTTCCGTGGCTGATTCCTCCATCTATGACCGGTTTGCCGCCGCGGCTCTGACGGAAGTGAATCCCAGAACCTCATGGAGAGCAAGCAAGGAATTCCGGCTGCAGCTCATCAAGGAGCTGGCAAAGAGAGCGCTTAGAGAATCCATTCGTCTGGCAGGAGGTGAAGCAGATGCTTAAAGTAATTGAGATGACGGTAAACGGGGAGAAGCGGCAGATCGCGGTAGACGACCGGGAGTCCCTTTTAGACACCCTGAGAAATCTTGGCTTTACTTCGGTGAAAAAGGGCTGTGAGGTAGGAGAGTGCGGGGCCTGCACGGTGCTGGTAAACGGCGAGGCCGTGGATTCCTGTATCTACCTGACCATGTGGGCCGCTGGAAAGAGTGTGATGACGGTGGAGGGCTTAAAAGGCCCTAACGGCGAGTTAAGCCCCATTCAGAGAGCCTTTATCGAGGAGGCCGCCGTCCAGTGCGGTTTCTGCACTCCGGGACTGATTATGTCCGCGGTGGAAATTGTGGGAACCGGGAAAAAATACAGCAGAGAGGAACTGAAAAAACTGATTTCAGGCCACCTGTGCAGATGTACGGGTTATGAAAATATCCTTAACGCCATGGAGAGAATTGTGGAGGAGACTTACCGGGTGGTAGGGGAATAACAAATTCCAAATAGAGGCAGGAGCGGTTTATATAAGCTGTTCCTGCCTTTACTATATTATTTGAGAAATAGTTCATTAAGGAGCATGAGAAATGATTCATTAGAACTATAGCGAGCAACTTTTGCAGAGTATTCTAAAGATTCTTTTCATACATATTTGGAAACAAGAGATATATGTATACGGATGCGGGAATATTGTTTAGATTATGCGAGATTTATTATGAATATGGAAGGTGATAGAGATGAAAAGTACGACAGTTTAGAAGATTAGAAGAGAGAATAGGTGAAAGATATTTTAAGAAATGTCCTAATTGTGATAGTATCATGTATTGTGATGGCGAATGGGAATGTACTAACTGTGGAGAAACCATTGATTCTGATGAAGATGATAACGATGGTATTATCGAAGGATAAGGACGTAAAAAATTTTTGCCGCTAAGAGGTATATTCTCTTACCTCTCTAGCGGCCCTACCAATATTGTTATTCATCAGCAATACGCCATCACAGAGCGTTTGAAACCACATACGTATCCGCAGGGGCAGAAGATCATCGTGAAATGCCAGATAAACGTCAAAAATATTGCAGGCATAATTTTCCTGCCATCCGGCCAAGTGGAATTGCCGCAGTCCGATGAATTGCAGTTCGATTGTTTGGGGAGTCCATTGGCATTGGAAGATCAAAGATAAAATATATTCGTTCGCACTGCCGAAATGCATCGCGCTGGCCTCGTCCACAAAAGTGCCGCTTTTAAAATGAGCCTCAACGATACAGGCATCATGAAAATCGCCATAGGCGGACAGCAGTGATTCGATATCATCTTGCGTTGCAATATTATGCCAATCTCCCATTCTTGAGCTCTCCTAAGATTAAAAACTTATTTTTCTACCGTCCGAGGGGTAATATCCAATTCCTGGGCAATCTCTTTTGCGGAAATATTTGGGTTAAGGCGCATATGATTCAATATGATTTCTTTCGTGCCCGGCTCTAAAACTTCTCCGAACTTCTCCGAACTTTCCCGAACTGCTAGCTGTATTTCTGGAGAAACCGGTTTGCGGTATAAATTGATGCGCACCATGCCGTCATATACTTGAAACTCTGGTTTTGGCAGTCCATATGCCACTGCGGCTTCCTTTATTTTTTGGATACCGGTTCCCCAGGACTCTACAAATCCCATCTGGTTCAATATGTTGGCAATGGCTTTGTTTCGCAATTTTGTGTGGCCATTCATCATTTCCTCATAGGTCAGACCATTGTACAATCCGCGTCCGGATATATGTTCCGGTTTCTTTCCCTTTGGATTTTAAATAATAGGGCCTGTTAGCACCAGGAGCCACAGTGATAACAATAATTGTTTTCCCATCTAGCGTCTGAGGGCAGATATCCGGAACGATCTGCGGGTAACAGGAATCAGAAACAGCATTTGCGATGCGGTCCATGGTCTGAAATAGGGATTCTTCGTCTACGCCTGCTATGGTATGAGTCTTATCATCAACCCCAATCAGAATTTTGCCGCCTTGGGTATTGGCAAAAGCGATAATGCTCTTGATGTATTTTTTCGGATTGTTCCGGCAGGACGGATTTGTATTCGATGTTTTTCGATTCACCCCGAAGCAGCTTTTCCGTATTCATAGATATCTCCTTTTCAGCTATTACTTTTTCGGCAAAGCCCTTTTCCGTATATCCCTTATTAAATGAGATTCTGCTAGCAGTCTCGGACATACAGATATAGCCGCTTTCCACAATCAAATCCTTGTAATCGGCTAACCTGTGGTTTTTCGAGACTTCCACAAGGATATCGATGATCGGCTTCGCCCGGATTGAGCCAATCGCCGTGCTTCCAATGTGGCTGATTCGTTCAATTTGCGGAAGTTTGTTTTTCAAAAAAGCTTCTTCCTCTGTGTACCATTCGCTCCAGCAGGCCCTGTGCTCTGCCAGAACGATGGGAAATAATTGCCATAATTCCTCTAAATTCATTTCGGATAATTTCTTTTCCAATCGTTATTCCTCTGCGGATTAGAATTTCATTTATTTTCACGTATCACGCGACAAGGATTCCCATAGGCAATCACATGGTCAGGAATATCCTTTGTGACGACACTTCCGGCTCCAATTACAACATGATTTCCGATTGTAACGCCCGGCATAATGATAGCTCCCCCCCAAGCAATTCACTTAAAATTCTTTCTCTTTCTGTCATACTTTACCTCTCAAAACTCCGGTTTGTCCTTATCGATGAGATTCATTTCTCTTCCTCCGGATACTCGATCACACAGAAATCGTAGGCGTTGACCACCGTTGTCTCGCAGTAGGTATCCCTGCGCTTAAAGGGTCCGCCGTAATTGGCGTGGACGTGGCCGTGGAGGAAATATTTGGGCTTGTATTTTTCCATCAGGGTGCAAAATGCCGCAAAACCCCGGTGAGGCAAGTCCTCCATGTCGTTTACGTGGTAGGCGGGGGCGTGAGTGACTAAGATGTCAAATCCCCTGTTGCGCCACAGCTTCCAGGTCATTTTCCGAATACGCCAGCGCATCTGCCGCTCCGTGTACTGGTTGGGAGCGCCGGGGATATACTGCATGGAGCCTCCCAGGCCCAGGATGCGGACACCTTTGTATACGTAGATTTCATTTTCGATGCAGGTACAGCCCTCCGGCGGCCGCTGCTGGTATTTGCCGTCATGGTTGCCTCGAACGTACAGCAGGGGCACGGGGCAGAGGGTCACAAAAAAGCTGAGATATTCCGGATCCAGGTCGCCGCAGGAGATGATCAGGTCAATATCCTTTAGCCGTTCCGGATTATAAAAATCATAAAGTATTCTTGATTCGTGGTCAGCGAGTACCAGTATGTTCATCTGTTAGTTCTCCGATTTTTCAGTTTCGTCTATCTCCATATCCTGAAGCTGCACCAGCCTCTGGGCTTCCGTGGTCAGCTCATCAAACTCCGGTTCCCTCCCGACTATGTTCTCCGCAAGCCAGTCCATGGTGATGATGGCGCCCGGCTGTAAGCTGTCTCCCTCTGGGCACTGAAGCTTGCCGCCCTGGGAGTAGACAGGGCCGTCAAAGGGACGGAAGCTGCCGGAGCGGATGGAGTTCCTTAAAAGGCCGGTCAGACGGCCAGTTCCCCGGGGCAGGTCTTCGGAGCAGATCACATCGATCACATCGGAGGACATGCCCCACCAGTAATTCACCGCTTTTCTGCCCTTAGCGGCCTTGGTATCCCCAACGCCGCCCAGGATAATGCGCAGGATCTGCTCGTAAAACTTTCCCCAGTGCCAGATGGGGGCCGCCAGATTCGTGACGGAGCCGTCTGGATTTGTCAGGTAGAGTCCGTAGCGGCGGGAAGCCTGCTTGGGCGTGATCATATCGTCCCCGGAAATGCAGCGGATTCCCTGGCTTTCCAGGCGGGCGGCAGCGTCCCCGGCTTTGGTGCGGGACCATTCCAGATAGACCTGCACATATGGATTCACCATCCGGGCGCCCATGGCGAAGGCGTTGATATTGGCCATGGTCCCATAGATGGGGTAGTCGGCCACATAGCCCAGCCGGCTGTCTTTTGAAAGGGAGGCGGCAAGGGCCCCCATGAGGAACTTTGACTCATACATCCGCGCGTAGTAGGTGCAGATGGAGGAGTAGGACATATTGATGGAGCAGTTGTAGATCTTTACATCCGGGTGAAGGATGGCGGAGCGCACGCTCTGATTGACCATCTGCACAGCGGTGGTAAAGATCACGGAGCAGCCTGACGCCACCGCCTTTTCAATATCCTCAGCCACCTGCTCTTCCGTATCCGCCTGGTAGAAGGCCATGGTTTTTACCTTCTCCCCTAAAACCTGTTCGATGTGCATCCGTCCCAGCTCGTGGGCATAGGTCCAGCTGGAGGTTTCCGGCGTTTTGGTGGAGATAAAGGCCGCCTTTAAGGTATCCGGCTCTAAAAGGCCAGCAGGGATGAACCAGTTGAGAATGGAGGGGCGGGACAGCTCCTTTGCGGCCTCGGGGTCGGTTACTAGCTCTACTTGGCGTCCCCGCTCCGCAAGGCGGATCTCTGCCCAGATTTTCTGAAGGGCAGCGTACATCTCTTTTTCCGTCTGGGCACAGGTCAGGTCATAGCCGAAGATTTCGACGTAAACCAAAAACGCGTCGGAGGAGGAGAGTTCCAGCTTCTCCCCATGGGCCATGCGGAAGGCTTTGTCGAAGCGTCCGAAGGCGGAGCGGAAGAACAGACGCTCTTCCTCGTCCCAGACTTGACCGGGGGCCTTCCCCATCAGCTTTAGGAGGCGGCGGTAGCTGCCCAAGCGGCTGAACCAGACCTCGCAGTTGCCGGAAACCTCATAGAAATCGAGAAATTCGAAATAAATTTTATTTTCTTTATCTTCTGTCCGCTTGGGAACTAGGCGGGTAACGGAGCCGCGGATGCTGTAGGCTCCTAAATATTTCAGGACGCTGACCCTTTTGTTTCCCTCCTGGACGTAAAATTGGTTCATATATTCAAAGGCGATGATGGGGTCGCTGATGCCTTCATTTACCTGGTATTGATAAACCCGCTGCCATTTTTCGGCAAATTCCGACTGATCCGGCAGAAGGGGCATGAAATTGTTAGCGAAGGCGTTGGTACGGTCGTCTGTTTTGGTGCCAACCAGACGGGAAAGGGGAATGTCGATCACGCCCAGGCTGACGGTAGCGGAAATTTCCGTATAGGACAAAATCTTGTCCAGAACAGGGAGATAGGGATATTTTCCATGTACAAGGGCGTCCTGGTAGCTTTTGCGTCCCAGCCGTTGGGCCGCTGAATAATTTGTAATTACCACGTTAAAATCCTCCTGTTGTTCAATTTAAAGCGTTCCGAAATAGGACCGAAGGGTTTCAAAAAGCACCCGGTCCCCTTCCTCATGGCCTTCGGTCCGCCGCACCAGAAAGCCGTGCTGAGCGCCCAGTACCTTTTTGACGGTTACGGTAACGCCGGCTTCCATCAAATGGGAGGCGAAGGTCATGGAATCAGGGCAGAGAAAATCAATGCCTCCCGCGATGACGGTGAAGGGAGGAAGGCCCTGAAGGTCTTCTTTCGTGGCGAAGACCGGGGAAACATAAGCCTCCCGCGCATGTCCGGCTCCGGCGTACCATTCATTGTAGAGACGGCCCCGCAGGATAAAGTCTGTAATGGGGAGGCCGCCTGCCTCGGCCTTGGCTACCGGGTCCTGGGCCAGGTCAAAGGGGGCGTAACAGCTGATGACGCCCAGGGGCAGAGGCTCTCCGGCTTTTTTCATATTCATGGCGATGACAGTGGCCAGATTGCCGCCGGAGCTCTGTCCGCAGAGAACCAGCCGGTCTGGGTCACCGCCAAAGTCAGCGGCATGGCTGCGCAAGAAACGCACCACGTCCCAGCCTTCCTCCAGAGCGTAAGGATAGGGGTATTCCGGGGCCAGCTTGTAGTCTACGTCAAAGACAAGGCAGTGCCCCTCTCTTGCCAGGATGCGGCCGAAGGTGATGCATTTTGCCTGGTAACCCTTGACAAAGCCGCCGCCGTGGAAGTTTACCAGCACCGGAAGGGGATCTTTTTGATCCTCCGGGGTAAAGGGTTCGTAGAGGTAGATGCCGGTCTGTCCATGGCGGGTGGAAATCTCAAACTGCTCCTGCCGCTTTACGGGGTAATTTTTTAAGGTGCCTTCATCGGCCTGGGGAGCCGTCATCTGGCTTCTGACCTGTTCTAATTCTGTCATAAATGTGCCTCCCTTCTTTGCATTTATCTTATCATTCTGGATGGGAAAGGGCAAGGCGTATTTATTGACGATCTCATATACAAAATGCTAGAATGGAAGTAATCGTTCTGTAGATGGAGGGAATGTATGGGGAAGATCACAACGGTAAATCCGGTTATGGAGGAATTGCTTGGGAATATAGACGATCAAATTAAGGGGCGGACGCTGTTTCAAATTTTTCCGGATATTGATTCAAAGATTGTCCAGGCATTAATTGAGAATAAAAGGGAAAATTACACCTTGTTTTTGCAGGTGGGCAAAAATCCGGTTTTCGCGGTGCTGGCTCCGGTTATGATTGAAGGGGAGCCGGGAACGGAAATAGCGCTTATGGCTCAGGCAATTCATAATAGCAGCCCCCGCAGCCATGGGCCTTTTGGGATGATTTGCTGCAGAGGACAGAATGATGAACAGCAGGAAAATACAATTTTTAACGTCTCCGGCATTCTTGCCTCAGTAGCAGGCGGGACGCTGTTGATTGAGGGAATTGAAGAAATGACCAGGCAGAACCAACAAAAATTGATTGAGCTGATTCAATACAAGCGCTGTGCTTCAATGGCTGTTGGAGTTTGAAGGAAGCAGTTGCCCTTTGCAAGGATATGCATGGGATTCTGACCTACTGCGAGGACCCCTGCGGTGCGGAAGGCGGATTTAGCGGAAGAGAGGTAATGTCAGAATTCCGGAGGGCAACGGGACTCCCGACCGCCACGAATATGATTGCCACAGATTGGCGGCAGCTGGGGCACTCCCTTGAGATGCAGTCCGTGGATATTATATTAGCGGACCCGCATTTCTGGACCATGAGCGGCTCTGTCCGGGTTGGGCAGCTGTGCCATGATTTAGGCTATATGTGGGGAAGCCATTCCAATAATCATTTTGACATTTCGCTGGCGATGTTCTCTCAGACTGCTGCGGCAGTACCGGGCCGTCTCAATGCGATTGATACCCACTGGATCTGGCAGGAAGGATTAGAACGCCTGACGAAGAAGCCGCTGGAGATCAAAGACGGCTGGGTAGAAATACCAAAAAAGCCAGGGCTTGGAATTGATGTAGATTTAGAGCAGGTTAAAAAAGCCCATGAACTCTATTTGGAAAATTGCCTGGGGGGAAGAGACGATTCGGTGGGAATGCAGTATTTGATTAAAGATTGGAAATTTGACCCCAAGAGGCCATGCCTTGTGCGCTAGCTTTACGCAGTTACGCTCTCTTTCATAAAGAATCCCCGCGCTTTTCCGGAACTGAACCGGAGGCGCGGGGATTTTATTGTGAGCTGTTACAATTCTTCTTTTTTCACCGACACCCTGCACCGCTTCCGAAAACAAGCGATGCCATATTTATAGACAGTGTGGTAGCCTTCCTCCCGCAGTTCAGAGATATACCCCTTCCCATCGATCTGCGCTAAGGCTTTTTCGCAGGCGGAGTCCAGCTCGCCTCTCTGGGCGTATTTCACTTCGATTACAAGCCCGATGTCCTCGTCCTCGATTTTTACCAGGATATCGCTGTAGCCTTCTCCTGACTCCTGGTTGGACTTTACGAACCAGCCGTCCTTAAAGCCCAGGATACCGAGGAAGATGCCGTGGAAAAAGTTTTCTTTAGTAGGCTTCTGTACAAAGGTATCCCGTATGCTGATGGTCTGTTTCAGATAGTCCGTAAACAGCCTTTCCACCTCCGGGGCATTCCCTGTCTCTAAGGCCCTGCAGAAGGCTGACAGCCGCTCCCCGTCCTTCCTGACATTCTCCTTAAACAGCGCCAGGATCTGCTCTTCAAACAGGCTTCGGATCTCCATGTTGGGGATCGCCAGCTGGTAGCTGCGCCCGTCAAAGGTTCCCCTTTGGGTCAGATAACCGGTGGCCAGCAGCAGGCTCCAGAGGTGGTCGATGGTATCATAGAGATTGTTATAGGTCAAATCTTCATGGATTTCCTTGGTCAATGTCTCCCCTGCGACTAAGGCTTCCACCTCGCTCTTGGTCAGTCCATTTCCTGTCTGCCGGATAAATCGGCGGATGATCTCGTTGCTGCTGGTGTTGGACCAGTAATTCTGGGGGAAGAGCCTGGGATTATCGATTCTTTTGCTGCAGTAGCAGATCACGTCCCATGGGCAGTAAACTTCCGCTTCCCCGAACCGGTAGCCATCGTACCAGGCTTTTACGGAGTTGTAGGCTTCGGAAATTCCGTAGTAGGCCAGCATTTTCCGTACCTCCCGATCGGTAAAGCCGAAATACTCGCCGTACTGGACGTCGGTTACGGAGAGGACATTCAGGTTGTTTAAGCCGGTAAAAATGCTTTCCTTGGAGATACGCAGGCAGCCGGTAAGGACGGCAAACTGCAGGTTGTCATTGGTCTTTAGGGCATTGTTAAAGAGGTTTCGGATTAAGGAAGCCATCTGGTCATAATAGCCGCCCTGGAAGGCTTTGTCCAGAGGCACATCATATTCGTCGATTAACAAGACTACTTTCTGGCCGTAATGCTTTGCGAGAAGCTGTGATAAAGTGTGCAGGCTGTCGCGCAGCACATCATTTGCCATCGAAAAACTTCCGTCTTTCACATCAATTAAAGCCTGGTAGAGTTTTTGCTCATTTGGAAGGAGTTTACTGCTTTTTAATAAGAACGAAAATCGAAGGGCTTCATTCCCAATGACTCGGCGCAGGAAAAAACAGGCGTTGTCAAAGCTGGAGTCATCCACCCCTTTCAGGGAAATCGAAATTACCGGGAACTTCCCCATATACGCCTTGCAAAGCGCAGTCTCCTTCGATATGTCCAGACCATCAAAAAGACCAGGATCGCCGCCAGTTTCAAAAAAGGCTTTCAACATACTCATGTTTAAAGACTTGCCAAAACGCCTGGGGCGGGTGAACAGATTAACTTTGCTCCATCGATTCAGCAGTTCACGGATCAGGCCGGTTTTATCGATATAATAGAAATCTTCTGTACGGATTTCCTGGAAGCTTTCAATCCCAACCGGAAGTTTTTTTAGTTCTGTATTCATTGGCTGCGGCCTCCTTTTTGATCTTATCTTATCATTTCGCTTGTGAAACAGCAAGGAGCATTTCCACTGCTTTGATTTATTCTATGCCTTGACTTCAAGATTTTGCTTTGCCTTCCCCATCAAAGATCTCCTTGGCTTTTTTCAGGATATAGTCAAATTCCAGCTCGTCCTCATGATACTTGGGAACCGCGAAATAGAACCCGTAGGAAAATTCCTCAGGCACAGAGCAAGTATGGCAGTTTTTGGCCTCCCTGGCCATGCGGCTGGGCAGCAGCGCAGCGCCGAATCCCTGCTCCATCAGCCGTTTCATGGTCAGAAAGTCCTCGACATCATAGGTTTTGCTTATAGAAAGTGATAACTTTTGGAGTATGCTTTCGCACAGGAGGCGGAAATAAAGGCCTTCCTGGGGCAGAATAAAGGGTATTTTGCCATTTGAGGGAGTTTCTGCCAGCTCTTCATAAGTCTCATTTAGGTTTTCCGGGATACAGAGCACCAGGGATTCGCTGTAAAGATGGCGGTAGTTCAGCATACTGTTGGAACGGAGTCTGGATCCCAGGAAAGCGGCGTCCGCGATATGGTTCATGAGATATTCCTTTGCCATGCGTGAATCCGCAGGAACGAGGGAAAATTCTTCCTTGGGGAACCGCTTTTTTAAAGCAGGGATCAGCTCCTTTTCCAGCCTTAAGATGGCCTGGGAGTCGGCGGTGATTTTAATATGCTTGGAGTCTTTTTTGGCGAGCGCTTCGATTGCCCGGTAGGTATCTTCCTTTACCTGTAGCATCTCCCGTGCGCCGTCCAGATAGATTTGACCGATGCGGGTGGGGGTCATCTGCCGGTTTGAGCGGACGAAAAGAGGGCTTTTGAAGCTTTTTTCCAGCTTGGAGAGGGCCTGGCTTAAGGCAGGCTGGGAAATATTCAGCTTCTGGGCGGCCTGGGAGAGGCTTTTCTCCTGTTCGATCATTTGCATATATTCCATAATCCTTACGTCCATAAATACTGCCTCCGTTAAGTATAATCTGAAGAAAACTGATCTTTGATCAGAGCTTCCATATATTTCTGGGCAGAGCTTAAGGCCTTGCCCTTTTGGTATACGATGGCGGAATACAAAATAAATTTAGGCTTCAGCGAAAAGGGGGCCACCGGATCTAAGGGCGAAAAGAGGTCGCGGGGGAGGATAGAGGCTCCGTTCCCCTGGGCTACCATCTTATACAGGACGCCTACATTGGCGCTCTGAAAGAGAATCCGCGGGCGAAAGCCCTTTTTCCGGAACAGGGAAATGAGGCCGTCGTAGTAGGACATTTCTTCGGACGGCATGAGAAAGTCGATGTGTTCCAGCTTTTTTAAGGAGATAGACGGAAAGTCTTCCTGATACTTTAAGCCTGAGGCGTCGTAGGCAAAAGGGTGGGAAGCGGGCAGATACAAGACCATTTCGCGTTCGGTGGGATTGGAGAACTCGAAATCAGGAGAATCCAGATCCAGGGTGCTGCAGATGCCCAGATCCGCCCGGCCTTCCCGAATATACTGAAGGGTCTGCCGGTTATATCCTTCCAGATACGTCAGCTTGACCGACGGGTATTTGTCGCGGAAGGGAGAAAAAACGGCGGAAAAAACCTTCGCGCCTCCATTTGGGGTTCCGCTGATGACTAAGGTTTCATTTTCCGATCCCAGGAGGCCGTTGATCTGGTTATAGGTCTGCTGTTTGATCTGCATCATCTTGTAGCAGCCTTTTAGGTAGATCTGTCCGGCCGGTGTGAAAATCAGCCGTTTTTTGGAGCGGATGACCAGCTGGATTCCCAACTGGGACTCTAAGGCTGTGATCCATCCGCTCAAGGCAGGCTGGGATATATTAAGACGCTTTGCGGCCTGGGTGATAGATCCTGTTTCAGCCAGGGCGATCATGTATTGCTGGCAGGTGGTATTCATATGACCTCCAATAAAAATAAGATTTGCTTATATCATATATAGTTATTTCGAAGTAGTCAACTAGATAGAGCAGATTTATACTGAAAATATGAAATGTTTCATGGATTTTTGCGCAAAACCACCAACGAAAACAAACGTTTATATGAAGGAGACAGAGTTATGGATGTAAAATTGATCATTACCCTTGTAGTGGTCGTGGGAATGGTTTTGGGATTTCTCAGCGGAAAATTTAAGCTGGGCTTGGTAGCAATGACCGCAACTACAGTGCTTCATTTGACCGGGGTGCTGACGTTTAATGAGGCTTATTCTTATATGGCCAATTCCAATATTGTTCTGCTGGGAGCCCTTTTTGTGCTTAGCGGCGCGCTGGGCCGTACCAGCCTGGTTTTGAAGCTGAGGCAGTGGGTGTTAAATCACTCGGGAAAAGGACAGATGATCGTGCTTGTGTACCTGGTGATCTGCGCGATTATGACGAACCTGACCTCTCCCTTGGCGATTCTCAGCATGCTGCTGCCTTTTATGACTGCCCTGGGGCCGGAAAGCGATATCCAGCCCTCCCATCTTTTGTATCCGGGCGCAGTCATCGGCCATTCCTGTCAGGGAGCGCTGCCAATCGGCACGTTCTTCCTGATGGTAAATGCACTTTTAGAGGCAAACGGCGTTCCCGCAGAGCAGATGTTAAGCGTAGTGGATTACGCGAAGATTGTAGCGGTTCCAGGCATCATCAGCATCCTTTACATGGGCTTTATTGGCTGGCGGTTTTTCCCCGTAAATAAAATTGACGAGGAACAGCTTGCAGGCAAGAAGGCGAACAGCGAAAGCTATACGCCGCTGCAGGAAAACTATGTTTATATTGCATTTATCCTGGTATTTGTGGGATTGTTCTTTAAGTCCTATCTGCCCTTTGATGTGGCGGCCCTGGCGGTTACGGCGGTAATCGTGCTGATGTATCTGCGGGTACTGGATTTAAATGATGTGAAGAATTTCCTGAACTTGGATGCGCTGTTTATGCTGGTGGGCGTTATGCCTCTGGGGACTGCCATGCAGAATACGGGGGCAGGCGATGTAGTGGCAGACTTTATTATCAATCTTTTGGGATCAAATCCGACGCCTTTGATGATCCTGATTGCGTTCTATATTGCGGCGGCTTTCTTGACACAGTTTATGAGCAACACGGCTACAGCTACCGTTTTTGCCACCATTGCCATTGTAACCGCTATGTCCAGAGGGATCGATCCAAGGCCTTTTGCGGTTGCGATTTATGCCGGCGCTACTGCGGCTATGTTAAGCCCCACCAGCTCCCCCTCCATCGCCATTGCCTTTGGTGCGGGGCATTATAGGATTGTAGATGTGTTAAAAGCCTGCATACCGCTGTGGGTGATCTACGGCGCAGCCACTATCTTTATGGCAATTTTCTGGTATCCGATCTGATGAAACAATGCTAAGATAATATTAAAGTCCTATTAATGGAAGGAGATCTTTATGAAAATTACAAAATTAACTGCGTATTCCGTACATACCA
Source organism: uncultured Clostridium sp. (assembly GCA_900547035.1). Taxonomy (GTDB): domain Bacteria; phylum Bacillota; class Clostridia; order Lachnospirales; family Lachnospiraceae; genus Enterocloster; species Enterocloster excrementigallinarum. The sequence goes on along the minus strand of URFM01000003.1, from coordinate 68,630 downwards.
ATCAATTTCGGAATTTTAACTTTGTCCGTGTAGATACCGACGAAGGTATCCACGGTGTAGGCGAGCTCTTCTGTGTGGGCTCTGATAAGAGTGTGCTGGAGATGGTAAACTATGTGTCCGAGTGGGTGCTGGGACAGGATCCCTTAAACCGGGAGCGGATCCAGAAGCGGATTCTGTTTTACTCCAGGTTTCCAGGCGGCTCCATCTTAAATACGGTGGCCAGCGCAATCGACCTGGCTCTGTGGGACATCGCAGGAAAGGTGGCCAATCTTCCGGTTTATAAGCTGCTGGGAGCAGTCAGGGATAAGGTGCCGGTATACTGCCACGCCTACGGAAAAACCTACAAGGAAACCCTGGAAGCCCTCTATCCCAAGATGGAGAAATATGGCTATAAGGCCTGCAAGGTTTTGGTGTCTTCCATTGGATATGACCGCAACGGACAGGCGGAGAAGGATATGGCTTCCATGTTTGAAGGGGTGAGAACTGCCTTGGGAGACGACTTTGAGATCGGCATCGATATGTCCAGCAAGATTTACGAACCCATTCAGGCCAAGCGCTGCATCAAGGCCATTGAGCCTTACCGTCCCTTCTTCGCGGAGGAACCCATCCGCCCTGAAAATATGGAAAACTGGGCGGAGATCGGCCTTGGGCGGGATGTGCCCATCGCCACCGGCGAGCAGATTTTTACCACCTGGGATTACGACCGGCTACTAAAGCTTCATGTGGTGGATATTTTACAGCCTGACATCCTGCTGTCCGGCGGCTTTACCGGTATGTTAAAGATTGCCGCCATGGCGGAACCAAGCTTCCGCAATTTAAGCCCCCACAACCCCTTAAGCTCCCTGGCAAACTGCATCAATGTGCATTTCTGCATGAGCGTGTACAACACCACCTATCTGGAGAACGAGCCCCGTGAAGAGGGCATGGACAAGGATCTGTTTACTTCGGTGCTTCATGTGAAGGATGGGTTTATCGTTCCCAACGATGAGCCGGGATGGGGTATGGATCTGAATTATGAATATATGAAATCTCTTGATGCCATCACCTGGTCCAGGGTAGACCTTTCAAAGCCATCTGCCTATACCATGAGCGGTGCGCCCCATATTATGTAAGACGGTAAAAGCGAGAGGCCGGAAATCCACTGCAAGTATTTTGCAGGAGGATTTCCGGCCTTTCTGTTTACAGAACTGCAAGAAAAAACAGGAATCAGGCCCGGTAATAACAGGGATATTTTTGATACTCTTCCTGAATCACCTCAATAAAATATTTGTCCGCGGGCGATAGTTTCCGCTCCGCCAGGTACAGCAGTTCCCGCAGGGAATAGCACTTTTCGGAAAACGGCAGCAGTCTGATGCGCGGATCCGAGATATGGCTGTAGGGCATCAGCGCATAGGAGTTGTCGTAGACCAGGGATTGAATAATAAAGCTCAAATCATTGAGCGGAATAAGCTTGGATGGAACGATCCCAAACTGTGCCAGGATGTCCAAGTCAAACTTGACTTTGGAGGTTCCCATTAGCTGAGAAATAAAGGGGAGGGGACGCAGCAGCTCCATTTTGTCCGGAGTTAGGGGAAGGCTGGGTTCAAGCTTGGAAAATACTGGGTTTTCGGAGGAAATCGCAAGCATCAGTTCATATTTTTGTAGAAAAGCGCGGATAATTTTGCTGCTTTTCTTGTAAGAAGCATTGAGAGAAACAGTGCTGACCGCAAAGTCGATTACCCTGTTTTCAAGTGCCTCATCGATCTTCTGGGCGGGCATGACAGAAGGAACCAGGGTGATATTGGGATATTCAAGGTGGTAATGGCTAAGCGCTTCCATAAGGATCGGGATGCTGGAGATCGTGGTGGCGACCTTCAGCTGCGGCTTTTTCATGCTTTCCAGAGTCAGATACAGCTCTTTGCGCATTTCAAGAATCTGGCGGCAGCAGTCTACATAGGCAACCCCCGCGGGAGTAAGGGACATGCGGTTGTGGGTTCTGACGAAAAGCGCGAGCCCCAGCTCTGCTTCAAGATTTTTGATATAGATGCTTAAGGTAGGCTGCGAGATATGGAGAAGGGAAGCTGCTTTCGACATATTCTGTTCATTTGCAAGGGTTACGACATATTCTAAGTAACGAAGATCCATCGTTTCCTCCTAATGTATTATAGTTTGTAGCTATTGTTTAATTTATACAATGAATTAGACAATAAATCAAGAAAAATGTTATAAATACTACATGGAAATCTACTGCAGAGATGGAAATGATAAGGTAAAAACGAATAAGGGAGTGATTCAAATGAGCAAAAATAATGAAATTCAGCCGCAGGGACAGAGTACATCGAAAAAAGGTGTTTTGACGATTCCGTTCCTGATGCTTCTGATGTGTTATACCCTGGGATGCCTTACATATCAGTTTCTGGGTACGCTGTTTGTCAGTTATGGAGTAGGTTTGGGATATGAGAAAGTGGCGGTAGCCGCCGCTATGAGTATGACTGGGTTAACCGGCTTGATCATGCGTCCCATCGGCGCGGTAATTGGCGATAAATTCAATAAAAAATATCTATTTGCAACGATGCTTTGCTGCATGGGACTGATCGACATTATTATCAGCTTCCAGACGCAGATCCAGGTGTTCTTTATCCTGCAGCTGTGCAAAGGAGTTGTGTGGTCGCTGCTGGGCCTGACCGGGCAGCTGATGGTTTCTGAAATTGTGGCAAAGGAAAAGCTTGGAACCGGTATGGGAACCTATATGCTGGGACAGATGATTGCAAATGCGTTTGCGGCAGTTCTGGCAATCGCGATTGCGGATAAATTCAGCTATGAATTCGCCTTCCGCGTAGAGGGAGGCTTCGGAGTGGCAGGCTGCCTGATTGCCCTGTCGATCCCGATTAAGGTTTCCGCTGGAAATAAAGAGGCCTCTGTGCTTAGGACAATCCGGAACCTGCGTGTGAGGAACTTTTTCAACACAACCGTAATTCCGCTGATGGTGATGGCGGCGCTGTTCCAGATGTTCCAATCCGCCTGCGGCACAAGCATTATCACACACTTTGCCAAGGAAGAGTTCCCTCTGGTGAACGCTGGTGTTTTCTCTACCATTAATAACTTCATGTCCTGGTTTACCAGGCCTACTTATGGAAAAATCGCGGATAAATTTGGCGTTCGCTACTGCTTTATTCCGGGCCTGATTGGAATGAGTACAACCGCCTTTATCCTGTCCCAGGCAACGGGGCTTACGAGCCTGGTGGCCGCGGCGGTTATATATGGGCTCTCCTTTGGAGGGTGCATCCCGGTTCTTAACGCGGTTACGATCCGGGCGGTTGATAAGTCCCAGAAGGCCTCCGCTATGTCTACTAAATCAATGGGAAGCGATTTGAGCTTGATGGCCACCAATACGGGAGTAGCGATGCTGGCCACTCAGTTTGGCACCTACCGAGCCTCCTACATGGTTGTAGGCTGCATCGGACTGCTGGGCCTGGTGTATGTGATTGCGTATTTTACTTATTACAACAGAAAGCATGAAGGAAATCCGTTGCACTGGTAAAAGAGAGGGAGAGGTAAATGATGCGAATTCAAGAGTGGGACACCGATTATGGCAAATTCTACGATGAGATCGACCGGGAACACATTTATAAATATCCATATTCAGGGCTGTTTTCCAACCCGGTTGTGATAAAAAAGACAGGTGAAGTGACAGAGAGCTATGTATATATTCCGGAATCCGCCGTAAATTCTATGCAGGGGGTAATGATCCTGCCGGATGAGAAAGAGGATCCGGTGGAATTTTTGGAAAAGAGCGGGTGGATGGAAGAAGCGGACGAGCAGGGAATCATCTTGATCACCACCTCTTATGGAAAGGATCTGGAGACCCTGCGGGAAATTTATCTGGATTTAAGAAACAGAAGGCATTTCAATGTCAATAAGGCATACCGCTATCTGGTTGGATATGGGAAATCAGCTGCCGATGCGATGAGAATGACGGTACGGTGGCCCCAGGAAGTAGCGGGTGTGGTTTGCGTTGGTGAGATTGGCGTCAGAGAGGATGAGCTGAAAGAAGAAGGAAGCAAGCCGTCGGATCTTCCTTATATCCCTCTTTGCCAGGTTCCTGTTCCTGTCTGGATGGTAACGGAGCAGCCGGAAATGGATTTGATCGATTATTGGAAAAACGCCAACCAGTCGGAAACGGCGCCGTATCTTCGGCGGGGAATCACGGAATATCATGCAAAGCAGACCGGAATTGACCCTCTGACCGAGCACCAGGCTGGCGCCCTGCTTTGGGTTTCCGGACATGAGGACCACCAGGGGGAAAGGTTTGGGCCGAAGGATTTTTATGAGTATTTTCTGGCTAAGACACAGAGGGCTACCGCAATTGCCAATGGCGACCTGAACCCGGTCAGGACTATGGAAGAGTGGGGGATGGCCAGGCGCACGATGGTGGTAGACGGATACAGAAGGGAATGGTATGAGTTTATTCCGGATGAGAACCGGCGCTATCAGGGGCCGCAGCTCCCGCTGGTGGTATTTTTTCACGGAGGCTCCAATCAGGCATGGGCGAATATTCAGACCACTGCCCTGGTAAAGGTGGCGGCTGCCCGTGGATTTGCGCTGGCATTTCCTACAGGAACCATGCGCCGCAGGGAGCAGGATCACGCGGTTCCCCATCCGGCCTGGAATGCGGGGATGCTTAAGGACCATATGGATGATTTTAAATTTGTACGGCTGATGATAGAGGATATCAAATGCAGAAACCCGATTGATCCTACAAGAATTTACTCCTGCGGCCATTCGATGGGGGCCTGCATGGGGCAGCAGGCGGCGCTTGTTATGCCGGATGTGTTCGCGGCGTGCGCGGTAACCGGGGGAGTGATTAAAGGGCTGGACTGCCGGGAAGGCTTCTTCGGATCTTACAGGCTGCCGGCAGTTAAAACCGGATATGAGGTTCCGGTTTGGATTATGCTTGGTGAGCATGACACAGGAGGGGGAGACCTGAAAACGAACCAGAGGGCGAATGTTAATGTGGAGTATTGGATTAAACGGAACGGAACCCAGGAAAAGGAACGGCCGATGGAGTACCGCAGCGGCCGCTACCATCATCGGATCTGGCAGAACCGGGCAGGAGTTCCGCTTCTGGATTTTACTACGGTAAAGGACAAGCCTCATGCCTTTACGCCCCAGGACGGATGGCTGTTTTATGATGAATGGTTCAGCAAATTCAGCAGGGCAGCGGACGGGACATTATACTATATGGGAGCTGCGGTGGAAAGGATCAATAACGGATGAAGGAAGGAACCATTGTAAAAACGAAAACCAGAAAGGGGACATTTCTTGGAAAAATAGATGCCCTAGGAAATGAAGCCTACCTTGGAATTCCTTACTGCCTCCCCGCTGTAGGGGAGCGCAGATGGCTCCCGGCCCAGGAAGAGCCGGATCAGGAGACGGAGCGGGAGGCCTTTGCTTTTTCGCCGCTGGCTCCCCAGGCGGATGCTGGCCAGTATGCGGGCATGCCACAGGATGAGGACTGCCTGTATTTAAACATCTGGAAAAGCAACAGAGGCAGCGAAAAAAAGGCAGTGCTGGTATGGAACCACGGAGGTTCCTATATCAAGGGCGGAACAAGAAATCCGGATTTTAACGGGGCAAAGCTGGTGGCCCAGTACCCTGACCTGATTTTTGTCAGCTTGAACCACAGGCTGGGACTTCTGGCAAATTTCAATTTGTCCAGCCTGGACCGGGATGGAAAATATAAATGCAGCAATAACTTGGCGCAGCTGGATCTCAGGGCAGCTTTGAAATGGGTACACGACAATATTGAAGCATTTGGAGGGGATCCGGAGCGGGTAACAGTCTATGGGCATTCATCAGGCTCCAGCAATATCTCGGCCCAGTTTTTGATGGCAGATCCCGCAAAGTATTTTAAACGCGCCATTATGCACAGTTCGTTTGCTCTGGATGTAGGCATGACCTCCCTTGAGCAAAGCCGGAGAGTGTCGGATATTGTGCTGGAAATTTTGGGAAACCCAACCCTAAAGGAGCTGCTTGCCATGTCTCCCCAACGGCTTCTTAAGGCGCAGAAGGAGCTGTTAGGAGCAAAGCTGCCCCCAGATATTAAGCCGTTTTCGGTAGTAGAGGATGGGTATGTGATTCCGTTCCAGTCCTACAAAAGGCTGGAGCAGGGGAACTGTAAAGGTTATGAATGTATCATTGGCTCTGCCTGCGGGGAGTATGACCAGCAGTTTCGCAGCCGCAAAGACGATGTGGAGAAATATGAATTTTTAAAAAGCCAGGTAGGGAACCGCGCAGATGTGCAGTGGCTGCTGGATTCTTACTTGAAAAATGACCCGCTTCGTCCGCCTGCCACGGCGATTATGGATATAAAAAACGATCTGTGGATCCGCGTTCCGGGCAATCTGATGGCAAAGGCGCTTTCGGGGCATAACCGGGTGTTTCTATTTTATACGGCGGCAGAAGATCAAAAAAACAGGGTCCGGGCTCCTCATGGAAACGAATATCGGGCGGAGTTTGCAAAGGCGGATCCGGGGCTTTACTCGGAGGAAACCGTTCAATCTATGAGAAATATGCTGGCAAATTTTGTACTGGCCGGCTGTCCTTGCTGCGATAATGATTCATTTATGACGCAGATGCCTGCCTGGCCTCTTTTTGACTGGAAAGACCAGCAGACCTTGATGCTCTGCGACCAGCCGTACATTGAGTACGGGGTGCGCAGAAAGGATGTGGAAACGCTGCTTTCGCTGTATGCCGAATTTAAGGACGGCAGCAGAAAGGCCTGAAAGCCAGGAGGTGATTATGACTCATACGATTATTTTCTTTGGGGGAATTTTGCTTGCGCTGGTACTTGGAACAAGATTGAAAATCAACATCGGGCTTGCCGCTGCCGCTGTGGCTTTTCCGGTAGGAATACTGGCGGGGGGAATGTCTGCCGGGGCAGTGGTATCCTTGTTTCCTACAACTCTGTTTTTTAACTTCCTGGTAGCTACATTTTTGTTTGGATTCGCAGGTAGTAATGGAGCGCTGAAGGCTTTGGCGGAGCATCTGCTGTATGCCTGCAGAAATACGGGCTGGCTGTTGGGACTGCTATTTTTCCTGGTAACGGCTGTGATTGCCGCTATGGGGGCAGGAGGCTCCGCTCCGTTCTTTTTGTCCGCCATCTGTTTTAGCATTGCCCTTCAGGCCGGGATTAATCCGCTTCTGGCTTCCTTAGCGGTTTGGATGGGTTCTATGGTTGGCGGGAGCGTGCCTTGGACCTCTGGGTTTGCGACAAGTGTGGGACAGCTGGAGATTTATTTCAGCCCGGAGGACGCCCGCTCCTACGCCGCCGGATATTACATATGGAAAGCTGTATTTTATACAGTCCTTTATATGGTGTCCTTTCTTGCGATGAAGGGCTATAGAGTAAAGCGGGCATCGGTGAAGATGGAGAGGCCAAAGGCGTTTGATTCCAGACAGAAGAGAAGCCTTTTTATCATTGGCGCGGTCATTGCTTTGTTCGTCCTGCCGGAAGCGTTTAAAATCATATGGCCAACGCCGGTCATAGTCAGGCTTAGCCAGATTTTCAGCTTCCAGCTGGTGGCGGTCATCGGAATTATCGCCAATATTATAGGAAATACGGCATCCTACGACTCGGTAGTAAAGGAACGGATTCCGTGGGATACGCTTTTGATGCTGTCTCTGACCGGGATGTATATGGCTCTCGCGAATCCCTTGGGGATTGTGGAATTTATGGGGGGCTATCTGCAAAGCAGTGTGCCCGCCGCATGGATTATACCAGGCGTTGTGCTGATCATGTGCGTTTTGAGCTTTTTTGTCTCGGGGGTAGTGGTAATTCCGATGATGCTTCCCATGCTGCCGGTTTTGGCGGAGGTTTCGTCCGTATCAGTGGAAGCGGTATACTGCGCCGCGCAGATCGGCCTTACCGCCAGCAGCATAAGCCCATTCTCCCAGGGCGGCGCCTCCGTGCTGACCGGCTGCAGCGATGACGGCTTAAGGAGACGTCTGATTAAGCAGCAGATTTTATTGTCTGGGGTATTCAGCGCCATTGCGGTTGCGGCGGCATTTTTAGGCGGTTTTTCAATGCTGTAATTTGGACGGCAGCCCAGGACGCCTGGACTGCTGCGGATATTAGAAAAAGAGGAGGGAAAAAATATGCCAATTTTAAAATTAAAGGATGTTGAGCTCTATTATGATGAGTTTGGGTCAGGGGACCGGTTTCTGATCCAGGCGCAGCAGTTTGTCAGCAAACATCTGAATTATGTGAAAGATCTAAGTGAAAAAGAGGGATTTCACGGCTTTATTATACGGATCCGGGGGTATGCGCCATCCACCCTGGTGACGGAAGATTTGGGAGACCGATGGTATGATGTATGGGCGCAGGACGTCTGCGACTTTGCGGATGCAATGGGGATAGGCCAATTTTTCTATACCGGCCATTCTCATGGAGCTGGGATCGGCTGGCATCTTTGCATGAACCATCCGGAACGTCTCAGGGGCTTTTTTGCCAGTGGCTGCGGGCCTCATAAAAAAGATGGCCAGGCCACGGGAAGCGCCCGTATGCAGACAATCGAGGCGGCTAAAAACAGGGAAACATGGATTCCGTTTGCGGAGCAGAAGGCGAAAAACGCGGTAAAAGCGGTTGTGCCCCTGCTGGAGGATGCGCAGGATGGGGAAGCCGCCCGCCTGGAAATTGAGGATACAAGGGAATTTTGGGTCAATATGCCGGCAGTTTCTGCTGTGCTGAACCCTAAAAAGCCATTTCCAAAGTGTGAAACGGAGGAAGAGCTGATTGCGGTTATGGGTAAAATCCAAGTTCCGCTTCTGATGCTGGGCGGGTCTGCTGATGTGATCAGCACGCCGGAGCTTATGCTGCGTTCCCTGAGAGCGGTCAAAAATTCCCAATTGGTGCTGTTTGAAGGGGTGGATCATCAGGATTTGACTAAAAAATGCAGGAAAGAGTATGTGGCGGAAATCGTGAACTTCTGCCGGATGAGACATCTGATTGAATAGAAAGCGAGATAAAATACGGCCTGCTGCTAAAAGAATTTGATGAGCAGCAGGCCGTATCCAGGAGAGTCAGGTAATAGGAGCCGGATTAAAGATACACATATCATTGTGGAAGCCGTACTGGTCGCTGTAGGGCTTTTTTACTCCGGAAGCCACATCAATCATATACCGGAAAATTTCTGTCCCCACTTCCTCTATGGTCTTTTCGCCGGTGGCCACCTGGCCAGCAGAAATATCGATCATGTCAAACCAGTTTTCCTTCATCTCATTGCGGCTGCAGATCTTCACCACCGGGGCGATCTCTAAGCCGTAGGGGGTCCCCCGGCCGGTCATAAACAGCTGCAGGCCGATTCCGGCGGCAATCTGGGAGGGGCCGCAGACAATGTCGGAGGCGGGGGTGGCGGCGTAAATCAATCCCTTCTTTGCGGGCCGCTCACCGGGGCCGATAACCTCCACAATAGGAGAGACGCCGGACTTGGCAATGGAACCCATGGCCTTTTCTACGATGTTGGCCAGTCCTCCCTTCTTGTTGCCGGGGGTAGGGTTGGCATCCCGGTCCACGCCGCCCTGGGCCAGGTAGTCATCGTACCACTTCATCTCCGCGGCCAGACGGTCCCGGACTTCTTGGCTTACGCAGCGGGCGGCCAGCATGTGGACGCCGTCCCGGACCTCGGTGACTTCGCTGAACATCACCGTGCCGCCGCCCCGTACCAGCATATCTGCCGCGTATCCGGCGCTGGGATTCGCGGTGAGGCCGCTGAAGGCATCGCTGCCGCCGCACTGCATACCCACGACCAGTTCGCTTAAGGGCAAGGGCTCCCTGCGGCGCGTATTCAGCTTTTGAAGCTTCCGCTCTGCCATTGCCAGGATTTGGGCCATCATCTCATCGTGGCCATGGCAGTCCTGGATGGTCAGGCAGTTTTCCGGGGTAATGTCCTCGGGAGGAAGGAGGCGCTCATAGGTCAGCTTCTCGCATCCTAAGCCCAGAACCATGATCTCCCCGCCGAAATTTGGATGGCGCAGGATATTCTGCAGGGAGCGGATGGGAATGTATGCCATAGCAGCGTTGATGGCCACGCCGCAGCCGTAAGGGTGGGTAATGGCTACTACCCCGTCCACATTGGGGTATTTGGGAAGAAGTTCCCTGCGGATGCGCTCAGCTGCCACCCGGGCCACACCAGCCACGCACTGGACGGTGGTCATGATGCCTAAAAGATTTCTGGTACCGGCAGGTCCCTGAGCATTTTTATAGCCCATCCAGGTGGTGACGGGAGGCTCTGGGAGTTTGTCCATGGGAACCAGGTTGACACCGTAGGGCATATGGTCCAGGGCCGGGCTTTCCGGGAGGATGACCATGTGCTCGTTGATCCAGTCGCCGGGGGCGATATCATCCTTCGCGTAGCCAAGAACCACGCCGTAGCGTATAATCGGCTGATCCTTGAGGATCGCGCGTAGGGCAATCTTGTGGGCCTGGGGGATCAGGCTGCTGGCTTTGACGCCCGCAAGCACCTGGGTTCCCTGGGGGATGTCCTGGACGGCGATCGCCACATTGTCCTCAGGCTTTACTTTGATAAATAAGGGTGCAGACATAACGATTCTCCTTTCTAAAAGCCATTGCTGGCGTAAAAATCATCCCAGTACTCCTTTGACATGCGGATAAACTCCTTTAAGGGGCGGCTCAGATAAAACAGCTCGTTGGAGGCAAAGAGCATGTCCCACGTAGGGTGGGAGGGCAGGGAGTAGAAGGTTAAGTTCCTGCGCTCGGCGGGCGTAAGCTTTAAGATATAGTATTTGGGGAGCAGGGAGCAGGCCAGCCCGGAGGAAACGAATTTTAAGATGCTTCCGGTGCTGGAGGTTTCAAAAAGAATCTTAGGCTCAATCCCGGCTTCCTGAAAAATCTGGTCGGAAACAGCCCTGGAGGAGGATTCCCTGTGCATCATCACGAACGGGTCATCCTTAAAGCGCTGGATATCGATTTCAGGCGGCGTATTCATACCGCAAGGCAGCTCCCGGCTTAAGGGGTGTCCGGGAGGGACGGCGATAAAAAATTCCTCCGAGCAGATGGGGTAATAATGAAGGCGGCTGTTTCTCTGGCTGGCACAGAGGGTCAGAAACCCCATGCTCAGCTTTCCATCCGCGATCATAGCTTGCTGGCGCAGGCTTCCGATTTCAACGGTGGAAATGGAGATATTGGGATAACGCTTCAAAAAGCGGGAGTATACGGTGGCAAACATTTCCACTGTCCGGCCGGGGATCAGGCCAAGGGTAAACTGGCGCTTTTTGTTGTCCAGCATATCCGCAATCTGGTTGTAAGTATTTTTCTTGATGGCCATGATTTCCTTGGCATTCTGCACATAGAGCTCCCCGATCTCCGTCAGCGTCCAGTTGTTCCTTGTCCGGAAAAACAGAGGGGCGCCCAGCTCCTTTTCCAGCTTTAGAAGCTGCTGGTTTAAGGCGGACTGGCTGATGAACAGTTTTTCCGCAGCTTTTGTTACATTATTCTCTTCCGCGATTTTCAGTATGTATTCGATTTGCTTTAAGTCCATAAGGATCCCTCGCTTTTGTGAGCCGGACTGCAGCGTCCGGAATAACTGGCGTCTGAATCAAAGTATAGCAGAAATTTGGCAAAAAAGCTTAAAATTTAGTCTTCATTTTTTTAAGAGTGCTAGAAATATAATGCGTTTTACGTGAGGTTATCCGTAATTATATAATTAGTGCATAAAGAAAATGCCGAAAGGAGAGGGGCATATGGAACATTTTGATATAGTGGTGATCGGCGCGGGGGTTGTAGGCTGCGCCGTGGCCAGGGAGCTGTCCCGGTATAAGGCGAAGATCGCCGTGGTGGAGAAGGAGCAGGATGTGGCCTGCGGCAACTCCAGCAGAAACACCGGTATGCTTCACGCCGGTTTTACATATAAGCCGGGAACCTTGAAAGCTCAGTGCGCGGTGGAGGGAAATAAGGAATTTGACCAGGTGGCCCGTGAGCTTGACGTACCCTTTAAGAGAACCGGGAAACTGGTAGTGGGATTTGATGAGCGGGATCGGGAGAATATTCTGAAATTTAAGGAGAACGGACGGGTCAACGGCGTGGAAAATATCCAGATGCTGGATCGGGATCAGCTGCGGGCCATGGCTCCTGAGGCAGGAGGGGAGTTTGCCATGTATGTGCCTTCCTCCGGGATTCTGGATCCCATGCAGTATACCATTGCCCTGGCGGAGAACGCCTGTATCAACGGCGTCCGTTTTCTGTTTGGGGAAAGGGTGACGGACATCCGCAGGGAAGAAGGGGAGTGGAAAGTCTGTACCCAGTCCGGTCAGATCGGTGCCCGCTGGGTGGTCAACTGCGCCGGGATGCACGCTTCCTGGATTTCCAGCCTCCTGGGATACCCGGACTATCCGGTGAAGGGCTTTAAGGGAGAGTATTTTGTGCTGGATAAGAAGGCTGGAAAGCATATGTCCATTCCCATCTATCCTGCCCCCGATGAGCGGGGAGGATTTGCCACCCACGCCACTCCTACGGTGGACGGCAATATTTTAGTAGGCCCGGATTCCTACCTGACGGAAGGGCTGGAGGACTATAAGAATACGAAAGACCACATGGACGGCCTGATTCGGGACGGGCAGAAGATGTTTAAGGAGATGCGCCGGGAATACTTTATCCGCAACTTTGCTGGTATCCGCTGGAAACGGTACAACCCGCAAACAGGGGAGATCTTGGACTTCATGCTGGAGTCCGCCCCGGATAAGCCCTGTACGGTAAACCTGGTGGGAATTGAGTCCCCGGGCATCACCTGCGCCCTGCCCCTGGCCAGAAGGGCCGTGGGAAAGATCCTGGAGCAGGAGGCGCTGGAGCCTAACCCGGATTTTACCCCTTACCGCAGAGGTATCCGAAAGTTTTCCGAGATGAGCCTTAAAGAGCAGGAAGAGGCTATCCGGGAGAACCCCGATTACGGTGAGGTGATCTGCCGCTGCGAAACGGTAACCAGGGCGGAGATTTTAAAGGCAATACACAACCCTCTGGGAGTACATACGGTAACGGGAATCAAAAACCGTACCCGGGCCACCATGGGACGCTGCCAGGGCGGATACTGTGAGGCGAAAATCACCCATCTGATTGAAGAGGAGCTTGGGCTGACGGAAACTCAGGTTCGATATTCGAAAAAGGATTCGTATATGTTTACGGGAAAGGTGAGGGATATGGCATGAGACAGGTGGATGTAGCAATTATCGGAGGCGGCCCGGCCGGGCTTGCCGCCGCAGTGGAGCTGTGGAAGAAAGGCGTGAGGAATCTGGTGATCCTGGAGCGTGAGAAACAGCTTGGAGGGATCCTGCGCCAGTGTATCCACGACGGTTTTGGCCTCAGGCGTTTTAAAGAAACCTTAAGCGGCCCGGAATATGCCCAGCGTTTTATTGATCTGGTACAGGAACTTGGGATCCCCTATATTACCGAGGCCACGGTGATCCGGATTACTGAGGATAAGCAGGTTTACGCTGCCGCCCCTAAGGGTATGGTGGAGATTCAGGCCAAGGCGGTGATTCTCACCATGGGCTGCAGGGAGCGCACCAGAGGGGCCATCAGTATACCGGGAAACCGCCCGGCCGGCGTCTATACGGCTGGAACAGCCCAGGCCTATATCAACCTTTACAATAAGATGGTGGGCCGCCGGGTAGTGATCTTGGGTTCCGGGGATATCGGCCTGATTATGGCCAGGAGGATGACTCTGGAGGGGGCCAAGGTGGAAGCGGTATTTGAGATCCAGCCCTATGCCAACGGCCTTGCCAGGAATATTGAACAGTGTCTTCACGACTACAATATTCCCCTGTACCTCAACCATACCGTGACAGAAATTTTAGGTGAGGACCGTCTGGAAGGGGTGATTGTATCCCAGGTGGATGAACATATGCAGCCTATTCCCGGGACAGAGAAGCGCTATAGCTGCGATACACTGGTGCTCTCCGTGGGACTGATCCCGGAAAATGAGCTGTCTGAGGGGGCCGGAGCGTTGCTGGATTCGAGAACAAAGGGGGCTGTGGTGGACGAGAATTACCAGACCACGGTTTCGGGAGTGTTCGCTGCGGGCAATGTGCTCCACGTCCATGACCTGGTAGATTTTGTATCCCTTGAGGCGGAGGCTTTGGCGGATGCGGTGGCGGACTATGTGGAGGGTACGGAATTTGAACCCTGCTGCCTGACGGTGGAGACAGACGGGATGGTGGGATACACAGTGCCTCAGAAAATCAGCGGCACCAAATCCTTCCGGCTGTCCATGCGGGTGAGACGTCCCATGAAAAACTGCTCCGTCCAGGTGTATCAGGGAGAAAACCTGGTGAAGGAGCTGAAGCTGAAAAAAGCTCTCCCGGCGGAAATGATCCAGATTCCCATTGACGGGAAAAAGCTGAATACACAGCAGGGATTGGAGGTGAAGGTGGTATGTTAAAGGAATTTGTATGCATCATGTGCCCCCAGGGCTGTAGCCTGGAGGTAGAGATGGAGGAAGGCCAGGTAAAGGAGGTCCGGGGCAATACCTGCCCCAAGGGAGAGCAGTACGCTCTCCAGGAGGCCCTAAGCCCTATGCGCAACATTGCCACCTCGGTACTGGTGGACGGCGGGGAGCTTCCCCTGGCCAGCGTCCGCCTGTCCGCGCCCATTCCTAAGGAGGACATCTTCCGGGCAATGGAGGAGATCCGCAAGGTACATGTGGCGGCTCCGGTAACCATCGGGCAGAAGGTGATCGAAAACATCCTGGGAACAGGCTCGGACGTGGTGATTACAAAGAATGTGGGGCGAAAGTCCTGAGGGAGGAGGGGATGAGATGAAGGTAGTAAAGGGAGGCACGGTATCCGGGCTTTTGCGGGATGTGCCCATACCGCCTATGTTTAGGGCCAGGCAGACATTTCCAAGGGAGCGAATTGAGCCGGGACAGATTCCGGAGGCGGTTTGGGCAGAGATGTCAAAACCTGAGTTTGATGGAAAAATCCAGCCGGGAATGAAGATCGCCATCACCGCCGGAAGCCGGGGAATCCGCAACGTGGATGTGATTACGAAGGCCATTGTGGACTATGTAAAGGAAAAGAAAGCCAAGCCATTTATCGTACCGGCCATGGGGAGCCACGGCGGCGCTACGGCAGAGGGCCAGGTGGAGCTTTTAGAGAGCTTCGGCATTACGGAGGAGGCCATGGGCTGCCCTATCAAGTCCTCCATGGAGGTGGTGGAGCTGGGATATTCGGAGCTGGGACGGCGGGTGGTTTTGGACAAAAACGCCTATGAATCCGACGGCATCATTGTATCCTGCCGTTTAAAGCCCCACAACGCCTTTCGGGGAACCCACGAGAGCGGCCCCTGCAAGATGATGACCGTGGGGCTGGGGAAGCAGGTGGGAGCTTCCATCGTTCACAGCGACGGCATGGGGCGCATCGGAAGGAATATTCCTACTATGGCCAAGGTGGTGCTGGAAAAGGCGCCCATCCTATTTGCCATCCCCTGCATCGAGAACGCTTACGATGAAACCTGCCGCATCGAGGCCATCCTTCCGGAGAACATTTTAGAGCGGGAGGCCCAGCTTTTGAAATACGCCTTTGCCAATATGCCCAGCCTGCTGGTGGGGGAGGCGGACGTGCTGGTGGTGGACCAGATCGGCAAGAATTTCAGCGGTACGGGAGTAGATCCAAATATTACCGGAACCTTTTCCACAGAGTACGCGACCGGAGGGCTGAAGGTACAGCGCACCTGCTTTTTAAATCTCAGCCAGGAATCCCATGGCAATGCCCTGGGCTGCGGCCTGGCAAGCGCCATTACAAAGAAAATATTTGACGATATGGATATTGAGAAGATGTACCCAAACTGTCTGACAAGTACGGTTCTCTCCTCCGCCAGGATTCCATGTGTCGTGGCTACGGACCGGGAGGCCATCCAGCTGTGCATCAAGACCTGCAACGGGATCGAGGGCAGGCCGGTGCGGATGGTGCGCATCCCCAACAGCCTTCACATTGGACGGATCATGCTGTCGGAAGCTTACTATGAGGATGTGAAGGCAGGAAAGTATCCGGGTTTAGAGGCTTTAGACGAGCCTGGTGACATGGAATTTGACGCTGAGGGCAATCTTACGGAACCGATTGTATAAAATTTCAAAGGAGGAAGGAAATGATACCAACAATTACCAAGATGGAGGTCTATCCAGTGGCAGGCAAGGACTGCATGGAGCTGAACTTAAGCGGAGCCCACGCCCCGTTTTTCACCAGAAACATTGTAGTGCTCTACGCGGACAATGGGGAGATGGGCGTAGGTGAGGTGCCGGGCGGCCAGAAGATTACCAAAGCTTTGGAGGAGTGCATCCCCATTGTGGAGGGCACAAAAATTTCCGAGTACAAGAGCACCCTTCTGAAGGTAAAGCGCTATCTGGATTCCAAGGGCGAGGAGGATGTGAGAGGAAACCAGACCTTTGACCTGCGCACAGGCGTCCATGTGATCACCGCCATCGAGGCTCCCTGTCTGGATCTGTTGGGCAAGCATCTGAACGTTCCGGTATGCGAGCTTTTGGGCGACGGACAGCAAAGGGACAAGGTGCGGATGCTGGGCTATCTGTTTTTTGTAGGGGACCGGAACAAGACGGATCTTCCCTATGACAGCGAGCCGGATTCCGACTGTGCCTGGTACAGGCTGCGCCATGAGGAGGCCCTTACTGCGGACAAGATCGTGGCCCATGCCAAGGCGGTTAAAGAAAAATACGGCTTCCAGGACTTTAAGCTGAAAGGCGGCGTACTGGCTGGAGATGAGGAGATGGAAGTGATCCGGGCGTTAAAGAAGGAGTTCCCCGATGCCAGGATCGACCTGGATCCCAACGGCGGCTGGCTTTTAGAGCAGGCGGTGCAGTATGTAAAGGGCATGGAGGGCATCCTGACCTACTGTGAGGATCCCTGCGGGGCAGAGGGAGTCTACTCCGGCCGCGAGATTATGAGCGAATTCCGCCGCCGTACCGGCTTCCCCACCGCCACCAACATGATTGCCACAGACTGGAGGCAGGTGGGCCATTCCCTGGAGTCCCAGGCAGTGGATATCATCCTGGCGGATCCCCATTTCTGGACCATGAGCGGCTCTGTGAGGGTAGCCCAGATGTGCCATGACTTCGGCTATACCTGGGGCAGCCATTCCAACAACCATTTCGACATCTCCCTGGCTATGTTTACCCAGGTGGGAGCCGCAGTGCCCGGCGAGTACAATGCCCTGGATACCCACTGGATCTGGCAGGAGGGGATTGAGCGCTTGACCAAGGAGCCGCTGCAGATCGTGGACGGATGCATCGCGATTCCAAATAAGCCCGGACTTGGCATCGAGGCGGACATGGATCAGATCCTTAAAGCCCATCAGCTCTACAAGGACAACTGCCTGGGCGGAAGGGATGACTCCGTTGTGATGCAATACCTGATTCCGGGATGGAAGTTTGATCCCAAGAAGCCCTGCCTGGTACGATAAACGGTTTAAAGGAGGTGGCTGCTTATGACAGGAAAGACCCCGATTGTGACAGAGATGCAGGTCATACCCGTTGCCGGCTATGATAGCATGGAAATGACCTTAAGCGGAGCCCACGGCCCATTTTTCACCAGAAACCTGGTAGTCCTCAAGGACAGCTGCGGCCATACAGGCGTAGGCGAGATCCACGGAGGCGAGTACACCTGCCAGTGCCTTAAGGCGTGTATTCCTCTGGTAGAGGGACGGGAGATCGGACGTTACCGGGCTAGCCTGGGAGCCATCCACCGGGGAGAAAAGCCATCCGAGGAGGATGACGGCGAGGGAATTCAGACCCTGGACATCAGCAAGCTGAAGTTTGTGGTTCGGGCGGAGTGGGCCATCGAGTGCGCCCTGCTGGATCTTTTAGGCCAATTTTTGGGCGTTCCCATGTGCGAGCTTTTGGCTGAGGGAAAACAGAGGGATCAGGTGGAGGTGCTGGGATACTTGTTTTATGTATCGGATAAGGGCAAGACAGATCTTCCTTATCTGGATGAGAGGGAGAGCGCGGATCCATGGTTTCGGATGCGGCGAAATGAGATGCTGGCCCATGAGCAGATTGTGGAGCAGGCCTGCTGCCTGCAGGAGAAATACGGCTTCCGCAATTTTAAGCTGAAGGGAGGCGTATTTGAGGGCACCTATGAGATGGATACGGTCCGCGCCTTGAAAAAGCAGTTCCCCCTGGGGCACATCAACATTGACCCCAACGGCGCATGGAGCCTGGCTGAGGCTGTCGGCCTGTGCAAAGGCGCCCAGGATATCCTTACCTATGTGGAGGATCCCTGCGGCCCCGAGGCGGGCTTCTCCAGTAGAGAGATTATGGCGGAGTTTAAAAATGCCACCCATTTGCCGGTGGCCACTAACATGATCGCCACCAACTGGAGACAGTTCTACCACGCCGCTGCGCTGAAATCCGTGGACATTGTCCTGGCGGATCCCCACTTCTGGGGGCTGGAGGGAAGCCTGAGGATGGCGGCCATCCTTAACGACTGGGGCCTTACCTGGGGCAGCCATTCCAACAACCATTTTGATATTACCCTGGCTACCTTCGCCCATGTGGCGGCGGCGGCCCCGGGACATCCTACCGCCCTGGATACCCACTGGATCTGGCAGGACGGCCAGGATTTGCTGGAGGACGCCCCGAAAATCAGGAATGGGTATCTGGAGGTGCCCAAAGGGCCTGGCCTTGGGGTAAGGCTGGACATGAAAAAGGTGATGGAAGCCAATAAGCTTTACAATAGCATGCCCAGCCATGACCGGGACGATGCCGCCGCCATGCAGTATCTGATTCCCGGCTGGAAGTACGATTCCAAAAAGCCCTGCCTGGTAAGGTAGGGGAGAGTATGAAAAAACAAATGAATGGAGGTATCTGTTATGGACGCAGGTATGCTTAGCTTGATCGGCATTTTGCTGGCATTGATTCTGCTGGTAGTGGGCTCCTTTAAGGGAGTACATATTATGATTCTTGGCCCTGTCTGCGCGGCTATTGTATTTTTGTTCTCCGGCCTGCCCATTATCGAGAACATGAAGGGGGCTTACGCCGCAGACTTCGGCGGCTTCGCCACATCCAATTTTCTGCTGTTCCTTCCTGCCTGTATTCTGGGCGCTATGCTGGGAGACTGCGGCGCGGCCCAGGATATCGCGGTTAAGGTGGGAAGCATCTCCGAGAAGGCAGGAGGAAAGAACGCTAAGTTCTGGGTGCTGATGGGCCTGTCTCTGATCACCGCCATCCTTTCCTTCGGCGGCGTCAGCGGTTTTGTGGTGATCTTTACCATCGCCCCCATCTGCCGGGCGATCTTTAAAAAGTTTGATATTCCGTGGCACTTTGTTATCGCGGTGGCAGTATACGGAGGCTCTATGTGGACGGCCATCCTTCCCGGTTCACCCTCCGTGCAGAACTTGATCCCCATCGACTATCTGGGGACCAGCCCCAAGTCCGCCCCGGTGATTGCCACTATTACATCCTTGTCCTGCATTATCTTCGGCGCGTTTTACATCTGGTTTATGCTGCGCAGGAATGAAAAGCGGAATGAAGGCTATATGGTAACCGGAGCCCTGATGGAGAAGGAGGCCGGCGACCTGAACAACGCCATCCTGGAGGCCACCTGTTCCAATGCCCAGTTTATCAAGGCCCTGGCTCCTTCTATTGTACTGCTGGTAGCCATGAATGTGTTCAACATTGAGCCTTTCGTATCCCTGGCTCTGGGGTGTTTGACCTGTTTTGTGCTGTATTTCAACAAATTTGAAAACATGAGCAAAACTTTTGGTTCCGGATGTACTTCCACTATGAAGTCTATCATGAACGTTTCCGCAGTTGTAGGTTTTGGAGCGGCGGTTGAACTGGCTCCCGGCTTCCAGTACCTGATCGACAACCTGGACAAGATTCCCGGACCGCCCCTGCTTCAGCTGGCTCTGGCCACCAATATCGTTGCAGGAATTACCGGTTCCGCTTCTGGAGGTGAGGCCATCGCCCTGACTGTGTTCGCGGACCGCTTCCTGGCCCTGGGCGTTGCGCCGGATATCATTCACAGAATTGTGTGTATCTCCTGCTACGGCCTAGATTCCCTGCCTCATAATGGCTCGGCCATCAACCGCCTGAACTACACCAGGATGACCCACAAACAGGCTTATTATCACGAGTTCTGGCTGGGAGCCATCTATCCCTTCCTGAATTCCTTCCTGGCAGTCCTGCTTGCCACAATGGGCCTGCATTAGCAGGCACAGCAAAAAAGCTTCCCGCTTTCTTTTGGCGGGAAGCTTTTTTGCTGTATTAAAGAAATTACTGGATATCCAGATAAGTTTTCCTGGAAGGCGCGGGAAAGAAGGAGTCGATACTCTCCAGCTCTGAGGGGCTTAAAACCAGTTGGTCAGCCAGGGCGTTCTCCCTTGTGTGGGCAGGGGAGGCGCTTCTTGGGATGGCAATGGTCTTTTTGTTCCGTATCGCCCAGGCGAGGAGTACCTGCGCCGGTGTGGCCCCGTGGGCTTTGGCAATCTCCCTTACAGCCGGACTCTCCATCAGCCCCTGGCGCAGGCGGCCTCCCTGGGCTAGGGGGCAGTAGGCCATGAGGGCTACGCTGTGTGCCTCCATCCAGGGAAGAAGGCTGAATTCGATTCCTCGGGAGCCTGGGTGGTAGAGAACCTGGTTAATCAGGCAGTTTCTGCCGTTTTTAACACTCCAAAGATCTTCCATATCTTCGATATCGAAATTGGAAACGCCCCAGGCCCTGATCAGACCCTCTTTTTTTAACTCCTCCATGCAGGCGACAGTTTCGGAAAGGGGCACGCCGCCCCTCCAGTGCAGCAGGTACAGATCCAGATAACCGGTGCCCAGCCGCTTTAGGCTGGCCCGGCAGCTGGAGAAGATCCTGCCCTTTCCAGCGTTTTGAGGGAGAACCTTGGACACCACAAAAAGACTTTCGCGGTCCATGCCGGAAATCGCCTCTCCAACCAGGCGTTCGCTGCGCCCGCTGCCGTACATCTCCGCCGTATCGATCAGGGTCATCCCCTCTTTTATGCCGGTTCGGAGCGCTTCAAGCTCCCTGTGCCAGGATACCGGATTCTCTCCTAAATACCAAGTTCCCAATCCAATGGCGGGGACAATGCGTCCGTCTGCCAGGCGTACTGTATGCTTCATCCGTATCCTCCCCCGTTAATCGGTAAATTGAATCAGGTTCAGGCCGATTTCCGGCGAATACTTCCGGTCAACGCCGCCGTTTACCGCGTGAATCCAAAATTCCCCAGTCAGGCTGATTACGCCCCGGTTTAAATGTCCGCCGCAGCAGATATTTTCCTTGGGATTACCTGCTACCATATGGATGTGGAGGTAGGTATTCCCATCCATGGTGCTGATATTGCCGTTACAGGAAGCGATTTCTAGATCCCCGGTGTAGGTGCGGGAAACATACTGAAAGGCCTGGCGGTCAAATACGCCTAAGGTTACTTCGCCTACGGCTCCCAGGCCGGACACAGTACCCAGGGTAATGCCCTCTTTGGCGCAAAGCTCGGAAATGACTTGCAGGATTTCCTCGCCCTTGTCGATGCGCAGCAGGTAGTCGCTGCCGAATTTACGGTATTCCATGGTGTTCCTTCCTTTCTATACATGGTCTTTATGAAATGAACGTTGGCGGGGCAGCGTTTTGCTGCTCCGCCAGTATAGGTGGTGGATTCGCTTAAATCAATCCCGCTTCTTTCATGGTTCTGCGGATGTTGTCCAAAGCCTTTCCTTCCGGTGTGGGAAGATTGGGCCGGTAGGGCACGCCTATATCCAGCCCCCTTAAGTTCGCCATATCCTTGGCCGCTACCGGGAAGCTGGCGGCATCCATGGAGAGGCGGACCGGATTCAGCTTAAACTGAGCTTCCAGGGAGCCCTTCAGGTCGCCGGCCATGTACTTGTTGTACACATCCACAATCAGCTCCGGCATGAAATTTCCGGCGGTGCATACGCCGCCTACAGCGCCATGGCAGAGGCTGGCGTAGAGAAGGGTATCTTTGCCTCCGAATACCTTGAAGTTTACGTCTCTGGTTCTGCGGATAAACTCTTCCGTCTGAGTGATGTCGCCGGAAGTGTCCTTCATGCCTACAATATTTTCCACCTCATGGGCCAGACGATCCACCAGGTTCGCGCTCATGGTGTAGCCAACCCGTCCAGGATTGTTGTAGAGCAGAACGGGCGTTTCAGGAACCGCCTGGGCGATGGCCTTAAAATGCTGGAACAGCTCTTCCTCTGTGGGCTTTAAAAACATGGGCTGGAGAATGGACACGCCCACAGCGCCGTTTTCCACCGCCATCTTTGCCAGGCGGCAGCATTTCTTGGTGTTGATGGCGCCGATGCCAAAATATACGGGAACCCGGCCTGCGGCCTGATCTACCATGATCTGTAAGCCCCGACGCATCTCATCCTCCTCCAGCTGGTAAAACTCCCCGTTGGAGCCGAAGGCCAGGATTCCGTGAAGCCCGCCCTTGATAACGAAATCAACCTGACGTCTTAAACGGGCCTCATCGATGCGCTCATCCTCATCGATGGGGGTGATAATAGGAACGATTACGCCTTTGATAAAATCAGTGGATATCATAAGGAGCCTCCCTAGTTAATCTTCTTTTACGATGGAAACGCCGGAGATCCGCTCGTAGTATTTTACCATGGAGCTGTGATCCTCCTTCTCGCCGCCAAAGGTCTTTAAGTTCTGCATGATCTCCATCATCTGGGCTGCCATGGGAACGGGCATATTGATGGCATGAGCGGCGTTTAACACGTTGTTCAGATCCTTGATGTGGAGTTCAATCCGGAATCCGGGCTTGTAGTTGCCTGCTAACATCATAGGAGCCTTGGCGTCCATAACCGTAGAGCCTGCCAGACCGCCCCGGATGGCCTGATAAACAAGCTCCGGATCTGTTCCCGCCTTCTTGGCAAAGGTCAGTGCCTCGGCTACGGCGGCGATGTTGCAGGCCACTACCATCTGATTTGCCAGCTTAGCCACGTTTCCGGAGCCGATGGGTCCTACGTATACCACGGAACCGGCCATAGCCATCAGCAGGTCATAATACTTGTCAAAGGTTTCTTTCTTGCCGCCGCACATAACGGAAATGGTTCCGTCTATGGCCTTGGGCTCTCCGCCGGATACGGGGCAGTCGCACATATCGATGCCCTTCTTCGCCAGCTCAGCGGCGATGGCTTTCGACTCGGTGGGATCGATGGAAGACATGTCTAAAACCACGGTGTTCTCATTGCCGGTTTCGATAATACCACCCTCGCCCAGGCAGGCCGCTCTTACATGGGGGGAATTGGGAACCATGGTGATGATGACATTGCACTCCTTGGCGATCTCAGCGCCGTTTGCCGCAGCCTTAGCGCCGCAGGATACCAGGTCATCAACCGCGCTCTTGTTGAAGTCGCATACGACCAGCTCGTGCCCGGCCTTGATCAGATTCTTCGCCATAGGCCGTCCCATAATTCCAAGTCCAATAAATCCTACTTTCATTTTGCATTCTCCTTTACATGTTAGGGTTTCGGTTTCTTTGTGCCTTTACTATAGCGGAGAACAGCCGAAACATCTATGGAAGTATTGGATAAAATACCGCTGATTTTTTATCGAAAAGCAATAATATTTCAAAAAAACTAAAGTATTATTTCAAATATATTTCAAATCTATCATACAATTGGATGTTTTACTCCCGCCATCCAGACGGCGAGAGCCGGTATTTTTTCATTTTCCGCCACAGGGTGGCAGTGCTGATGCCGAGATACCTGGCGGTGCTCTGGCGATTGCCGCCGTGAAGCCTTAGCGCTTCCGTGATTTTTTCTGCCTCCGGGGGCGGGGCGGCGGCTGTTTGGGCGCTGGCGGGAGGCTCCACGGCTTGGAGCAGGCGGGAGACTGCAATCTCGTCGATGGAACGGCGGCTGCTCTCCAAAATCAAGCGTGCCAAAAAGGTTTCCAGCTTTAGCGGACTGCCGCCCCAATCCAGGCGGCCAAGCTCTTTTAAGCCTCCGGCAGTTAGCTGGTGATAGGATTCATGCTTCTCGCAAAGCTGGTGAAACAGCTGGAGAATCTGTTCCTGGGCGCTGTCCGGCTGCATCAGAGGGGAAGGAACCTCCAGGCTGAAATATTCTAGCAGCGTGTAAAGGGACGGGATCAGCTGTCCCTTTACGGAAAGATCTCTTAAAGAGAACGGGGAGGAGAGGATCAGCCGCAGGTTTGCGGGAAGCCGTTTGCCCTGGGCATTCCTGCGCATACGGCTGCGGGCAAGATGGAACAGGGATTTCTGAATTTGGGGGCAGATGGCCTGTGCCCCCGCCAGGTACAAGGTTCCGCCTTCCGCCATGGTCACGGCGCCTCTTTCGCCGAAGAGAAGGTTTTTCTGATCCTGGAAGGACAGTTCCTCCATATCCAGCTCCACAAAGGCCTGAGAGGAACGGGGGCCTTCATTGTGGAGGGCTGCGGCCATTTTCAGCAGCAGAAGGCTGTCCGGACCCCAGAGGAAGATGGACTCAGTGGCCTGGGCGAAGATACGGGCCTGGAGAATAGAGCGTTCAAGGGCCTGGCAGCCGGGGCTTAAATCAGAAAAACGGAAGGGAAGGCGGGGGGCTCTGCTGTCTCCGCCTCTGTCGGCGGGAGCATCCGATGTCTTCTGCCTAAGCTTCTGGCAGCTGACCAGTACGCTGTCTACCATGCCGTCGATGACAACCGGACTGCAGGTGCAGAGAAGGAGGCCGCTGTTATGGTGTACGATCAGGGAGCAGGGGGATTGTTTTTTCATACACATGGATGTAAGCTGGCGCTGATCCAGATCCGGGAACAGGGCGCAGACCGGCTGGCCGATAATCCGCGCCTGTTCCATCCCCAGAAGCTCCACTATAATGGAGTTGGCGCTCAGCACCTCCCCCAAGGGATTCAGGGTGAGAGCGCCCATATAGCGGCTGTCCAGAAGCACGTCCATCTGAGCCTGGCTGCGCTTCTGATTCTGAAGAGCCAGATCCATGCTTTGAGCCAGAAGGAAGGCAGTGCGCAGGGAATCCTCTGTGTTGGAGAGGAACAGAGATGGAACCCCAGCTTCTTTGGCCGCTGCGATCACTGTGTTGCCGCCGATCAGAAGATCCGCTCCGGACTGGGCGGCTTCCCGGGCCTTTTTTTCCAGATCCCCATCGTCCTGAGCAAGGAAAAGCTGAAGATTAATGTGGAAAATATCCTCAAAGCGGCTCATGTCGCAGAACATGTTCTGATTTCCTGCTACGGCGATGGTAGGGCGCTCCTTGAGAATCAGCTGTCTGGCCCGCTGGATTAAGAGAGCCATTTCCTGGGCGGAAATCACGATCTCAACTACGGGAATAGAGGTGTGGCGCTTGATCAGGGCCGCCTGAAGGCCTCTTGCCACCAGAATAGAAGAGCCTCTGGCAGCGGCCTGACGGGCTTGCGCCACCGCATCCTCAGTGCTTACCTGTATGACTTCCTGTATATCGGAAAAACGGCCCTCCTGGAGGATATTATGGCTCAGATGAACCATCTCTTCGGTGGGAACCAGTACGGAAATTCTTCCCATTAGCTGTACCTCTCTTTCTGGTGGCGTAATCGAAACCGCTACCGCTATTTTATATCAAATCCCAGGAAAAATCCAGGAAATCATGGTTGCCATGAATCGGAAACTTCACTATAATGAAAACAAAAACACCAGGGAGGAATGAATATGGCAGAGATTCTGTATCAGGGACACGGAAGCTTTCGTTTGACCACATCGGGGGGCGCGGTGATCTATGTGGATCCCTTCGCCGGGGATGGCTATGACCGTCCAGCGGATCTGGTGTTGGTATCTCATGAGCACCATGACCACAACGAGGTGGGATTGGTGACCTTAAAGGAGGGCGGAAGAATCCTGCGGGCGGGAGATTTCCTGAAAGACGGTGTCTACCAGGAGTTCTGTGAGCAGGGCGTGAAAATCCGGGGAACGGAAGCCTACAACAAGAATCACCCCAAGGATCAGTGCGTGGGATTTCTTGTGGAGATGGATGGAAAGAAGCTTTACTTTGCCTGCGACACCTCCCGCACGGAGGCCATGGAGAAGGAACTGCCGGGGGAAAAGCTGAACTACGCCTTTCTGCCCATTGACGGCGTCTACAATATGGGCCCGAAGGAGGCTTCCCAATGCGCGGCCCTGATCGAGGCAGTACATTCGGTTCCCGTCCACATGATGCCGGGGGCTCTCTTTGACCGGGCTGCAGCGGAGGAGTTCCAAGCTGAGGGAAGAGTGATTGTAGAGCCTGGGGAGACGATCTGCTGGTAAAGAGATAAAAATAAGGGCTGTCCTGCCAAAAACCTTCAAAAGGTCCGGCAGCAGCCCTTGCTCGTGTTCTGTTTTTCGATGGCAATTACTTCTGCATGATATGAATGGCAAATCCGCCAAACTCTCCGGCCAGATATACGTTCTTGATAGAGCCGTCCTCGTTGTAAGCGGCGGTATCCATGTTAAAGGAATATCCCTTTTCCTTCAGCTCTTCCATGGCGGCAGCCAGATCCGGGGTCCTCATGGCGATGTGTCCGTTGGTTCCTAAGAAGGGGGACTTCATGCACTCAAAGTAGGGGCCTGCGAACTCGGATTTGTTGCCGTGCTTGGGGGCCAGATTAAACATGCCGCTTAACTGCTCCGCCAGCTTTGCGGCCTCATCCGCGTTTGCCTGATTGATGCCGATGTGTTCCAGTTCGAATTTGCAGCTCATAGTTTTTACCTCTTTCCTTTAAAATTGTATTATGAGAAGCTCTCGCTTATATATTAGCACAGCCGCCGGGAGATGGGAAGTCCATTTGCCGGCGGCTGTTATAAATGTACAGGGGTTACTGTACTGGGGTGCATTTTTATGCCGGCTTACATTGGGAACATGATCAGTGCTCCGGCGGTCAGCGCCAGCAGACGGATGAAATACTGGGGAACTGTAAATTTACAGAATTCCCAGATATTGTAGTTTCCAACGCCCATTACCATAGCAGGCATGCCGTCGATGGGAAGGAAATGTCCGCACCATCCGGAGATTACGATCGCGCAGGCTGCTGCTGTGGGATCCAGACCCATCTTGGAGCAGGTGGCAATGGCCAGAGGAGCGAAAATGTAAACGGTTCCGATGGTGGATCCGGTCAGGGTTGCCAGTACGCTGGTCAGGATACAGAATACCAGGATCAGGATGAAGGGATTTACATTGGTTCCCAGGGCGGTTGCCACGGTGGTTCCTACCAGGTCGGTCAGTCCAGTTGCGCCCAGGGCATCCGCTACGCCGATTACACCGGCGGACATCAGGATGATGGGGGCGCTGATGGAGTTACGGATCTCGTTGAAATCCATTACGCCGCTGATCAGGATCACTGCTACGGACAGTCCGGCGATGGCGTATCCAGCGTCGCCGATGGAGCTCTGAAGAAGCATTCCGGCAACGGCAATTACAAATACGATGTAGGTAATGTACTCCTGAGTCTTGGTCAGGGAGGAACCTTCGGTAGCAGCCTGTACCTGCTTGGCATCCTCGGTGGCCTTGATGTCGTGGTCAGGCAGCAGCTTGTACTGGATGACGCAGTTTAGCAAAAAGCCCATGGAGAGGAAGAAGTTTACAACAGCAAACTTCGCTACCGGAACATTTGCCGTGAGGCCGGCGCTTCCTAATACCGCGATTACGATTCCGTACTGTAAGGCAGTGTTAAAGGGAAGCAGGGGATGGTTCGCGGCAAAGCCGGCGGTCATAACTACCTTAGAGGGAGGCAGTTTCTTGGTGTAAGGCATGGTGGACAGCAATCCGATTACCATTACGTAGTAAGCGGTGGAGCCTGTTCCGAAGAGGCTGCAGCCTAACATAACGATAAGGATCAGCAGAAGGAACGCTTTAAAACCGCCTTTTTCCGCCATCTTAAACATGGTGCGTTTGAAGGCCGCTATGAAGCTTGTCTTCTGGAGGGCCGCAATGATGGCCATGAATTCAGCCAGCATGACGATGGTTGAGTTGGAGAATCCGGCGAAAGCCGCCTTGATGTCGGCAATACCAAAGATCACAAGCAGAAGACAGGCCAGCAGGGGCACAGATCCGAAGGGCAGCTTGTCGATCATGATCAGGATGATCATAAAAATGGTGATGCCAAGTGCGATAATCATTTGGGTTGTCATATGATTTTCCTACCTTTCCTGGCCTGCCGCCTGTGAGCAGCTGCAAGTTGCACAAACTGGCTCGGCCTTAATTTATATTCATTATATAAGATGCTGGGATTGGAGACAAGGAAAGTAGGCCATATATGCGTTCTATTTAGAAACATAAGAGAAAAAACTCAAAAATATGAACGAAATAAGTTCAAAAATAAAACATTAAATGAGAAAAGGCGTGTATTTTGTTTCATATTAAAACACTTGATTCCCAGATCAACAGCAGGCCGGTGATTTATTTTACCTTCAAAAACTGCAAAGGAAATTCGTCCGAAGAGCTGACGGTTCAGCTGAAGCAGGCCCTGCTGGAGGAATACAGCCGCTATTGGGAAATATTTGCCGGAAAGTTGGACGACAGCCGGTTTAGCGCAGTGCGCTTTAAAGAAATGTATGAGAACCTGATGCGCCAGGACATTTCTTATATCTATCTCTCATCTACGCTGACGGATTTAATCCGGGTGGTAGCGGAATATTACGGGGTCGCGCCAATTCTTTTGATCGACGAATACGATCAGCCCATTATGAGCAGCTATGAAGCAGGGATTCATGGAGAAATGGGCAGCTTTTTCTCCAACTTTTACGGGGCGGCCATGAAGGGAAATGAATTTCTGGGGCAAGCCCTGCTGACCGGCGTTCAGAGAGTGGCTAAGGAGAGCATTTTTTCACAGTTCAATAATGCTAGGGTTTATACAGTGCTGAATCCGGCTTACGCGTCCTGTTTTGGTGTAACGGAGCAGGAGGCTCAGGCGCTTTTGACGGCTTATGGGTATTCCTTGGATGAGACAGTGAAAAGGAAATACGATGGCTATCAGTTCGGCGGCATCGAAGTGTATAATCCCTGGTCCCTGCTTAACTATGCGGCGACTGGGGCGCTGGACAACTATTGGGTGAATACCTCGTCCAATACGTTGGTTCGCCAGGCGCTGAAGCATGCGGACCGAAGGTTAATGAATTAAGAGAAAACGGAAAAATGTTCAGGGCGGCATATTTTCAGCCGCACTGAACATTTTTAGCATCTAAGCGATTATTTCCGCCCATTCGCCATCCGGATGGCGTAATCAATGGCGTTTACCAGGCTCAGCTCATTGCTGGTGCCTTTTCCTGCCAGGGCAAAGCCGGTGCCGTGGTCTACGCTGGTGCGGATGATGGGAAGGCCCAAGGTGACGTTGACGCCCTCCACAGCCTTCCAGGCCTGCTTCTCCCGGTCGTAGACAAAGCCCACGGTTTTAAGGGGGATGTGTCCCTGGTCGTGGTACATGCAGACCACGATGTCATACCAGCCGCCCAGTGCCTCGGAGAAGACGCTGTCCGGCGGGATGGGGCCGATGGCGTTGATGCCCTCGGCTTTGGCCGCCTCGATGGCGGGCTTGATTTCCTCGATCTCCTCAGTGCCGAAGAGGCCGTTCTCGCCGCAGTGGGGGTTGAGTCCCGCTACCGCTACCTTTGGATTTTCAATGCCCATGTCCCTGCAGGCCTTGTGGGCGATCTCGATGACCTCCAGCACCCGGGCTTTCTTTACCCGGTCGCAGGCCTCACGCAGGGAAACGTGAGTGGATACGTGAACCACACGCAGGTCATGGTGGGCCAGCATCATGGTGTATTTCTTGGTCTTGGTGTAGGTAGCATAGATTTCCGTGTGGCCGTCAAAATGGGTGTAGCCGTCGGAACGCTCTCCGTGGTAATGCTCCAGGGCCTTGTTCATGGCCTCTTTATTTAAAGCGTTGGTGCAGGTGGCGTCCACCTCGCCAGCCAGAGCCAGCTCGATGACTTTCTTTACACACTGGAACGCGGCGTTTCCGCCTTCAATGCTGACCTGGCCGATCGGGAATTTCTCCACATCGGGAATCAGCTCCAGGTGGAGAACATCGATGGTGCCCGGCGTAAAGAGGGCATCGGAAACCTTTTCACAGCGGTGAACCTGGATATCCGGGCGTCCCACAAAACGGACGGCCTGCTGGATCATTTTGGCGTCGCCTACAACGATGGGACGGCAGCGGTCGTAAAGATCCCTATGGGCCAATGCCTTAACTGTGATCTCCGGGCCGTTTCCTGCCGGGTCGCCCATGGTGATGCCTACAATGGGTTTTGTACTCATGATGTCGTTGCCTCCCTTATTAGTGCATGCCCTTGGCTTCGTTCTCGGCCAGAACCTTCTTCAGAGCCTCGATGCCTTCCTCCGGAACCTGATTGAAGGGAGCACGGCAGGGACCTACCTCGTAGCCTAAGAGGCGAACGGCGGTCTTTACGATGGTATTGGGATTGCCGTACTTGAAGCAGTTGCGGAAGCTCTGGATGCTTGCGTTGGCTGCTTTAGCTTCCTCGATCTTGCCTTCCATGTACAGATCATAGATGGAAGCCATAGTGTGAGGATATACGTTGGCGCAGCCTGCGATTCCGCCGGTGCCGCCTGCAAGGAGGGTCCAGATGATCAGCTGGTCATTTCCGGACAGGGTGTAAAACTTGCCGTTTGGCTTGGTATTGCCGGCGTCAATGTATCCCAGGATGTTGGTGAAGTTTCCGCTGGAATCCTTGGCTCCAACGATGTTGTCGATCTGGGCCAGACGGGCAACGGTGGCGGGAGCTAAAGCGTTTCCGGTACGGGCGGGAATGTTGTAAAGCACGATGGGCATGTCAACAGCCTCGGCTACTGCCTTATAGTGCTCATACAGCTCGTTCTGGCTGGCGGCTGCGAAGCTGGGGGTGATGATGGACAGAACGTCCGCTCCCGCTGCCTGGGCCATCTTGCTCTGCTCGATGGTTTCCTTGGTGGAAATGCAGCCGGTGCCTGCGTATACGGGAACGCGGCCGTTTACCTGGTCGATTACGGTTTCCAGAACCAGCTTCTTCTCCTGGGCGTTCAGGATGTAGCCTTCGCCGTTGGTTCCGAAGGGGAACAGGGCGTGAACTCCGCCTTCGATCAGACGGTCTACCTGGCGGCGCAGCTCAGCGGTGTTGATTGTCTCATCCTCGTTCATGGGGGTGATAATTGGGGGGATAATGCCTTTTAATTCGATTGCTTTCATGTTGGGAAACCTCCTGTTTTTTTATATTAAAAATGGTTACAGCACTTCTTTGTAAAGGGCTCTCGCATCCTCGGGCGTTACAGGGCGGGGATTATTGACCAGCAGTCTCTGTACCTGCATGCCGGCCTCCACCAGGCTCTCCAGGTCGCTTTCCGGAACGCCGAACTCCTTTAAGCTGGTAGGAATATCCAGGTGCTTTACGATTTCCTCCAGACGATTGATGATCCAGGCGGATTTTTCCGCTGTGGTCTTGCAGGTCTTTACCTCATCGTGGCAGCAGCGGTCATAGGCGGCGGCAAAGCGCTCCTGGCAGGCGGGCTCGTTAAAGCGCATTACGGGAGCCAGCAGGATGGCGTTGGATACGCCGTGGGCAATGTGGTATTTGCCGCCTAAAGGATAGCTCAACGCGTGTACGGCAGTGGTGCCGCTGGCGGTGATAGCCAGTCCGCCGTAATAAGCGGCGATCTGCATGCGGTTCTTTTCCGTCATGGCCTCGGGATCATCGCAGGCCTTTTCGATGTTGTTTAAGATCAGGTCCAGTCCCTCAAGAGCGTAGAGATCGCTGAAGGGGTTGGCCTTGTTGCTGGTGAAGCACTCGATGCAGTGGGCCAGGGCGTCTACGCCGGTGGCTGCCGCAATCTTTCTGGGCAGGTTCTTGATCATGCGGGCATCCAGGATCACGTAATCAGCGATCATGTTCTCGTTTACAATGCCTACCTTCAGCTCCTTTTCCGGAACCGCTACAATGGCGTTGGGGGTAACTTCTGCTCCTGTTCCGGCTGTGGTGGGGATCAGGATGATAGGAACGCATTTTTTCGCCCGTCCCGGCTCGTCCAAAAGCTCTTTTACGCCGTACTCGTCGGTAACCAGAACGCTGGCCAGCTTGGCGGCATCCATAACGCTTCCGCCGCCGCAGGCTACGATCATGTCGGCTCCGCTGGCCTTAAACTCGTCCACCAGCTTCTGCACCGCCATATAGCTGGGCTCTGCGGGAAGATCATCCAGCACGTAATAATCGGCTCCGGCGGCTTTAACGGCTTCCTCGGGAAGGGTAAACAGGCCGGCGGCCTCGATGCCCTTGTCGGTGAACATTGCCACCCGCTTTACACCGTTGGACTTTAAAATGGCGGTAATGTTGTCCATGGCATTGTCCCCGCCGTAAACGGCGTGGGGCATTTTCAGATTATAAGTTGTAAGCATGTGAAAAACGCCTCCTTGATAATGTACTTAATCGCTTCAAAACCGACGGCTCCTTAGCGGAACTTGGCGGCGGTGGGATCGTAAAGGCCGACCCGCTCTCTCTTTTCGCCCAGGATATCCGCCTCGGTGAAACGGACGTACTTGACGCCCTGACGGGTACGGGCCGCGTAGGCCAGGTGAATATTGCCGTCCTTTGTCTGCATAATGAAAGGATACTCGTACTGCTTGTTGTTGGTCTTGTTTTCATCGCCGATATAGCCTTCGCCCCGCTCCATCCAGCGGATGATGGGGAAGGTCAGGCCGCCGTCCTCGGACAGGGCCACAGCCACCGGGCAGCGCAGTCCCGGCCAGGCAGCCTTTCCGGGCTGAGGATCCGGCGTGCAGGTGGGATTGTAGGCGATAGCCAGTCTGCCGCTTGCCAGCTTGATAGCGCTGATGCTGGAGTTGTTGTTGGGCAGGGGAGTGGGCTTTGGCTCGCTCCAGGTCTCGCCGTAGTCGAAGGACTCGCTTCTGTGGATGCGGTAGGCCTCGCGGTTGCGCATGAAGGCAGCCAGATGTCCCGGCTCTAACTCCACCACATTAGCGTGAACATGGCCGTTGCTCTTTGGCATCTCAACGGTGCGCCAGGTCTTTCCCTGATCGTCGGAAATGCGGAAAACGGTGGGGTCGCCAGACAGCCCGTTGGGTGAGTCGGTGCAAACCCATGTGGAGAAAATCCAGCGCCCGTTGGACAGAACCTGGATGGGCTGGCGGCAGAAGGTTCCCTCCTCCGGGAATACCGTCTCATAGGGGCTCCAGGTCAAGCCGCCGTCGTTGCTCTTCTGGCAGCGCACCACAGAGGTGAACTGCATGTTGGACTTGCCCTCCTGACGGTCCAGCTGAGCGGTATACATGGCCCATACCGCTCCGTCGGGGCCGTTAAAGAGAGAGGGATTCTGTTCGCTGCGCTTTGGATCGCCGGAAATATCTACCGGCTCGCTCCAGGCGGTTCCGTCCTTGGGCAGGCGGGAGCAGATGACGTGGACATCGGCGTCCCCCTCGTAGGTGCCGGCAAACCAGCAGCAGAGCAGAGAGCCGTCAGGCAGCTCCACCATGGCGGGGCCGTGGGCGGTAGGAAATCCGCCGTTGGGGATCAGGGCCTCAAGATCGCCCATCTCCTCGTTCTCATAGATCGTTCCGTCCCAGGTCAGGCCGGGAAGTTTGGGATATGTCATATGGGTTCCTCCTCCAATAAAAATTTTCTTAGTTTAGCGGGCTCTGTCCGCTCTCGCCGCGAATCCGCCGCGCCAGATCCGTAAACAGGCTTTCCTGGCCGAATCCGCCGGATTTGGTAATGATACGGCGGGTGCAGCCTTTGTAGGTGAAGCTTGCCAGCACCACGCCCTTTTCCATCTCGCAGATGGGCTCCAGCTGGCTGACGCCTACGCAGTTCATACATTGAAGCAGTGTGTCGCCGCCGGTCATCAGCAAGGTCCCCAGATGAGGGCTGGCAAATATTCCGCCCACCAGATTGCCCAGGCTTCCGGAGATCCTCTGACGGAGGGTTTCCAGATCAATGCCGAGCCGGGCGGCGTAGTCGGCGGTCAGCTGATTCCCTCCCTCATCGTTGGTTTCGATGATGCAGTAAGGATTGGCGGCCAGCATTTCATCGATCAGGGCCAGCTGCTTCTGGCCTTCTCCGGTCTGCCAGTAGCCCGGAGTAAGCTTCTGCTCAGGTGTTAGCCGAAGACGTGCAAAGCCCGCTTTTTGAGCCCAATCCATCTGAGCTACGGTGATGGGATTAACGCTGCCGCAGACGATTAACAGCCTAGAATCCAGGCGGGGAAGTTTGGCGGGTTCGCCTTTTTCAATTCCCAAAAGCTCGGGAAGCACAGCTCCAAAACCGGCGCAGCCGGCAGATACGGCCAACAAGTTCCGATGGGCCAGCTGACGGCCGGTTCGGGCCAGGTCTTCTACACTGGCGGCATCAAAGATCAGGATACCCGCTTCATCGGGCGCCGATTCATGATCGTTTAAGGCCGGATAACTTTTAGCCGGCAGATCGGTTTGAGAAGCGATCAGACTGGCAACGGCGCTGTGGCGGACCGGCTCGAAGGGATCTTTGCCAAAGGGGCTTTCGGTAACGGGCGCTCCGTCGATGTAGTGAACGCCGTTTTGCGTCAGGCGATTCATCTGGGGGAACGCCGGAAGAAAGGGAAGCTGCTTTCTGCCGCTGGCTTTTAAGACAGCGGCCAACTCGGCTCCGATATTTCCCCGGAGGGCAGAGTCGGTTTTTTTGTAGATAAAGGAGACGCCGGCCGCGCAGGCCCGTCTGGTTAGTTTTGAAACGATTTCGTAGGCTTGTCCGGCGGGAAGATGGCGGGTTTCCGTATCTACCACCAGTACCTTCGCGTGAATAGAGGCAAAATCAATCTCAGGGTCAACCACAACCCTGGTGGGAATGCCGCAGGCCGCGAATTGTACGCCGGTGTCCAGAGCGCCGGTAAAATCATCGGCAATGATTAAAAGAAGGATCATTTTTCTCACTCCTCCCTGCTTTGCCCTTTGGCAGATGACTGCCTGGGGCAGGGCGTATTTGTTCAGAACCGCTATATTTTTAAGCTGATTCAGAATTTCTATCTATATTATGCATGAAAGTGAGGAATTCCGCATTGAAAAAAACGGGTAATTATGTTACATTTTTAAACAAGAAGAAAAAAAGTAACGAAATCATTAGAGAAACGTTTCAAAATAAAACGATTTAAAAAGGCGCTATAAATCTGAGAGGCAGATAGTCTCAAAAAGAAACGGATGGAGGTATGGAAAATGGTGGAAACACGCACGCGCATCCTGGGGATTGCACCTTATCAGGGAATGAATACGGTAATGGAGCGGGCTGCTCAGGCGTATCCGAATATTCAGCTGGATGTATTTACCGGAGATTTGGAGGTGGGGGTGGCGATTGTGCAGCGCATGGCGCCGAATTCCTACGACTGCATTATTTCCCGGGGCGGTACGGCGACCCTGATCCGCCAGGTGACGGACCTGCCGGTGGTGGAGGTGCAGATTTCCGTTTACGATGTGCTGAGCGCCATGAAGCTGGCGGAGAATTATTCCAGCCGCTATGCCATCGTAGGCTTTCCCAACATTACGGGCCCTGCCCATACCCTCTGCGACCTGCTGGGTTCCGATCTGGATATCCTGACGGTGAACAGCGGCGAAGAGGCGGAAGAGACGCTGGGCAAGCTGAAGGAAGAGGGATACCGCATGGTAGTCTGCGATATGGTGACCCATACCATGGCGCGCAAAATGGAGCTGGATGCGTTTCTTATTACCTCAGGGGTGGAGAGCATGCACACCGCCATCGACCAGGCGATTAATATCAGCCTCTGGTTCGGCCATCTGCGCCACGAAAATATGTTTCTGCGCAGTATTACCCAGGATCAGAACGGCAGGGTAGTGGTGCTGGACGGGCAGGGGGAAATCTTTTACAACAGCCCGGCGGATCCCTCTGAGGGCCTGGTGGATGCCCTGCGCTCCCATTTAAAGGAGGTGCCCGCCAGCGGTTCTTTGAAATTTTACTATACGGAGCGGGATCAGCTTTACCGCATTACGGGACAGACTCTTTTGATGGATACGGAGCGCTACAGCTTGTTTTACTGCGTGCCGTCCCGAATCCCTCTTCACTCCCACTGGGCGGGGATTCGTTTTATGAATAAGGGAGAGTGCGAATATTTGTTTATGAACAGCTTTTACAGCCTCAGCGGGGCCATGGGGCCCATGGACAGCGAGATCCGCACGCTGTCTTCCGTGCGCCAGCCGGTGATGATTAAGGGGGAGCCGGGCACAGGAAAGGAGCAGATCGCCCGCTTTCTCTATCTGCACAGCTCTCTGGCCAATAAGCCCTTTGTGCTGATCAACTGCCAGCTGATGAACGAAAAAAGCTGGGAGTTTTTGCTGAATCATTATAATTCACCTTTAAACGCTACTGGAAATACGATCTATTTCCAGAATATCGAATCCCTGCCAGAGGAATATGTGCCCAGGCTGCTGTCTGCGATCCAGGAGACGGGACTTGCCAGGCGGGTGCGGCTTCTGTTTTCCGGAGTCAGTCGGGATGGGGAGGCGGCACCGGAGGTTATGCGCCGGTTTGTGTCAAGGCTGGGCTGCCTGGTATTAAGCCTGCCCTCCCTGCGAAGCCGTTCCGATGAGATTCCCTCCCTGGCAAGCTTGTATTTAAGCAGCATGAAGGTGGAGCTGGGTAAGCATATATCCGGCTTTGAGCCCAGGGCCTTGGAAATGCTGCGCCAGTATGAATGGCCCAATAACTATACGCAGTTTAAGCATATTTTGGAGACTCTGGCGACTCTTACCACATCCACCTATATCCGCAGCAGTATGGTGGCGGAGCTGCTGGCAAAGGAGCGCACCTTAAGCCGAGGGACAGAAACGGCGGCCCCGGTTCTGGAGGGGGATCTGACCCTGGAGGAGATCATCGGCCAGGCGGTGAAGCAGGCGGTTGCCGCCCACGGAGGCAACCGAGCCGCCGCCGCAAGGCAGCTGGGGATCAGCAGGACGACGCTGTGGAGGTATTTGAGTAGGGAGGAGTGAATCATAATACCCAACGTATAAAATCCCCTGATAACGAATATGATGTAAAAAACGTTCTCAGGGGGCAACCCATGAAGGATTATATTAAGGAACGGGCCGTTGCAATCGCAAATTATATTGTGGATTATAATGCGACGGTGAGGCAGACGGCGAAACGGTTTGGGATTTCGAAATCAACGGTACATAAAGATGTCACCGACCGTTTGGAGCACATTAACCCCTCCCTGGCCGCCCAGGCCCGGGTGGTTCTGGATGTTAATAAATCGGAACGCCATATCCGGGGCGGCCTGGCTACCAGGGAGAAGTACCAGCACCGGCTGCAGATCTGCAGCAAAGATAAAGACTAAGCGGCTGTCGGATGTCCATGACAATTAAAATCCCTGCCGGACAGAATAAGGTGTGTCCGGCAGGGATTTCTAAGTGGCTTAAAGTACCTGAAAGAATATAAGCCCCAAAACAGCGCTCAGCAGAATGACCTTGGGGATGCTGACCTGCCATTTGAACAGCAGCAGCAAATCAATCAGGCCAATGAGGATAGCCGGGATGCTGACTGCGGAATCAATGACATAGTTGGTCTGGCAGAAGGAGGCGATTACCCCGATTAACAAGCCGATGCAGACGGGGCGCACTCCGGTGAGAATCTGGTCCATCCGGTGGCTTTTCTGGAACTTTTGAAAAAAGACAGCCGCTAGGGCGGCAACGGTAAATGTGGGAGACAAAACCCCCAGATTGGCCACAATGGCTCCGGGGATCCCGGCGGCGTGAATCCCGGCAAAGGTGGCGCAGTTTAGGCCCAGAGGACCGGGAGTCATTTCCGCAATGGCCACGATGTCGGACACCTCACTTAAATTCATCCATCCGTTGGACACCACCTCATGGGAAATAAGAGGAATCATGGACAGACCTCCAAAACTTGTGAAACCGATTTTTAAAAAGCTCCAAAACAATTTAAGCAGGGTTAGAATCATGCTTCCTTGCCTCCCTTCTCTCGTGGCATTCACAGATTAAGATTCCGCCGATGACGCCCATGACTACCAGCAGCACGCAGCTGACATTGAAAAACAGATACAGCGCAAAGGCGGCAGCTGTGAGGACGTAGCAGGGGGGAAAGCGGAAGGCTCCCCTTACCATATTGACGGCCGCGCTGGCTATGATAGGTACAATGGCCGCCCGAACTCCGGTCATGGCGCTCATGACCCAAAGATTTTCCTTAAAAAGAGTATAAAAATAAGTGATTAGGGACAGGACAATCATAGGAGGGGTAACCATAGCAATGACGCATGCGATTCCACCCAGAATTCCTGCCGCCCGGTATCCGTAAAGCATGGCTACGTTGCCAATCATGGTCCCTGGAAGGCTCCTGCCCACACTGGTGATATCCAGCAGCTCCTGACTGGTAATGGTCTTTTCTTTTTCCACATAAAGCTTCTGCATCTGCGCGACAATGCTCCAGCCTCCGCCAAAGGTGAAACAGCCAAACTGGAAGAACTGTCCGAAGAGCACAGCGGCTTTTTTCAAGTTGTTCATATCTTAATTCCTCCTCAACATGAAAAATTATAAGCCTTAAACCCGGTGTAGAGTCAAGAAAATTCATTTGGCGCAATGGGGACCCAGATCTGGCGGTAACGCCGGTAATTTTCTTTTTTATTCATGGATAAGAAGGTGCGGCAGATGGGGTCGCCGGTTACTTTGATGTGGCAGCGGCGGACGAAATCCGTCAAATGGGCAAGATAGCCTACGCAGGAAGCATTTTCTTCTGAAATCTCCACTACTGTGTATAGGCTGGGGGCAGGAGGAAGGTAGACCCCCTGGTGGAGAAAATCAGGCATCCCCAGAGAACGGGCGTCTTCCTCCAGGATTCCCAGGGCAGAAAAGCTTTCGTCTGTGCCGTGTTCCAGAGCAGTCCAGCAGTTTCGCTGAGAGGGGAAGGCAAAGGGAGCAAGTCCAACCCATTTCGGGAAGAGATTCAGCTGGTCCGGCGCCAGAATCAGCTCCTCTCCCTTCATAAATTCCAGGCGATAGATGCCGGGACGGATTTCAGGACGGATGGTCCACAGCTCCGATTTTAATTGTTCCAAAAGGTTCAGAATCCCTTTCAGGTAGTTTAAGATCTGCTGCTTGCGGAGAATTTCCTGTTCCAGGTCCTCTGCTTTCAACTCATATGCCTGACAGACGAAATCTACATCATCCGTATTAATCAGAGCCTCAGTTTCTTTCAGGGAAAAGCCATATTGATGATAAGCCCGGGCCCGCAAAAGAGCAGTAATATCCAGACGGCTGTAATACCGATAGCCGTTTTCGCCGTCTCCCCGGTCGGAAAGCAGAATTCCGTTCCGTTCATAAAGTCTCAGGGCCTCGGGAGAGACACCGAGCAGCTTAGCCACTGTTCCGATTTTGTATTTCATGGGTTACTCCTCCAGTCACGTTTTACAGTATATCAAAAAAAAGCGGAGGCTGGAAAGCATCTGAGAGTTTTTTTTCAAAAAGCGGGATGAAAACATTGCGCTTAAAGGGAGTGAGAGGTATAATCAGGCTGTTTGTCTGCTAGGAATGGCGGCTTTTATGTGGAATTTATGGAGTGGAGCTGGTATTATGAAAACCATTAAAGAATTGATGAAAAAAGAAACGGTTTTTTGTATCTCTTTTTTGCTGGCATTGGTCTCTTCTCTGGCTGTGACGCCGGATGAAGCTTATCTGTCCTATCCGGACTATCGGACCTTGGCCCTTTTGTTTTGCCTGATGATCATTGTGGCGGGATTTCAGTCTTTAGGAGTCTTTGTCCTTCTGGGACAGTTCCTTTTAAAGCGTGCCGGAAGCCTGAGAAACCTTCCAATTATTATGGTAGTGCTGTGCTTTTTTTCCAGCATGATGATTACCAATGATGTGACCCTTATTACCTTCGTGCCATTTACGCTGCTGGTCTATCAGATGATACACCGGGAGGAGCAGGTGCTGAAGCTGGTGGTGCTGGAAACCATCGCCGCTAATCTGGGAAGCATGGCGACGCCGATTGGGAATCCGCAAAATCTTTATCTTTACTCCGTCTCAGGAATTACCTGGATGGAATTTGGCCGGGCGGTTTGGCCGTATGCTGCCGTATCCTTGGTGATGCTTCTGGCGGTCTTGGCTTTTGGAAAGGACGAGCCTCTTTCTGGGGAAGTTATGGAGGAACAGAAGGAGGGAGGAGAAGGAAAGCTGTGGATTTCCCTGCTGCCTTTTCTGGCTTTGTTCGTTTTGTGCCTTCTGGTTGTATTCCGGGTTCTTTCTTACGTGCCGGTGCTGATTGTGGTGGCGGCGGCAATTTTTTTGGTGAACCGGCAGCTTTTTGGAAAAGTGGATTACTTTCTGCTGCTGACCTTTCTCTGCTTTTTTGTGTTTATCGGAAATGCGAAACGGATTCCGGAAATCAGCGGTTTTCTTGCCTCGCTGGTAGGGGGAAGGGAACTGCTGTCAGGAATTTTGACCAGCCAGGTGATCAGCAATGTACCGGCAGCTATTCTTTTATCCGGATTTACGGACAATTTCTCCGTATTGCTGACCGCGGTGAATTTGGGCGGTCTTGGAACCCTGATTGCGTCCCTGGCAAGTTTGATCTCCTTTAAATTCTTTGCCAGAGAGTATCCGGGACAGAAAGGCAAATTCTTAAAGGTATTTACGCTGTGGAATCTGTTGTTTCTGGCGGTTCTGACAGTAATGGCATGTTTTTTGACTTGAGGAAGAAAAAAACTTATCGGAACCGTTGACTTTTTTTAGCGGTTCAGGTAGTCTTTCATTCAGACAATCAAAGAACAGTCCCGAAAGGAAACATATGAAGGATTTGATATTTATGAGGCCCTGCTGCCGGGAGGTAATCTGGGGCGGCCGGAGACTTAGGGAAATTTACGGATATAAAACCAACGGAGACCATACGGGGGAAGCCTGGGTGGTCAGCGCCAATGAGAACGGACAGAGCGTGGCGGACCGGGGGGAATACGAGGGGAAAACCCTGAAGGAACTGTGGGATAACCACCGGGAGCTCTTTGGAAACCTGCCCGGAGAGGAATTTCCCCTGCTGGTGAAAATTATTGATGCCAGGGAGGATTTAAGCATCCAGGTCCATCCGGACGATGATTACGCCCGCGCCCATGAAAATGGAGCCAGAGGGAAAAATGAGTGCTGGTATATTCTGGACTGCCTGGAAGACGGGGACATCATCATAGGACATCACGCGCAAAATAAGGAACAGCTGAAAACCATGGTGGAAAACCAGCAGTGGGACCGCCTGCTGAATGTTATTCCAATCCACAGGGGAGACTGCTTTTATATTCCCTCCGGTACCGTCCACGCCATCCGCAAAGGAACCCTGCTGCTGGAGATTCAGCAGAACAGCGATTTAACCTACCGCCTTTACGATTATGGCCGGCTGCAGAATGGAAAACCCAGAGAACTTCACTTAAAGAAAAGTTTGGACGTAGTCCGCTGCCCCAGCAATCTGATCAATACCAGGGAGGAGAAGGTATGCCATGGG
This sequence comes from uncultured Clostridium sp., assembly GCA_900547035.1. Lineage (GTDB taxonomy): Bacteria > Bacillota > Clostridia > Lachnospirales > Lachnospiraceae > Enterocloster > Enterocloster excrementigallinarum. The sequence goes on along the minus strand of URFM01000003.1, from coordinate 27,151 downwards.
GACTATACCAGCTGCATTCTAGTGCGAAGTCCCTTTTTCACCGTAGAGCGGTGGATTGGTCGGGGAGAGCAGGAGATTTCTCAGTCCCATCCCTTTATGATCCTGGATATTCTGGAGGGAGAAGGGACCATCAATGGAGAGCCGGCCAGGAAAGGAGACCATCTCATAGCCACAGCCGGGTGCAAAAAGATTCAGCTGAAAGGTGAGTTTGAACTGACTCTCACCTGGGTCTGACCGGAAAATTCGCCGCATATCCCATCGTCTCCCAAAATATATTGGTAGTAACCGAAATCGGAAGACTTGGGAGGCAGAACCTTTGAAATGGAGAGAATTTAAAAGAAAATGGACCAGGGCCTTTCTGACGGCAGGCTGCGTGACGGCTCTCTTGCTGCTCTACGGATGTACGGCGCCGAAGGAGGAGAAGGTCCGGGATATGGAGTTTGCGGTGGCGGCGGCTCATGAGATCCCCCAGGACCTGGCACAGATTATTACGGAAAAGCAGCAATCCCCTTTTAAGCTGACTTATAGTGATAATGACAACCTTTATATCGTTGTAGGCTACGGGGAGCAGGCTGGAGGAAGCTACAGCATCCAGGTTCATGAGCTGTATCTGACAGAGAACTCCATTGTCATCGATACGGAACTGCTGGGGCCTGAGACGGGAGAGGCGGCAGGGGAGGAAAAATCCTATCCCTTTATCGTGGTAAAGACGGAATACTCGGACCTCCCGGTGATTTTTCAGTGATTTTCCGGCAAGGAGCCGGAAAAATGTCCTTTTTATTGACCGGCGCATATGCTATACTGTTCTCTGTGAACAGGACCCTATGCAGACGTGATTTGGAAAGGACAGATGGTATATGATTTTGAAGGATATTTGGCTGGACATTAAGGCAGTTCAGGAACGGGATCCGGCGGCCAGGAGTGCCCTGGAAGTGCTGCTTTTGTATCAGGGAGTCCACGCCCTGATCTGGCATCGGTTTGCTCATTGGTTTTACTGTCATAAAATGTTCTTCATTGCCCGGCTGATTTCCCAGATAGCCCGCTTTTTTACGCTTATTGAGATCCATCCGGGGGCGAAGCTTGGCAGAGGAATTCTCATTGACCATGGCTGCGGCGTGGTAATTGGAGAAACCGCCGAGGTTGGAGACAACTGTACCATCTACCAGGGGGTTACTCTGGGCGGTGTGGGAACCAAAAAAGGCAAACGTCATCCTACCCTGGGGAACAACGTGATGGTGGGAGCCGGCGCTAAGATTTTGGGAGCCTTTGAGGTGGGGGACAACTGCTCTATTGCTGCCAATGCGGTTTTGCTAAAGCCTTTGGAGGATAATGTGACGGCGGTGGGGATTCCCGCACGCCCCATTAAGAAGGATGGGATTTCCATTCCAAAGGAGAAAACCCACGTTTCCCCGGAAGAATACGAGGAGCTGAAGCGGGAGATGGAAGATCTGAAGCGACGGCTTGACGAATTGGAGAAAAACAATGAGAAATGAACCATATATCGCTATTGAGCGAAGCATTATCAAGCAATATCGGAAGGAAATCTGGAGGCCCTTTATTAAGGGCCTTCAGGCGTATGAGATGGTACAGGAAGGGGACCGGATTGCCGTCTGCATTTCCGGGGGCAAGGATTCCATGCTGTTAGCCAAATGCATGCAGGAGTTAAAGCGCCACAGCGGAACTCCCTTTGAGCTGGAATTTATTGTTATGGATCCCGGATATCACCCGGACAACCGGCGGCTGATCGAGTCAAACGCGAAATTAATGAATATTCCCATCCGCATTTTTGAGTCGGATATCTTCAATTCCGTGGCGGATGTGGACCAGTCGCCCTGTTATCTCTGCGCCCGGATGCGCCGAGGGTATCTTTACGACCATGCCCGGTCCCTGGGCTGCAATAAGATTGCCCTGGGGCATCATTACGACGATGCGATTGAGACTATCCTCATGAGTATCCTCTATGGAGGACAGTTCAATACCATGATGCCCAAGCTGCACAGCACCAATTTCCCTGGCATGGAGCTGATCCGACCTCTGTATTTTGTGAAGGAGGAGGATATTCTTTCCTGGAAGGACTACAATCACCTGCATTTCCTTCAGTGCGCCTGCCGTTTTACGGAGCAGACCGCAAGGGAGCTGGCGGCCCGGGGAATTGAAAAAGACGGCGGCGACATCGTTCATACCTCCAAGCGCCAGGAAATCAAGGAACTGATTCGCCAGCTGAAAAAGCGCAATCCCTTTGTGGAAGCCAATATTATGAAGAGCGTGGAAAACGTGAATCTGGATGCCTGCCTGGGCTATGTGAGCAGAGGCAAGCGCCATCATTTTCTGGACGAATATTCCGCGGACTGACCGCATACATTTTCTTAAAAGAAAAGTAACTGTTCAGGACGGCGGGAAAATGAGGGCAAAAACAGGCGTTAAGCTTGCTTATAAGCATGCTTTTGCCCTCATTTTCACATCGGACTAGGTGCCCTCCGGGGTATGGACATCCGATGCTTCTTGTCCGGCCTTGGCCGGGCAAGAAGATACCCGCCGTCCTGAGCGGTTGCAAAGAAAATATATTAAGAAGCGGCAGGTGTGCGTATGGAGTTAGTGAAAAACCGGATACATATGAACCAGTTTAAGGGAAATGCCAGCACCCAGGTCACTCTGGATGACGATTTCATTGTCCCAGATTCTATGGAGGACATGGCTCAGGTGATGCTGTCCAGCGGAGAGATTCAGATTGAGTCGGTGCGGAACCAGGAAGATAAGGTGGCGGTTAAGGGTAAGCTGGAGTTCTGCGTTTTGTACCGCAAAGAGGCAGGAGGGCTTTCCACTATGGCCGGCTCCATTCCCTTTGAAGAGAGTCTCAATGTTCAGAATTTGGATGAGAAGGATTACGTAGGTGTCAGCTGGACGCTGGAGGATTTAAATGGGGAGATGATTAATTCCAGAAAACTGGGGATTCAGGCCATTGTAACCCTTCAGGTTCGGGTGGAAACCGTAAGGGATGTGGAGGCGGCGGTAGATGTGAAAGACCAGGAGGAGGGAGCGCAGCTTCAAAAGGAAAAGGTGACGGCCGCGGCCATCGCGGTGCGGCGCAAAGACACCTACCGCATGAAGGAAGAACTTACCCTTTCAGGAGGAAAGCCAAATATGGGACAGATCCTGTGGCGGGAAATGAAGCTGCGGGATGTGCAGGTGAAGCCTTTGGACGGGAAAATTCATATCAGCGGGGATTTGAATCTCTTTGCCATCTATCAGGCGGAGGATGAAAATATGCCGGTCCAGTGGCTGGAGGAGACCATTCCCTTTTCCGGAGAGCTGGAGCTGGCTGAGGCCGGCGAGGATATGATTCCCATGGTGGGCGTGCGTCTGGCCCACCGGGGGCTGGAGGCGAAGCCGGATTCGGACGGGGAGATGCGTCAAATGGATGTGGACGCGGTGCTGGAGCTGGATATCAAGCTGTATCAGGAACAGGAATTGGAGCTGTTGGGGGATGTGTATTCCACTGGCTGCCAGATTACGCCGGAGCGTTCCGACGCTTCCTTTGACCGGGTTCTGGCGAAAAATATTTGTAAATGCCGGGTCGGAGAAAAGGCGCAGCTTCCTCAAACAGAGCGGATTCTCCAAATCTGCCACAGCGACGGAGTGGTGAAAATCGACGAGGTGGAGATGGGGGAGGACAGCGTTCAAATCGACGGGGTTTTGGAGGTGACGATTCTCTATCTGACCAGCGACGACAGGGCTCCGGTTCAGGCAGCTACGGAACAGGTGCCTTTCCACTGCCAGGCGGAGGCCAGAGGTGTTGGAGAGGAGAGCGTATATCAGCTGAATCCGGGAATAGAGCAGCTGGGAGCAGTGATGCTGGGCGGAGATATGGTGGAGATCAAGGGTGTGATAACCTTGGATCTGTTGGTTCTGGAGCAGGCAAAGGTTCCGGTGATTACTGAAATCCAGAGTGAGCCACTGGATATGCAGAAGCTGCAGCAGCTGCCGGGAATCGTGGGATACATTGTTCAGCCCGGAGATACACTATGGGATATTGCGAAGCGGTTTCACACCACCACGGAAACCGTTATGGCTGCAAATGAGCTGACCGACGACCAGGTAAAAAGCGGGATGAAGCTTTTGCTGGTAAAGGAGGTGGCTCAGGCCTGAGAGAAAATTTGTAAGAATTCAGGAAAGAGGGAAGGCTGACGGTTGCATTCCCGGATGAAAAATGATAAATTATTGGTAGAAGAAAAGGGCCGCCTGTTCTCAGGCGGCCCCAAATTTCAGGGAGAGATGAACGGATGGAATGGAAGGTGAAAGAGGGAGAGCCGTTTCCCGTGGGGCTTGGGCCGGACAGCCCCATGGAGCGGATGCGCGTGCCTCTCTATATACGCCAGGGCGGACAAGCTATGGACCGGGGATTGTACCGGTGGGAATTGAACCGGGGGCAGTCTTTTTTGACAGCTGTGAAGGGACTTGCTTCAGAAGAAAGGGAAAATACGCCGGAAATCCTGGTTTCTTCCGAAACATTAAGCCTAACGGAGCAGGAATTTTTTGAATGGATTCAGGGCAAAAAGCGGCTGGAAGAGCTGGAAGCGGAGGGAGGCGTTCCCTATTGGTGTTATTATATAGAAGAAAATCTTTTGGCATGAACAGTTAGTGAAGAGCCATGGGGAGGCGATGAAGATGGAGAAAAATACGGAGAAAACAATTGACCTGCTGAAACAGTGGATTGCTCAGTCTGATTCCATTGTATTTTTCGGCGGTGCCGGGGTGTCTACGGAAAGCGGAATCCCAGATTTCAGAAGCGTGGACGGTCTGTATAATCAAACTTACGATTATCCGCCGGAAACCATTATCAGCCATAGCTTCTATGTGAGGAATCCTCAGGAGTTTTACCGATTTTACAAAGACCGGATGCTTTTTCCCGCCGCAAAGCCAAACCGGGCCCACTTGGCGCTGGCGAAGCTGGAGCAGGAGGGAAAACTGAAAACAGTGATCACCCAGAACATCGACGGCCTTCACCAGGCGGCGGGAAGCAAAGAGGTTCTGGAACTCCACGGCTCGGTACACCGCAACTACTGTACCCGCTGCGGTCAGTTCTACGGCCTGGACTACGTGATGAAATCGGAAGGGGTTCCGAAGTGCAGCTGCGGCGGGATCATTAAACCGGATGTGGTTCTCTATGAGGAAGGGCTGGATAACCGGATTCTTCAGAAAGCGGTGAGGGCCATTCACAATGCGGATATGCTGATGATAGGAGGGACCTCCCTGGTGGTATACCCTGCGGCAGGCCTCATCGATTACTATCAGGGAAAGCGGCTGGTTCTGATTAATAAGGACAAAACAGCCAGGGATTCCATGGCGGATTTGGTGATCAATGAAAAAATCGGAGAAGTTTTGGGAGCGGCAGTGGGAGTATAACACAAAAAATTATAGAAAGGCAGGAGCGAATGTATGTATCAGCCTTGTGAGAGCAGATATGAGAAGATGAAATATAAGCGGTGCGGCAGAAGCGGCATCCTGTTGCCCAGGATTTCTCTGGGGATGTGGCAGAACTTTGGCCTGGAAAAAACCCTGGAGGAGCAGAAGCGGATTTTGTTTCAGGCATTTGACCTTGGCATTACCCATTTTGACCTGGCTAACAACTATGGATTTCCGGCGGTAGGAAGGGCGGAGGAGAATCTGGGGAAAATTTTGAAGGAGGATTTGGCGCCGTACCGGGACCAGCTTCTGATTTCCACCAAGGCGGGCTTTGACTGCTGGCCCGGACCCTATGGAAACTGGGGCTCCAGAAAGTACCTGACGGCCAGTCTGGACGCCAGCTTAAAGCGGTTGGGCCTGGAATACGTGGATATTTTCTATCACCATCGTCCGGATCCTGAGACGCCGATGGAGGAAACCGCCGGAGCTCTTTCTGATCTGGTGCGCCGTGGAAAAGCCCTCTACATCGGAATTTCCAACTACCAGGAGCCGGAGGCAGCCCGGATGATTGCCCTTTTAAAAGATAACGGTACGCCGTGTCTGATTCATCAGCCCAGATACAACCTGCTGGAGCGGTGGGTGGAGGACGGCCTTCTGAGCCTTCTGGACCGGGAAGGAGTGGGCTGCATCTGCTTCAGTCCCCTGGCCCAGGGGGCGCTGACGGACAAGTACCTCTACGGAATTCCGGCTGGCTCCAGAGCGTCCAGGGAGGGAACCAGCATAGGAGAGAGGTATCTGTCTCGGGAAAATCTGGAGAAAATCCGCCTGCTGAATGAAACGGCGGCCCTCAGGGGGCAGACTCTGGCCCAGATGGCCTTATCCTGGGTTCTGAGACGTAAGGAAGTGACCTCTGTGCTCATCGGCGCCAGCAGGCCGGAACAGCTGAAGGAAAACGCGGCTGTTTTGAATCAGCCGGATCTCTCACAGGAGGAATTGGATCGCATTGATGAGATTCTGGCAGGAGAGCAGAAGGAGAGCAGGCCATGATGGAAAAGCCGAATTACGAGGTGGGAGACATTGTAAAGCTGAAGAAGCCCCATCCCTGTGGCAGCAGCCAGTGGGAGATTTTGAGAGTAGGGGCGGACTTCCGCTTGAAATGTATGGGCTGCGGCCATCAGATTATGGTTCCCAGACGGCTGGTGGAGAAAAACACCAGAGGTCTGACAAAAAAGGAAGCCCGGGAATCATGAGGAAAAATCTATTAAAAAGGCGAAAAAGTGCTTGCATTTACCGCCTCTCTCTGATAAAATAATAGACCGTGACATATCAAATCCTTGCTCCTGTACTGAAAACCAGGGGCCGGAAGACCACAAGGAGGTAAAGCAAGATGAACAAGTACGAATTAACCGTTGTTCTGAATGTGAAGCTGGAAGACGAGGAGCGTGCAGCTGCAATCGAGAAGGTGAAAGGATACATCACCCGTTTCGGCGGCACCGTGACCAACGTAGATGAGTGGGGAAAGAGAAAGCTGGCATATGAAATCCAGAAGATGCACGAGGCTTTCTACTACTTCATCCAGTTTGAGTCCGATTCTGTATGCCCCAACGAAGTAGAGGCTCACGTTCGTATTATGGAACCAGTGATCAGATACTTGTGCGTAAAAGTTGAGGAGTAATCAGCCGCACAAGGAAAGTTAAAGAGGAAGAGTGATCGTATGAACAGAGTTATCTTAATGGGCAGATTGACGAGAGATCCGGAAGTAAGGTATTCTCAGGGAGAACGTTCCATGGCCATTGCCCGGTATACCCTGGCAGTAGACCGGAGAGGACGCAGAGGTCAGGATAATGGAGAGCAGACCGCAGACTTTATTCCCTGCGTGGCATTTGACCGCGCGGCAGAGTTCGCGGAGAAGTATTTCCGCCAGGGTATGAGAGTGCTGGTATCCGGAAGAATCCAGACTGGTAGCTATGTAAATAAGGACGGTCAAAGAGTATACACCACCGAAGTCATCCTGGACGACCAGGAATTCGCAGACAGCAAGGGCGCGGCATCTGATATGAGTGGATATCAGCATTCTGCTCCGGCGGGACGGCCGACCCCTGCCAGCGCGATTGGTGATGGGTTTATGAACATTCCGGACGGAGTGGAGGACGAAGGCCTTCCGTTTAACTAGTGTGCAGGCATGACCATTTTCGAATTATGGCCGTGTCGGTATACTCGGATGTTCCACTGTTAAATCATAAAGGAGGACAACACCAATGGCATTTAATAAAACCGAGAGACCAGAGGGAGCTAAGATGAGAAGACCCGGCGGAATCCGCAGAAGAAAAAAAGTATGCGTATTCTGTGGCGATCAGAACGGCGTAATTGATTACAAGGACGTCAATAAATTAAAGAGATACGTTTCCGAGAGAGGAAAAATTCTTCCCAGAAGAATTACCGGAAACTGTGCAAAGCATCAGAGAGCTCTGACTGTTGCCATCAAGCGGGCACGTCACATCGCTCTTATGCCTTACACCTGCGATTAATGTAAAATGAACGAAAGAGGCGCTGTGAACTGGCAGGACCGTTTGTGGCGTCTCTTTTTTGTGCATACGGAGTTATGGTTCAGGATATCCTGAGCCGTAACTATATGGAATAGAAAGGAATGGAATAACCATGGCAAGACCCAGAAGAAATGCAGGAACAGCCGCAAAGACTGCTCAGACTAAGAAGACGCAGACGGAGACAGTCCGCCAGGAAAATGTTCAGGAGGAAATCCGTAAGACGGTGGTAGTGGAGTTTGACGGCCGCCAGGTTAAGGCGAAGGACGTGCTGGAGAAGGCAGAGGAAGCCTACGTTCAGAGCCATCCGGAGACAAAAATCGAAACCATTGAGCTTTACATTGTGCCGGAGCAGAAGAAAGCCTACTATGTGGTAAACGGAGAGGCTTCCGAGGACTTCCGGGTAGAGATTTAATCCCATATAAAACGCGAAAGCAGCACGGTCCCGAAGGTTGCGGGGGTGCTGCTTTTTTCACAGTTGCTCCGATTTTGGAGACTCGTCATTCTTATATCTTTCGAACTTCATTGGAGTAAATCTCATACCATCGGCCAACTGTTCGCTATCCATATCAATAAAGCCTAGTTTGTGATAAACCGGAACCGCATATGGAGAAGAGTGAACGGTATAAATGACTTAACACCTTCATCGGAATAGCCGGGTGCTTCGAATTGTAAGAATGTTTCCCATATCAGGTTAGGTGCCGCAGCAATATCAACTTTATTGCTGATTTGCCGTATCATCCCGTATCCTCCTCCATCAGTGTATAGTTAGACTGGCTTTATCATATTATGCGCATATAGTGTTTCAAAAGTATTGATAGCTCCGCCATGCTCGATAATTTTGCCGTCCTCATACTGCCGGAGTATCCGCATTTTATAGTCCGGATATGTCTGCTTCACGGCTGTGAGATGCTTTTCCATACCTTCTAATCCCAAAGGTATTTTCCGTTCTCCGTCGATGAGGAAACAACTCTCGGAAATATATTGGGGAAGTTCATGGAGCAGATTTTCTGAAACGATGACTTCATAGAAATGCTTTATGATTTCTTTTTTATTCATTTCACACCTCATAAATCCATATCATTCGGTCCGGAGGTTCTGCCCTCATTATATCAAAATCCTTGCTGATTTAGAAACGCTATTTCAAATTTTCATCGATAATCATTACCCATTTCTCGTTTTGTGTGTCCATCGTATCAACCTCTTTTCCTGAAACAATCATTTTGAGAAATAAACAGTCCTGCCAGGGTTAGGACAGTTCCCAGCCCGGTAAGCGCAGTGAAGGGCTCGTGAAGGATGAGGACCGATGCCGCGATGGTGATGACGGGGACCAGGTAGATGTAAACGCTGGTTTTAACCGCCCCCAGGACCCGGACGGAAAAGTTCCAGGTCACAAAGCAGAGGGCGGAAGCCCCGAGCCCCAGAAACAGTATGTTCAGCAGATAGACCGGGTTTACAAAACGCCCCGGCTCAAGGCGGAAGTTAAACAAAAACAGGGTGGGGACCATAAATAAAATGCCGTAGAGGAAAATCCGTCTGGTGGCGGGAATGGTGGGGTAGCCAAAACCGCTGATGATTCGGGTGAGGATGGAGTAGCAGGCCCACAAAAAGGCGGCCAGCAGTGCCAGCAAATCGCCCGCCGGGTTAAGTTCCATGGCCGCGCCGTTGAAGCTGATGAAGCCGATTCCCGCCATGGCGGCCAGAAATCCGATGAAGAAATTAGCCCGGAGCGTTCCCTCCTGCTTTAAAAACAGCCGGGACAGGAGGGCGGTAAAAAAAGGGGCCACGGAAATGATTACCCCTACATTGGAGGCCATGGTATAGGTCAGGGCAATGTTTTCCAGAAGATAGTACAGGCACACACCGCTCAGGCCCGCCGCCGCGAAGGTCAGCTCTTGCCGGAGAGAAGTCCCCTTCAGCGGACGAGGATAGACAAGAAACAGGGCAATCAGTCCCAGAACAAAGCGGAAGAAGAGGATTTCGATTGGCTGGAAATCCTGCAGAAGGACTTTTGTGGAAATAAAGGTCGTCCCCCAGATGAGAATGGTAACCAGGGCGGCCAGATGCCCGGCTGCTGTTTTATTGGTCATGTTGGTTTTCTCCTCCTTCCTCGTGTTTGACAAAGATTTCCCGATAAGAGCCGGGAGTCAGGCCGATAAAACGGCTGAAATAATTGGTGAAATGGCTCTGGTCGGAGAAGCCGGTCAGAAGAGCGGCTTCCATGGGCGGCATTCCCTGTTCCAGCATCTTTTTTGCCGCCCCGATGCGGATATTTTCAAGATAACAGTAGGGAGTAACCCTTTTTGCGCGGGTAAAGGCCCGCAGCAGGGTGGACTTGCTCAAGCCCGCCAGGCGGCAGAGCTGCTCTAAGGAGATGTGCTCCATATAGTGTTCTTCCATAAAGGTGCAAACCGCTTCAATCTCCTGGCTGCAGTCCGGGATACACTCAGGAAAAGGCTGTCCCCAGCGCCGAAGCAGCAGGGACAGGGTGAAGAGCAGAAGCTCCTCCTTTCCGAATTCCGGAGAGCCCTTCATGACCAGCTGGTGGAGGGAGAGCAGAGCGCAGGCGGCCTCCCGGTCGTGGACAACGGTTTGGGAGAAGCCGGGCAGCTCCCGCCTTCCCGTAATCTTCCGCGCCAATAACGTATTCCCGATTCTTACAGGACAGAAGACGCCTTCCTTTTTCCACAAGACCGATTACATAGTATTCGTGAAAATGATTGGAAAAGGGCTGGACAAAATCCTCAAAACGGAAGGCCTCCAGGCGCAGCTGCTCATCGTAAACCACCGTCTTGATTTGTTTTTTCATGTGTGTCACCTCCGGCGGGGAATCATTGGTGCTAGGGAATTACTGGTGCTGGGAAAACACTGGTGTCAGGCAGGGAACTCCGGCCTCTTGCTTCTGATTATATCATCTGAACTTCCAAATGGGCTTGTAAAATATCTTCAAAATTTCCGCATGAAATTTCGTGGAAATTGCGTTTTGGTAATGATTATATATAATAGGAAGTATGTGAGGAGACATGCGCCCATGGCTTTACTCAGAACACCGGATAGAAAAGCGGATAATAACTTATAAAAGAACGGAGTTTGTATGATGAAAGAAAAAGAGCAGCAGCTATTTAATGAATGGAGATGCGAGAGGGAATAGTGGACTTGCGCGAATTTTTGCTATCCGACCCGAAAAGGAAGTTATTGGAAAACGTGGAACAAGATTGCCAGGTGGTACTCCTCCCAGGCACCAGCCGCCAAAAACCGGAATATCCTAAATAAAAAAGGAGATATTCCGATGTGAATCAGGCAAGAAGAGAAATTCACTGTGAAGATTTGGATTCTCTGGGGGTGACAGGTGCGGGGGTGGGGGTGGCTGTGCTGGACACAGGGATTTATCCCCATGAGGATTTTGAAAATAGAATCATTGCCTTCAAGGATTTTGTCCGTCATCGGGGACTGCCCTATGATGACAATGGACATGGGACACATATCGCGGCTATGATTGGCGGGAGCGGCGTTTCTTCTGGCGGGGTTTACCGGGGAGTGGCGCCTGGATGCAGCCTGGTTGCGGTAAAGGTGCTGGATCATCGGGGGAATGGATTTGCCTCCGATGTGCTGGCCGGCCTTCGGTGGATTCGGAATAACCGGGAAAAATATGGAATCCGGGTGGTCAATATTTCCGTAGGTTCCCTGTCCAGAACGGATATGTCCGAGAGCTCTGCCCTGGTAAAAGGAGTGGACGCGGCCTGGGACGATGGGCTGGTGGTGGTAGTGGCTGCCGGAAACCATGGACCTGGGAGGATGACCATTACCACGCCGGGCATCAGCCGAAAGGTGATTACTGTGGGCTGCTCCGATGATTACAAGGAGGTGGAGGTGATGGGAAACCGGATGGTGGACTATTCAGGCCGGGGGCCTACCATGGCCTGTATCCTGAAGCCGGATTTGGTAGCGCCCGGCTCCGGTATTGTCAGCTGCTGCAACCGGCCGAAGGGCTACATGCCCAAAAGCGGGACCAGCATGTCCACCCCATTGGTCGCCGGCGCCATCGCCCTCTTGCTGGAGCGCTATCCCGAAATGACCAACCGTGACGTAAAACTGCGCCTGATGGAACGGGCCGTGGATATGGGAAAGCCCCGCAACCAGCAGGGGTGGGGACTGCTGGATGTGGGGCGTCTTTTGGCATAAAAACTGTATAAAAGGGCGCACACGGCTAAGGGGAGGAAGGTGGGAGCTCTTAGGCCTCCCACCTGCCGGAGGAGCCGCAGGGGAGAACAAGGCCGGTCCTGGTCACCGGGAGCCCTACTTCCTGGGACTGGACGGAGCCGCCGAAGCGGGATACCACCTCCACGCCCAGAAGATAGGAGAGCACGGCCGGGGCAAAACCGGTGGTGTAGGAGTTAATCAGGAAAAACAAGGGCTTTTCCGAGAGAAGATTGGCGCAGAGCTTTACCAGAGGATGGATGGCGTCCTCAATCTTCCAGATTTCCCCCTTGGGACCCCGACCGTAGGAGGGCGGATCCATGATGATGGCGTCGTAATGATTGCCTCTGCGGATTTCCCGCTCCACAAACTTCATGCAATCGTCCACAATCCATCGGATGGGCTTGTCTGCCAGTCCGGAGGAATGGGCGTTTTCTTTCGCCCATCCAACCATGCCTTTGGAGGCGTCCACATGGGTCACAGCTGCCCCGGCCTGAGCCGCCGCCAGGGTGGCGCCGCCGGTGTAGGCGAAGAGATTTAAAACCTTCACAGGCCGGCCGGCGCTGCGGATTTTCTCCCCGAACCATTCCCAGTTGGCTGCCTGCTCCGGAAACAGACCGGTGTGCTTGAAACTGAAGGGCTTCAGGTTAAAGGTGAGCCCTTTGTAGGAGATGGTCCACTGATTGGGAAGGTCAAAAAATTCCCACTGTCCGCCTCCCTTGCTGCTGCGGTGATAGTGGCCGTTGGGATGGCTCCATCCCCGGTGCTTTTTAGGAGTATCCCAGATGACCTGGGGGTCGGGGCGCACCAGCAGGTAGTCTCCCCAGCGCTCCAGTTTTTCGCCCTGGGAACAGTCAATTACTTCATAATCTTTCCATTGGTCTGCAAGCCACATAGCCGGAATTGTACCTCATTTCTTTCAAACTCCGTATTAGTATAATCCTAAAAAGGGGGAAGCGTCAAGAGAAAGGGAAGAATGAGTTATCGAATAAAATGACTATAAAAAACTAAATTTCTGAATTTTTCGTACAATATATATAATAGTTTGCTATTTTACACCTTTTTGTGATTTTGTTGGATTTACTTTCATGGGAACAAATTGATACAATACTAATACAAAGGAACAGAAGGAAGGGTTACTGATTAAAAGGAGGAGGATTTGGATGAAAAAAAGACAGCTCATATTAGCTGCTGCCGCGGTTTCTGTGGTTTTAACGGCTTGTTCAAACTCTGAAAATGGGGGGCAGGCAGAGAGCAGGAAAGGAAACGAGGAGGCGGTACAGACGGAGACGGAAGCGGGGACGGATACAGGAAGTGCGGGAGAAGAACCGGTTTTGGTGGTATATACGGCCAGGAGCGAAGCGCTGAATAACGCGGTTATTCCCGAATTTGAAAAGGATACGGGGATTAAGGTGGAGGTTGTAGTGGCCGGAACCGGAGAACTGCTGAAGCGGGCGGAATCAGAAAAGGACAATCCGATGGGGGACATTTTCTGGGTGGCAGATGAAACGATGCTGTCGTCCTCAAAAGAGCTTTTCATGGAGTATGTTTCTCCGGAAGACGAGAATATGGAAGAGCAGTTCCGAAATAAGACGGGATATTTTACGCCAGCCTTTGCTGACCCCACGGTAATGATTGTAAATACGGATTTGAAAGGAGATATGACCATTGACGGCTTTGCGGATTTGCTGAATCCTGAGCTGAAGGGAAAGATTGCCTTTGGAGACCCGGTTAATTCCAGCTCTGCCTTCCAGTCGCTGATGGCTATGCTCTATGGAATGGGAAAGGATAATGACCCTCTGTCCGATGAAGCATGGGAGTACGTGGATGCGTTTATTAAAAATCTGGACGGCAAAATGTGCAACAGTTCCAGCCAGGTTTACAAAGGAGTAGCGGAAGGAGAATATGTGGTCGGCCTGACCTGGGAAGACCCGGCGGCTAATTATGTGAAGAACGGAGCGGCGGTTGAGGTGGTATTCCCAAAGGAAGGCGCGATTTTCCCAGGAGAATCGGTACAGATTTTGAAAGGGTGCCAGCATCCGGAAAACGCAAAGAAATTTGTGGATTATATGCTTTCTGAAAAAATCCAGAATGCGGTAGGTGAGAACCTGACAGTACGCCCTCTGAGAAAAAATGCCTCCCTCGCGGATTACATGACCCCTCTGGAGGAAATTACGCTGTTTGACAATTATGATGAGGGATGGGTATCTGAAAATAAGACGACCATCACGGAAATGTTTACGGAACATATGGAAATGTCCATGGAATAAGAAACTGGGGCTGCCGCAAAAGTCATGGAATGATATACAGGACTTTTGCGGCAGCTTTATTGATTCGGGCGCGAAGGAAAGGAGAAGTGGACGTGGGTGTAGCAATTCATATTGAAAATGTAATAAAAAAATTCGGGAAAGATACCATTATCAACGGATTATCCCTGGACGTTAATCCTGGAGAATTTTTTACGCTGCTGGGACCATCAGGTTGTGGGAAGACCACGCTTTTGCGTATGATTATCGGCTTCTATTCCGTTGAAGGAGGGGAAATCCGGATTAATGACCATGTGGTAAACGACATCCCGACGAATAAGCGGAATATGGGAATGGTATTTCAGAATTATGCCATTTTCCCCCATATGACAGTGTTTGATAACGTTGCCTTTGGGCTGAAAAACCGAAAGGTGCCAAAAGACGAAATTGCCCGGCAGGTAGATGACATTCTGAAAGTGGTCAAAATCGACCACTTAAAAGACAGAAAACCGGCGAAGCTGTCCGGAGGGCAGCAGCAGCGGGTGGCGTTGGCCAGAGCCATTGTGATTCATCCCGAGGTGCTTTTGATGGATGAACCCCTGTCCAATCTGGATGCGAAGCTGCGGATTGAGATGCGCAACGCAATTAAACGGATTCAGCAGCAGGTAGGGATTACCACCATTTACGTGACCCATGACCAGGAAGAGGCGCTTGCCATTTCGGACCGGATTGCGGTGATGAATGGGGGAGTAATCCAGCAGATTGATACTCCAAAACGGATTTATCAGCGTCCGGCGAATGTCTTTGTATCCACGTTCATTGGCCTCTCTAATTTGCTCCATACGGTTATACAGGAACGGGCGGGAGAAAAGTGGGTAATCTTTGAGGACGCGCCTTCTTATGGAATTCCGGTCAAAAAGCTTTGCCGGCAGGCAAAAGACGGAATGAAAACCATTGCCTCGGTCCGGCCGGAGGAGTTTTTCATTCGGGTAAAACGGGAGGAAAAGGAGGAGGGAATCCCGGCAGTTGTGCAAAACAGTGTATTTCTTGGCATTTCTACCCACTATTTTTTGCAGCTGCAGAACAAAAAGGAGGTGGAAGTGATTCAAAATTCCGATGAAGCGGATATTATTCCGGCGGGAACAGAGGTGATGCTGACCGCGGACCCGGGGCGAATCAATGTTTTTACGGAAGACGGAGAAACTGCGCTAATCCAGGAAGAGGCGGGCGTGAAAGAAATGTCAGGAGAGGAGGCGGTATCATGAAAAACGGCGGAAAAGGAAATGGAAGCCTTTGGACTTTGATTTCGCTTGTCATATTGGCGCTGTTTTTACTGTTTGTGGTGTATCCTTTGGGATTGATTCTATGTAAAAGCATAATCGCTCCGGACGGCAGCGGATTGAGCCTGGAGTACTTTGGAAAGTTTTTCAGCAGAAAGTATTATTGGAGCACGCTGGTAAACAGTTTTAAAGTTACCATTGTATCGACAGCTGTTTCCGCCGCCATTGGTCTTCCGATGGCGTATGTGTTAAAAAGCGTTCGGATTCGGGGAAGCCGGTTCCTGAATATCCTGATTGTGATATCCTACTTGTCGCCTCCGTTTATCGGCGCGTACGCCTGGATACAGCTGCTGGGAAGAAATGGCTTCATTACCCGGATTCTAAATCAGCTCTTTCATGTACAGCTGCCGGGAATCTACGGTTTTGCCGGAATTGTACTGGTGTTCTCCCTCCAGTCTTTTCCCTTGATTTATATGTATATTTCCGGAGCTTTGAAAAACCTGGACAATTCCCTGAATGAGGCGGCAGAGAGCCTGGGATGTACGGCGGTTGAACGGGTTGTCCACATCATCCTTCCGCTGGTGATGCCCACGCTTTTAGCCAGCGCCTTGCTGGTGTTTATGCGGGTATTCTCAGATTTTGGAACTCCTATGCTGATTGGAGAGGGGTATAAGACTTTCCCGGTTCTGGTTTACAGCCAGTTTATGGGAGAGGTAAACACGGACGACCATTTTGCGGCTGCTCTCTGCGTCATCGTCATAGGGATTACCCTTCTGCTGTTTTTTATCCAGCGGTATTTGGGCAATCGCTACAGCTATTCTATGACCGCGCTGAAGCCGATGGAGGCGGAAGAAGCAGCGGGGATTCGTAACGTTTTGGCCCACGTGTTTGTCTATGGAATCTGCTTTGTGGCGATTCTGCCCCAGCTGACAGTAATCGTTACCTCCTTCATGTCCATGGGAGGAGGAACTGTGTATACAGGCAGATTTTCGCTAGAGAATTATCAGAATACGCTGCTGTCAAAGGACAATGGGGCAATTACCAACACATATCTGTTTGGACTTTGCGCGATTGTTGTAGTGGTGGTATTGGGAATCCTTATCTCCTACCTTACTGTTAGAAAGCCTTCCCTGCTGACAGGGATTCTGGATACGCTGACCATGTTTCCGTATATTATTCCGGGGTCCGTACTGGGAATTTCCTTTATCTATGCATTTAATAAAGCGCCGCTGCTTCTTAGCGGGACCGCGCTGATTATGATTATTTCTTTGTCCATCCGCAGAATGCCTTATACAATTCGCTCCAGCACGGCGATTATAGGGCAGATTAGCCCAAGCGTTGAGGAGGCGGCCATCAGTCTGGGCGCATCGGAAATGAAATCCTTTCTGCAAATTACGGTGCCTATGATGCTGCCGGGAGTGCTGTCAGGGGCTATCATGAGCTGGATTACGCTGATTAGTGAACTTAGTTCTTCCATTATCCTGTATACCAGCAGGACCAGAACACTGACCGTAGCGATTTACTCGGAAGTCATACGGAGTAATTTTGGAAACGCTGCAGCCTATTCCACCATTTTAACACTGACCTCGATTTTATCGCTCCTGATTTTCTTTAAGGCCACAGGAAGCCAGGATATCAGCATTTAGAGCGGTGAGGACAAAATAAAAACAGGTAGGAACAGGCAGGGAAGTATGATAGAATCAAAGGAGAGGTGACAAGGAAAGTGTAAAGGTGGCTTTATGGAAAAAAGCAATCAATATAAGGATTATCTTAGAAAATCCTATCTGAGATACAGTGTGTTTATCATATTGGCGATGCTCCTGCTGTTTGCGGCGTTCATCGCCTTTAATGTCCTGTTTACGACTGTCCGGGTAAATCGGAAAAGCAACCGGAAATTGGTGGACTTTATGCACAGCCAGTACCAAGCTTATGAGGAGATGACGGGGGAGCTGGCTCAAAGAGAGGAGATTCAGAGCTTTCTGGAGTGGATTTGTACGGAGAGGGCAGGTGAGAAAAGCGGCGCTTCGGATAGAGGGGTCTGGCGGGTGAACCAGATTCTTTATGAAGCCGCGAACCAAAATGTCATAAAAAGCACTTTTGTACTTACAGACGGAGAAGGAAATATTGCCGCCTCCAATCTCTTTGAGGATAACCGGTCTAAATTTTATTCAAGCCCGATGATACGAGGCGTGATGGAACGGGCGGGAGACGGGCCCTATGTTTGCGTCAGCCGCCTCGGATATGACAATGACCAGGAAGGGGCTCTGCTGTTTGCGTCAAAAGTAGAGAATGAAAAAGGCGGGCTCCTGGGATACCTGTTTTTTGATTTGAGGGATGAGAGCTTTTTTTCCAAATGCAGCCTGCTGCAGGTAGATGATGTGATTATTACGGACCGATTCAATAATCTGATTTTCGCCACATCGCAGATACAGCCGGACCCGATGGAAAAATTTCCGGCGGGAAAATACCAGTTGGATGCCCAAAACTCTTTTTTGGCTCTGCGGAATGGAAAACGGTATTACTATATGCAGGGGGAAGCAGCAGAAGGCGCCATACGGATTTATACCCTGACTTCAGTGGAATTTCAGCTGTATCTCCTTTTTTACGGTATTATTGCCATCGGACTGACCGGGGGGCTGATGGTACTGCTGCTTTCCCGCTCCGCAAACCGGGTGACAAAAAGGAGCATGAAAGCCTTTGACCAGCTTTCAAAATCGGTGGAAGAGCTTGGAAAAGGAAATCTTTCCTACCAATTACCGGAGCCGGTTTTTGATGAGATTGCAGCACTCAATGAAGCTTTCCGCGAAAAAGTCGTAAGACTGGAGGAAGCGATGGAGCATAATAATGAGCTGGCGGAAAGAAAGCGGCAGATGGAGTTAAAGCATCTGGAGGAACAGTTTAATCCCCATTTTGTGTTTAATGTGCTGGAAACGCTGCGATACGAAATCCTGATTGACGGCAAAAAGGCTTCGGAGATGGTGGTGGCTTTTGCCAATCTCCTCCGCTATAGCATCAACTATGGGAATACAAGGGTGGAATTGCAGAAGGATATCGAGTACATCAATGACTATCTTCTTCTGCAGAAAATGCGCTATAACCGAAGGCTGACTTATCATATTGAAATCCCGGAAGAACTTTTAAACTGCAGAGTTCCAAAACTTTTGCTGCAGCCGGTAGTGGAAAACAGCTTAAAATATGCGGGAGAACAGAAAAAATATATTGATATCCGGATTCGTGCGCTCCGGCAGGAAAACGCCCTTGTTCTCACGGTAGAGGATAATGGGGACGGAATCGATGAAGAACGTTTGGAAGAACTGCGCAGACGGCTGTATTTGGAGCAGGAAGACCCGGCGCATATTGGTCTGTACAACGTTCACCGCACGGTAAGGCTTTTGTATGGGGAACCTTGGGGACTGGAAATCAGGAGCCGACTGCACGAAAGAACAGAGGTAACCATCCGCCTGCCGGCGGATTGTGAGGAGGATGAGGAGTATGTATAAGGTCCTGTTGGCGGAAGACGAGGATATTATCCGGAAGGGGCTTATGTTTACGGCTGATTGGGGCGCATGGAACTGTCTGGTGGCGGGAGAGGCTTCGGACGGTGAAGAAGGCGTGGAGAAAATCCGCCAAATCAAACCGGATATCGTTGTGGCCGATATTCGGATGCCGGTAAAAAGCGGACTGAAAATGCTGGAGGAAACAATCGGCGAGTATGGATATGAGGCGATTATTCTTTCAGGCTACAGTGATTTTGAATACGCCAGGCAGGCGCTGCGCCTGGGAGTTACGGAATATCTTTTAAAACCGGTGGATTTTCAACAGCTGTCGGCGGCGCTGGAAACGGTTAAAAATAAGCTGGACTCGAAAAACAAAGAGAGAGGATACATTAAGGAGATGGAACAGGAAATCCGCAGGCAGCATATTTTTCAGGATGAGTTTTCCGGAAGGGAAAGCGGCGGCCATGGAGACCGAATCATCCGATATGTGGAGGAACATTTTGCGGAACGCATCACACTCACAGACCTGAGCGAGAAATATGAACTATCCTGTACCTATTTGAATGCAAAATTTAAGGCGGAAACCGGTTATACGTTTCTTGACTTTCTGAACCGTTACCGCATCAGCCAGGCGGTAAAACTTCTGAAAAAACAGGAGTACCGGATATACGAAATTGCAGAAATGGTCGGTTTTTCCGACTATAAATATTTTATCAAAGTGTTTAAAAAGTATGCCGGCTGTTCTCCTAATAAGTTTCTCGAATCATACCGTTGAAAGAAATGTAAAACTTCGTAATAGAATTGAAAGATATATAAGGTTGAATATTTTTCCAGCTCCTGCTACAATATACATAGGTTGAACGAGGGATGATTCAGACGAGGAGTTGAGAGAATGAGGCGATTAAAGATAGCCGCCTGGATGCTGGCTTTGCTGCTTTCCGTCGGAAGCCTGAGCCTGACGGCGATGGCGGCGGAGGGATGGAGCCAGTCCGGCAGCCAGTGGATTTATTACGATTCCAACGGGGACCGTGTTTATAACACCTGGAAGAAGGGAGCCGATAATCAGTGGCGTTACCTGGACGGCGATGGCGTGATGGCTACCAATACCTGGGTAGAGGATGATTACTATGTAGATGCCGACGGAATCATGTATACGGACCAGTGGCTGAAGGTAACCGATGAGGACGGAAACCAGGAATGGTATTATTTCAGCAGTACCGGAAAAGCCATCAAAGATAACTGGAAAAAGATCGATGATAAGTGGTATCATTTCGACAGCGACGGACGGATGGAGACCGGATGGATTGAAGATGACATGTATTACTGCAATGCCAGCGGTGAGATGCTCACCGGCTGGCAGCAGCTTTATTCACCGGATGAAGAGGATAGCGATTCTGTTACCCCAGGCTATGATAGCCTGGGGTATGATGGTGGAAAAAATTGGTATTATTTTTCACCCACAGGGAAAAAGTATCTGCCTGACGAGGACGAGTCGGGAGACGACTACGGCACCCGCAAAATTGAGGGGTACTATTACTGCTTCGACGAGGAAGGAGCCATGCAGACAGGCTGGAAGGAGGTCCGCAACGAGGGCAGCGATACCATTTTGAATTACATGTATTTCGGCGAGGACGGAAAAGGCAAGATTGGATGGTATTCCATGTATCCTCCGGAGGAGCTGGGCGGATATGACGGCGATGTGGAATGGTTCTATTTTTCCAACAGCGGCGAGCCTAAGGCTTCGGAGTCGGACCGCCTGGAAGAGGATGACATTGTCCGGATAAATGGCAAGAAATATCTTTTCAACGATTTGGGAAACCCGGTGTATGGTTTGAAAAAGGTTTACATCAGTGATGACGAGTGGACCGCTTTCTATTTTGGAGACCAGGAAACCAGCAGCGTGCAGACGGGAAAGATGAGCATCACCGAGAGCGACGGCACCAAGAGCGATTTCTATTTCAGTTCCAGCGGCAGAGGATATACAGGCGTCCGGGATGGATATCTGTATTATGCCGGAAAGAAGCAGGAAGCCGTGGACGGCACGAAATATATGTGCTACCATGTAAATGGAAAGAATTATGTTGTCAATAAGTCCGGAAAGGTGATGGATGACGACGAGGTAAAAAATGCAGATGGGGTGAAGTTTGTCACTAACAGCAGCGGCGAGCTGCTCTCCGCTGACGGCGAGACTGATATCTCCGGCTATGTGGAGGAACCGATTGAACCCTACTGGGATGAAGATTAAGGGGGACTATTTTTGACGGGAGTTGAAATTTTTCAATTTCATAAATGGAAGGCGGCTTTCTTTGGAGCCGCCCTTTTCACCGCTGTCAATTTGACAGCGGTTCCTGCGTTTGGGGCTGATGCCTGGGCTGTGGTGAAGAAATTGACTGGCAGGCTGCCATCCTCTGGTTTATGCCAACAATCAGTGGCTGACTGAGCATATGGACAGTTCTCAAATTCCTTACGATATCTGGTATGCCAGATATGGTACGGTTAATAATTATCCCAACCGCACCATTTGGCAGTGCGCTCAGGATGGAACCGTGGACGGAATAACGGGAAATGTGACGATAGAACTGGCTTTTGTGGATTACAGCGAGAGGATTCCTGCGGATGGGTGGAAACACATTAACGAGCGCTGGTATTATATGAAGAATTACCGAAAGCAGATCGGATGGATTGAAACGGGAGGAAAACGTTATTTCCTGGATTCCAACGGAATTATGATTCATGACACCGCGATGGAGATTGACGGAACGGTTTATACTTTTGGGCCGGATGGAGCAGCGGCAGTGTAGAAAACGGGAACGAATAAGGGACCCGGCTATAAATATAAAAAGGAGGAGTATCGATTTGAAAAAGGTTGTAATTTTGAAGGGCAATATTATCCATACGCCGGACCGCAGCGAATTTCAGTGCGTGAAGAATGGGTATCTGGTGGCAGAGGATAATGAGATTCAGGGGATTTATCAGGAACTTCCGAAGGAGTACGAGGGACAGCCGGTGACGGACTGGGGGGATGCCCTGATTATGCCCGGCATGTACGATATGCACGTCCATGCGCCTCAGTATGTGTACCGCGGGCTGGGCCTGGATATGCAGCTGATGGATTGGCTGAATACTTATGCCTTCCCTACGGAGGCACGTTTCAAAGATCCAGAGTACGCTAAGGTTTACTACCGGGCTTTCGCCCAGGCTTTGAAGAAAAATGGTACGGCCAGGGCGGTGATCTTCTCCACCATCCACTGGGAGACGACCGAGATGCTGATGGATATTCTGGAGGAGGAGAAGGTAGGAGGCTTTGCAGGCAAGATTAATATGGATACCTTGAGTCCTGACTTTCTTTGCGAAGATAGCAGACAGTCTCTGGAGGACACCCGCTGCTGGCTGGAGCGCAATATAAATAAGAGAGAACTGGTGAAACCGGCGGTGACGCCACGATTCATTCCTACCTGTACCACAGAGGTTCTGGAGGGACTGGGGGAGCTGGCCAAAGAGTTTAACGTGCCGGTCCACTCCCATATTTCCGAGGATATTGGTGAGATGGAAATTGTCCGGGGACGATATCCGGAATACGACAATGACGGAGCGGTTTATGACCACTTTGGACTCCTGACAAACCATACGGTAATGGCCCATTTCATTTATCCCACCGACGAGGAGCTGCGTCTGGTTCGGGACCGGGGTGTTACCATCGCTCATTGTCCCCAGTCCAACGGCAACGTAGCGGCCGGGATTCCGCCGATCCGCCGGATGCTGGATATGGGAATCAAGGTGGGCCTGGGCTCCGACATTGCCGGCGGGTACAGCCCCTGCATCTTCCGGGCTATGTCCGAGGCGGTTTATTTGTCCAAGCTTTGCTGGCTCCAGTCCGGAAAGAAGGACAGCTTCTTAACCATCCCGGAGGCCTTTTACCTGGGGACCAAGGGGGGCGGACAGTTCTTTGGAAAGCTTGGAAGCTTTGAGACGGGAAATGAGCTGGATGCCCTGGTGATCGATGATTCCTCCCTGAATGTAAAATTAGATGAGCTGACTTTGGAGCAGCGGATGGAGCGGGTGATTCACCTGGCGGATGACCGGAATATTGTGGGCCGGTATGTGGCCGGGGAGAAGGCGTAAAAATATCTGGCCGGAGGACTCAAACCCTGAGAGGAGAAGTTCTCCGGCCCTGCTTTTGCCCTGCTTTTTCCGCCGTCCGGAACTGTTATTGAAAATAAAGAAAAAAGTGCTTGCATTTGGCAGAAAAGTATGCTACTATACAAAGGCTGTGGCATGATAGCGATGAAGCGTGAGGTTGCCGCCCATGAAAATGGCGGGTTTTTCCGCGGAGCGAATGTCAAGTTATGAAACTGGCGACAAGTCACTGTACCAATCAACATACTGCGAGATGCAAGGCAGAGAGCAGAAATCGTGTGAAGGTCTTTGGGACACACACGGAAACGTGTACAGTCACCGCTTGTCGTACTTGGTTTGAAAGTGCGAAAAGGAGGCGACTTTTTTTATGGCAAGTCAAGTAATGAGAATCACACTGAAGGCTTATGATCATCAGCTGGTAGATCAGTCCGCAGGAAAAATCATCGAGACCGTAAAGAAGACAGGATCTCAGGTGAGCGGACCGGTGCCGCTGCCCACAAAGAAAGAGGTAGTTACCATTCTGCGTGCGGTTCATAAGTACAAAGATTCCAGAGAGCAGTTCGAGCAGAGAACTCACAAGAGACTCATCGACATCATTGCTCCAAGCCAGAAGACAGTTGATGCACTGCAGAGACTGGAAATGCCGGCTGGCGTTTACATCGACATCAAGATGAAAAACAAATAAGATCAGCTGCAAAAAGTCCGGGATCAGCCCCCGGCCATCAATTAAGTAAGCAATAGATGATATAGAAGCAACACTCATTCGAAGGAATCAACATCCCTAAGGGTCATAGTGTTCCACTTATATCAACTGTTCGCTAGAATGAACTTCTTTATAATAGGAAGTTCCGCTGTAGATAAAACAGGAGGTAAAAGGAATGAAGAAAGCAATTTTAGCTACAAAAGTCGGAATGACTCAGATCTTCGACGAAAACGGTGTTTTAGTACCGGTAACTGTATTGCAGGCAGGTCCGTGTGTTGTAACACAGGTGAAAACCGCAGACAACGACGGGTACAGTGCAATTCAGGTAGGCTTCGGCGAGAAGAAAGAAAACCGTGTGAACAAACCAATGAAAGGCCAGTTCGCAAAAGCAGGTGTTTCCTGCAAGAGATATCTGAAAGAGTTCAGATTTGAAGATGCCGAAACCTATACATTAGGACAGGAAATCAAGGCCGATATCTTTGGCGCAGGCGACAAAATCGACGCTACTGCAACAAGCAAAGGTAAAGGATTCCAGGGCGCTATCAAAAGACATGGACAGTCCAGAGGACCTATGGCTCATGGTTCTAAATATCATCGTCATGCAGGTTCAAACGGTGCTTGTTCTGATCCTTCAAAAGTATTTAAAGGAAAAAGAATGCCAGGTCACATGGGACATGTAAGAGTAACTGTTCAGAACTTAGAAGTTGTAAGAGTTGATGCTGAAAACAACTTACTGTTAGTTAAAGGTGCAGTGCCAGGACCTAAAAAATCCTTAGTTACAATCAAAGAAACAGTTAAATGCGGTAAATAAGTTTTCGTTGGAAAGGAGGACCACATAAAATGGCAAACGTATCTGTTTATAATATGGAAGGCAAAGAAGTTGGAACAATGGAATTAAACGATGCAGTGTTTGGTGTTGAAGTTAACGAACACTTAGTGCATTTAGCTGTTGTACGCCAGCTTGCAAATAATCGTCAGGGAACACAGAAAGCAAAAACACGTTCTGAAGTTTCCGGTGGCGGAAGAAAACCTTGGAGACAGAAAGGAACTGGTCATGCAAGACAGGGTTCAACAAGATCTCCACAGTGGGCTGGTGGTGGAGTTGTATTCGCACCAACACCAAGAGATTATTCTCTGAAAATGAACAAAAAAGAAAGACGTGCAGCTTTAAAATCTGTTCTTACAAGCAGAGTACAGGAAAACAAGCTTATCGTTCTTGATGAACTGAAATTAGACGAAGTAAAAACAAAAGCAATGCAGAATGTTTTAAATAACTTAAATGTTTCCAAAGCATTAGTTGTTTTAGCTGACAATGATGCAAATGTAGTATTATCTACAAGAAACATTCCTGATGTTGTTACAGCATTACCAAATACAATCAATGTATATGATGTTCTGAAATACAACACAGTAATCTTAACAAAAGCTTCTGCTGCAGCAATTGAGGAGGTATACGCATAATGGCAAACGTAAAGTATTATGATGTAATCCTGAAACCAGTTGTAACTGAAAAAAGTATGGCTGCTATGGGCGAGAAAAAATATACTTTCTTAGTTCACACTGAAGCAAACAAAACAATGATTAAAGAAGCTGTTGAAAAAATGTTCGAAGGAACAAAAGTTAAATCCGTAAACACCATGAACTTAGATGGAAAAACAAAAAGACGCGGTATGACTTTTGGTAAAACAGCTAAAACAAAGAAAGCTATCGTTACATTAACAGAAGATAGCAAAGATATTGAAATCTTCGAGGGGTTATAAGATTTGGTGAAACAGAGCCGAAGGCGATAGATGAGCCTTAGTCGGACCCCGTTCACGAATCTTAATGAGGCTGAGCGTGAGCGAAAGCCGAATTTAGTTGAGTGAACAAACCCGTTAAATATAGAAACTGAGCAGTCGAGAAAAAATAATCCGATATTTGGCTGCGGCAAAGAAACACCAGGATAAGTTGAAACTGGTGGATTATGAAAGGAGAGCTAGTAATGGGAATTAAAACATATAGCCCATATACACCTTCCAGAAGACACATGACAGGTTCTGATTTCTCTGAAATCACAACTTCTACACCGGAGAAATCTCTGGTAGTGTCCTTAAAGAAAAATGCTGGACGTAATAATCAGGGTAAAATTACAGTTAGACACCGCGGAGGCGGAAGCAGAAGAAAATATAGAATTATCGACTTCAAGAGAAGAAAAGATGATGTACCTGCAGTTGTTAAAACAATCGAATACGATCCAAACAGAACAGCTAACATCGCTTTAATCGCTTATGCTGATGGTGAAAAAGCATACATCTTAGCTCCTGAAGGATTAAAAGTTGGTATGAAAGTTATGAATGGTGCTAACGCAGAAGTTAGAACAGGTAACTGCTTACCATTATCTGAAATTCCAGTTGGTACTATGGTACACAACGTTGAGCTGTATCCGGGAAAAGGCGGACAGTTAGTTCGTTCCGCTGGTAACGGAGCACAGTTAATGGCAAAAGAAGGAAAATATGCAACACTTCGTCTGCCATCTGGTGAAATGAGAATGGTTCCATTAAACTGCCGCGCTTCTATCGGCGTTGTAGGAAATGGCGAGCACAGCCTTATCAACATTGGTAAAGCAGGACGTAAACGTCACATGGGTATCAGACCTACTGTTCGTGGTTCTGTTATGAACCCGAATGACCATCCACACGGTGGTGGTGAAGGTAAGACCGGTATCGGACGTCCAGGTCCATGTACACCATGGGGCAAACCGGCTCTTGGCTTGAAGACAAGAAAGAAAAACAAACAGTCTAACAAGTTAATTGTAAGAAGAAGAGATGGTAAATCATTAGCTAAATAGTAGGAGGTAAGACAATGGCTCGTTCATTAAAAAAAGGACCGTTCGCAGATGAAAGCTTACTGAAAAAAGTAGATGCTATGAATGCTGCTGGAGATAAGACAGTTATTAAAACATGGTCACGTCGTTCCACAATTTTCCCTTCCTTCGTTGGACACACAATCGCTGTTCATGACGGAAGAAAACATGTGCCAGTATACGTAACAGAGGATATGGTTGGTCACAAACTCGGTGAGTTCGTAGCAACAAGAACATACAGAGGACACGGAAAAGACGAGAAAAAATCAGGTGTTCGCTAATATTTGAAAGGAGGCTTTTATC
>URFM01000002.1 GCA_900547035.1 uncultured Clostridium sp. | reverse complement strand
AAATAAATGTGTCAACTAATCTTGACAATATCATAGTTAACCCTATTCACCAATGCAATAAATATAAAAACGTTTCCATATATATTACAATAATAGAGCCCATGCAAATACTTTCTCCCCTCCACTTCCCGTTTATCAACGTTTTGCACTGTGCTCTTGTTTATTGTTCAACATGCCAATTTTAAAGTTCTTGTAGTCTGTATATCGGTCATAGTTTTTAATGTGACTATATTCTAACCGACTATTTCTTTGTTTTCTATTGTATTTTTACAGTATTTTTTATGATTTTTTGTTTATTTTCTACAAAATCCATTTCTTATGAAACAAGCTGGTGCATTTTCCATTCATTCCACTTTTATGAAAAATTGTTCCACATTCATAAAAAAAACAGTTCCTCAATTTGAATTATCAAATCTCCGGAACTGCTATTCTTATCCTCTCCAAAGCCCCACCGCCGGAGCCTTCACCACATAAACTTCTTCCCCATCCGGCATTATCTGAAATCCGTTTTCCAGCCTATCAATCGGATAGCGTTCCAGGGCCGTTCCCAGTTCCATATACTGGTAACCCACATTCTCAATCTCCTCCCTGCTCATCAATCCCGGGTCCACTGCATAGGTAATAGAAAAGCGGCCCTCCGAGGAGCCATGGATCAGATGAGCTGAAACCATGGCTGCGCCCTGAAAAGCTCCCTCTTCCACTAGCTCCATGATCTTCTCAGTCCCCCGATATCCATAACGGCGGATCAGCCGGTCCACCTCCTCATTTTCTCCAAAGGCTTTCAGCCCCGGTGCCAGGATCAGCAGCTCTCCTCCATCCTCAATCATCATTCTAGTTCGGAACACTGCCTTATTTCCCACCCACATGGAAGTAAACTCCTCCGGTTCCAGATAAGCCACTACTTTTTGGGTCTTCCTGGGAACCTGCGTTACATTCCAATACTGCGCCAGTTTCGCCGCCTCTGTAAAGGTTTCTCTCTCTGAGCCGCAGAAAATCCCATGGAGAGCCGCCTCTCCCTGTTCTTCAGTGGTCACGGTCAAAATATATACCAGCGGAATATCCTTCAGAAACTTCTCCTCTGCATAATCGAAAATCTTCCGAACCGGAGTATCGATGTTTCCCATGATCGTTTCCAGGTTGCAGACCGCCCCCGCCATATGGCTTTCATTGATCATCTCACGTCCGCCCAAGCCCACCAGAATATTTTTTGTGTAGTTAGCCATTCCCACCACTTCGTGAGGGACCACCTGGCCAATAGAAATCACTAGGTCAAATGAACCGTCCGTCAATCTGGAATTGACCTCCGCCTTAATGGAATGATTCCACCGTCCACCCGTGACCTGTCTCACAAAATCCTCCGGAACGGTCCCCACCATCGTCAGTCCATTCCGCCAATCATGACAGAGAAATGCATCTGCCGGTATATCTTCCCCGAAAAAGCGGACCTGCTGTTCCCTAGTCATGAGACAGTGGGTTCCCACCGCCGGCATGATCATCACTTGGGATGTGCTTCCACTTCTTGCTTGTAAAGCATGGTACAAATAATCCGTGATTTTTCCACCCCAGGAATAGCAGCGGGTCAAATCCGGCGGAACCAGCAGCACACGTTTGACAGGCGTAAGCTGACGCAAAAGCCCATCCAGCGCTTCTTTCGCCGTATCCCATGAAATCCTTCCTTCTCTGGTCTGCTCTCTTATGAGCTCAATCTCCTTTCTCATAGAATCCCCCTTCTGTTCATTCGATAATGCCTGCTTCAGTCATCCCATTAATATATTTTATTTTTACCATATCATCTAATATTAGTCAATATACCCCTAATATTCATCCCATCTATTTTGCTCCTGAGCAGGCAAAAAAGCTGCCGCCTATTTTTCCTCATAATATAATATCCATCCAGGAACTAGTCGCTGATTCGCTTCGGCTCGCTCCTGGGAAGGAGGCGCGATGGACTCAATGTTTCGGAAACCGGACAATCTTCGTCTATTTCTTTCAAAATCTTACAAAGAGCTGTGAAAACGAGAGGTTTAACTCCTGTTTTTCACAGCTCCTTTGATGTTCTGAGTCTATCATTTTTTACTCGTGCTTAACAATCCAGCGGTACGGTCATCTCCTGCTGAAACTGCTCCAGGCTGTTGGCTTTAGCGGCTGCTTTCAGCCACCGGGACAGCGTTTCCCCATCTTTCTGCGCCATAATAGTTTTTCTGAGAGAGGAAGGAACCGGGCCGATGTCCTCCAGCAAGTCCAGGACGCTCAGAGCCTGGCCTTCGGTTTTTCCTTCTGCCTTTCCCTCCACTTTGCCCTCGGCCTTTCCTTCCGCTCTCCCCTCGGCTTTGCCTTCTGCTTTTCCTTCGGCCCTGGCATTATTTTTTTCTATCTGAATCTGTTTCTCAATCTTTTCTCCGTATAATTCATCAAAGAGTTCTTTTAACGCATCGCACATTTGATTTTCCTCCTTATACACATTCCAGTTGGCCCGCACAATTAGGTCCATCGCCGCGCTGTAAAGGGGATTGTCTTCTTTCCCCATATAGGCCCTGGACAAAACTTCCACATCCTGTTCCCGGTTTAAATCCTGCCTCAGGCGGCTGAGCCACAGATTCTCCTGTGAATCCAGTTCCTTCTGCACCAGGATTTGAAGAGGGAACAACAATCCTTCCACGTAGTAGATTCCGGAATCCATATTTGTAATCCGGACCGGATACCGGCTCTTTAAAAATTCCATCAGCTTTCTGGGATAATGGTTCCCCACTAACGTGATCGTGATTTCATCCGGAGGGATTTCCTGCTCCCGCTTGGTGCCGGACTGGAGAATCGCCGCGTATCCGTTGGCTTTAAAAAATGTGTTGACGGAAAGGCTGTCCTCCGGCCCCTTATATTCTACGATATTATACCAGCGGAATATTCGGCCAATTTTCTTTTGGATTTGCACTCCCTGGCCCTTCTTGATTACCAGCGTATCGATGCGCAGCGGGCTGTCCGTGAGATTGTATTCCTTAAAAAACTGCAAATACTGTGCCTCCCCGGAAAACTCAATCTGCAGAACCGCCTGAAAGGCCGGATGCCACTGCAGAACCTTTTTCATCTGCATTCCTCCTTTTTATTATACGAAATTGACTTTGATTTTTCAACGTTATCTGAGATTCCGGCCGAAGAGACCAAGGTGCGGCAGAAAATATACCGCTTAAAAAGAAAAAACAGATATAACTGAAGTAAATTTAGTTTAGCACATGCAGGGGGAGATTGCAATAGATAAAAGTACATGCAAAGAAGCAGAGTTGAATAAAATTCAACTCTGCTGCCCCGTAACCGCCTTCGGGTCCACCGCATCCCGCAGGGCATCTCCGGCGAAATTAATCGCCACCACCAGGATTACAATCAGCAGCCCTGGAGGGATCCACAGCCAAGGCTGGGAGGTAAGAACTGTCAGGGACTGGGCGCTGTTTAGCATATTTCCAAGGCTGGCCGCCGGGGGCTGTACTCCCATACCCAGAAAACTCAAAGATGCCTCATCCAGCATGGACAGAGCCATCACCGAGGTGGCGTACACCAATATGGGGGCCACGGTGTTGGGGAGGATTTCCGAAAACAGGATATGCCTCAGGGGCATGCCCGCCACAAGATTGCTTTTCACGAAATTGCTCTCCCTGAGGCTTAACACATTTCCCCGGACCAGGCGGGCAATGCCTGGCCAATCCACGAACCCCAGAATCAGGATGATACTCCAAAGCCCCGGCTCAAAGATGGCCGCCGCCACCAGCACCAGGAGAATATAAGGGAAGGACATGACCATGTCCGTAAAACGCATGATGACCATATCCAGCCATCCCCCAAAATAGCCGGACAGCAGCCCCAGCATCACCCCCACTGCTGTAGAAATGGCAGTAGCCAGGATTCCCACCATCAGGGAAACCCTGGTGGCGTACAGAAGGCGGCTTAACATATCTCTCCCAATCTGGTCCGTCCCCAGCCAGAAATCCGGACTGGGCGGAGCTCCAAAGGGGCCTACGATGGCCTCAGGGTCATGGGGAGCAATCACCGGAGCGAAGAGGGCGGCCAGTCCGATGACCACCAGCACCGCCAGACTCACTACCCCCAGATGGTGGCGCTTAAAACGCCTCCAGATCGTCTGCAGATAGCTTTCATTTGTAAGATTCCTTTCTTTCTTCATGGAACGCTCCTCATCAATACTGGATGGTGGGGTCCACCACCGCATACAGAATATCCGTAATCAAATTTCCCAGCAGCACCACCACGGCCGACAGCAGGCAGACTCCCATGATGACCGGATAGTCCCGGCTCATAATGGCGCTCATGGTCATCAGTCCCAGGCCCGGCCAAGAAAACAGCTGCTCCACGATTACCGCGCCCCCAAAGAGCACCGGAATCTGCATGCCGATGACCGTTACGATGGGAACCATGGCGTTGCGCAGGGCATGCTGTCCGATGACACGCCTGCGCCCGATTCCCTTAGCCCGGGCCGTCCTCAGATAATCCTGCTGAAGGATTTCCAGCACCGCGCTGCGGATATAGCGGATATTGGTCCCCGCCATGGACACTGCCAGCACCAGGACAGGCATCACCATATGGACCGCCACATCCGCCGCCCCTCCCGAGGTACCCAGTGTGGTCATGCCCCCGGAAGGCAGGATTCCCAGCTTCACCGTAAACAGATAGACCAGCAGCAGGGACAGGAAAAAGCTCGGGATGCTGCTCCCCAAAAAGGAAAAGGTCACCACCGCGTAGTCTCCCTTGGAATACTGATGAATCGCACTGTAAATGCCCGCCGGAACGGCGATTAAAAGGCTTACCAGCAGTGACACCCCCATCAGCAGAAGAGTGGGGCCCAAGTGGCTTCCGATCATAGCGCTGACCGACTGGTAGCTTTTAATGGAATAGCCCATATTTCCCTGGAGCAGTTTCCCCACCCACATCAGATACTGAATGTAAAATGGCTGGTCCAGTCCCAGGGCCGCCTCCCGCACCGCAATAGCCTCCTGGGACACCCTGGGGCCCGCCATCATTTCCAGCGGATTTCCCGCCAGGCACATGATGGCGTAATCAATGATGGTGATTCCGATTAAAGTAGGAATGGCAATTAAAAGCCGCTTTAAAATATATTTTCCCATGGCGCGTTCACTCCTTCCCCGCGTATTCCCGGGCCATCACCGGGCAGGCTGCCAGATGGCTCTCATCTCCCATCACCGGCAGCAGCTCCGGCACCTTCCGTGAGCATTCCTCCTGCCGGTAAGGACATCTGGGATGGAAGGGACAGCCCTCCGGAGGATTCATGCTGGAGACCACTTCTCCTTCCAGAAGTTCCCCTTCCCTCCGATCCCTTGGATCCGGCGATGGTACGGCTGCAAACAGGGCCCGGGAATAAGGATGCACCGGCTCTTCAAAAAGCTGCTCTCTGTCTGCCAGCTCCACAATCCGCCCCAGATACATCACTGCGATCCGGTCGCTGACATAGTTTACCGCTCCCAGTCCATGGCCGATAAAAATGCAGGTCAAGTCCAGCTCCTTCTGTAAATCCCGCAGCAAATTCAGAATCTGGGCCTGGATGGACACATCCAGAGCACTGACCGGCTCATCGCAGACCAAAAGTTCGGGATTCAGGGATAAGGCCCTGGCAATGCAGATTCTCTGCCTCTGGCCCCCGGAAAATTCGTGCGGATACCGGCCCAGGGCGTTGACCGGCAGCCCCACCATATCCAGAAGCTCTTTCAGTTTCCCTTCCAGTCCGTCCCTGGATACGATTTTGTGGTACAGCATAGGCTCCGAAAGGATTTCATACACATGCTTTCTGGGATTCAGGGAAGAAAAGGAATCCTGAAACACCATCTGAAGCTGGGTCCGAACCGGTTTCAGTTCCCTGGGCCTCATGGTCCCCAAGTCCATTCCCTTATAGTAGATTTTCCCCTCTGTAGGGCGCTCCAGCCCTACAATCTGCCGGCCCAGGGTAGACTTTCCGCAGCCGGACTCCCCCACCAGCCCCAGGGTTTCCCCAGCCCGGACAGAGAAGCTGACGCCGTTGACCGCCTTCACCTGGCCGATTTGGTGGGTGATGATGCCCCCTTTGACCGGGTAATACTTTTTCAGGCCCTCCACCTTCAGGATGGGCGTATTTTCATGTTCCCTCTGCTCCATCACCGCACCTCCTTCCAGCAGCGGACCAGATGCGTTTCTCCTGCCTGCCGCTCCTTCTGAGGCTCATGGCAGCGCTCCTCGCAGTACGGACAGCGGTCCGCGAAACGGCAGCCCGTGATCTGATCATAATGTTCCGGCACTACTCCGCCAATGGACTCCAGGCGATTCTCTCCTGTTGTTCTCCCCTTTCCCATTCTGGGTACGGAAGGCACAGACTGCAGCAAAGCCCGGGTATAAGGGTGGGCCGGATGGTCGAACAGCTCCAGCACGGGAGCCTGCTCCACAATCTGTCCCGCATACATCACCATCACCCGGTCCGCCATCTGTGCCACCAAGCCAATGTCATGAGTTATAAGAATCACGGACATATTCAGTTCTCTCCGAAGCTGCCGGATCAATTCCATAATCTGAGCCTGGATCGTGACGTCCAAGGCCGTAGTAGGCTCGTCAGCAATCAGCAGCCTGGGATTGCAGGCCAGCGCCATAGCAATCATCACCCTCTGTCTCTGTCCTCCTGACAGCATATGCGGATATTTCTTCATAGCGGCTTTGGCATCCGGCATCCCAACCTTGTTCAGCAGGGAAAGCGCCCTCTCATCTGCCTTTGCCCGGCTAAATCCCATGTGAACCCGGATACTCTCCGTAATCTGCCGTCCGATAGTAAACACCGGATTTAAGGAGGTTAATGGATCCTGAAAAATCATGGAAATTCTGTCTCCTCTGAGGCGGTCCAGCTCCTCCTCTTTCATGTCAAGGAGATCCTTTCCTTCAAACAAGGCCTCTCCCGCGCTCACCCGGCCTCCCCTGCCCAAAAGTCCCATTAAAGACAGGGATGTCACGCTTTTCCCACAGCCAGACTCCCCCACCAAACAGAGGATTTCACCGGAATCTACGAAAAAGGAGATGCCATCCACGCTTGTCATCTCCCCTCCATCCCCCTGAAATACGGTTGTCAGATTCTTTACTTCCAATAAATGGGGCATACTACTCCCTTCCCGCCCTGCGGCTTAACCTCCGAAAAGGCTCTTCCAGATGAAACTGGCGAGCCTTTTCCTGTTTTTTCAAATGCTCAGAACTGCCTGAACTCTTGCCTTTTTCTACTCTGCAACATCCCACTGCTCTACGTGGTTGAAGAATCCGTAAACTGTAGGCGTAACCCCTGTAAGCCTCTTGTTCACCGCTCCCAAAGAGCTGATCACGTAGGCGGAAAACATAGGAACATCCTCCTGTACCCTCTGATCGATGACGGAATAGAGTTCCCTGGTATCTTCGGTATCGTTTACCAGAGGAATCTGGGCCAGGGCCTCCTCCACCTCGGGAGACGTATAGCCCGTCCAGCTTTCCTCTCCTCCCAACAGCCAGGCCACATCGGCATAGGGATCAACCGGCGCATAGGTGTACTGAACAGCCAATACATCGAACTCGCCTCTGGTAGCCACATCCATCAGAGTAGCGAAATCCACCGTCTGAATCTGGGCATTGATTCCCACTGCCGCCCACTGGGCCACTATGATAGCCGCCGCATTGACAAAGGTGCTGTCCCCGGAATTGATATAGAACTTCAGGGTCTGTGAAGAATCCCATCCGGCCTCCTCCAACAGGGACTTGGCACGGTCCGGATCATAGGAGACCGGGGTGATCGTCTCGTCAAAATAGGGGCTGATCGAGGAAAGGAATCCGTCTATCACTTCTCCGTGTCCCTTTAAGAGCTGGTCCAAAATCTGCTGCCGGTCAATCGCGCAGAGCATAGCCTGACGCACTCTGGCGTCCTGCAGGTTTTGAGTGCGGATAAATACCGACTGGTTTGTCACCGGATCTCCGTAAACCGCCTCCACATTTTCCAGCGCCTCCACGCTCTCATAATCCTCTACCGGGAAGGCGCTCATGGTCTGCTGGGCCACATCGATTTCGCCGGAGCTTAAGCCCGCATAAAGCTGGCTGCCCTCCACAATGCGGATGTTCAGCTTGTCGATTTTGGGCGCTCCCTTCCAGTAGTTCTCATTTGCCGTATAGGAAATATAATGGTTCTGGTCATAGTCCGTCACCATAAAGGGGCCGCTGACCACATCCGGATGATTGAACCAGTCATTAGCAGTCAGCTCCTCATCGGAAAACCCTTCGATTACATGCTTGGGAAGGGGCATCAGATAGCGGGCATAGGAATTCTGAAAGGTAGCCAGCGCCATGGGCTCCTTTGTGGTAAAGCGGACCGTCTGATCATCCACCTTCACAATTCCTTCGATATGGTCTGCCCCCTGTTCCGTAAACCCATCGTCTCCTACGCCCTCAAAAGCATAGTACATCATAGCCGTATTTCCAATCACCGGGCTGGTAAGCTTCAGGGCGGTGTAAAGCACATCGTCCGCTGTCACCGGCTGGCCGTCGGACCATGTAGCCTCCGGATTGATATGCACCAGAAAGTTATTCGCATCCTCCGCCGTAATGGAATCTGCCAGCATCCCCTCAAAATTCAGATCCGCATCCAGCTCTACTAAGGGCAGAAACATCAGTCCCGTCGCGTATTTATTTACCTCTCCGCCGTCCATCAGCAGTGGATTTAAGGTTCCCAGGGTGTTGGTCACGCCTACATTCACAATCTTTTCTCCGGGCTGTCCCTCTGTCTGAGCCTGACTTCCCGTCTGTCCTCCGGTCTGAGTCCCGCTGCCGGAACTGCTGCCGCCGCAGGCTGCCAGAGAA
Organism: uncultured Clostridium sp.; assembly: GCA_900547035.1. GTDB lineage: Bacteria > Bacillota > Clostridia > Lachnospirales > Lachnospiraceae > Enterocloster > Enterocloster excrementigallinarum. The sequence goes on along the minus strand of URFM01000002.1, from coordinate 127,111 downwards.
AAGGCCACCACAGCTGCCATTCCCAGAGCCGCAAGCCTCTTTCCAAAATTTCTATTTTTCATAAACTCCTCCTTGACCATTGTTTACCGGTTGGGGTTCCTTTCAGCGCAAAACTTCTGTTTTACGCATCTGTTCAGGACAGCAGCCTGAACAGCAACTTTAGTACCTTGTATTTATACCATCGGACCGGACAAATGTCAATCCAAACGCGGGAAAGCCCGCCTTTTACCGGGCTTTTCGCACAATCAGAGTGGTATAGTAGCCTGCATCCGAAGGCAGCTCTTCCAGAGAATGGAAAATCCTCTCTCCTTCCATGCCGCACCGCTCTACCGCCGTCACCTCGTCGCCTCTGGCTTCCAAAAGCTCCTTCACCGCCCCCAATTCCTTCCCCGACTTCATCAGCACCTTCACGCCGGGAAGCTTTAAGGCCTCCTCCACCTGGTAGGAGGAAGGGAGAATGTGCAGCTGCTCAGGACCGCTGACCAGAGCCTCCCCCAATCTGGCAGATGCCGCGCAGAAGGAAGTAACCCCGCTGACCATTTCCACCGGCCATCCCCTTTTTTTCAGAATTGTTGCCGGATACATACAGCTGGCATAGACGGAGGCGTCCCCCAGCGTCAGGTAGGCCACATCCTTTCCTTCTGACAAAATTCTTTCAATGGCCCCTGCGGCCTCCTTATGGCTTTCCTCCAGATTCCTGCGGTCCTTCGTCATAGGCATGGACAAAGGCAGGATCTCCTTTTCATCCAGCTGCGGCACCGCTCCGCGGGCAATGGCGTAGGCCACGCATTTCATCCGCTCCCCGCAGGTATCCTTCCCCTCCATCAGCCCTGCAGCTCTCCTGTCCGCCGACAGCGCGATCACCTGGCACTGACGGATTATCCGAACCGCCTTTAAGGTCATCAGTTCCGGGTCCCCGGGACCCACGCTGACGCAATATAATGTTCCCTTCATAACAGATTCTCCTCCCGTAAAAGTCCTCCCGGCGCTCTCCCATCCGTATTTCCCAGGCTGACGCCCAGAAGCTTTGCCAGCAGCGGTCCTTCATCCACCAGCCTCATACTGCCGATTCTGGCCCCCGGTATAAAATCCGGACCAGCTCCGAAAAAGATGGTCTGGTATCCTGCCTTGGTGGGCAGATAGCCGTGGGTTCCCGCATGGAGTCCGCTGCCGTAGCCCGCCTGGCGGAAAGGCTCCTCCGCCTCGTTTTGATAAAAAAAGCCGTCCCTGGCCTCCAGCATAAAGGTGCAGTCCCGATTAGCCCCCATGCGCTGAATTTCCGGCTGCTCAAAGATCTGCTCCAGCCCGGAAGAAGGGTTCTCCTTCCACTGCTCCAAAAAATTCCTCACTTGAGCCGCCAGATGACGGTCCCTGCGGTTTTTCAGATAAATATAGCAGGCCCCGTCGCATTCTCTGGCCAGCACCCGCCAGTTGGAAATTACCCCTTTTTTCACTGTCAGCCAGCCCATTTTCCGAAACCAGTAATTGGGATAAATGGCCATAGACACATCCTTCTGGCAATGGTCCCCCAGAATCACCACATTGGTCTTCTGCTCCAGCCCCTGGCTATCCAAAAGGCTCATCAGTTCTCCCAGGCGCCGGTCATGGCGCTGGAGGGCGTCCTGGATGCCAGGAACGGAAACACCGAATATGTGGCGGTTGGAATCCACATCCGTAAAATGGGCCAAGGTCACATCCGGTCGAAAACGCTTCATCGTGTACAACAGGGAGGCCTGGACAAAATTATCCAGTCTGGGCTGGCTGGCCCCCTGAATCATATAGCCATACCGGCGGTAAAGGTCAATCTGGTAAAGAGGAGTTCCATTTCTCATACTGACGGAAATCTGATTCTCCCAAGGCTGGTTGGCCCAGACCTCCGGAAGGTTATAGCGGATTTTCGCCCTACCCGTCACCGGCCACAAAAGGGCGGCCACCCGCATCCCCTGCTTTCTGGCCTCATCGTACAAGGTCGTTCCCCGGATGTAGCGCCTCTGCCACAGCCAATCCGGCTTCCGTTTTTCCGGCTGAACCTTGTGGTTGTTGACAATGCCGTGACGCGCCGGATACAGTCCGGTCACAATACTGGTGTGAGCCGGATAGGTCAGGCTTGGATAAACGCTTAAGACCCTTGCGCATCCCGCGGCACGTTTGAAGAATGCCCGAAAATGAGGCAGGGTATTCATATAGGGCAGGTCAATGGTTCCCACCGCATCCAGCGACAATACAATCAGCCGGTTTTTCTCCTGTTTATTCATTCCAATTCATCCTCTTTCGATTTCAGCCATTCCATATGACGTTTAATCTGCCGCTCATAGCCGTTGTCCGATGGTTGATAAAAGACCATCCCCGTCAGACCGTCAGGCAGATACTGCTGCTTTACATAGTGCTTGGGATAATCGTGGGCATAGCGGTAGCCAGCTCCATGTCCCAGCTTCTCTGCCCCCTTGTAGTGCTTATCCTGCAGATGGACCGGAACCGGCATGGTTCTGGTTTCCTCCACGGTCTGCTGAGCCTGGCTGATGGCCATGCAGGCCGCGTTGCTCTTGGGCGCCGTTGCCACATAGGTCACTGCCTGGGACAGGATAATGGCCGCCTCCGGCATGCCTACCCGCTCCACCGCCTGAGCTGCGCTGACGGCCACCGTCAGTGCCTGCGGGTCCGCGTTTCCCACGTCCTCGGAAGCGCAAATCATAATCCGGCGGGAAATGAACTTAATGTCCTCCCCGGCATAAAGCATCCGGGCCAAATAGTAAACCGCTGCATCCGGATCCGAGCCCCGCATGCTTTTGATAAATGCGGAAATCGTATCATAGTGGTTATCTCCGCCCTTATCATAATACACCGCCCGCTTCTGAATGCACTCCTGGGCCGTATCCAGGCCGATGTGAATTTTCCCGTCTTCCCTGCTGCGCTCCGTCGTCAAAACTCCCAATTCCACCGCGTTTAAAGCGGCCCTGGCATCCCCGTTGGCCGTATCCGCCAGAAAGTCCATGGCCTCCGGGTCCATCACCGCCCCGTAGGCTCCCATTCCTCTCTCCTCGTCGGTCAGGGCCCGGCGGATCAGCTCCTTGATGTCCTCTTTCTCCAGGGGCTTCAGCTCGAAAATCCTGGACCGGGACAAAAGAGCGCCGTTTACCTCAAAATAGGGATTTTCCGTGGTAGCCCCGATGAGAATCAAGGTCCCGTCCTCCACAAACGGAAGCAGGTAGTCCTGCTGTCCCTTGTTGAAGCGATGAATCTCATCCACAAAAAGGATGGTCTTTCTGCCGTACATCCCCATATTGTCCTTGGCGGCCTTTACCACGTCCTCCATATCCTTTTTCCCTGCCACCGTGGCGTTAATCTGCCGGAAATCAGAACTGGTAGTGTTGGCAATCACCCTGGCCAAGGTGGTTTTTCCTGTGCCGGGTGGGCCGTAAAAAATCACGGACCCCAGCTTGTCAGCCTGGATGGCCCGGTACAGCAGCTTGTCCTTTCCAATAATGTGGCCCTGTCCCACCACCTCATCCAGGGTCCTGGGGCGAAGCCTGGAGGCCAGAGGCGCCTCCGACTTCATCTGTTTTTCTCTCATATAGTCAAATAAATCCAAAGCAGCATACACCGCCTTTCTTTTTCAGTGGTACTTTTTCAGGACATCCGATGTGAACATCAGTCGATCAGCAATTCATCTGCCGTAACAAAAGTATATCCTCCGGCACTCAGCCTGTCAACAATCTCCAGGGCCGCCTCCACCGACTGGGGATAGATGTCGTGCATCAATATGATATCCCCATCCTCCACATCTTTCAAGACCCGGTCCACAATCTGAGCCCGGTCTTTCAGCTTCCAGTCCAGGGAATCCACGGTCCAAAAAACCGGAGTCAAGGCCAGGGTACAGTCCAGCTCCTCGTTCCACTCTCCGTAGGGAGGGCGGATGTACTGAGGCTCTTCTCCGGTAATTTCCTGAATCAGACGGCTGGTTCTGTCCACCGCCTGACACACTGCCCGGCTGTCCGCTTTGGTCAGCAGCAGATGGCTGTAGCTGTGGTTTCCCACCAGATGCCCCTCCTCCTTCATCCGCAGGACCAGGTCCTCGTTCCCCTCAATATTCTGGCCCATGAGGAAAAAGGAGGCCTTCACTCCCCTGTTTTTCAAACCGTCCAGCAAATCCTCCGTACATTCCCGGTCCGGCCCGTCGTCAAAGGTCAGGGCCACGTATCCCCGGTGAATGACTGCTTCCTCATCCCCGGAGGAGACAGGAGCAGCCGGGCCCCCAGCCGCATACATCTGTCCCAAAAACAGGAGAAAGGCCAGGTCCAGAACTGCTATCAGTTCCAGAATCCTGACCTTTACTTTCATATTCATATCCGCTTCTCCTGTTTCCCTCTCTCTTCATTATATGAGGGATTTTGAAGAAACATGAACCGCTATCCTGTAACTCCCGGTCCGCCGTTGACGCCTTCTATAATTACCGGTCCCGGAGCAGAGCCGCTCTCCTGGGTCTGCTGGCTCTGTGTCTGCTGCGTTTCAGCCGTCTGACTGCCGTTCTGAGAGCCCTCTGTCTGCTGTGCGTCCGGCTGCTGAACCTGGCTCAGGGCGCCGCTTCCATCCGCATTGTATGACACTCCGTCCACAGTGACCGTTGTATTGGCGTACATAAAGCCGTCCGCAGGGTCTAAATAATAATTCACCCCATTGACATTGATCAGACCGGTCTGCATCACGCCTGAGCTGTTAAAGTAGTACCACTGTCCGTTAACCTGCTCCCAGTCCGTCACCATCTGGCCCTGGCCATTGAAGTAATACCAGCCTCCGTCCATCTCTCTCCAGCCCGTAGCCATGGAACCGTTTCCTCTCAGGAAATAGCGGCTTCCTCCCACGGTAATCCAGCCAGTCTGCATCACGCCTTGGCTGTCGGAGTAGTACCAAACCCCGCCATCGTCAATCCAGCCCTTGGCAAGCGCTCCGCTGGCGCTTAAATAGTACCATTTTCCATCCTGGCTGGTCCAACCCACTGCCATTCTTCCATTGGATTCCAGGAAATACCGGTTTCCATTGTCCTCAATCCAGCCAGTCTGCATTACCCCGGTGCTGGGGTTCGTATAATACCAGAGTTGTCCATCCTGGACCCAGCCTTTGTCCGCCGCTCCGGAGCTTCCCAGATAATACCAGGAGCCGTCCCGGTCCTTCCAGCCGTACTGCATTTGACCGGTGGATTCATCCAAATAATAAAGCTCTCCGCTCTCCGTCAGCCAGCCGGTTTCCGCCAGACCGTCGGACCCCATGTAATACCAGCCCTCCCCATCGTTGATCCAGGCGTCCTTCTGCATGGCATAATTCTGATAATAGTATGTATTCCCTCCGATTGTTCTCCAGGTATTGGCCGGAATCACGGAGGTGAAGTCGCTGAACTGGAAATCGATGTCCACGTTCCCGCTGATTCCATTGATGGAGCCGGTATTGGTCGCCTGCCACATCACCGGATTGGAGTAGGAAGGTCTCGCAGAATACCGGGCTACCCATACGGGATAATCCATCTTAGACATGTCCAGCTTATTGTTAAGCCAGTTCTCATTGGCATAAATGATAGGATAATAACCCGCATCGGAAATTCTCTGGCAGAAGGCGTTGGCGATGGCCGCCAGCTCATCCTTGGACAGCACACCCTGGGCGTCGTCCTCCATATCAAAGGCCACCGGGTAGGATACCGGATAGTCTTTGATCAGGTCCAGTACAAAATCCGCCTCCTGGACCGCCATATCCGTAGTAGTGGCAAGGGAATAGATGTAGACGCCCACCTTCACCCCTGCGGCGTGGGCCGCCTGGATGTTTTGATGAAAATAAGGATCCACCGCGCCTCTGGACCTGGTTCCAAGCATCACAAAGGAAACATCATCCGCCGCCACCTGGCTCCAGTCAATGTCTCCCTGCCACCGGGATACATCGATTCCCCTGGCTATAACATTGGTAATGGCGGATCCGTCCGGCATGCGGTAGGCCCCTCCCGAGTATTCCCAAGAGGTATCCGAGGTACTGCTTCCCGTCTGGCTGCCGCTTGCAGAGCTGCCGGACTGTGATGTGCTTCCTCCAACGTTTACCACCCCCGGCCCCCCGGATGTGCTTGCTGCTCCCGTTTCCCCAGGCCCTGCCGCCCAGGCCGTAACCGGCGCCATAGCGGACAGCACTGCCGCCAAACCGGCTGCCGCAGCTCTGCGGCGGACCAACGCCCCTCCGCAGAAGACCGTTCTGCAACGTATCTTATGTCTCATATAATCCTCTCTTTTCTCAGCCCGGTCCATCGGTCAGCCCTGGCTGCAGACCCTGGGAGGCTGTCTCCTTGCTGGTGCTGCCGCTTGTAGAACTGGAAGGCGACTGGCTGGAAGATGAACCGGAACCGGATACTCCCGGTCCATAATTGCTGGTGTTATTGTTGTTTGTAGAACTTGTTCCCGGACTCTGAGCTGTCACTCCCCCGGCATTCTGGCAAACGCCGCTGGAATCAAAGGTGTAGGAGGAGCCATCGATGGTCAGAGTAGTACCTGCCGCCATCTTGCCCGTAGAAGGATCCAGATAATAATACTTTCCGGAAACCAGAATCCAGCCGGTCAGCATATGGCCGTTATCATTAAAATAGTACCAGCTGTTATCAATCTGCTCCCATCCCACCGACATCTTGCCGGCAGCGTCCATATAATATTTGCTTCCATTGCTGTCTGTAAGCCAGCCGGTCAGCATGTGACCGTCGGTATCCAGATAATAGTAGTCGTCGTTAATCTTATTCCATCCGGTTTTCATTTTACCGTCTTCCCCGAACAGAAACCACTGGTCTTTAATCTGAGCCCAGGCGTTGACCACGCATTTCCCATTGCTCTGGAAATAATACCAGGCGCCATCCATCTCCCGCCAGCCGGTAGCCATATCGCCGCCGCCCCTCATATAGTAGTAGGAAACATCTCCATTGCCCTTATCAATCTTCAGCCAACCGGTTACCATGGCTCCATCGTTCATCATGTAATACCACTTGTTGTCCGTATTCACCCAGCCAGTGGCCATAAGGCCGCTTGGCTTAAAAAAGTACCAGGTCCCATTAATCTGCTGAAAACCAGTACACATATAACCGGTGGACAGATCCATATAATAATAGCCGTCACTGGTCTGGATCCATCCCTTCTTGGCCGCCCCGTTTTCCATATAAACCCACTGTCCGTTTGACTTGTCCCATCCATCTGCATATGCCGTAAACGCAGTTCCCAGCGACAATGCGCCGATCAGAGCTGCCGCAGCCAGATATCTCCGATATTTTCCGCGTAACATCCCAACAATCCCTCCTCCATTTTGTACTTTAAGACACGTAGGGGCCCACGAAATGGTTCCGCAGGGCAGCCCGGGGCCGGCTCCGGCCCCGGGCTCGCGGGCTTCGCCCTATAGGCATAAAGACAGGGGAGCCGGCTTTTGTGCGGGCACAACGCCGGCTCCCCTGTCTTTATGCCCGCACTGCTCATTGCCAACACGAACATTATATCACAGCGCATGAACGAATGCGTAACATTTTTATTACAATTTTCGTAACAATTCAGGCCTGTCAAAAAGACCAGGTGCCCTCGGGGTGTGAGCCATTCTGAATTGTTCCCCAAATTATTCTATATAATTAGGCAGCTGACAGCCCTTTTCACAGAGAATCCGGTATAATTCCTTTGACGGACGCGTCAAATTCTCGATGCTGTCCGCATAGATGACCGCCCACTGCCATACAGGATGATAACGCTCTTCAATCCGATAATACTTGATTTTATCACCTGTTTTATAGGTTCTGGCGAATATGCTGGGAATCAATGAAATTCCCAATCCGCTGGCCACCAGACGGATTACCGTTTCAATATTGGCCGATTCCATCATTACTTCATAATCATTGCCCAAATTCGCAAGAATCCGGTCCGCCGCCATTCTGGTTTTCTTTACATGTCTGGTCAGAATGAATTCTTCCCCTCTTAATTTTTCCAAATCCAGGTACTTTTCCCCGCTGCCCTCCTTTTGATAAGCACGGTCATTCAAAGGATGGCCGCTGGGAAGCGCCACATAAATCGGGTCTTCGTAAAACACCTGATAGCTTACATTTGCATTTTTCAGCGGCAGACAAAGAATCGCGATTTCCAAAGCTCCAATCAGAAGTTTTTCTTCCAGATCCATGCTGTTTTCTTCCACAATTTCAATTTTTATATTCGGGTACTGCCTTTTAAAGTTCAAAAGCAGTTCAGGAAGCACTAAAGCGCCCAGACGTTCTGCTGTTCCGAGGCGGAGAACGCCTCTGTGCATCTGATTCAGCTCGCAAAACTCCATTTCCACATCGTCATATAGCTTCATAATCTGGTACGCCTTCCTTACAAGGCACTCCCCGGCGTACGTAGGGATCATTCCGTTGGGCCTTCTGACAAACAATGCCTCTCCCAGGGAATCCTCCACCTTTGTCAGGCATTTGCTGAGGGCCGGCTGAGTAATATAAAGTTTCTGGGCTGCCCGGGCCATGCTTCCCTCTTCCGCAATCGCTATAATCTTCTCCAGGTCACTTTTATTCATTCTATTGACTCCTCAAAACTCCCTCTATTCAAATCCTTTATGCCAGAACGGGAAGTTTATATACATTTTCCAGATTTAAAATCTGCGTAAACACATCTTCAAGCCAACCTGCGTCATACCCGCTGCAGCAGGAACGAATCTTTGCTAAAATTTGCCGGTCTGTAAGCGGAGAATCCACACTGCCTGAGGCATCTCCGATTTCTTCACCGACGACTGTTCCATCCTTCAAAAAGACATCCATACGGCAGCCCCAATGGGATGGATACTGTTCGGTAAAACGCGCATCCTCCACTACCTTGATTTTTCTCATCAGCGTTCTGACCTCGCCTCTTGCAATCGATTCCGGCTCAAAATCTTTCAGTCCCACTGCTCCATACATCAAGGCACAGGCCGAGGTATAGGGGGTAGAGAATTTTGCCTCTGTGGGAAGCTTTGGCTCCAGGCTGCTCTCGGAAAGGCCGCACTGCTTCAGCCCTACCAGGTATGTTTTTACCTCCACCTTTTCAATATCTTCCCAGTGAATCTGCTCTTTTTCCCGCAGCTTAATGCCAGCGTCAATGGCGCAGTGGGTACTTCTGCAGCAAGGATACGGCTTTTTGTCCATTTTCTGTATTTCATATATCTGTCCAAGTCCGGCACTTACAAGGGAATAATCATATTCATCTGACATCATCGGAAATATCCCTCCGTCCTCTGCATCCAAAATATGGAATGATCCTCTCATCCCTCCAAGGACCAGCAGACAGGACTCCAGACCATTCACCGTCGCTCTGCCCGGATGGAGAATTTTATTGGTAGCTCCATCGCTTAAGAAAGCCCATGTAGACCCAGCCTGAGTTCCGGCCAGTCCAAAGGCGCCCATAATCTGATCTGCGGAAAAGCCTAAAAGTTTCCCACAAGCGGCTGCAGCTCCAAAGCTTCCCGCTGTTCCTGTTGCGTGCCATCCCTTATTCCGGTGGCTGGAAACCCCAAAGCCCATTCCAATTCTTGCCATCACTTCATATCCGCAAATTACTGCTTCCAAAAGCTCCTTTCCGCTTTTTCCCAAATATTCAGCCATCCCCCAGGCTGCCGGAATTACCACCGTACCAATATGAGTCTTGGAATTTGTATGGACATCATCCAATTCCAGAATATGCCCCATCATACCATTTAAAAACACAGCCCTTCTCAATGGGGCCTGTTTTCCGCTCCCCCAAAGGGACACTTGTCTTCCACTGCACTCTCCATCATAAGCAGAATAAACTTCTTCAATTTCCTTAAGCATAGAGTTGTCCCTTGCTCCCAGAGCCTGGCCTACCGTATCCAGAATACAGTATTTCGCAGCTTTCAGGACCTCCTCCCCGGCATCCTCCAAACAGAATTTTTCAATAAATTCGGCAAGCTCTTTCAATTGTTTCATTTTCCATTCTCCTTTATGCATATTGCATAATTTTCAACTGTCAATTGTTATATTAGAGAATCTTTTTACATTTGTATAATGAAACAAAGTTTGAACCCACATAACTTTTTGTCAATAGCTTACCGTTTTTCCTCCTCTGGGAATCGGCCTCCCATCCCTTTGCAACCCTATAATTAATTCTCCGGTACATCCTGAACGGAAGCCCTCAGTTTTTTATAATAATGCTTCGCATACCGATACATAATGATGGTATACTCCCCAAACTCCTGCCCCAGGGCCTTTTTATAAACCGCCCACTGACTCCAGAGGAATCCCCCCAGGGCGGCGTAGGCGTAGGTGACAAAACGTTCCTTCTCATCCGGCCGGCGGCCCAGGTAGAGCTCCAGCAGATGGTCCAGCTGCTCATCATCGTAATAGGAGTAAATAGCGCACATGGCCACGTCAATCAGGGGGTCGCACATGCCCGCATACTCCCAGTCCAAAAGCCGCAGCCGACCATCCGGCAGAATCAGGCCGTTGTCCACATTGGCATCAATGTGGCAAAGACAAAGAGGCCGCTCCATCTCATCCAGACGGTCCATCAGCCAGTTCATCTGCTCCCTCACCTGTCCGTAGTCCTCAAACAGCACCCCGCCATGGGTTTTGCACAGCGTTTCATAGAAATCAATCCGCTCCCTCATATCAAAACGGTGGGAAACCCGGACGCCACCCTGATGCAGGGTACGGATTAGCCCCATAAAGCGCTCCATATCCGTCCAGCTTTCTGCGGATACATTCCGGGAATCCGGGAAATATTCCGCAATCTTATATCCGTTTTCCGGATTCAGATAAATTAGGTTCTCTGTGATTCCCAGCTGACGGACCGCCTCATAGGCCTGCGCCTCCTGGACACGGTTGACCAGAAGCTCCGTCCCCGGCCCGGGAATCCGGCAGATGTACTGTTTCTCCTCCACCTGGAACAAGAAGGACTGATTGGTCATGCCGGCTTTCAGGCAGCGGATACCCTGGATTCTGGATTCCGGCACCCGGAATACCCGTGCCACCAGGGCCATCGCCTCATTGTCCGAATGGTTCCGGTACCTGGGGTCAAATGCCCTGAGCTCCTCCAGATTCTCAAATTCATAAACCTGATTTTCCGGCTGGCGGTTCACATCCATCTCAATCTGCGTCCATTCTCTGGCAGGCACTCCGCTCTCCCGCTCTGCCCGCTCCAGAAGAGCAGGGTTCTCCCGCTCCAGCCTCCGTCTGGCCTCGCCGGAAAGCATATCCACATAAACCTGCTCCCAGTAGAACTGTTCCGTTCCCGGAATCTCATAGCAGGCTTCCAGGACCGGAAAGAACCGTGCTGAAAATTCCCTGGAAAAATACACCGGGCCATACATCACCCAGCTGTCTTTTCCCCCCACCTTCACATCCGTAATCCGTCCCTTTTTGTTGAATTCCAGGCACCATTCCCTGGTCTCCCCCTTCTGGAAGGAAGCGGAATACCAGGCCCCGCACTCATAGGAATGGTACATATTCTCCCTAAGCCAGTTATCCGAGGACAGCAGGTAGACATTTCTGCCTTCAAATAATTTTCTGGCCCGGTAGACCGTTGCCAGGGTATTTTTAGTGGAATACTCCGGATTGTAGAGGAGCTTCACCCCAAAACGGTCAATGAGATACTCAAACTTTTCCTTCAGATATCCCACCACAATCGTAATATCCGTGATCCCCGCCTCATGAAGCTGGCGGATCTGACGTTCGATCATCCGCTCGCCAAATACCTCCAAAAGACCCTTGGGCGTTTCAAAGGTAAGGGGCACAAAGCGGGAGCCAAATCCTGCCGCTATGATGACCGCCCCATCCACCTTGTAAGGCGCAAGCAGACGGCGCCCTGCATCCAGAAGCTTCCACCGCTCTTTTCCGGAATTTCCTTCCTCGATCAATCCTCTGGCCGTACACTCTTTAATCAGGCTGTTGATCGAGCCCAGGGAAAGGTCCAGGATCCGTGCCATTTCTCTTTGGGTCACAGCCGGATTCTCTAAAATTGTCCTGCATATCAGTCCATATCGGTCCATGATGATGTAATCCGCTCCTTATGTTCAAAAAATATACTTTTCAATAAGATATGAACATTATAGCACGGAACATTCAAATTGTAAAACATAAAATCCGGACGATCAGAGAATCGGCGAATAGTCGATATCCTGCGCCACCTCAAAATGAGGAATATGCTCCCTCACATATCCGGGGATCAATTTCCGTGCCAGCTCTATAAACTCCATTGCAGGCGCCGGAAGCTTTCTCATTTTTTTATAGACCAAGCCTAGCGGCCGCGTACTTACTTCTTCCTCCATGGAGCAGAATAACGGCAGACTTCCAAACTTTTCTTCCAGAATCACCGACACCGGTGCAAAAGCAAAGCCATTGCTCTCCGGAGCCATCCGATAGCAGGAACTGGCATTTTTCAATTCCAGCACGGCTGTAGGAGAAATATGATATTTGTCAAACAATCTTTTTGCCAGATAGTATGTTCCATTGCTTTTATTGGTGGAAATCAGCGGAAGCTGGGTCAAAACCTGCGGCGGAATATACTGGAGAATCCGAGCCTGATTTTCCGGAAGGGAAAGAGGCTCCAAAAGCGGATTGAAACGGCTGACTACCAGGCACATTTCCTCCCTGCACAACTCTACGAACTGCAAAAGCTCTCCCACATCGGGAATAGTTGACATGAAAAGAATATCGATCTGCTCCCGCTCCAGCATCTGCAGGAGTTCCTGAAGATTATCTTCCACCACCCGGACCTCCACAGAAGGACATAATTCGCGAAAAGCGGGAAGAATTCTGGGCAGCCAGGTATAGCTTCTTGTAGGGGACATCCCAAGTACAATCTGCTGTCTGCTTCTGCGGTAAAAATCTTTCATTTCCTGATCCAGCTCATCCCGCATTCTTTGAATCTCACGAATTTTTTCCACGTACCGGGCTCCAGCCTCCGTCATTTGTACCGGTACTGTGGACCGGTCAAAAAGCTTCAGCCCCAGTTCCCACTCTAATCCCTGAATATATCGCGTCAGGGCCGGTTGGGATACGAAGCAGGCCGTGGCTGCCTTTGAGATGTTTTTCAAGTCGGCCACCGCTATCACATAGTCAATTTTATTTAGGTCCATCCCATTGCCCCCTTCAAATTCTCCAATGCAATACCACCAAATATATGTGATAATCACTTTTATTATAATCTTATGCAAAAGTGGTATTGGAGTTTTTTACTATAAAGAACTATATTTTTTACTGTAACATTATAGAAACTATACAGACAGCTGTCAACCCAAACGTAACATTCAAAACCAAAAGGAGGTCACAACAGATATGAGAACAGCAGATACCGCTTATATAAATGGCCGGGTATATACGGCAGACAAGGAGTTTTCCATTTGCTCCGCCTTCGCTCTGTCAGGAGACCGCTTTATCGCAGCTGGAAGCGATGAAGAAATACGCGCCTTATGTTCCCCACAGACAAAGATCATAGATTTAAACGGCAGGACCGTACTCCCAGGACTCATCGATTCCCACCTGCACATCAATAATACGGGCGCTATGAAGCTTGAACTGGACATCGTAGGTAAACAGAAGCAGGAAATAGTGAACATGGTAGCAAAAGCCCGCCAGAACGCTCATCCGGGAGAATGGATCGTAGGGCGGGGATGGCTCAATGATGAATGGCCTGATGCTTCCTTTCCCACCAAAGAAGAACTGGATGCAGTGTGTCCTGATTTTCCCGTCTATCTGAAACGTGCCTGCGGCCATGGGGCCTGGGTCAACAGCAAAGCCTTTGAAACTGCCGGTGTCACAAATGATACTCCTGATCCTGTAGGCGGAGAGTACCTGCGCAAACCGGACGGCTCCCTGCTTGGCGTTGTAACCGACCAGGCCCAGGAACCTTTTAACAAGGCCATTCCTCCCTACGGAAAAGAGCAGCTTCAAAAAATCGTCCTCCTGGCCCAGGATGAATTCTTCTCCCACGGTCTTACCACGGTCCACGATGCGGGCACCGATGAAAAGTGGATTGAAGCCTGGGAAGAGCTCTACCAAAAGCACATCCTCAAGCTTCGGATCTATGCCAGCATGAGGGTCATTGGCCGCCCCAACTACGATGAACTCTACTCCGGCTCCATGAAATATTTCCAGAAGGGGCTGCGCATCGGCATGTATGACAACCGTCTCACCGCCAGAGCCTACAAAATTTCCTGCGATGGTTCCCTGGGTGCCCGCAGCGCCTGGCTGCTGGAGGATTATTCTGACCAGCCCGGCCATAAGGGGAACGGAAAATGGACCAACGAACAGCTCTACACCATTCTCTATGAAGCCCGGAAGGCAGGATTCCAGACCATGTGCCACGCCATCGGAGATAGCGCTAACCGCCAGTGTTTGGATGTCTACGAACGACTTTTAAAAGAACTTCCTGATCCAGATGCAAGGCTTCGGATTGAGCACGCCCAGATCCTGGCTCCGGAAGATATTCCCAGATTTCACCAGTTAGGCATTATCCCCACTCACCAAACCGTATTTCTCAGGACTGACAAGAGAGTAGCGGATCAACGCCTTGGCGCGGAACGGATCAAGGGTGCCTATGCCTGGAGAACCCTTATCGATCAGGGAAATCCTCTTCCCAACGGAACCGACTCACCGGTTGAAAACTGTAATCCCTTTGTCAGCATGTACTGTGCCATCACCCGCAAAGACGAAAAGGGTATTCCCGAAAATGGATGGCATCCCGAACAGGCCATGACCCGTGAAGAAGCGCTTCGCTCCTACACCACCTGGGGAGCCTATGCCGGGTTTGAAGAAAACTTAAAGGGAAGCATCGAAGCCGGAAAGCTGGCAGACTTCGTAATCATTGACCGGGACCTTATGAACTGTCCGGCGGAAGAAATCAAGGACATCCGGGCTCTGGAAACCGTTGTCGGCGGCGAAACCGTCTATCAGCAAGCATAAAAAGCAGCATGAATGGGAGGTATATTAATGGAAACTGCAACACAAGAAAAGAAAAGTCTGTTTTGGCGATTTATACACGGGGTAGAGGTTGTAGGAAATAAATTCCCCCATCCCTTTTACCTGTTCACCATTTTAATTTTCGTATCCGTTATTTTATCCGTCATCTTCGCCGGAGTATCTGTCACCTATGAACAGGCAGGCTCAAACGGTACCTCAAGTGAGATCGTTACAACCACTGTGATCAATCTGATCAACCGGGACACGATCACTAATGTGACCCAAAACATGTACAGCATCTACTACAACTTCTCTCCTATGATGATGATGGGCCTTCTGATGCTGTCCATCGGCTTGGCGGAGCAGGTCGGCCTGTTCGGCGCTGTAATCAAGCGGACTATTATGGGTGTCCGTCCAGCATTTGTCTTTGCCGTGGTTTCCTTTGTCGCCATCAATGCCCATACCGCCTCCAACGCCGGTGTCCTCGGATGTACTGCTGTATCCGCAGCCGTATTCGCTTCCATGGGCTACAACCCCTGGCTGGGCATCATCCTGTCATACGCAGCCGGCAACGCCGGATTCGCCGCAAATCTCTTTGTAGGAAATCTGGACGTTCTAGTAAGCGGGATTGATGAGTCCGTCTGTTCCTCCCTGGGTATTGACACTTCCACCGTCCATGTACTCCAGAACTGGTATTTCATGCTGGTCAGCGCCCTGATCTTGACCGTAGTCTACACTTTCGTAACCACCAAATTTGTCAGGGGCTTCATCGGCGAACCCAAGGATTTAAGCCTGGTACAGGATGCGGATGCTTCCAATGGTTTAACCCCCGTCGAGCATCGTGCCCTGCGCAATGCCGGCATCGCTGCTATCGTCTTTATTGCCCTGGTGGTGGCCGCCTGCATCCCCTCCAACTCCTTCTTCCGGGCGGAGGATGGCTCGCTGCTTCCTAATTCACCTCTTTTAAAGAGCATCCTGACCATTTTATTTCTCTTCTTTTTGGTCACCGCTATTGCTTACGGACGTACTACCAAGAAGATTGCCACCTGGAATGATTTGCCTAAAATGCTGGCAAAAAGCATCGACTCCATGGTTAATTTCATGGTCATCGCCCTGCCGGCTTCCCTGTTTATCTATCTGTTCAACGCCTCCAACATTCCCACCGTTCTGGGTGCAGCGGGGGCAGAATGGATTAAGGGTACCGGGATCAATGGATTCGGCCTGCTGGTGTTAGTGATCCTGTTCACCATTTTCCTGGATCTATTTATGACCTCCGGTTCCTCCAAATGGATGATCCTGGCACCAATCCTGATTCCCATGTTTTACTCCATCGGATTCAGCCCCGCCCTTACCACCCTTGCTTACCGAATCGGAGATGCTTCCGCCAACTGCATTGCTCCTATTTCCTCAGATATCGCCCTCATTGTAGGCCTTTTAGGAAAGTACAACACCGACAAGAGCAAGACTCCAGGCATGGGAAATGTATTCGCCGGCTGCATGCCCTACTCCATCGCTACTCTGATCACACAGTTAATCATCCTGGCCGTATGGTGGGCGTTAAAACTGCCCCTGGGCCCCGGCGTAGAAATGTTTATATAGGGGCATTGAATTATGATACAGAAAAAAGAGTTGCGCGAATATGCGGCCATCGTCCTCGGCGCTTTTATCATGGGATTTGCCATTAAAAACATCTATGATCCAGCAAATCTGGTCACAGGAGGCGTTTCCGGCATTGCCATCATCGTCAAGAACCTTTTGGGAGCTCCCCTCTGGCTTACCAACACCATGCTGAATATTCCACTCTTCTTAGCCGCCTGGCGGCTGAAAGGGTGGACCTTTATCCGCCGTACACTAGCCGCTACCGTATCCCTCTCAATCTCCCTCTATATCATTCCAGAAATTCCCCTGAGGCCGGATGATCTGCTGTTATCTGCCCTTTTCGGCGGAATTGTATCCGGTATCGGAACCGGCTTAGTCTTTATGTACCAGGCCACTACCGGAGGCACGGATATGCTGGCTGCTCTAATCCAACTGAAAATGCGCCAGTACAGCATCGCCTGGATCATGCAGTTTTTGGACGGAATGGTAGTATTGGCAGGCGCCTCTATTTTTGGAATTCATCACGCCCTGTATGCCATTATCGCCATTTACTGCGTATGCAAACTTTCGGACAACCTGTTGGACGGCCTCAAATTCGCCACGCAGGCAGTTATCATTTCTGACCGGAGCCAGGAAATCGCGGATCTTATTATGAAACGGCTGGAGCGGGGCGTCACTTCCATAGATGCTGTGGGTATGTACTCGAAAAGTGGAAAACAAATGTTGTTCTGCGTGGTATCCAAAAAGGAAATTGTTCTGGTACGGGACATTGTAAAGCAGATTGACCGAAAGGCCTTTGTAATTGTCAGCGATGCAAGAGAGGTATTTGGAGAAGGATTTTTAGAATACAGCTGATTCACCTAAAAAGCCCCAGGAAGCATTATATGCCATCCCGGGGCTTTTCCATATGTCTCGATTATACTTCGAAAATCAAATCGCCATAGCTGGGCATGGGCCAAAGGTCCTTATCCACAATCATCTCCAGACGGTCCACCGGAGCTCTTAAAGCGGCCATAGCGGGAACAACCTGGCTGTGGTAAGCCAGCGCCTGCTCCTCGCCTTCTCCAATGGCCGCGCAGCGGTCAGTGGCATCAGTCAGAGCCGCCAGCGCTACTCTCATTTCAGACAGCAGGTCGGAGGTCTCCATCAGAAGCTCCGTCTGAACGCTTACATCCGCCTCCGGGCAGGCTTCCTTCACGGAACGAATCGAGTTGGCAAGGCGGGTGGTGTAATGGATAACACAGGGCATAAACTGCTTGCTGGCCATATCAATCATGGTTCTGGCCTCGATGTTGATGGCCTTGGAGTAGTTTTCAAACTCTACCTCCACTCTGGACTCCAGTTCCGCTCTGGTAAATACCTTAAACTCCTCAAAAAGCTTAACCGCCTTTTCTGTCTTCAGCGCAGGAATGGCATCTACCATGGAACGGATGTTAGGCAGGCCTCTGCGCTCCGCCTCCTCTACCCACTCCTGGGCGTAGCCATTTCCATTAAAGATAATGCGGCGGTGGTCGGACAGCATCTTCTTAATCAGGTCATGAACCGCCAAATCAAAGTCTTCCGCGTTCTCCAGAATATCCGCCGCTTCCTTAAATGCTTCTGCCACAATGGTGTTTAGCACCGTGTTGGGAGAGGCGATGGAATCGGAGGAACCGACCATACGGAATTCGAACTTATTTCCCGTAAAAGCAAAAGGTGAGGTCCGGTTGCGGTCCGTAGCGTCCTTATCTAAATCCGGCAGAATGTTTACACCGGTCTTTAATGTGCCGCCTTTTTTGGAATGGGTGGCCTCTCCGGTGTCGCACAGCTGCTCAATCACATCCTCCAGCTGTTCGCCCAGAAAGATAGAAATAATAGCTGGCGGGGCCTCATTCGCGCCCAGGCGGTGATCATTTCCTACATCCGCGGCAGACTCCCGAAGCAGGTCTGCGTGAAGATCCACAGCCTTGATAATGCAGGCCAGAACCAAAAGGAACTGCACATTTTCGTGAGGCGTATCTCCGGGATTCAGCATATTAGTGCCGTCATCGGCAGTCAAGGACCAGTTATTATGCTTTCCGGAACCGTTCACTCCAGCAAAAGGCTTTTCGTGAAGAAGGCAGGCCATACCGTGATTTCCGGCCACCCTTTTTAATGTCTCCATCACAATCTGGTTGTGGTCTGTAGCCACATTGGCCTCCTCGTAAATGGGAGCCAGCTCATGCTGTCCGGGAGCCACCTCATTGTGCTGGGTCTTTGCCGGAACCCCCAGCTTCCACAGTTCCTGGTTTACATCCTTCATGAAGGCTCCGATTCTCTCCCGGATTACGCCGAAATAGTGATCGTCCATCTCCTGTCCCTTGGGAGGCATCGCGCCGAACAGGGTGCGTCCGGTATAAATCAAATCCTTTCTCTGGAGGTACTTTTTCTTATCAACCAGGAAATACTCCTGCTCTGGTCCTACGGAAGGAGCCACGCGCTTTGCAGTAGTATTGCCGAATAATCTCAAAATTCTCAGTGCCTGCTCATTTACCGCCTGCATGGAACGCAGCAGCGGGGTTTTCTTATCCAGAGCTTCCCCTGAGTAGGAGCAGAAGGCAGTAGGAATACACAGGGTAACACCAATAGCGGACTCTCTTAAAAAGGCTGGAGAGGTGCAGTCCCAGGCCGTATAACCTCTTGCCTCAAAGGTAGCTCTCAGGCCGCCGGAGGGGAAGGATGAGGCATCAGGCTCGCCTTTAATCAGCTCTTTTCCGGAAAACTCCATAATCACGCGGCCATTCTTGGGGGCGGAGATAAAGGAATCGTGCTTCTCCGCTGTCATGCCGGTCAGGGGCTGGAACCAATGGGTGTAATGGGTGGCGCCATGCTCTATGGCCCACTCTTTCATAGCATGAGCTACCACATCCGCAATGCTGGGATCCAGTTCTGCTCCATTTTTAATGGTTTCTTTTAATTTTTTGTAGACGCTCTTTGGGAGGCGCTCCCGCATCACAACATCGTTAAAAGCGTTCTCTCCAAAAATCTCCGTAACATTCATCACTTCGCTCATAGATTTTCCATCCTCTCTTTTTTTCGGTCTGCCTTGCGCAGTCTCCGCCCTTTCGGAAGGGGCATCCTGACTCCTCATCTGCAGCGCCGGGCCCGGCTGATCAGCAGCATATATAAATAAAAAAGAAGGCGCTCTCTCCAATGAGAGAACGCCTTTGTTCTTTCTTAAGATAAATCATTTCCCCCAAAAAAGCAAGTACTTTTTTTTATACACTTGAGGTTTTTTCTTGCCTGCAGTTTTTGCAGCCCTCTTTTCAGGCTTTTCCTACAGAACCAAACAGCTCCATTTTCTCCTTCACAGTACCCTTGATGGCCTCCGCGCCGGGAGCCAAAAGCTTTCTGGGATCGTAGCCTTTACCCTGCTGGTCCTTGCCTGCCTCAATATACTTGCGGGTTGCCTCGGCAAAGGTCAGCTGGCACTCCGTATTCACGTTAATCTTCGCAACGCCCAGGCTGATGGCCTTCTTAATCATATCCTCCGGAATTCCGGTGCCTCCGTGAAGAACTAAAGGCATGTCTCCCACCTGAGCCTTTACCGCCTCCAGTACGTCAAAACGCAGTCCGGGCCAGTTGGCCGGATATTTGCCGTGGATATTTCCGATTCCCGCTGCCAAAAAGTCTACCCCCAGATCCGCGATAGCCTTGCACTCTGCCGGGTCGGCGCACTCTCCTAAGCCTACCACTCCGTCTTCTTCTCCGCCGATGGAGCCTACCTCAGCCTCCAGGGAAAGTCCCATAGCATGGGCAATCTTTACCAGTTCTTTGGTCTTTTCAATATTTTCCTCGATGGGGTAATGGGAACCGTCAAACATAATGGAGGAGAAACCTGCTTTAATGCACTTGTAGCATCCCTCGTAAGTACCGTGATCCAGGTGCAGGGCAACGGGAACCGTGATATTCAGCTCCTCCATCATCGCCTTTACCATGGCAGCCACAGTCTTAAAACCGGTCATATACTTTCCTGCTCCTTCAGAAACTCCCAGAATAACCGGGGACTGAAGTTCCTGAGACGTAAGCAGAATGGATTTGGTCCACTCCAGGTTGTTGATGTTGAACTGTCCTACTGCGTATTTCCCCTCCCGCGCTTTGTTAAGCATCTCTTTTGCTGAAACTAACATTCCATTTACCTCCTTATCGATGTATATGATTGTTATTTATTTAACTATTTCGTCCCCTCTTAAGATACCACAATTATTCCCAAAAGTGAAGCAAAAACCATCAAATATTCAAAATTCCCTTTACCATGTCTTTCATGCCATCCACATCGCACTCCAAGTTGTGACGAATGGGAGCTGTACGGATCTCTTCCACCGCTTTGGGCACCGGAACCGCCGCCAGACTGCTTAATGCGTCCACAATCTCAAACTCATCTTTGCCTTCTACCGCTTCCTTTCCTTTAATAGCCTCCATCACGCTGTGAGAAAACTTAAAGGGACTGGCTGTGGAGGCGATAACTGTTTTTGTGGAATCTCCGGTTTTTTCCCGATACTGACGGTAAACAGCTGCCGCTACTCCGGTATGGGTATCTACCAGATAACCCGTATCCTCAAAGATTCGGCGGATTTCCGCCTCATCCTCCTCCTCTGTGGCAAAGCCGCCCACAAAATCGGACATGAAGGCCTTCATCTGATCCGTCACATGATAGGAGCCCTGGCCGGACAGTTCTCTCATCAGCTGCCCCGTAGCCTCCGCGTCACATCCGGTGCTTAAGTAAATAAGCCGCTCCAGGTTGCTGGAAATCAGAATATCCATAGAAGGAGAATTGGTCAGCACAAATTCCCGGTTCCGGTCATAGGTACCTGTAGCAAAAAAGTCGTACAGGACCTTGTTTTCATTGGAAGCGCAAACCAGGGTCTTAATCGGAAGTCCCATACATTTTGCAAAATAGGCCGCTAAAATATTACCGAAGTTGCCTGTAGGAACCGTTACGTTGATTTGCTCCCCATCTGCAATTTCCCCGTTCTCAAGGAGCTTGGCATAAGCATATACATAATATACAATCTGAGGAACCAGCCTTCCTATATTAATGGAGTTGGCGGATGAAAACTGATAGCCGGCCTCTTCCATCTCCCTCTCCAGTTCCTTGTCCGCAAACAATTTCTTTACTCCGGTCTGGGCATCATCAAAATTTCCGTGAATGGCCACAACGCTGGTATTTTCCCCCTTCTGGGTACGCATTTGAAGCTCCTGAACCCGGCTGACTCCGCCCTTGGGATAAAAGACGATAATCTTCGTCCCCGGCACATCGGCAAATCCGGCCAGCGCTGCCTTTCCCGTATCTCCGGAAGTGGCCGTAAGAATCACGATCTCATGATCTACATGATTTTTCTTCGCCGCCGTAGTCATCAAATGAGGCAGAATGGACAGCGCCATATCCTTAAACGCAATGGTATTCCCATGATACAGCTCCAGAAAGTACTCTCCCTCCGCCTTAGTTAACGGCGCGATTTCCTCAGTATCAAACTTCTCATCGTAGGCTTTCGCAATACAGCTTCTCAGCTCCTCTTCCGTAAAGTCAGTAAGAAAAAGCCGCATAATCCGGTAGGCCGTCTCCTGATAGGATAGTCCTGCCAGTTCCCGGACGGGGAGATCCAGAGCCGGAATCTCGGTAGGCATAAACAGCCCGCCATCCTTTGCCAGCCCTTTTAAAATCGCCTGTGAGGAGGTCACTCCCTTTTCTCCTCCTCTGGTGCTCTCATAGGATAATGCCATTTTACATTCCTCTCTTTAACAATATCTGTACTTTCGATCTTAACACATTTCATTTCCCCGCGCAACCGGAACCTTGTTCATGCCTGCTGAATCTTGTTATATGCAAAAATATCCACAACTTAAAAATTGTGGCTTTTACAATAGATTTATTGTATTTTTACTTGAAAACTATTGACTTTTAAAAAAAATAAGACTATAATGCAGTTAACGCAAAGGAAGAAACCAACGTTTTAAAGCTATTTCTTCCAACTGCGGTATTAATTAACAACCGATTTTCTAGTTTACGTAATTTAGAGCAAAGGCGCTCAGAATTTCCCATAGGAACTATGGAATTTTTTGAGTGTATTTTTTTACAAAAAAAGCGGTTACTTTCCAGTAATTTGGTCTATATTTTTTGATGAAAGGTGGAATCATGTATGATTAAGGTAAGTCATCTAAAGAAAAATTTCGGCGACCTGGAGGTCTTAAAGGATATCAACCTGACGGTAAAGGAGGGCGAAAAACTAGTGATCATCGGCCCCTCCGGCAGCGGCAAAAGCACCTTAATCCGCTGCATGAATTACCTGGAAGAACCCACCGCCGGCGAGGTTTATATCAACAACCAGCGCCTGACTCACAAAAACCGGGGCGAGATGGCCAGGAAATATTCTTCCATGGTATTCCAGCAATTTAACCTGTATCCCCACATGACCGTACTCCAGAACCTGACCCTGGCTCCTATTAAGCTCCAAAAGGTTCCCAAGGCGCAGGCGGAAGCGGAAGCCATGAAGTATCTGGAGCGTGTAGGCTTAGCCGACAAGGCCGACAGTTATCCTCAGAATCTCTCCGGCGGACAGCAGCAGCGTGTGGCCATCGCCCGCGCCCTCTGTACCAAACAGAAGCTGATTCTCTTTGACGAGCCCACCTCCGCCCTTGACCCGGAGATGGTACAGGAAGTTCTGGACGTTATGGTGAATCTGTCCAAGGAAAACATTACCATGGTCTGCGTTACCCACGAGATGGGCTTTGCCAAGCAGGTGGCGGACCGGGTCATCTTCATGGACGACGGCACCATCGTAGAGGAGGGAACTCCGGAGCACTTCTTCGAGAATCCGGAAAACGAGCGGACCCGCGCGTTCCTCAGCAAGATTCTCAACTAATTCTCAACTCAGGTGGATTTTCTCAAAAAGATCCATCCCAAAGACATTAAAACCGCGGCGCTTTCAGCAGTTTCCGGCGGCGCGTTTCCGGGCATTATGCCTGAGATTAAAAATGAGGAGGAAACAATTATGAAAAAGAATCTTAAAATCGGCACAGCTCTTCTGGCAGCGACCCTGGTACTGGGCGCCGTGACCGGATGCTCCGGCAGTTCTTCCGGCTCCACCACAGCGGCGGCGGATTCCGGCAGCACGGCTTCCGACAGCGGCGATTCCGCAGACAGCACAAGCGCGGCGGACTCCGGTACTTCCGGTGATGTGGCAGCGGATGTTCAGGCCGTCATCGATGCGGGAGTGCTGAAGGTAGGCGTCAAGACAGACGTTCCCAATTTCAGTTTATTAAATACTGCCACCAACGAGTATGAAGGATATGAAGTAGATTTAGCTTACGAGATGGCGGGAGCAATCTTCGGCTGCACCGCTGACGAGGCCAGGGAACAGGATCTGGTAGAATTTACCGGCGTTACCGCCAAGACCAGAGGTCCTCTGATTGAGAACGGCGAGCTGGATATGGTCATCGCTACCTTTACCATCAATGAGGAGCGCAAGGAGCTTTACAACTTCACCACTCCCTACTACGTAGACGCCGTAGGCCTGATGGTCCTCAACGATTCCGGAATCAATTCCATCAACGACCTGGACGGCAAGGTAATCGGCGTGGCTCAGGGCTCCAACAGTGAGGAATCCTTTAAAACTTACGTGGCCGAGGCGGGCATCGACGTAGAACCCGTATTTGAGACCTTTGAGGGCTATCCCGCTCTGGCAACCGCTCTGGCCTCCGGCAATATCGACGTATTCTCTGTTGACCGGGCCATCCTTTCCGGATACAAGGACGACACCAACAAAATCCTGGATGACCGTTATGCGGAGCAGGAGTATGGCGCTGTTACCAGCCTGGAGGATGAGGGACTTACCGCTCTGGCCGAGGAAGTGGTAACCGGACTGATTGAAAGCGGCCAGCTTGACGAAATGCAGACAGAATGGGGAATCAACTAATTTATGCTGAAAGGTCTATTTAATCTCAAACGCTGGGAGGCATTGTTTAAAGTCCTCCCCGAGGATTATCTGCCGGGATTTATCATGACTTTGGAAGTAGCGCTAACAGGACTCCTGTTAGCGCTGGTTTTAGGTATTATCTTCGGCATGCTGTCCACCACAAAAGTTAAAATATTCAAAGTCATTTCCAGAATCTATGTGGAATTTTTCCAGAATACGCCTCTGGTAGTTCAAGTATTCTTCTACTACAGTTGCCTTCCGTATGTGATCGGAGGGCGGGTGCCGAAATTCCTTCTGGGCGTCATCGGCGTGGGAATCTATCACGGCGCATATGTCTCCGAGGTAATCCGGACCGGTATCGAGGCGGTTCCCCGGGGGCAGTTTGATGCAGCCTACTCCCAGGGATTTTCCTATCTTCAGACCATGCGCTATATCATCCTGCCTCAGACCTTAAAGATCATTATGCCTTCCCTGGCCAACCAGGCCTTAAACCTGGTAAAGAACACCTCCGTTCTGGCCATGGTGGCCGGACTGGACCTGATGTACTACGCAGACCGCTGGGGCGCGGACCGGGGATATTTCGTTCAGGCTTATTTCAGCTGCGCTCTGCTGTATTTTATCATCTGCTTCCCTCTGGCAAGGCTGGCGCGTTACCTGGAAATCCGAGCAAAGCAAACGCCTGTGCCGAAAAAGCGTAAGGAGGTGGCGGCATGAGTTCCATCTTTTCCACAATTTTTACGCCGGCAAACCTGCGCTTCATGATGGTAGGCCTTGGAAATACCATTATGATTTCCATTGTCACCATCGCTTTAAGTATGTTCTTTGGAACGATTCTGGCGTTGCTGCGCCACTTCTGCCATGGAAAGCTAAGCCCAATCTCCTGGCTGACCGGCGTTTACATTGAATTTTTCCGGTGTACGCCCAACATCCTGTGGATTTTGTGGATTCGCTTTACCATCAAGGGAAATCCCATTGTGCTGGCGATTTTAGCCTGCACCCTGTTTACCACGGCGGTAATGGCGGAGATTATCCGGGGCGGATTAAACGGTATTCCCAAGGGTCAGTTTGAGAGCGCTGCTTCCCAGGGCTTCTCCTTCTTCCAGACCCTGTTCTACATCGTGCTGCCCCAGACGTTCAAAAGCCTGATTCCGGCACTGCTGTCTCAGATGATTACGGTCATCAAGGATACTTCCTTCCTTCGGGTGGTAGATATCGCGGAATTTATGCGAAACAGCAGCGTGGTAATGGGAAGCCTCCAGACGGCTCCGCAGATTATTACCCTTTACGGCTTTATTGCCCTTTGTTATTTTATCATCTGCTTCTCTTTATCCTGCGGCGTCAGGTACTATCAGAAGAAAGCAACAGCCAGGACCTAACGAAAGGCCTGGCTGTTGTTACGAGCACTTAGCGTCCGTATTTTGGACGCTTACGTGCGATACATGCAAAGTACTTGGCGAGGTCTTTTCGAGCCTAGTACTTTGTATTGTTATGAGCACTTAGCGCTCGTAGTTTGGGCGCTTACGTGCGGTTACTCCTTTGCCGCCAAAAGTGCTTTCAGACGCTGATTTTCGGAATCTTTTTCGGCCAAAGCAGCCTTTGCAGAGAGTAGTTCTTCTTGCTGGCTTTTAATCTCTTCTCGCTGTTTTCGTATTTCCTCTTCCTGTTTCCGCAATTTCTCTTTTTGTTCCTCAATCATATATTTCGTTGTATTGGTATCCAGAATCTTTAAGGCTTCGGAAAACATGCTCATCAACTCCTTTATATCATCGCGAAACCGAAATACCTGGCGGTAAAGCTCTCCAAACTCCGGGTAAACCCGAACCACATCCAGAATCCGCTCCGGGTCGCTGGAGGCAATCACAGTCAGCCAAGCATCCAATCTGTTACTTATATTGTGCTGGCTTTCCAGAAAGATGTCAAGAGGAATCAAAAGATATTCCTGAATCATATCCAACTCAAGGCCCGTATTAAACTGCTGTTTCGCATAGTGGAGATACTGTCCCGGAAACTGGTGAAACTCCTCCGGACTGTCCTGAAACAGGACAATGGTATAGACCTTCTGAATCTGCCGGTAAGAAAATGTTTTGTTTTCTCTCCGACACTGGTCCCGTACCTGTGAATACTGGCGCATCACCAGGTCGCTGGAATAGCAGGCACAGCGCTGGCCCGGAAATAAATACCCGATCCTCTGAATTTCAACGTTCGCTAATGCACCGGATTGCAAACGTACCAGCAAATCCATCACCAGCAGAGAGCCTTCCTCTGTCAGGCGGCTGGATTCAGTGGGGAGTGCGTTCAGAATCTTAATTTCTTCTCCCAGACACAGGCTAAGGAAATCCTCCAGCCTGGACGGAAACTGCTGAGGATTAAAAATGGCTTTAAACATAGGGTCATAGGTCAAATTTAATCCACATTTTCCCATGCAAAAATCCAGCACTTCCTGTTTCAGACGTTCGGACAGCCTCATGTAATTTGCATACATTCCCGGTGTCTCGCGAATCATCTGCAATGCTTCCTGTTCCGTTCGTTCAGAGCCAAAAATTTCCTCTCTTAGCTGCATACCACCGTTCATAAACATACCCTCCTGCATATGTTTTTCTGTCTGTTACAGACAAGTTGAGTGAATCAAAAACGGCGAAACGCCGGACTGAAAAGAATGATGTAGAAATGTATAAAGATATTTCAGACAAAGTCAGTATAGCATATCGGAGGGGGTGTTTTCAAGAACTCTGGAAAATAAAAGTTTTAGTAGAAAAATTCAGTTCAATCTGCTACAATTCTATCGTCCTGCAGATACAAGACCGCCTGCGGACCAATCTGACGCAACAGGAGCTCCCTATGAAGTACGAACATATTGTCACCGGTCGTTTTCTAAAACGGCCCAACCGTTTTATTGCCCATGTGGACTTGGGCTCAGAGATTGTCATTTGTCACGTTAAAAATACCGGACGCTGCCGGGAGCTCCTTCTCCCCGGCGTTACGGTCATTCTGGAATATCACCCGGATTGGGAGAAATCCGGGAGGAAAACCGCTTACGACCTGATAGCCGTCTACAAAGATAAGCTGTTAATCAACATGGATTCCCAGGCTCCTAACCGGGCCGCCTGGGAGTGGATGAGCGGCCGGGAGGCCCCATTTTCTCTCGTCGATTTAAGGCGGGAGGTCACCCACGGGGATTCCCGCTTTGACCTGGCATTTTCTCCGGAAGGTCCGGACGGCTCCCGAACAGAAGCTTTCATGGAGGTCAAGGGCGTAACCCTGGAGGAAAATGGCGTTGCCCGTTTTCCCGACGCCCCTACGGAGCGGGGCGTGAAGCATCTTCACGGCCTGGTCAAAGCCCTGGAAGAAGGATATGAGGCCTATGTGCTGTTTGTTATTCAAATGAAGGGGATGCGCTGTTTCTCTCCAAATGACCAGACTCACCCCGCGTTCGGAGAGGCTCTGCGGGAAGCCGCCGCCAGGGGAGTCCGTATCCTGGCCATGGACTGCCAGGTCACGCCTGATTCCATGGTCATAGACCAGCCGGTGCCGGTCCGCCTTTAAACGCCGTCTGACGGACAAACTTCCTTCATTTATCCATACCAGTAAAAGGCAGCCACACACCGGACTGCCTTTTCTCATATCCTATTATGAAAGCATAAAAAGTGTGATTTCAATGGTTGTCCCTTTAAGCTGTCTGACTCCCGGTCAGGAGGGCTCCGTCGTCTGGATTGCTGCTGAGCCGGACCATGAGCGCCGCCTGGCGGAAATCGGCTTCACCCCCGGCAGTTCTGTCCTGTGCCTGATGAAAGGACCCAAAGGCTCCATGTCCGCTTATCTGGCAGGTGGCTCTGTCTTTGGACTGCGGGAGAGGGACGCCCAGGTTGTGTTGGTGAAGGTATAAATCACTCCCCATCATTCGTCAAATGCAGCCGGTCCAGCACATAAAACACCAGACTCAACACCATAGCCGTCACGCAGGCCAGCACCATTCCCGTCAGCTGGATATTTCCGATATTGACCGCAATTCCCGAAAGTCCTGTGACAAAGATTACGCTGGTCAGCGCCAGATTCCGGGAGTTGCCGTAATCCACCTGGGCGTCCACCAGCACCCTGAGGCCGGAGGTGCCAATCATCCCATAAAGCAGGAAGGAGATTCCGCCGATGACCGGCCCCGGAATGGTGGAAATCAGGGTGGACAGCTTTCCGATAAAAGAACATAGAATGGAGAGTACCGCCGCTCCGCCCATTACCCGCACACTGTAAACCCGAGTCACCGCCATAACGCCGATATTCTCCCCGTAGGTGGTGGTAGGCACAGAGCCGATGAGACCGGAAAGCATGGTGGAAAAGTTGTCGCCGAAGAGGGTCCTATGAAGTCCCGGGTCCGTCAGAAGGTCGCGGCCTACAATCTTGCTGGTCACCACCTGATGGCCGATGTGTTCCGAGGTAATCACCAGGATCACCGGAAGGATAATCATGATGGCGTTGAGGTCAAACTTTGGCGTGCTGAAATTGGGAATGGAAAAAATGGGAGCTGCGGCTACATCCGCGAAATCCACCATGCCGCAGGCCAGGGCCGCCCCGTAACCGCAGATGACCGCAATCAGAATGGGAATGACGGAAAGAAATCCCCGAAAGAGAATGGAGCCAAAGACCGCTACCCCCAGAGTCACCAGAAATACGATCAGATTTCCGGGGTCAATGGTCTCAGCCAGCAGTCCTGCATTCTCCGCCGCGTTTCCCGAAAGCTCCAGGCCGATTAAGGCCACCACCGGCCCCATGGCGGCAGGGGGCAGCACCACATCAATCCAGCGGGTACCGAATTTGTATACAATGAACGCCAGGATGCAGCCGCAGAAACCCACCACCACAAATCCTCCCAGGGCATATTCATAGCCCATGGTCTCGATGACAATGCCCGCCGGGGCCAGGAAGGCGAAGCTGGAGCCCAGGTAAGCCGGGGCTTTCCCCTTGGTGACGGCAATAAACAGAAGGGTTCCCACACCGTTCATAAACAGCACCACCGCCGGGTTGATTCCAAAAAGAAACGGAACCAGGACCGAAGCGCCGAACATAGCGAACATGTGCTGAATGCTCAGGGGAATTAAAAGCTTCAACGGTACCTTGTCTTCTACTTGAATGATGCGATGATTCTCCATTTCGTCCTCCTTTGTATTTCTTATGCTCGTTTGCTCTGACGATGTGCCGTTCCTTTTCCCCGATGACCGCCTTTGGAACGCCCCCGTTCAAAACAGCGCTCGCAGATGGAAAAGGGATAATCCCAAGCCAGCTCCTTTCCGCAGAAGGAACATTTTCTGGAATAGCTGGCACACTCGTCCTTTAAAATCTGGCTGATTTTTCCCTCCGTCTCCCTGCGCTCCGCCGCCAGGTTTTCCTTCTGGACCGGCAGTCCCACCTTTCGGGAAAACTGGAAGTAGAGGTCCAGCATTTTGTAATAGCTCTCCAGGTCGTACAGGTCGTCCCCGGGACTGTAGGGGAATTCCAGTTCGTCCACCTCCCGGTACTCCCGGCAGTAATCCCTCCACAAATCCATCACCAGCCGGTTGTCAATGTCCACCGCGCAGGTAATCAGCTTGTAAATCTCCTGCTTGGTGTACTGTTCCATATCCTGAAAATGGACGTCCTCGAAAATCTGGTACAAAGCCAGAAGCTCGTCCACCTCCATTTTCTCGTAGATAGCCGGAGCCTCCATCCCCGCCCATATCTTCACCAGGGTGTCAATGGGAGCCGGCAGGTTCAGCACCTGCTCCGGGAATCCCACATACGCTTTCAGGATAGGCACCGGCCGCCGGGAGAGGCCGTCCTTAATCAGTTCCACATTGTCAATGGCCGCCACAAAGCCCTCATTGTAGAGGCCGAACCGCCCGGCACGCCCTGCAATCTGCTTGATTTCCTCCGGGTTTAAATCTCTCCGGTTCACCCCGTCAAATTTTCTGGTCTCCACAAACACAATCCGGCGGATAGGAAGGTTCAGACCCATACCGATGGCGTCCGTGCTGACCACCACATCCGTCTCCTTTGCCAGAAAGCGGCGGACCTGCTCCCTTCTGGTGGCCGGGGGAAGGCTTCCGTAGATGACGCTGCTCTTGATTCCCATGGTCTCCAGGTGGGCGGCCAGGGCCAGCACCGATTTCTTGGAAAATACAATCAGCGCGTCGCCCTTTTTCAAATCCTTTCCCAGAACATAGGGTTTTTCCTCCAGGGTCAACCGGGTATTCCGCTTGTGACGGACAATCCGGTACTGGTCCCCGCAGCGGCGAATCATCTGGACAATGATATCCTCCGCCTCAGGGGCCATGCACAGGTGGATTTCCTCCGCCCGGATTCCCAGGATGGCCCTGGTCCAGTTGTGCCCCCGGTAGGGGTCCGCTACCAGCTGGCACTCATCGATGACCGCCACATCGAAATATTCGTGGTCGTTGAGCATCTCCACCGTGCAGGCCTGGCAGACCGCCCCCGGGATTTCCAGCGTCTCCTCCCCGGTAATCATGGAGCAGGGCACCTGGTCCGTATTCATCCGGTCGTACACCTCCAAGGCCAGAAGCCGCAGAGGGCCGAAGTACGCCCCGTGGAGAGCCGTTTTCAGCCGTTCCAGGGCGTCATGGGTTTTCCCGCTGTTGGTAGGACCGATGTGGAGGATAAATTTTCGCTGCATCTCCCTGGCCCCCGGGTATTCCAGTTCCGGCTTCTTCTGAATAGATTCCCGGATACCCTTCTTGATGGTTTTGGGCACATAAAAGAGCTGGTAGGCCCGCTCCAGGGAATTGCTCAGAAGATAGCGGCGAATTCCCTGCATTTTCAATACCTGTTCCAGCTCGTCCCTGGTCAGGGGCGGGAGAAATTCCAGGTCCTTAGCCGCCAGCTGATGGCAGAAATCCACCAGCCGCTCCCGCAGCTCATCCCACTCCCTCTGCTGCTCTTCGGTCCTGGCCCGCTGCCGGCGCCCCATCACATAGGAACAGGCCTTGGCCGTCATGGCGTGGATATCGCTCAGCTCATTGGGCTTTGCCACCTCCTCCAGGGTCCGGGCGTTCAGCCGCTCCATCCGGCTTTTCAGCTGGGCGGCGGTCATGGACCGGTAGCGCTTGTTCACATTTCCAAAAAATAAATCCTCATAGCAGCCTGCCAGATAGGCGCAGCTGTCCGTCATTTGCCTCTCATCCCTCATCTTATCCCCTACACCATGGTGGTATCCACAAAATTTTCAAATCCGCTGATTCCGAATTCCCGGGCAATGGCGTTGATGCCATCTACAATCTCCTCCCTGGAGTAGCCGCTGGAATACAGAAAATCGTCGTCAAACTCATTCAGATAGAGATAGAAGGAAAGTCCCATCTCCAGGTAGGAAGGCTCCGTATCCATCACCTCGTCAAAGAGGAGGTTTTCCGCCTCGTTAATCTGTCCGGCCTCCGCCATGGAACGGATTCTCCGGTACTTTGCCGCCACCAAATCATCCTGGCTTTCATCTGCCGGAAGGATGTAGTCCACCTCGTCCCTTCCCAAAGCCAGCCGTCCGATGGCCGTCGCCAGATTTCTGATGGTTCTTAATATATAATCGTCCTGAACTGCCATAATTTCATTCTCCTTCGATGATTCGCAGCGCTGAAACCGGTTCGGCCCGCTCGCAGCGCACCTGAGTCCAGTATAAATGATTCATTCTTCCGGGTCAATACGCAGGCTGCTGTGAATGTACTGCTCCACCTCATTCCAGGGTACGGCAAAGCCCGCCCCGTGGGAGCAGAATACGGAGGCGGAGGTATGCTCCGGGTCTCCTTCCTTGTCATAGCCGATTTCCCGGATTACCTCCTCCTGATTATGGCAGGGAAAATAGCCGGCGTTTCCCATGGAAAGGGTTCCCTCCCCTCTGGTCATGGAGGCCAGCTCCCTGGAAAAATCCATCAGACAGGCCACCGGGCCTCTGCCCCGGATGACCGCCTGATTCCCATACTGCTCCATCGGCGACAGCTGGGCAAAGCGCTTGGAGAGTTCCGCCATGATGCGTCCGGCCGCCTCGGCAGGAGCGGAGATTTCCACCTCGTACCAGGGCTCCAGGAGCACGTTGTCCGCCTTCTCCAGCCCTTGACGGATAGCGCGGTACACCGCCTGACGGAAATCCCCGCCTTCGGTGTGTTTTAAATGGGACCTGCCGTCCATCAGGACCACCTTCACATCCGTCAGAGGCGAGCCGGTGAGGATTCCCCGGTGGACCCGCTCAAATACATGGGTGCGGATTAGGCTCTGATAGTTAGCCGCCAGTACGTCCACATGGCAGCGGCTTTCGAAGGTGATGCCGCTCCCCCGTTCCCCGGGCTCCAGCAAAAGGCAGGCCTCCGCGTAATGTCGAAGGGGCTCGTAGTGTCCGTATCCCATAACCGGCTTTGCAATTGTCTCCCGGTAAAGGACTCTGGGCGGAGCAAACTCCACCAATACGCCGAAGCGGCTGCTCATCAGCTCTTTTAAAACCTCCAGCTGGATGGTTCCCATCACCTGCACGCAGACCTGGATGCTCCCATCCGCCATCTTCCGGCTTTCCGCCTGCAGCTGCGGCTCCTCATCTTCCAGGCTTTTTAAGATTTCAAGAAGCCGGTGATCATCCGTGCCATCCGTTGCCAAAACCTGTGTTTCCAGGGACGGCACCATCTGGCTGTCTGGGAATGTCCCCTCTGCCCGGCCCAATACCGTCCCGCACCCGGTCTCCTGGAGGCCGGACACCGCCACCAGCTCCCCGGCCTGAGCCTGGGCACAGGGAATATAGCGGCTTCCCATTACCTGGTAAATCTGATGGATTTTTTCCTGGACCGGTTCCTGCCCTTCCCGCGAAACAGTCACCGTATCCCGGGGCTTCAGCCGTCCGCTCAGAATCTTTAAGTATACCAGCCGCTGTTCCCTGGTCCTCCTGACCTTGTAGGCAAAGGCGCCGAATGGGGCTTCCGGGTTGTAATCCCTTTGGACCAGCTGTCCCAGAAGCTGGAGAAATTCCTGAATCCCATGGTCCCTCAAAGCGGAGCCGGCCATGGCGACCGTCAGTTCCCCCTCTTTCAGCAGCCTGGCCAGCACTCTTTTTCCTTCCTGGGGGTCGATGCCACCCTCCAGATACTGCTCCAGCAGCCCTTCGTCCCGCTCCGCCAGACATTCCCCCGCTTCCCCTTCAAAAGAGAAGGGATTCTGGCTGTCCAGAAAAATCACATTCTCTGTCAGACGGTTCCGTATGGATTCCATAGCGCCCACAACACTTGCCCCTTCCATATCCATCTTGTTCAGGAAGAAAAATACCGGCTTTTTCCAACGCCGCAGAAGCTTGAAAAGGGTGACCGCTCTGGCCGATACGGCCGAGGAGGCGTCCAGGAGCAGCACCCCGCAGTCCATGGCCCCCAGGGCCCGCTCCGCCTCGGGCCCGAAATCCACATGCCCCGGCGTATCCAGCAGATAGTACCGAACGCCCCCGTAAGTAAAGTAGGCCTGGTCCGTAAAAATGGTGATGCCCCTCTGTTTTTCAATCTCATTTCCATCCATCACCGTATCCTGCCGGTCCACCCTGCCGGGGCTGCGGATGGCCCCTCCGTGAAACAGCAGCTGCTCCGAGAAGGTGGTCTTTCCCGCGTCCACCTGAGCCAGGATGCCCACCGTAATGCAGCGCTGGGATTTTTCTGTTTTGTTAAGGTCTTTGTTTTCGGACGTATTTTCCATGAAAATATTCCTTTCCTATATTCGCTTTCGTTCTTCTATCATAACACAGAACAAAACACCTGTCGATTCATCAAATCCGCTCACCCTGAACTCTTCCACCCCATATCCTAAGAATAAGACCTCCGCCCCGCCCCTTTTCCAGGCGGGTGCGGTCCGCAATCCGGAGCGATTCTTATGAAGCTTCCTCTCCCCCTTTTCCTCATAACCGGCTGCCCTAATTCAGGAAAGACCGCTCTCTTCTGCGGCCTGACCAAGCAGGCGGACACCTGCTGTTACTGGGCCGGCTCCACCACGGCTCCCCAGACAGGCCTCTGTAAAGCAGAGGAACAGGAGGCCTTTCTCCTGCTGGATGTTCCCTCTTCCAATACTCTGAAGACCGGAGGCACCTGGGAAACCATCACCGGCGATTTTCTCTCCAGCAGCCTGGCAAGCGGCGTTCTGGCGGTGTGCAGCTGTCTTTCCCTGGAGCGGGGACTGAGTTACCTAAAGGAGCTGATTGCCCTGGAGCCGGTGCGGGACCACGGCCTTCCGGTCATCCTTTGCTTGAGCTTCTGGGAGGAGGCCGCCGCCTGCGGTCTGATGGTTGACGCGCCTCTTCTGTCCGACGTCCTTCAGATTCCGGTTCTCCCCTTCATTCCGGGAAATCAAAAGCAGCTGGCCTTAATCGCCCAGGCCTGTGCAGAAGCCCGGGGACATCCTCCGGGACCCTGGGCCTATCGCTGCCTGGATTTCTCCCCGAAGGCACTGGCCCGGGCAGCCCTGTCTTCCTCCGGGGAAGGGACTTCTGCCTCAAAAGTTCCCGGCCCTTTTCTGTCTGCCTCCTGGAGAATGTTCCCTACCCGGTCTGCCGCCGTTTTTATCATGTTTTTCCTGTTGTTTTTTGTCCTCTGGGGAAGCCTGGCTCTTTCCTCACCCTTCAGCCGTTCTCTTTCGGATACTGTGGACTGGCTGGAGAAAATCATTTCCTCATTTTGGCCTCAGGGGCTTTTCTGGGAACGGCTTGCCCATTTCTTCTTGCAGGGACTCCTGCTCCCTCTTGGCCGGACCCTGGCCATCGTCCTGCCGCCTGTGCTGCTCCTGCTCCCGCTGTTTGCCCTTTTGGAGGAAATCGGCCTCGTTCCCCGGCTGGTAATGGCCATGGACCGGACTCTCGCCCGCTGCGGCATGTGCAGCAGACAGGGCTTTGCCATCCTGGCCGGTCTCTGGGATGAGACCTGGGGCCTGGCCTGCTGCCGCGCTATCCCCGGTCCTGTGAAACGCCTCCACGGCTATCTCACCAACTGCCTGATTCCCTGCTGGGGAAAGTTTCCGTCACTGCTTTTTCTGGCCCTGGCGCTCACCGTTCCCGCTTCCGGCTGGGCACCTGCCCTCCTGCTGACCATCGGCCTGGTCCTGTGTATGACAGTCTGCCTGGGCTTTTCCCTAATCCTGAACCGGCTGATTTTTCCCGGGCGCCCCTCCTTCTATCCCCTGGAGCTGCCGCCCCTTCGCCGGCCACGCTTCCTGCGCCGGCTGCCGGAACGGCTCTTGTCTCCCCCGGCTGTCTTTCTGGGGAACATGGCGGCCCGCTTTTTCCCCATCGCCGGCCTGCTGTGGGGATTGGACCAGATTCCGGGACCTTTCAGCCTTCTGGAACGGATTCTGGCTTTCCTTGAACCTGCCGCCAGGATAATCGGATTAAATGGCGCCGCCCTGCTCGCTCTTCTGCTGTCTTCCCTGGGAAATGAGGTATTCCTCCCCTCGCTTCTGGCCATCTGCTTTCTCACAGCTCCGGAAACAGCGGCGGGCCTTTTGTCCATGAATCCAGGAACCGGCTGGAGCAGCCTCCGGCTTCTTTGCACCATGATTTTAGTCCTGTTTCACTGGCCCCAGGCCAAAAGCCTGTCCCTGATTTACCGGGACACCGGCTCTCTCCTGTGCTGTTTTTGGGCCCTTCTCATCCCTCTGGCTGTGGGAGTGGGAATCTGCCTTGTGCTGGGAGGATTGTTTTGAGATTACTTTGAGAGGCCCCCCGTCCTCTGGACATCCTGAAAAATCTATACTATGATATAGCTAACTACACTTGCATCCACAGACAGGAAGAAAAATGAACAGATTATCCACAAACAGACCATTCAAATCCACCGTAAAAGGCAGACCATTTCCCCTCGCCGTCCTTTTGACCCTGGTTTTCCTGGGGGCAGCCCTTCTTTTGCAGTTGGCAGCCCGGAAGGTACCGGGCTTCGGCCAGTGGTATGCCGTCACCATTTACCCGCTGATTACCGGAAGCCCTGGCCGCTTCATGGGGATTTTCCCATTTTCCGTGACCGAACTGGGACTGTATCTTCTCATCGTCCTTTTTGTTGTCTCTCTGGTCCGCAGCTGGCGCAGGCCTCTCAAAATTTTAGGGAGGCTTTTATTTGGAGCCTCCCTTCTATTTTTCCTTTTTACCGTCAACTGTGGAATCAACTATTATCGCCAGCCTTTTTCCGCCCTCAGCGGGCTGACCATCCAGCCTTCCTCCTCCCAGGAGCTTTACGATTTGTGCAGCTGGCTGGTGGAGCAGATTCAGGATTCTGTCCGGCAGCTGGAGGACCAGGCTTCCGAGGAAAATGGATTTTCCGGCCAGACCTCCCGGGAGCCTCTTCCCTCCTATGGGGAGCTTCTGGAATATGGCCGCCAGGGGCAGCTGGCTATGGAGCGGCTTGGAGAGGAATTTCCCGTTCTTGCTGGATTTTATCCCGCTCCCAAGCCCCTCCTCCTGTCCCGCATCCTCTCCGTCCAGCAGCTGTGCGGAGTCTACTCTCCTTTTACGGTGGAGGCCAACTACAACCGGGAGATGCCTTTATACAACATTCCTCACACCATCTGCCATGAGCTATCCCACCTGAAGGGCTTTATGCGGGAGGATGAGGCTAATTTCATCGGCTATGCCGCCTGCATCCACTCGGAGGACCTTTATTTCCGGTACAGCGGATACCTGATGGGCTGGGTCTACGCAGGCAACGCCCTGGCCCAGGCAGACCCGGAAGGCTTTGCCGCCCTGCGCTCCGCTCTCCCTCAGGCGGCCCTGACAGACCTTTCCTACAACAACGCTTACTGGGACGCCTTCCAGGGAAAGGTGGCGGAAGTTTCCACAAGAGTCAACGACACCTATCTGAAGCTTCAGAACCAGCAGGACGGCATTCAAAGCTATGGCCGCGTGGTAGACCTGATGCTGGCTTACCATCGCCGGCAGTAGCGGGCTATTTTTTCCGTTTGCGAATCTCCCACAAAATCACAGCTCCCACAGCAAAGCAGGCCAGCTGCAGCTCCATCACCGCCGCCGCACCCATAATCACGATATGTGCCAGCGACCGGATCCCCTGATTTCCTGCGGCCCCGCCTGTTTCCTCCTGGGGCGGCAGCCCTTCCTCCCATGGAATTTCCTCTTCCCATGGGATTTCTTCCTCCCACGGAATTTCCCCATCCCAGGGAGTCTCTTCTCCTCCATAACTGTCCAGATCCAGAGCTTTCCCTACCTGCTCCGTCATCTGTCCGATGGCATTTTCCTGGAAAATGCTTCCCAGGCCGCAGGTATCCACCGCCATCTGGTAGGGCTGGGATACCCCCAGGGCGGATAATTCCATGTACCGGTCCACCGCCCCCTGCCAGTCGCTCTGGGAATCCAGCCACAGCTCCAGCGCCGGATAGGCGGATGTGGCGTAGCTGATGTAGTACAGCGGGTTCTGGAACAGATGCCCGATGTTGACCCAGCTGTAGCAGAGCCCGTCCTGGTCATTGGTAAAATACCACTGGTCATATTCTTCATTAATCTGGCCGAATTTCCGGTTCGCTTCTTCCAGACTCAGAGCAGGCTGGTCATAAACCCACGTTTCAAATTCATCCAGCAGGGCGCCCACCACAATGGAATCCACCGCATTTCCCACATTCTGCAGCTGGGCGTCAGCCGCCAGCTCTCCAAACAGGCTGTCCTTGTAGTGGAGCATTAAAAGTTCCAGTCCCTGGGATTGGATTTCACACACATCCGTATAACCGGCCTGATAGAGCCAGGGCGTATCCTCTTTGCAGGACGCCGCGAAATGGCCAAATTCATGGGTCAGGGAAAAGAAGTCCTGAAATCCGCTGTCCTTGGTGACAAATACGAATGCGTCTCCATAATAAGGCATATCAATGGTAAAGCTCCCGCTGCGGCTTCCATTTTCCCCGGACCAGTCCACATCGTAAAGGCCCATGCGGCGCATATAGGAAAATGTCTCTCCCAGTTCCCGGTCCATATCCTCCACGCAGTTCTGCACCTGGTCCAGCAATTCCTCCGTGTCCTGGGAAACGGCCTCCGACACATCCTCATACTGGGCGTACCAGCAGTCCTCCAGCAAAAGCAGGGCACTGTCTTTAATCGGTCCATAAAGCTTTTCCGTATCCTGGGGCATAAAATCCCGCCCGTAAACCGCTTCATAAGCGTAATCGCTGTAAGTATCGTACCCGCTTTCTCTGGCAATCTGACTGCGGACCTGAGCCAGTTCCAGATAAACCTCTCCCAGTCTGCGGTTATTCTCCTTTTCCAGCTCCATGTAAATCCGGTAATAATCCTCATAGTCCAGTCCGGCCTCATCCAGAGAAGCGTAGTCCCACTGCCGGCCATCCACATCGACGGTAAAGTCTTCTGCGTATACCTGATTATAGCGCAGCATCAGCTCCAGTTCCTGGTCCCACAGCTGGGTCAGCCGCTCTGAGGCAGGCTCATAATCTTTCACCGCCCTGGCGAGCTCCGGCCCCATTTCCGCCTCCAGCGCAGCTCCGCCCGGCATCCCCAGAATCCTCTGAAAGCGCACCAAAACCATCTCCATGGCCTCCTGTGTCTTTCCGGCAGCCTCCTCATACTGGGCCGACAGCGCCGCGTCCTCCATGTTCCTGCTGTATAAAATATCCGCCAGTGCCATCTGAGTAGCGTCCCAGTCCAGCTCTCTTAACACCTGCTGGTAAATGGATAGAGGGTCGCCGGAAATTTCCTGCCCCTGGGCCGTCTCCACGGCTGCCTGTCTCCAGTCCGCCGCCATAGCCTCCTGACCCTGGCAGGCCTGCTCCAGCTGAGCCAAAAGCTGCTCCAGCCGTGCAAGGTCAATCCCCTCATAGTTTCTCCCCGCGTAGGGAACCGCCTGACTCTCTCCGGACTCCTGCCAGTTCTCCCCTACTGCCGCCTCTTTCCTCTGCCCGGCAAAGGCCGCAGTCTCCGGGCCTGCGCCAATCAATGCCGCTACGGACAGAAACGCCGCCGCCCGGCCTATTATTTTCCTGTATCTCATCACCGCACCATGCCTCTCTGCCGCTTATGCCATCGATGTGGAGCAAACGTCTTTTGCCTCTGTTTTCCCGCCGTCCTGAACGGCTGGATGTATTCGTAACTATTCAGGACGGCTCACCTTCTTGTCCAGCCAAAGGCCGGACAAGAAGCATCGGATGTCCATCCGATGTGAAAACAGGAGCAAAAGCACGCTTATAAGCAAGCTTAACGCTTGTTTTTGCTCCCATTTTCCCGCCGTCCTGAACGGTTACATATATTCTAGCATAGATTGGGAGGGGCTACAAGAAGGCGCGAGACCCTGTGGCAGTTTTGTCCTGCTATTTCTGACGGTTCTCCATTTTTTTCAATTCTCCTCTGAGAATCAGGAACGAAGCTGCTGCGGCAGCCCCCTCCGTAATCCAGAAGGCATGCCATACGCCAGCCGCTCCCGCCACACGGCTCAGCAGGAAAGCCGCCGGAATAATGATGACCATATACCGGAGCAGCGAAATCATAAAGGAAGGGCCTCCCTTTCCAAGACCTTCCAAAGCGCCGGAAAAGGTAACAGATACGGAGGACAGGATAAATCCCGCACTAATTATCCTCAAAGCCGCCGCTCCCATAACCACGGTCTGACGATTGGAAGTAAAAAGTCCCATAAGCCGGTCCGGGACAGTCTGGCACAGCAGCGTTCCCACAACCATGATAAGCGCCGTCATCCAGAGAGCCGTTTTGCAGATTTCCTTCACCCGCCTTGTTTCCCCGGCTCCATAGTTGTAGCCCACGATTGGCCGCATCCCCTGGACGATTCCGCTGGCCGGCAGGTACAAAAAGGTCTGCAGCTTATAATAAATCCCCAGCACCAGCACATAGCTCTCCGAAAATGCGGCCAATACCGCGTTCAGGGCGGAAATCAGGATAGAGGGCAGGGCCATGCTCAAAGCAGCCGGAATCCCCACCGCGTACAAACGGCGAATCATATAGGAGTCCGGCACAAAGTCTTTCAGATGAATGCGCACCGGAATAGGCTGAACCCGGCAGATGACCAGATACAGCACCAATGTCAGGACCTGTCCCAACCCTGTGGCCAGCGCCGCCCCTTCAATTCCCATAGCCGGCACAGGGCCCAGGCCGAAAATCATAATTGGGTCCAGGATAATATTGGCAATGCAGCCCGCCATCAGGCAGAACATGGTAGAGCCCATCCTCCCCACCGCCTGGAAAATCTTCTCATAGGCCAGCCCCAGAGCCACTATGACGGAAAAGCCGAATACAATCCTTGAATAGCGCATGCTCAGGTCAATGAGTACCTCATCGGAGGTAAACATCCGCAGAAACCAGGGCATGGCGGCGATACAGCCAACCGTCAGGATTACCCCGTGTACGGCGCTGACCAAAATACCCTGAGCCGCCGCCCGGTCCGTTTTCTCCTGGTCCTGGGCTCCCAGGTAAAAGGCTATCACCGCGTTAATTCCCACTCCGTATCCGATGGTAACGGCGCTGACCAGGTTCTGCACCGGATAGACCAGGGAAAGGGCCGTCATGGCCTCCTCGCTGATTCTGGCTACAAAATAGCTGTCCACGATATTGTACAGGGAATTGACCAGCATGGAAATCACCATGGGAAGGGACATGCTCAAAAGCAGGGGGAGGACCGGCTTTTCTTTCATATAAGTCTGGTTCATTTTGTCATCTCTCCTCTCAAAATATGGGGCCTGAAGGACAGGCGCTAAGTGCTCGTAACAAAAAAATACCACACAACTGCCGGGGACCGGTAATTGTGTGGCGAAAAATGGAAAGTTCCAGAAAAGTCCACATCTGTGAAAGTTTTGGAGCTTCATTATAACATTCTCTTAAACATGTGTCAAATCTTAAATGGATTATGCCAGCAAATCCGTCATACTCTTCAAGCTGACGCCCAGGGTGGAGGTGTTGTGCAGCAGCGCCGAGGTGGAGGGGGCCAGCACGCCGGCTACGCCCAGGATCATCAGCCCCAGGTTGAAGCTGATGACGAACCGGTAATTGCCGTTAATCCGCTTCATCAGCCCGTTGCTCAAAGCTTTTAAGGTTGCCAGCTGCAGAAGGTCGTCCTGGGAAATGGTAATATCCGCAATCTCCCTGGCAATCTCCGCCCCTTCGCTGATGGCAATGCCCACATCGGCAGCGGACAGCGCCGGGGAGTCGTTGATGCCGTCCCCAATCATAATGACCTTGCGTCCGGCCTGCTTTTCCTTCTCCACAAATCCCGCCTTGTCCTCCGGCAGGACTTCTGAGTAATACTCGTCCACTCCCACCCGTCTGGCGATGGCCCGGGCCGTCCGCTCGCTGTCTCCGGTCATCATCACTACCTTGGAGATGCCCAGTTCCTTCAAACGCCGAATCGCCTCAGGAGCCTCCTCCCTCAGGGGGTCCTGAATGCAGATTACCGCGGCCAGTACGCCGCCGATGGCCATATACAAATGGGAGTATTCCTCAGGCAGTTCCTCAAATTTCTCTTCCTCTCCCTGAGGAATGACGCATTTTTCATCCTCAAATACAAAATGGTAGCTTCCGATGACCACCCGCTCCTGTCCGATATAGCTGGCGATGCCGTGGGCCACGATGTAATCCACCTTGGAATGCATCTCCTCATGAACCAGATGACGGCGCACCGACTCGCTGACCACAGCGTTTGCCATGGAGTGGGGGAAATGCTCCTCCAGGCAGGCCGCCACCCGCAGCATCTCGTTCTGGTCCCGGCCCTCAAAGGTCACGATATCCGCCACCACCGGCTGCGCCTTGGTCAGGGTCCCCGTCTTGTCAAAGACGATGGTATCCGCCTCCGCCACAGCCTCCATGTACTTTCCGCCCTTTACGGTGATATGGTGTCCGCTGGCCTCACGCATGGCGGACAGCACCGCCAGTGGCATAGCCAGCTTCAGCGCACAGGAGAAATCCACCATCAGGATAGACAGGGCCTTGGTAACGTTGCGGGTCAGAAGCCAGGTAAGGACCGTTCCTCCCAGGCTCCAGGGTACCAGGGCGTCCGCCAGAGTGGCCGCCTTGCCCTCCACCGAGGACTTCAGCTTTTCCGACTCCTCAATCATATGGACAATCCGCTCAAAACGGGTGCAACCGGCGGCCTTTTTCACGCAGATGGTAATCTCTCCCTCTTCCACCGCGGTTCCCGCATATACATAGCCTCCCGCTTCTTTATGGACGGGAACGGACTCCCCGGTCATGGAAGCCTGATTAATCATGGCTTCTCCTTCCGCCACAATGCCGTCTAAGGGAACCATGCTTCCCACATGGACCGTCACCAAATCCCCTTCCCGAATTCGGGACAGGGGAACCAAAACCTCGGCTCCGTCCACCTTCTGCCAAACCTTGCCAATGTTCAGGGACATGCTCCTGGCCAGGTCGTCCACTGACTTCTTCCTGGTCCATTCCTCCAGAAGTCCGCCGATTCCCAAAAGGAACATGATGGAGCCGGCCGTGTTCACATCGCTGCGGGCCATGGATACGGTGATGGCGGTGGCGTCCAGGACCTCTACCTCCAGTCTGCCGTTCGCCAGACACCGAATCCCCTTCCAAAGATACGGAACCGCCTGGACTGCTGTGTACAGGGCATTCAGGGGACTGGGAAAAAACGTCTTGGTCAATGCCTTTACCAGTACCTTGCGAATCAGCTTCTCCTTGTACTCCCGGTTCAGTGCCCGTCCTGTGTGTTTTGGGGCCAGCTCCATCAGCTTCTCATCTGCATAAGAAAATTTCTGAATCCCCTCCAGCAGGCTTTTCCGGTCGCCCTCATACCGGACCACGGCGTCACAGGTTCTCTCATAAACCTTCGCCGCCTTTACCTGGGGAAGGGTAGTCAGATAATACTGCAGAAGGTCCGCCTGGCGGATGGACATCTGCCTCTGGGCCATATGCAGGCGAATCCGCCCTTTCATTTCATGCTTAATAACAAATTTCATGCAAATATTCCTCCTGTCCAAATGGGCCTTGAAAAAATACCGCCCTGGATTTTTCCCAGAGCGGTTGTTCACCCAAGCTGAACTCCTTCCCTTCTATGCCTCAGCGGCGGCCTCTTCCTCCGCGCTCTCCTGACTCTCGTCGGCGAACTCCTCCTCGCCCTTTCTCTGGCGGTTAATCTCCTCCGCCTCTGCCAGGATATCCTCCGCATTCTCCTGGATGTTGGTGGCGGTGGTCATCACGCACTCCTTCGCCCTCAGTCCTGCCGCCAGACAGTTTACATAGAATTTCTTCGCGTCTGAGCTTCCAAGAACCTTCACACCCGCTGTGCCGAACAGCACGCCTCCCGCGAAGATTGCGGTCTTTTTCCAGTCAATACAATTTAAACACTTAAACATGGTACATTCCTCCTCTTTCTACTTGTGCTTGTAACCGGTATATAAGGTCATGGCCAGGCAAAAGAGCATGGCCCAGGCCCAGAATCTGTGCTGTTTCATCTGTCCGTCACTTCCTTTACTGCTGATTACTGTTTGTCCCAATCCTGGGAATTTTTTCTTTACAATTTGAATCTTAACAGTCTTTAAGAGCCTTAGTCAATGCTAATGACACTTGTTGAAAAATATTATCAATTAGTTGGTATGTATGGACCTTTTGCCTTCCGTATTTCCCATACCTGTCCGTGACAAAATCACGGAATCCGCCCCTCATATTTTTTATAATATCACCATAACAATCATTTACAGGGGAGGAAACACTATGACCAATCAATCCGGCGTCCCAAACCGAAAACCCCGTCCCAAAGCGGTTGTCAATCAGCGGGACTGCGTGGCCTGCGGCTGCTGCCTCAAGGTCTGTCCCATGAACGCCATCCGGATTTTCAGAGGCATATTTGCCAAAGTAGACGAAAGCCGCTGCGTAGGATGCGGCAAATGCGTCCGGGAATGTCCCGCCAGCGTCATCGCTCTGAAGGAGGTGTCCCCGTGAAACAGAAACATTGGTACGACTATCTGTGGATTATATCCGCTGCCTATCTGATTCTGGGATTTTTCAATATCCTCTTTGCCTGGCTGGGGCTTCTCTGCTTTTTCATTCCCCTTATCATCGCCCTTGTTAACGGCACCAAGGGCTACTGCAACCGCTACTGCGGCAGGGGCCAGCTCTTCTCCCTTCTGGGCGGCCGCTTCGGATTATCCGGAAAGAAGGATATCCCGGCCTGGATGAAGAGCAAAGTATTCCGCTATGGATTTCTCCTGTTCTTTCTGGTGATGTTCCTCCAGATGCTTTTAAACACCTGGCTGGTATTTGCGGGAGAGCGGACGCTGCGCCAGACAGTCACTTTGCTTTGGACCTTCAAACTACCCTGGCACTGGGCCTATCACGGCACACTCCTGAGTCCCGGAACCGCTCAGTTCGCCTTCGGATTCTACAGCATCATGCTCACCTCCACCATCCTGGGGCTGGCGACCATGATTCTGTTTAAACCCCGTTCCTGGTGCGTCTACTGTCCCATGGGGACCATGACTCAGTTAATCTGTAAAGGAAAGGCCCGTGGAAAGGATTAGGCAAAAA
This sequence comes from uncultured Clostridium sp., assembly GCA_900547035.1. Classification (GTDB taxonomy): domain Bacteria; phylum Bacillota; class Clostridia; order Lachnospirales; family Lachnospiraceae; genus Enterocloster; species Enterocloster excrementigallinarum. Next base: position 82,176 of record URFM01000002.1, on the reverse strand, counting down.
TTAATAGCATATGTCAAAAATAATTATTGACATATGTCAGAAACAGTCCTATAATATACGCAAATGAAAGGGGGAATGTTCCATGTCCAGACCCCGGAAATGCAGACGGGTATGTCATTTTCCTCAGACCCTGGCTTTTTATCCGGAAGGGGAAGAGGGAAATTTCTCTGGAAAAGACGTCATCCTGACGCTGGACGAGTACGAAACCATCCGCCTCATTGACCATGAGGGGTTTTCTCAGGAGCAGTGCGGCAGCCAGATGAGGATTGCCCGGACCACCGTCCAGCAGATTTACGCCGACGCCAGAAAAAAGCTGGCGGACGTTCTGGTGGAGGGACGTTCCTTAAGGATTCAGGGGGGAGACTACCGGCTCTGCGATGGCAGCGGACAATTCTGCGCCTTTAAGGACTGCTGCAGGCACCCTGGCAATCCGACCTATCATATACCGAAGGGAGAGAATCAGATGAGAATTGCAGTTACCTATGAAAATGGAGAAATTTTTCAGCATTTCGGCCGCACAGAGGCCTTCAAGATTTACGACGTGGAAGAGGGAAAGGTAGTATCTTCCCAGGTTGTCAGCACAAACGGCAGCGGCCACGGCGCTCTGGCCGGCGTATTGACTTCCTTAAAAGCGGATGTCCTGATCTGCGGCGGCATCGGCGGCGGCGCCCAGGCAGCCCTGGCGGAAGCCGGAATCAAGCTCTACGGCGGCGCTTCCGGCAGCGCGGACGAGGCGGTGGAATCCTATCTGGCCGGAAACCTGGCCTTTGACCCCGATGTCCACTGCGACCATCACGGAGAACATCATCACGAAGGCGGGACCTGCGGCGAGCATGGATGCGGAGGCCACGATGGCGGCCATCACTGCCATTCATAAGCAGCCGGCTCCTCAGAATCCCAGAGTTGCGCGGCGAGACCGCCTGGAGGCATAAAAGCCTTCAGACGGTCCCGTTTTTTGATTACGAATATTTCGCGCCTGTCCTTTAGGCGCTCATGCGCGATCCTTGAAATGTAATCAGGTGTTCTGCTCAGTCACCTTATAAACCGTATATCCGGCGGCAGCTACCGTTTTTTTCAGGATTTGGTCCTCCACCTTTTCCTTCATGCGGACCACCGCCTCCTCTTTCATCAAATCTACGGAGGCGTAAACTCCATCCAGATGATTGAGGGCGTTTTCCACGCAGTTGGCGCAGTTGCCGCAGGTCATGCCGTCGATTTTCAGCACCTTCTGGTAAGGATAATGGGAAGGGTCTTTATCCTTCACCTTCACCTTTTTCACTGCCGGCTCCGATGAAGCCCCACAGCAGCCGGATCGAAGCTTTTTCATGTAGCTCTTCACACCCGCTACCACCGCAATCACCAGAATTATACATATAACCGCTGTTGCCATCCTGATTCACACCCTTTCTCTTCCGGCGGGAAGGAGTAGCGGTAGGTTCTGGTCAGCACCCCGATTTCCTCCAGAGTGCTGAGCATCCGGTACACCGTAGCCATTCCAATGGAAGGGTCACGCTTCACCGCCTCATAATAAATCTCCTTGCAGCAGGTCCAATTTCCTTCCAGGATCACATCCAGCAGAACTTTTCTCTGCTCCGTAATCCGCTTCCCCCTTTTCTGAAGCTCCGCAATAATCTGTTCCTTCTGCCACATACCAGAATCCTCCTTCAACTTACCGTTCCGCGCCGTTTTAAAGGATCAACACTACGCGTTTACCTTTACGCCTACCCTCAGGGAAGAACTCTCTTTATAAGGTCTTACCAGCAGATAAATAAATCCGATAATCAACGCAGCCGCCACAATCGTTCCGATTCCAAACTGTCCGTACACAACCAGGTTTCCAATCTGGTTAATGCACAGGGCCACCACATAAGCCAGGCCGCACTGATAACCGATGGCAAACCAGAACCACTTCGCATTGTTCATCTCTCTCTTAATTGCGCCCATCGCGGCAAAGCAGGGAGCACACAGCAGATTGAATACCAGGAAGGAATAGGCGCTTACCATGGTAAAGTCAGCAGCCAGATGGTCCCAAATCTCCGCGCCGTCCTCGGCAACCTCAGCAAATCCGTAGAGGATACCGAAGGTGCCCACTACATTTTCCTTTGCTACCAGGCCGGTAATGGCGGCAACCGCTGCCTGCCAGTGTCCCCAGCCAAGAGGAATGAAGAGCCACTGAACGCCTCTCCCGATAGCAGCCAGGATACTGTCAGACATATCCTCCACCGCGCCGAAGCCCGCATCGGTAAACCCGTAGGTAGAAGCGAACCAGATGACGATGGTGGACAGCAGGATAACGGTTCCTGCCTTCTTAATGAAGGACCAGCCTCTCTCCCACATGCTTCTCAGCACGTTTCCCACGGTAGGCATATGGTAGGCGGGCAGCTCCATAACGAAGGGAGCTGGGTCGCCGGCGAACATCTTTGTTTTCTTCAAAATAATACCGGAGCAGATGATCGCTGCGATTCCCACAAAGTAAGCGCTGGGGGCAACCCAGGAAGCTCCGCCAAAGAGAGCGCCTGCAATCAGGGCAATGATGGGAAGCTTCGCGCCGCAGGGGATAAAGGTGGTGGTCATAATGGTCATTTTCCGGTCTCTGTCGTTCTCAATGGTACGGGAAGCCATAACGCCGGGAACGCCGCAGCCAGTTCCAATCAGCATGGGGATAAAGGACTTACCGGACAATCCGAACTTGCGGAAAATACGGTCCATGATGAACGCCACTCTGGCCATGTAGCCGCAGGACTCCAGGAACGCCAGGAAAATAAACAGTACCAGCATCTGAGGAACAAAGCCCAGAACCGCGCCTACGCCGGCTACGATTCCGTCCAGAATCAGGCCGGACAGCCACTGGGCGCAGTTTACGGATTCCAGGAAGTTTCCAACCAGGGTAGGAATACCGGGAACTTCGGTTCCGAAGAAGCTCCAGGCCTCGCCGAACAGACCGTCGTTGGTCCAGTCCGTTACCCATGTGCCCACGGTCGTTACCGATACGTAGTAAACAATGTACATGATTACCGCGAAAATCGGCAGAGCCGCGAAACGGTTGGTGACGATACGGTCAATCTGATCGGAAGTGGTGAGCTGACCCTTCGCCTTTTTCACATAACTGTCTTTAATGATGGAGGCAATATAGTCGTAGCGCTCGTTGGTGATGATGCTCTCCGCATCGTCGTCCAGGGCGTCCTCCGTACGCTTGATAATGGACTCCACATTGGGAACGCTTGTCATGCGGGCGGAAATCTTATCGTCCCGCTCGAAAAGCTTGATGGCGTAGAAGCGCTTCTGCTCCTCCGGAATCTCTCCGCCCAGGTAATTTTCAATCTCATCCAGGGCAGCTTCCACATCTTTTCCAAATTTATGTACCGGAATCTGGTTCTTTCTGCCGGCCAGCTCCACCGCTTTTTTCGCGGCTTCCATAACGCCGGTTCCCTTCAGGGCGGAAATTTCCACAACCGGGCAGCCCAGGTCCTTGCTCAAGGCTACGATATCAATCTTATCCCCGTTCTTATTTACAATGTCCATCATGTTGATCGCCATTACCACGGGGATTCCCAGCTCCAAAAGCTGTGTGGAAAGATACAGGTTGCGCTCCAGGTTGGTTCCGTCTACAATATTTAAAATTGCGTCGGGGCGCTCGCCAATCAGGTAGTTACGTGCTACCACTTCCTCCAGCGTATAGGGGGACAGGGAGTAAATGCCCGGAAGGTCCATAATCACAACATCTTTATGCCCTTTCAGCTTTCCCTCTTTCTTCTCAACAGTTACGCCGGGCCAGTTTCCTACAAACTGATTGGAACCCGTCAGGCTGTTAAACAATGTAGTCTTGCCTGAGTTGGGGTTTCCGGCTAATGCGATTTTAATTGCCATCTTTTCATTCCCTCCTCTATCCGGCTTCGGATGATTTTCAAAAAGCCGGTATGCCATTTTCTCCTTATTGAGAATTTTTTTCATTAATTAGTTTTGACTAACTTGCAATGATTAAAAAAAGGCGTCTACTGCACCTCAATCATTTCTGCATCCGCTTTTCTCAGTGAGAGCTCGTATCCTCTTACTGTTACCTCAACCGGGTCTCCTAAAGGAGCAACCTTGCGGACATATACGTCCGTCCCCTTGGTGATTCCCATATCCATAATCCTGCGCTTGACCGCCCCCTCGCCGTGAAGTTTTACCACACGGACGGTCTGGCCGCATTTGACTCCCTTCAGTGTCTGCATTTGCCTGTCTCTCCTTTCCATATCCATACCAATGGCGTTCATAGTATATGAATCTTATTCGCCATTTCCCTGCTGATGGCCACCCGTGACTCCTTTATATTGACAATCACGTTGCCATTGTTGATGCTGATTACGGTTACCTTCGCACCTGGGACAAAGCCCATATTTTCCAGATGACGGCGGACGTCTTCTTTCCCGCCAACCCGCTGGATTTCGGCAGCCTCACCCTCTTTTGCCATAGTCAGAGGCATCATGAATCTCCTCCTTCGGCAGTAAGTCATATCTAACTGCCATGGTTTTTATATGCAGCGGAAGGAACTCTTTCGCTGCAAGGTAAGATTAGCACCAGCTAACTAAAATGTCAAGACATTTCAGGAAATTTTTTTCAATAAAACGCAACCGTTCAGGACGGCTTATGCGTAACTCATATCTTAATCCGCTCCGCCACATCGCTGCCGATGGCCAGCCGCACCCGGTCCGTACCGATCACAACATCATGAAGGGTTTTCTGAATCACCTGGACCTGGCTTCCCTCTTTAATATCATATCCCCGAATCAGCTCCAGGGCCTGGAGATTCCCCAACATCCATTTTATGGTGCACACATCGCCCGCTTTCGCATTTGCCAAAGAATCCATTGACATACCTCCCTGTATCATAGCCTTTGCTGTCTTCACTGCTTTTTAAAATCAGGATTCCGCAGTTTAGATGATTTTAAACGGTTAGTTTCTGTTAATATCTGATTTCCACTTTAATTTTACAGAATATTCCCCGAGTTAGTCAATGGCAATGTGCACGACATATTTTCCATCATATTTTGCAGTATTTTACAGTGCCTCCGGAATCAGCAGATAATTATTATCCCGGTCCGAATCCGCCATCATAGCTTCCATCTCCTGCAACATAGGGCTGTCCGGAAGGTTGCGCTGCCACCATCGGTAGCCCTTGGTGGAGCGGACGTCCTCCTTGTTGATGGCACGCCCTGCGTAGTAATCCATGTAGACGGATGCGTAGGTTCCGGCCATGGACCAGGTAATCTCCTCCCCCAGGTTGCGGATGGAGGAAGCGATCTGACTGCTGATTAACTCCCGTATGTAGCGGTAGGACCAATCCTCGAAATCCAGAAGATCGGGATTCTCATTCCCCGTTTCAGCAGCCCAGGCCGATACATTGACGGCGACAGTAGAATACTCCAGGCTGCCGTCCTCCTTCCATTCCAGGAAGCCGTACTGGCAAGGCGGAATACTCAGGGCATCCGTTACAATCTCCCGGATTCCCGCCTCCTCCTGAGGAACGCCTGGCTCACTTCGATATTGATGGATTCGCTGAACATGGAGATGACCGCTTAGGAAAAGGGGACAGCCGTACTTCTCCAGCAGCTCAATCACCTGCAAGTGATTTTCCATGGTACACTGTGTTGTGTACATTCTGCTCTGGCTCAACAAATTGTGATGGGCGATAGGAAGCACAAAGACGCCTTTCTCTTCCGCCTCCTGCAGAACGCCTTCCATCCACTCCAAAGTGGTGTCCCGGATTCTCCCTTCCACCCGGTTGACCGGATCGTACTGAGCGGAGTCCAGCATCAGAAGCCAGTTTTTCTCATCCAGAGCATAAGCGTAGCTGAGGGATGTTTCATCTCTGCTGAAAGCCTGATCATAGCCGTAATCGTAATAGAGTTCCAAAAACTCGTCTCCTGTCACCGACGGCGTCTGCTTTTTTTCATCCCCAAAATAAACTGCGGCATTGGTGTTATTGATATCGTGATTTCCCGGAATCACCAACACCTGGATTCCCGCGTCCTGAACCCGCCTCAGGCGCTCTGCCAGCTCCTGATGGTTAATGGATTCCCCGTTCATGGTAATGTCACCGCTTAAAACCAGGGCGGACGGTTCCTTCTCTATGACCTCATCCAAAAATGCCTCTAAAAGTTCCGGCAGATACTCCACCACCTTGCCGTCGCAATTTTCTACGAAAGTCTGAAAAGCCTGACCTCTGTCATCGGCCTGATGGCTCTGATAATGAAGATCTGTAGCCAGAATCACCGTAGGAGGCACATAGGGCTCCTCCTTAGGAGGCGTCCACATATCCTCCAGAACCGTTTCCCAGGCATCATATCCATAGCCCTTAGTAAAATATTCCTCCCGGCTTTCCTCCCCCTCTCCTTCTGCCAAACTCTCCGTCCCGCTTTCTGCCTCTGTCTCAGTTTCCGTTTCCCTGCTTTCCGCTTCCTGCGAGGTTTCCTGTGCCGGCCCGCTGCTCCTTTGTTCTCTGTCCGGTTCCGTCAGGCGGACCAGAACGAACAAAACCCCGAAGCACGCCAGCAAAACTGCGGCGTGGATCAGGGCAGAAATAATTCTTGTCTTCCATTTCATTACAAGCGCTCCCTGCTGTCAATAATTCCTAACTGTTCCAGAGCATAGGCAATTCCATCTTCCTCTACTGTTTTTGTTACAAAGGTAACGTATGGATCCAGCACCGGGCTGTGCTTCCCCATCGCCACGCAGTTTTTTGCGTATTGAAACATGGACAGGTCATTGCTGCTGTCTCCAAAGACATATGCTTCCGACAGGGGAATCGAGTAAATACGCAGAACCCGCTCAATGACCGCCGCCTTGGAATGCCCCTTGGGAACACATTCATAAAAATCATTTCCCCGGTCAATAATCTCCATAAACTTCATCCGGTCAAACAATTCCTGTGGGCGGCTTAATGCATCTGCTTTCAAATAACATTTATCAAACTCGTAGCTGTCATCATCCCAGGTCTCCTTTCTCAGAGTCCCGGCGGCATCCAGCCCCTTCTTCAGGAGAATGATCTCCGGCATCCAGGAACTCTTTCTCCCGTAGCAGCCTTCCAGGCCTTCCAGAACCCCATCCAGCCCACATTCTTCAATATCCCGTTTCAAGCGGATCCCCTGCTCATGAGGAATAGAATAATGATACAGTTCCCTTCCCTCGGAAAGAATGTAGGTTCCGCAGCCGCAAAGCCAGCCGTCTGCCGGAAGAAGTTCCTTTAAATTCCCCAGATTTCCATAGGTACGCCCCGTATTGATAAATACCAGATGTCCCAGGTCTCTGGCCCGTTCCAGCGCTCTCCAGGCGCTTTCCGGCAGCTCATGGGTATCCTCCGTCAGAAGAGTTCCATCAATGTCAAAAAACAGCGCTTTTCTCATAATATGTATTCCCTATTCGTCATCCCGGAACACAATGGTTCCTTTTTCCTCGTCCATGCTCTCCACAATGGCCAGAGACTCCACCCGGATTCCCTGGGAACGCAGCAGGTCGCCGCCTACCTGAAAGCCCTTTTCAATCACAATACCGGCTCCCACCAGCTCAGCTCCTGCCTCCCGGACAATGGAGACCAATCCTTCCAGCGCCTTGCCATTCGCCAGGAAATCATCAATCAGAAGCACCTTATCTCCAGGCCCCAGAAATTCCTTAGCTACAATAATGTCATACACCCGGCCGTGGGTATAGGACTCAACCTTGGTCGTATACACCTCGCCGGCAATATTCTTGGTCTGGGTTTTCTTTGCAAATACCACCGGCACGTCAAAATACTGAGCCACTATACAGGCAATACCGATTCCGGAAGCCTCAATGGTAAGAATTTTATTGACCTCGCTGTCCGCAAATCTCCTCTTAAACTCTTTTCCGATCTCCGCAAACAGCTTAATGTCCATCTGATGATTTAAAAAACTGTCCACCTTCAATACGTTTCCGGCCTTGATCTTTCCATCTTTTCTGATTCTGTCCTTCAGCAGCTGCATGAACGAATCCTCCTTTTCTCTGGGTGTAAAATGCCTCTGGGGCAGATGCGCTTTGCGCGGTTCCTTAATCGCATGTTCCCGGGGCGGCAAACTTTTGTCATACCCCGGGAGCATATGATTTGTTACATGTGAACTTCTTTTTACTGAGCCGCCTCAGTTGTTTCCGCTGCGGTTTCCTCTGTCTCAGTTTCGGCAGCCTCGGTCTCCTCCGGCAATTGCTCTTCTACCGCATTGTCCGCCAGGAGCTTGAGCACCTTGCTGCGCTCCACCATCTGATCAAAAGTTTCCTGGCCATAGATGCCTACCAACGTATCTACATCCGATCCATTGTTCTCCGCATACTCCTGACGGTCTTCATCGGTCAGTGTCAATCCCTCCTGCTGGGCAATGGTATCAATAACAACTTCTTCCTCCAGCTGAGCCCGAACGGAAGCCATCACCATTTCCTTAAAGCCGCCTTCATCGGTACCATACTGCTGAGCCAAACTGGAAAGGCTTCCTCCCAGCATCTTTGCCTGGGATTCATAATTGGCAATCTCCTCATTGTAGCGGGCAGAAACAGCCGCACTGTTCAGACTTACCTGAGCTTCAGAAAGAACCGTGTTGAATACGGACTGCTCCTTCTGGCTCTCCGCGGTCTTCTCCTTATCCGACTGGAGTTCAGACCGGATATCCTCCCGGTATTCCTCTACCGTATCAAAATCAGATACTCTCTGAACAAACGCGTCGTCCAGGACCGCGGCCTGCTCTTCCTTCACGGCGTTTACTGTTACCTCAAAAACCACCGCCTGGCCAGCCAGGGCCTCCTCATGGTAGTCCTCAGGGAAAGTCAAATCCAGTTCTCTGGTCTCACCCTTCACCGCTCCAATCAGACCATCCTCAAAGCCATCAATAAAATCTCCGGAACCTAAAACCAGGTCTGTGTCCTCGCCGGTACCTCCGGCAAACTCTACTCCATCCTGAGTACCCTTGTAATCAATATTGACCGTATCGCCTTCCTCAGCCGGCCGGTCTACCTCCACAAAGTCGGGATTATCATCCAAATTCTTCTGGATTTCTTCCTCTACTTCCTCATCCGTCACCTCGGTAGACTGAACCAATACGGAAACGCCTTTATATTCCCCAAGCTGCGCTGTTCCCAAGTTGCTGCTGTCTCCGCAGCCTGCCAGGGAAGCCGCCATTAATCCACATAAACATAATGCAATCCATTTCTTCATAATACAATCCCTTTTCTATTCATTTTTACATGCGTTGTACATAGTTATATCACACCTGGACTCTAAAAAAAAGCCTTTCCCGCAATTTCACAGATATTTCCTAATTTCCCGCCAGCCGTTCTAAACGGCTGCTCAATTATTTGTAAAATGCCTTAAATGCCAGGTATGTATTGTAAACATCCAGCTTTGCGGTAATCTCAAAAGGCGAATGCATGGAAAGAACCGGGACTCCCAAATCCACAGTGTCCACATCCATTCCGGCCACAAACTTGGCGATGGTTCCGCCGCCGCCTGCGTCTACCGCTCCCAGCTCACCGGCCTGCCAGTAAACTCCCTCGTCTTCCAAAATAGAGATTACCTTTGCCATGATTTCCGCGCTGGCATCATTAGAACCAGACTTGCCCCTGGCTCCCGTATATTTGGTCAAAACACAGCCCTTGTTCAGGTAGCAGGAATTAGCCGGTTCAAAGACGCTGCTGAAGGTAGGGTCATAGGCTGCGTTTACATCAGAAGACAGGCACAGAGAAGCTCTCAGCACATCCCTGGCCCGCAGCCCCTCCAGCTGACACAGATCCTGAATAAAGTGCAGAACAAAATCAGAATCCAGGCCCGTATTTCCCGTAGAACCAATTTCCTCCTTGTCCGCAAGAATGGTAAGGGTAGTTCTGGCCGGTTTCTTTGCTCCGATTTCCGCCATCAGGGCCGTGTAGGCGCAGACGCGGTCATCTTGTCCATAAGCGCCGATGAGGCTGCGGTCCAGTCCAACATCCTTCGCCTTCTGAGCCGGTACCATCTCAATCTCAGCCCGGTAAAAATCCTTTTCCGTAATTCCATACTTATCGTAAAGAAGGCTCAGAGCCAGGAGCTTGACCGGTTCCTTTACATCAGGGTCATCATAAGGGAGGGAACCGATTACGATATTCAGCTCTTCCCCCTTGATGCCATCCTTTAAGGGACGCTCATTCTGTTTGGCTGCCAGGTGAGGCAGAAGATCCGTAATACAGAATACCGGATCGCCCTCATCCTCACCAATGGTAATATTCATCACAGTCTGATCCTTCTTCACCACAACACCGTGAAGGGCCAGGGGAAGGGTTCCCCACTGGTACTTGCGCAGTCCGCCGTAATAGTGAGTCTTAAAGTAAGCCAAATCTTCCTTCTCGTACATAGGATTGGGCTTTAAATCCAGTCTGGGGGAGTCGATATGGGCTCCGTTGATTCTCAGACCCTCGGAAAGGGGCTTTTTGCCAAAGGTTGAAGCAATAATGGATTTTCCCCTGTTCACATAATATACTTTGTCACCTGGCTGATACGCCGTCTGAGGATCAAACTCCTGATAACCGGCCGCCTTTAACAGCTTCAGAGCGGCTGACACGCATTCCCGCTCCGTCTTTCCCTCATCCAGAAATTCCTTGTATCCACGGCAGAATTTCTCCGCCTTTTCACTCTGTCCATGGGCTTCCTTCGCAATATGGGGAAACTTCCATGTAAGCTGAGCTTGTAGTTCCTGTGCCTTTGATTTCTTTGACATATCTTCCTCCTATGCATTCTCCGGCCTCCTCTTTTTTGAAGAAAAAGCCTGTATATTTTTTCTCCTCCTAAAGCCGAAACCGTCCGCTTCGGGAAAGGGATTGGTTCGGCTGCTCTGAAGCAAAGCGCAAATGAAAGGCCTCCATCAGCAGGGCCGTTGTATCTCTTTTTCCTCGTCTTTCTGCGCCGGACAGAAGCTTTTCCCACAGCTCGCGGCAAAAAAATGGCTGAGCAAGCAGCCAACGCAGCATCCCCGGCTCCTCCTGGTCCAGTACCGCCTGGGCCGTTTCTTCCGGATTGTCTTTTAAATAGGAAATATATTCCTCTTTGGCTTTTTCCTCCAGATTCCATGGACAGTACAGACGAAAAAAAGCTGCCTTCACCGCCAGCAGAGTATTTTCCTCCGCTTTCAGATAGGCAAACAACCGGTCGTATTCCCGGAAGCTGAATCTGTCCTCCTCAAAACAGTAGCGGTACATATGTCCGCAGCCATGCATCTGGCGCATGATGATTCTGGCCGGAGTATTCTCCACCGATTCTTCATAGAATTCCGGTATGACCACCCGGGCTCCCAAATCCGCGAACTCTACCTCCAGAGTCTGGCGCAGTTCAAAAAGCACTTCCTTTAAACAAGACCGCCCTCCCTGTCCCGGCCTGACACGAAGACGCTTCATGCCGGTACAGCCGGTAAATACACCTGCTCCCCAGTCCGAAACAGACCGGGGAAATTCCAGCTCTTCCAGGAATCGGCAGCCATAAAAGGCATAAGCCCCCACCGTTCTCAAACCGGAGGGCAGGCAAAGCCGGGTCACTCTCTCGTCACAGATGGCTTCCCCGGTTCCGGAGTCATCCTCCTCCCCCGTCCAAAGCTCCAGCGGCTCCTTCACCTGTTTCAATATCCCGGCTCGGTCCATTCCCCCGGAAAATACGTAGGGTCCCAGCTCCGTTACCGGCCGCCCGTCAATTTCCTCCGGCAGCAGAACATCGCCGTCCAAGCCAAAACAACGCCGGATGCAAATTCCATCCAGCGCTGTACTGTACAATATCTTCATTCTTGTATCCTCATTGTATCCTGCCGGCATTCCATTTTCGAAATAAATGTTTTACACATTAGATAGTTTATACAGTTTAGGTGATTTTTTCAAGAGAATTTTTTTCTTTTAAGTAACTCCCATTTTTTGGAGGCATAACACCTCAAACATCAGGCGCCCTCTCCGGATTCTCTTCAAAAAGCAGTAGAATTTGTTAATATTTTATTAATTTTTTGGAAAAGGTCTTGTAATATTTTTATTGTATGGTAGTGTGTCATTTGCATATAATTTTACTTTGATTTTTCAAAAAAGAAACACTGATTTTAGGGAGAGGACCTGAAGTATGATTGAACTGACAAAATCTTTTAACACTGCCATTGCCATACTGCTGACCCTTTTCTACCTCTATCAGATCGGTTACCTGATGATCGGTCTGATAGAAAAGCATCGGAAACAGCAGTCAGCGGAGCACAGGCTCCACCGCTATGCCGTGATTATTTCCGCCCGCAATGAGGCTAATGTCATCGGCGGCCTGATCCAAAGCTTGAAAGAGCAGAACTATCCAAGTAAGCTTTTGGATATCTATGTAATCGCGGACAACTGCACCGATAACACCGCCCGGGTAGCGGAAATGGCCGGCGCCTATGTTTACCGCCGTTTCAACAAGACGCTGGTAGGAAAAGGATACGCAATGGATTATCTCTTTTCCAGACTGAGCAGCGAAGGACGTGACGACTACGAAGGATATTTCGTCTTTGACGCAGACAACTACGTTGACCCCAACTTTGTCCGGGAAATGAACAAGGTATTTGACACCGGAAAATACGCGGCTATCACCAGCTACCGAAATTCCAAAAATTTCGGTGCCAACTGGATTTCTGCCGGCTACGGCCTGTGGTTTTTGCGGGAAGCTCGTTTCTTAAATTATCCCCGCATGAAGCTGGGCATAAGCTGTGCCATCTCCGGTACCGGATTTCTGGTATCCGCCAAGACCATCCGTGAAAATGGCGGATGGCCCTATCACCTGCTGACCGAGGACATTGAGTTTTCTGTCAACTGCGCCTTAAAAGGCCAGACCATTGGCTACTGTGACAAAGCAGTTATCTACGATGAACAGCCCATCGCTTTTAAGCAGTCCTGGGATCAGCGGCTGCGCTGGTCCAAAGGCTTCTATCAGGTGGACTGCAAGTATGGCCTGTCTCTGATAAAAGGCTGCTTTTCCCCCAGCCGAAAAGGATTCTCCTGCTACGACATGTTTATGACCGTAGCGCCCGGGATGCTGTTTACCTTATCAGCGATTCTGGTAAACCTGGTAGTTCTGTTTGCCTGTATGACAGAGCCGGCTTACATTGCCCGTCTGGTAATGATGGAAAGCACCGGATTCATTTTCCGAACCATCGGCGCCTTTTATATTGGCCTTCTCCTTTATGGAGCCATTACCATGGTTTCCGAATGGAAGCAGATTCATCTGAGCACTGCTAAGAAGCTGCTGTATACATTTACTTTTCCGCTGTTCATGTTTACCTATATTCCCATTTCAGCCTGCGCTCTGGTACGGCGGGTGGAATGGAAGCCGATCTACCACGGTTCCGACCAGGGAAGCTTTATCGGTCAGCAAGCGGGAAAAAAGGCAACTTCCGTTTAAACTATCACAGCAGTTCGTGGCGGTCCGAACTGCCGCGAATCTTCAAAAAGGCTGTGTCCTCAATCCGGTTTTCCGGTCTTAGGGACACAGCCTTTCAATTTTATCATTGGGCATCCCAGCGCCCTTTTCTCTTACATGATTTTGCGGATCCAGCCCTCAGGAGCCTCAACAGTTCCCATCTGAATTCCTGTCAGGGTGTCATACAGCTTCTTGGTCACCGGTCCCATCTCCTCCATGCCGCTGGGGAAGCAGATTTCTTTTCCGTGGTCCACCACCTTGCCTACCGGAGAAATCACCGCCGCCGTACCGCAAAGCCCGCATTCTGCAAAGTCTCCAAGCTCAGACAGCTTCACCGGACGTTCCTCCACCTTCAGTCCCAGGTAATGTTCCGCAACGTAAACCAGAGAACGCCTTGTAATGGAAGGCAGAATGGAGTTGGACTTGGGGGTAACTACAGTGCCGTCCTTAGTTACAAAGAGGAAATTTGCTCCGCCGGTCTCCTCCACATAGGTTCTGGTAGCGGGGTCCAGGAACATATTCTCGTCAAAGCCCTCGCTGTGAGCCGTTACGGAAGCGTGGAGACTCATTGCATAGTTTAATCCTGCTTTTACATGGCCTGTGCCATGAGGGGCTGCCCGGTCAAAATCACTGACACAGATAGCGATCGGCTTTGCGCCGCCCTTAAAGTAGGGGCCCACCGGCGTCCCGAAGAGACGGAACTGATATTCCTGAGAGGGTTTAACGCCGATTACAGGGCCAGATGCAAACATATAGGGTCTCAGGTAAAAGGTTGCGCCGCTGCCGTAGGGCGGAACCCATGCCGCGTTCTCACGAACCACTGCATCCACCGCTTCCAGAAAACGCTCCTCCGGGAAGGGCGGCATCTCCAGACGTCTGGCGGAATCCATCATCCGCTTCGCATTTAGATCCGGACGGAAGGTAACAATGCTGCCGTCCTCCGTGGTGTAGGCCTTTAATCCTTCAAAAACCTCCTGACAATATTGAAGAATACCGGCGCATTCGTTGATCACCACATTGGCGTCCTCTGTCATGCGCCCCTCTCCCCACTTGCCGTCTTTATAGTCCGCGACATACCGCTTGTCCGTTACCATATAGGAAAAGCCTATGTTGGCCCAGTCCAAATTTTTCTTTTCCATAGTTTCTTCCTCCATTCTCCAAGAATAACTTTGCTCCCAATTATAAGCGCATTATTTTGTAAAATCAATGGGAAATGCGGAAATAAACTATACAATTGTTGCATGGGAGCCATAACCGCTAAAGCCACCCTTTTTCTCTGGCCAGCTGCGCCAATCGGCGGTTCATCTCATTTACTGTTCCAAATTCGTTCAAACAACAAACCACCCGTCCGCAGCTTTCCATCAGGCGCTTTGCCTCCTTATAAGCCTTCTCTCCCATAGGCTCGTAAGCCTTATCACTGACCACACGAACTGCCAGCGCCGACGCCACCGGATAGTCCACATCATTTTCCTGCAGAATGCCCACGGCAAAGGGTATGGCCTGTCTTCGAAGCCTGCGGTAAGTTTCAATCCCGCTTCCGTTTCCCCCAATGACAAAAAGAGAGGGCTGGCCCTGGATCCCCGCCAGCTCCAGGCTGCCGAAATCCGGATTGTAGCTTCCTTTTTTGAGACGGAAAAGCTGCTCCATATAACCTTTTTGGAAAATCTCCTCCGGAGTGCCGTACCGGTCCACACGGCGGTCCCGGATGCACAGCACCCGGTCAGAAATCTTCTGAGCCAAATCCAGTTCGTGGAGGGACAGAATCACCGCCGTTTTTTTCTCTCTGGCCAGACTGACAATAAGTTCCAGAAATTCCAGCTTACCCCTAATATCCAGAAAGGACGTTGGCTCGTCCATAACAATTACATCCGGATCCTGGCAGATTGCCCGGGCCAGCAAAACCCTCTGCCTCTGTCCATCGCTGGCCTGCAAAAAAGGAAAATCATACAGCTTCTCTGCCCCAACCATCTCCATGGCCTGGCAGACCTTTCTCCGGTCCTCACCTCTCAGCATTCCCAGCCGGCCCGTATAGGGATACCGTCCCGTTTCCGCCACTTCCCCGCAGGTCATAAGCTCCGGGCTGGGCCGCTGAGTCATAAGAATGGACATGGTTCTTGCGATCTCTCCTGGGGACATTCCCTTCATATCCCTTTCCCCCAGATAAACCCGACCGCCCAGCAGCTCCAGCTGGCCAATAAGGCTTTTTAATATAGTAGATTTTCCTGAACCGTTGGGACCGATTAAGGTAAGAATTTCCCCCGGCCTTACCCGAATTTCAATATTTTTAATGAAGGGCTTCTTATCATATCCTACTTCCATTCCCTTTGCAGCAAGAGCCCACTCCCTCATGTTTCTCCTCACTCCTTTCCTCCCCGCCGCCGCTTTAGCAGCATCCAGATTACTACCGGCGCGCCGAATACTGCCGTCACCGTGCTGATGGTCAGCTCCTCAGGGGCAAAAATAGTTCTCGCAATGCGGTCGCAGAAAAGGCAGAAGGCTCCTCCTCCCAGAAAGGAGGCCGGAATCATCACCGATGGTCTTGCAGTACCCAGGAGGCCTTTCATCAAATGAGGGACCGCAATGCCTACGAAAGAAACTGGTCCGGCGAAGGCCGCCACAGCGGCAGAAAGGATGCCGGAGAGCAGAATCAGCATAAATCGGAAACTTCGAATATGAACTCCCATGTTCCGGGCATATACCTCCCCCAGCTGGTAGGCTCCCATAGGCTTTGCCAGGCAGAAGGCTCCGACCGCCGCCAGCATCACCACAGGTGCCATAACCTGAAGATTCTCCCAGGAAATACCGGAAAAGCTTCCCTGGGACCAGTTGTGAAGATTGGCGATGTTGGCATCGTCTGCAAAAGAGATGACAATATTGGTGGCAGCTGAGCAGAGATCCCCGATCATAACGCCGCAGATCACCAGCACCGCCATTTGCCGAATCCGCCGGGAAACCAGCAGCACCAGCCCCATAGACGCCATTGCGCCCAAAAAGGCTGATCCCACCATCATCCATGAGGTAATCATTCCTCCTTTGCCCAAAACTCCCACCAGCAGTACGGATACCGCCAGTCTGGCCCCTGAGGAAACCCCCAGTACAAAGGGACTGGCAATTGGATTATCAAAGAAAGTCTGAAGAAGGAAACCGGAAACAGAAAGAGCGCCGCCCAAAAGGGCGGCGGCCAACAGGCGGGGGAGACGGATTTCCCAGATAATCGCTCCATTTTCCCATTCGGGATTCAGAAGAATCCATCCCACCTCCCTCCAGGAGAGAGACAGGCTTCCGGAATTCAGGTTCCATGCTGCCAGCAAAATCAGCAGGATCAGAAGTGTCAAAAACGAAAGGCCAATACGCCGGATTTTCTGTGATCTCAAAACCTTTCCCTCCTAAATTAAATCGCATTATTTCTCAGTTCAGCCGGTACAGATAGGTCAGATTTCTCGGCTGATGGTCTGTGAGAACTGCGTGAATATCCAGTATCATATCCCCTAACCCCATGGCAGACTGAAACAAATTCTCCCTGGTACACCACACATTTCCTTCCCGGACTGCCTTAAAATCTGCCAGAAGACCGCTCTTGGCCAACAGCTCATCCACTGTCTCCAGCTGACCGTCAATGGTACTGTTATAAATCAGAACATCCGCATCCTTTGCGCCCAAATAGAAATCCTCCATCTGCATATTCATGGTAGACAGGGCGTTTTCCTCCGCGAGGTTCTGAAATACATAAGTTCCTCCTGCCATCCGAATCATTTCCGCCACATAGTCCCCGCTTTTACGCACATTAACCGACCCGTTGGAATTTATGTAGAAAAACGCCACTGTCTTTCCTGTTGCCGGCTGGCTCAGCACATCTTCCAGCCGCTCCATATTTTTATCGAAAATCTCCTGGGCCAGCTCCTCTTTTCCCAGAAGAACGCCGTAAAGCTTCATCCATTCCATTCTGCCAAGAGGATGGCTTTCATAGCTGGAGCGCTCCACCAATACCGGAATCTCCAGCTCCTCCAGCCGTTCCTTCACTTCCGGAGAATGGTAAATCATGGTGGATTCCACTGCCAAATCGCAGCCTTCTCCGTAGATCAGCTCATAATCCGGTGCATTGTACTTACCTGCGTAGAGAATCCTGCCCTCCTCCATGGCCTGACGGGCCTCCACGATATGCCACCCCTCTGTACGGGTTCCGGACAGCCGAATCTGATCCAGGCTGTCCAGAGAACGAAACAGATCCATGGCGGAGGTCGCTACCAGATAGATTCGGTCCAGGGGCTGACGCAGCACCTGAATCTCCTCATCCAGTCCCTCCGGAACTTCCTGTCCTTGTGGAACAACCAGATAGCGGCTGCCATCTCCAATGGAAAGTAGACGAAAGCCGCCTTCATACAGGTCCACCGTAAATTGACTGGCGTAGGACAGGGACATGGAGACGCTGGGCCGCATTTGGGACCAGGAAATCCTCTGGCCGTTTCCGCCTGTGTTTTCCTCCCCCTCCTCTTTCACAGGGCGAATCGAACCAGAATCAAATCTAAGGCTATACTGTATTTCATGTGGCTCGCTCATAGCAATTGTATTGGCTGTCACCGGCAAATCCCGGTCAAAGCAGGCCACCGGAATGGTAAAGACTGACTGTCCCTCCACAACCTGAGCTTCATAGCGAACGCTGTCCACCTTCATATAATCGTAGCTGTCGCTTCCCCATGCGATTACAGCCTCTGCCTTTTGATCCTGAATCCGCATCCTGGCAGGCGAATCAATGGACGCCCGCCCGGACCCGCCTTTTAACTCTACCTGCACTTCGTAAATCCCATCTGTCAGTTCCAAACTTTTCGCTGTGACAATGGCTCCCTCCGCAAAGGCTTCCAGCGGCAGAGAGTCGGACCGGAATATCAGGGTTCGGTCATACCAGGTTTCCTTTCTGCGGCTGTAGGCTGCGCAGGCAACCGGCTCGTCCAGGGCCTCCACCGGTACTGTATAAGTATATTCCCCCTTATCGTTCGTTTGATAGGGGATGCACTCCTCGTCCGGGGCGGCCGCCGCCTCTTCAGCTGTACCCATAAACAGCTTTAAATAGCCGGTTCCTCCGAGAGTCATCACCGCCCTCATCTGTCCCCCATCTACCTGGAGGCTGCACTGTGTCACCCGGAACATGGAGGAACTGGAATCTGCCTGAATAGAATAAACCCCATCCCGAAGATGACATTCCGATCCGGCCGCCTCTGTTGTCTCCTCTCCAGGCAGCTTTCCGTCCCTCTCCGTTTCTTTTCCTCCGCACCCGCACAGCAATATCGTCAGAAGCAGAAAGGCGGCAGCTAAAACCACAATCTTATCTGCCGCCTTTCTGTTTTCCTTACTGCTCATTTTCAAGGGACGCTGCTGCCGCCCGGACATGGTCGGCAAACAGCTCCTGGATAGCCGGAAGCTGTCCCAAGCCCTCTACCACTGTCTCCACCTGGTATCCGGCAGCCTCAAAGGCAAACTTCCAAGAACCCTCCTCATCCCCTGCCATATCGTTGTTGGCATGGTCTCCGGCCACAATCATCAGCGGGCGCAGCACCACTCTCCGGTACTCCCCTTCCTGAACATCCTTCAGCACATCCTCCAGACCTGGGTGTGCCTCTACGGTTCCTACAAAATAATTGTCGTAACCAGCAGACCGGAAGGTCTCCTGCATCTTTTCATAAACGCTGTTGGACTCCGCCTCCGTTCCATGGCCCATGAGGCAAATAGCTGTTTCCCCATCATCATACTCCGCCGTGGCTTCCACCACTGCCCCCATCACTTTCTCATAGTCCTCTTCGCTGGTTAAAAGAGGCGCTCCAATCACCACCTGCTGGAAAGCGTCACTGTACTGAGCCACCTCATTTTCCAAATCCTGGTATTCCAGTCCGTTCATTAGATGGGTAGGCTGGACAATCAGGGTTTTCACCCCATTATCCGCCGCCCGCTCCAGAGCCTGGGCCACATTGTCGATCGCCTCTCCGTCCCTGTTTTTGATATGGTCAATGATAATCTGACTGGTAAAGCCCCGGCGTACCCCGTATTCCGGAAATACTTTTTCCAGACTATCCTCAATGGCGCCGATAGTCAATCTGCGGTTGTCATTATAGCTGGTGCCGAAGCTGACCACCAACAGCTCTGTTTCACCAATTCCATCCTGGTTTCTTGGATTGTCCAGACTGGCGTCTCCGGTATTGTAATTCTCTTCCTCATTTACCATTTCCTGATTCATCGTCTCCTCCTCCACGGCTGCCTCCTGGGTGCCGGGCTGCTCTGTCGTTTTCTGTCCATAGGACGTTTCCTGTTCCTGGGCTGCCTCTGTCTGAGACCGCTCCCCTCCATTACAGCCTGCTAAAAAGGCGGCGCACAGAATGCCTGCCATCAGCACTCTCCTCCCGTTTCTTCTCTTCATCTGTTAATCCTCCTTCTGTTTTTCTGACCCTTGGCCTCTGAGGGCCACGTTTTAGGTGCCCGCTTTTCCGCATTTCTGCGGACTGGTACAGAAAAAACAAAAACCCCTTTACGAAGGCGTAAAAGGATTGCAGATGAAAAGACTTTCAGCGGTCAACAGTACAATCAATTCCTCGTGATTTGGAAGCGTTCATTCTCCCCGTACCAACAGACGGCAGGTTTCCTGGCTCGCAGATCACCGTCCATGGCTGCCTTCCCAATGATTCATCAGTGACATCAATGCCATGAGCTCCCTGCTTACAGTGACGAGATCGCACAGGTTTTCCACCTGTTTCCCTTTTAACCGTCCTGCCTCAAACGGCGGACGGCACCGGCTGCTCGCTCTATTCAGTTGTCCGGGACGTTTAACGCGGCCCGCAATGGTTCTAAACAGATAGTACCTTCTCTATATGGAAATGTCAAGAACTAAAAATGGCCGGGATCAGGCGTATTATACATAAATGAAATTACGATTTTTGTGCAACATTGCCTTTGAAAAAAGCTATGTGAGAACTATAATTTAAAGGAAGCAAACGTGTGGCATAACTGCGTAAATCCAGTTGAAAGCCCCGCGTTTTTTTGTACAAAATTCAATTAACGGAGGAAAAACAATGCCTAGGAACAAAAAACAGGAACTTATTTTCGGAATCATTATGTCGTATGTTATGGCCTACGGCATGGAGGTCTATAACATCGCCATCTCCCAGGGCATCGACCTGGCCCCGGGCGGATTCAGCAACATGACCAACCATGTATTTGGCGATGCCTTAAAAGAGGCCGCTTATATGGGGCTGTTCGTTTTTATTTTTTCGAATCTTTGGGGAAACCACTTCGGCGCCGCCTTTGCCGCCAGGCACTGCGACCCAGCAAAGGATAACCCCTACATATGTCAAATTCTGCGTCAAGCCGGAACCGTAGCCATTATGTGCCCCACCATGAGCATGGTTGCCTCTGTTCTGTTTAATGTGCTTCGCGCCGGAGCTCCCGTTGCCCAACTGCCGGCGATCTGGACCGGAACCTTTCTGAAGAACTTCCCTATGGCATTTTTCTGGAACATGTACGCTGCGTCCCCCTTTTCCCATTGGGTATTTGGGGAGCTGTTTTCAGAGAAATAATCGTTCTTAAACGGCAGCCCGAACGGCGAGATCCCATCTGTTCAAATCTGGTCTCCTGTGCTATACTGAAATCGCTTACGAATACTGCATCAAGGAGGCCGTCTATGATTCGTTCCTTTTCCCCAAAAGACCTGGATACTATTATGAGAATCTGGCTGGAGGGCAATCTGGATGCCCACCCCTTTATTTCGCCGGACTACTGGATTTCCCGAATCCCCCTGGTTCGGGAACAGCTTCCACTGGCAAAGATTTTGGTGTGGGAATCCGAGGAGACCGTCCTAGCCTTTGCCGGAATGCAGGGGGAATACCTAGCCGGAATTTTCGTAGACCGCTCCTTTCGTTCCAGAGGAATCGGAGGAGAACTTTTCCGGCAGCTCAAATCCTGTTATCCATCATTCCACCTGAACGTATATGAAAAAAATGAAGCGGCGGTAAGGTTTTATCTAAAAGAAGGCCTTCAAACAACCGCCAGAAATCAGGACGCGGACACAGGAGAAATGGAACTAACCATGAAGTGGAGTTCTGAACAAAGGAGGGATTGATTTTGTACTGCTGCGCATCTTATTCTTCTATATTGGGTCCTTTAACCCTGGCCTGCAATGAAACTCATCTGGTCGGACTCTGGATTGACGGTCAGAAATATTTCGGGCAGCCTCTTTCCCAGCACATGTCCCCGGTTCTCCAGGGCCAGGAGGAACCGGAACCGCTGAAAGCGGCCCGCAGCTGGCTGGACCAGTATTTTTCCGGCAGGAATCCCCTTCCTTCGGAACTTCCCTTAGCCCCCGAAGGCAGCGAATTCCGCCGTCTGATTTGGGATATCTTATGCCAGATTCCCTATGGCCAGGTTGTCACCTACGGTCAAATCGCCCAGGAGGCGGCTGCGCGGATGGGCAGACCGTCCATGTCCGGCCAGGCAGTAGGGAATGCGGTAGGCCACAATCCCATCTCTATCATCATCCCCTGTCACCGTGTAGTAGGCTCCAACGGAAGCTTAACCGGCTACGCCGGCGGAATCGAGAAAAAAATCCGACTTCTAAAGCTGGAAGGAGTGGATTTATCCCGATTTTCCGTTCCTAAAACGGGAACTGCACTGTAAACATTCCAATGCGGCCGTTCCGGCTCCTATGGGGAGGAACGGCCGCAAGCCCTCCCCAGTTGTATACCAATAGTTGCTAAGGAAGGAGAAAACCTATGATACTTTTTATCGAATATCCCAAATGTTCTACTTGCCAGAAAGCAAAAAAATGGCTTATGGAACACCAGATTGAATTTACAGACCGCCATATTGTGGAGAAGAATCCATCCTCCCAGGAACTTACCCAGTGGGTCAAACAAAGCGGTCTTCCTCTGAAACGCTTTTTCAACACCAGCGGAATGAAGTACAAGGAATTAAACTTAAAGGACCGTCTGCCTTCCATGAGCGAGGAGGAACAAATCACCCTTCTGGCCTCTGACGGCATGCTGGTCAAACGTCCCCTTTTGGTGGGAGACGATTTCGTAATTCCTGGCTTTAAAGAGAAAGAGTGGATGGAGAGGCTGGGTATAGAGGCCTAAGAAAATCAAGCTTAAAAGAGTTAGCGCAAAACCATTGGAGTCGGCCAAAAAGTACTGCCGGCTCCGTTTTTGTCTCCGCCTTATCCTCCCGAACCTTTCACGGACCAACTGCGGTAAAGCTGATTTTGTGATGACCCTAAAATGTTACTGCCCTAGGAAAATAATCCTTGCATCCCCCCTCCCAATCTGATAGAATAACCTCATCAGCAGCATTCAGTCTGCTAGGAGATTCAAAACTGCCTGGTTCTCCAGGTATCCCGGCTGCATTTCGGCGGCCAGCACACCCTTTACAGTAACTGATAATTTTAGTAAAATGAAGGAGGAAGAAACGTAGTGGGAAAAGTGGATAGGGCCACAAAAAGCTATCTGACGCAAAGCAGCGTATTTGCGGATATTTTTAACTTTTACCTGTATGAAGGACAGCAGGTCATTGACCCGGGGCAGTTAAGGGAGCTGGACCCGGCGGAGCTTTCCATGCCATATGGAACGGACCGGAAAGGCGAGCCGGTACAGAGATACCGGGATTTGTTTAAGGCACTGTCGGCTATGGAGGACCAGAGAGCAGCCTATCTCCTGCTGGGAATCGAAAGCCAGGATGAGGTTCACTATGCGGCACCTGTGCGAAACCTGCTCTACGATGCGCTGCAGTACGCAAGGCAGGTGGAGGAAACGGCCAGGAATCACCGGGAGCAAAAGGATTACAAAGGCCGTGACCGTGGAGAGTTCCTGTCAGGCTTCTACCGGGAAGATAAGCTTCTTCCTGTGATTACGCTGGTGGTGTTCTTCTCACCGAAGGAGTGGGACGGTCCCAGAAGCCTGCGGGAGATGATGGCACCCAAGGACGTTGTGATCCGTTCCATGCTGCCGGATTACCAGCTTCACTTGGTCTCGCCGGCGGAACTTTCCAAGGCGGATTTTGGGAAGTTCCACACATCCCTGGGAGATGTGTTGGAATTTATCAAGTATTCCATGGACAAAGATAAATTAGTGGAATGGTTAGAAGGAGAAAAACAGGATTTGGTGTTGGGGCAGAAAGAGGTAGAAGTATTAAATGCCTGCGTCAACGCCGATTTAAGGATTCAGCCGGAAGAGGAGGGAGTAAAGATGTGTAAGGCGATTCAAGACTGGAAGGCAGAGTGGCAGAGGGAGATGGCTCCGATTTTGAAGGAGCAGCTTCGTGGGGAGGTAACGGAACAGGTAACAAAACAGGTAACGGAACAGATAACGGAACAGGTAACGGAACAGATAACGGAACAGGTAACAAAACAGATAACAAAACAGGCAACCGAAAACAATCAGCTGTTCAGCCTGAAAAATTTAATGCGCAATCTGCAGCTGACCGCAGAACAGGCCGGGGCGGCATTGGGGATTTCCAAGGCGGATATGGAACGGCTTTTGCAAAAACTGTAAACTAGGCAACAAGCGGACAGGGGCTGAAGGCTTGGATTTGGCAAAACAGAGTATGATCAGCGGCCTTAAATTCAGGGGGATATGAAGGTGACCTTCAGCAATTCCTGCCCCCGGAAGGCCGCATAGGACCGGGCAAGGTCCTGGAGCTTTTCTTTTTCGGAAATGTCATTTCGGAGAGAAAAGTGAATTTCCAGGCCCTTGCTCTTTTTCTTCCCGGTCCAGATTCCGATGGCTTCTCCGCGGTAAAGAACGGCGCCAGGATTGGAAACGGTAGTCCAGATTTTCCGCTGCAACGCCCTGTCCTCCTGAAGAACCCAGCGGTCCCGCTGATCCAGATAAGGGTCGTGTCCTCCCAGAAGAAGCAGCTCCTGGTCAAAGGAGGGCTCAGAGAAAAGCGCTCCGTGGTCTTGGGCGAGAATAAAGGCTTTTTTTCCGGACAGTGTTACCGGCTCCAGTTCTTCGGCGACGGTGTTCCACAGGCGGTTGGCCTGCTGATTGGATGCCCCAAGCCATGACGCGAACATGGCCGGAGTTGCGGGACCGTAGCAGTGAAGGTAACGGCGGACCAGCTCTTTTGCGCTTTCCGGCGAGAAAGTCAGAGTGCGGCCGGTTTTCTGTTTGAAGGAGGTGAACACCGGCTGGCTGCCCTGGCGTCCGGAAAATACGACAAGGCCAAGGAAGGAGCAGGGACGCAGAAGAAAAGAAACCACCGCTCCGCCTACTGTCTGCTGGTCAGGCTTCCCATACATGGAAGGAGCAGACCACAGTGCCTGTTTGTCCTGAGGGACAAGGGGGAGAATCCAGCCCGCCAGGGTTTCGTCAAGAACGGTTTTGCTGACAAGGGAGAGGGAATCCAGGCCCACAATTACCTGGAGCAGCCAGTCCAGGGCCTGTTGAAAGGATATGCCCAGATAATCCAGAGCCAGTGTGATTCCACGGGTGTAAATCCAGGGCTCCCCTTCCGTCGGAATCAGGGCAGAGAGAAAGACCGGGCTGTCCTCAAGAGGAAAAATCATAGGAACGCCACGGATGCTCCATGCCTGAACCAGGAGATTTTCTTGTGAGAGAAGACTTTGCAACCAGACTGGATCCGGGTTTTGGAGGCGGTTGTAAAGGGCAGTCTCCCAGGCTCCGGGCGGGGTATTCTGAAATCCGCAGGCAGCGGACAGGGATTGGACGGATTTAAGGGAGGCGGCCTGCTTTTGGTCTAGATGATGGTTTTTCAGGCGAAAGCTTCGAATCTGAGGAAGGGTGGGTTCGTTCATCCGATCAAATCTCCTTTCAATGCGCATTCTGTTATTAAAAGTGTACCATAAATCTGAAAAATTGGACATACTAAAGGAAAAAAGCCCGAATGGAGTGAAAAAGATGGATCTGTCACCGAAAGCGGCCCGCTGTATTTTCCTTTGGTATCTGCGCTTTCTGCCCGGAATTTTATTGAATGGGATGATGGAGAGGATAAAATATTAAAGATGCTTTAATAGAAATTTCCTTGTTTTTCCACCGGTATGATGTTAAGCTGAGAAGCAAAGGAGGAGATTAGAATGAAACGGTATATTTGGATTGGAATGACGGCGCTGTTTTTGATGACGGCGATGGCAGGCTGTGGGAAGAAAGAGGAGACGGTTCAGACGGAAACAACCCAGGCGGAGACGACTGAGACTTCCGAGGAGGAAACGACCCAGGAGGAGAGCAGGCCAGAGGAGACGACCCAGGAGGCGGCCGAACGCTACCATATGCTGAGAGGAACGGTGACGGAGGAGTCTCAGGATGGCAGCCGGTTTTCTCTGCTGGCGGATACAGGCGTAACCTATGAAATCTCTCTTGATCAGATCCGTGATGTAGAGGAGGAAATTGAACCGGAGGTTCAGATTGCTATAGCTTACATCGGAGAGGAACTGGAGTCTCAGGAGGATTTGGATCAAGTGGATTTGGTGGTGGTATTTCCTGAGCAGGAGGAGTGGACCATCTGTCAGGAAACAGGAACTACCTTGTTTAACGCTATGAGCAGTTTTACTATGAAGACCGATCAGGGCCATGAACTGCAGCTTTTAAAGGATAATTGCCCCATTGAAGATGGAGCCCTGTCCCAAGACAGCGGAGACCGGGTGACGGTGATTTATGTAACCTCACAAGGCCTGAATTTCCCTATTGAGATTTTGAAAGCGGGGTCCCAGAACGATGAAGGGTAAATACCAGATCTTCTCCCTTTTGCAGAAGCCTGGACTGAAGCAGGAGGGAGCCCTTTGGTTCCACGAAAAATGGAATATACCAGAGGAGGCTTACCTGGAGAGCATGGAAGAGAGCCTGAGGGAACATGGCCCTGTGCCTCAGTGGTATTTAGCTTTGGATGAAGAGCAGATCATCGGAGGTCTGGGTATTATTGAAAATGATTTTCATAACCGGAAGGATTTATCGCCCAATGTATGCGCGGTGTATGTAGAGGAGGCCTGGCGCTGCCAGGGAATTGCGGGAGCTCTTTTGGAACGGGCCTGCAGGGACATGGCCCGGCGGGGAATCAGCACACTATATTTGCTGACGGACCATACTTCCTTTTATGAACGTTATGGCTGGGAATTTTACTGTATGGTTCAGGGAGATGGAGAGGAAGAATTGTCCAGAATGTACATTCACCGGACAGGGAAAGACAGTTTTTAAAGGCAGCGGGAAAGATTTGCGGACAAAAGCAGTGAGAAAGACGAAAAACCCTTGCAAAATGGGCGTTTTCCCTGTACAATCTGATATGGTAAAAGGCTGGAAAGAGTCCCTTTTGCGGACTCTTTTCTTTGCTGGGAAACAGGACATCAGAAAAACAACAGATTTTGAGAAAGGTAAAAACGTATGATTAGTGCAAGCAATATTTCCCTGAGAGTAGGGAAAAAGGCGCTGTTTGAAGAGGTAAATATCAAATTTACGGAGGGCAACTGCTACGGCCTCATCGGAGCAAACGGCGCGGGAAAATCCACATTTTTAAAAATTCTTTCCGGTCAGCTGGAGCCTACCAGCGGGGAAGTGGTGATTACACCGGGACAGCGGCTCTCCTTTTTGCAGCAGGACCATTTCAAATATGACCAGTATTCCGTGCTGGATACGGTGATTATGGGAAATGCCCGTCTCTATGAGATTATGAAGGAGAAGGACGCCATCTACGCCAAGGAAGATTTTACCGAGGAGGACGGCGTAAAGGCCGCAGAGCTGGAGGGCGAGTTTGCTACCATGAACGGCTGGGAAGCAGAGTCTGACGCAGAAAATCTCTTAAATGGCCTGGGAATCGAGACGGAGTTTCACTACGCCCAGATGAGTACCCTGACCGGAGCTCAGAAGGTGAAGGTGCTGCTGGCCCAGGCGCTGTTCGGCAATCCGGATATTCTGCTGCTGGACGAGCCTACCAACCATCTGGACTTAGATGCCATCGCCTGGCTGGAGGAGTTTCTCATCAACTTTGAGAATACAGTAATCGTGGTATCCCACGACCGGTATTTCCTCAACAAGGTATGTACCCAGATTGCAGATATTGACTATGGCAAGATTCAGCTGTACGCCGGAAACTACGATTTCTGGGTAGAGTCCAGCCAGCTGATGATCAAGCAGATGAAGGAAGCCAACCGCAAGAAGGAAGAGAAGATCAAGGAGCTGCAGGAATTCATCCAGCGTTTCTCCGCCAACGCCTCCAAATCCAAGCAGGCGACTTCCAGAAAGCGTGCCCTGGAGAAGATTCAGCTGGACGATATCCGGCCTTCCAGCCGCAAATACCCGTACATTGACTTCCGCCCTTCCAGAGAGATTGGAAACGAAGTTCTGACAGTGGAGCACTTAAGCAAGACCATTGACGGAGAAAAGGTTTTGGATGACATCTCCTTTATCCTTGGAAGAGAGGACAAAGTAGCCCTGGTAGGCCCCAACGAGCGGGCCAAGACCACACTGTTCCAGATCCTGGCAGGCGAGATGGAGCCTGACGAGGGAAGCTACAAGTGGGGACTGACCACTACCCAGGCTTATTTCCCCAAGGACAACAGCGCGGAGTTTGACAACGATGATACCATTGTGGACTGGCTGACCCAGTATTCTCCGGAAAAGGACGTAACCTATGTCCGGGGCTTCCTTGGCCGCATGCTCTTTGCCGGGGAGGACGGCGTAAAGAAGGTAAAGGTGCTTTCCGGAGGCGAGAAGGTGCGCTGCATGCTGTCCAAGATGATGATTTCCGGGGCGAATGTACTGATGCTGGACGAGCCCACGGACCATCTGGATATGGAGTCCATTACCGCCCTGAACAACGGAATGATCAAGTTCCCCGGGGTTATGATTTTCTCCTCCCGTGACCATCAGATCGTTCAGACCACGGCCAACCGGATTATGGAGATTGTAAACGGAAAGCTGATTGACAAGATTACCACTTATGACGAGTATCTGGAGAGCGACGAGATGGCGAGAAAACGCTTTACCTTTACATTGACGGAGAGCGAAGAAGCGGATGACTAAATAATAGCCGCGATCATAGAAAGCTGCTGCCGGTGAACAGACTTATTCTGCTCGGGGCAGCAGTTTTTATATTGATGTTTTAGTCGGTTCAGCGCTTTCAGTGCCGCAAAGTTTTGACCGCCGTATTGTTGCGGACGCTCTTTGAAAACCAGTTAAACTATGTTATAATCGATCTGTCATCAGGTTGTGCGCCTTTATGCAGGAACTTAATGTCGCAGTATACCGAGGCGCGGAAAGGAAAGGTACTTAGCTATGGAGAAAATCGCGAGCTTTACAATCGACCATATCCGGCTTCAGCCGGGCGTATACGTTTCAAGAAAGGACCAGGTGGGAGACAGCATTGTGACAACCTTCGATCTGCGCATGACTTCTCCCAATGAGGAGCCGGTTATGAATACAGCGGAGGTTCACACCATTGAGCATCTGGGAGCCACCTTTTTGAGAAATCACAGGGATTACGGCGCCAAAACCGTTTATTTCGGACCTATGGGTTGCAGAACGGGATTCTATCTTCTGCTGGCCGGCGACTATACCTCCCGTGATATCCTTCCGCTGGTAAAGGAGATGTATGAATTTATTCGGGATTTTGAGGGAGAGATTCCCGGAGCGGCCCCTAAAGACTGTGGCAATTACCTGGATATGAATTTGGGAATGGCCAAGTATCTGGCCAATCGGTACCTGGATGTACTGAATCACATCGATGAGTTCCCGCAGTCCCGTCTGGAGTACCCGGCCTGAAGAACGGCTGACCGGTCAGGTTGCTTTAACAAATTCCGCAAGAGGAGGAACAAAATTTGAAACGACTGATTTCTTGGAATGTAAACGGACTGAGAGCCTGCGTGGGAAAGGGCTTTCTGGATTATTTTAAAGAGGCGGATGCAGATGTATTCTGCATCCAAGAAAGCAAGCTCCAGGAGGGGCAAATTGAACTGGAAATGTCGGGCTATCACCAGTACTGGAACTATGCCGAGAAGAAGGGATATTCCGGGACAGCCATGTTCACGAAAGAGGAGCCCCTGGCGGTGAATTATGGGCTGGGAATCGAAGAACACGACCATGAGGGACGGGTGATTACCGCAGAATTTCCGGAATACTACGTGGTAACCTGCTATACGCCCAACTCCCAGGACGGGCTGGCCCGATTGGATTACCGGATGCACTGGGAAGAGGACTTCCTGGCCTATCTAAAGAAGCTGGAGGAGAAAAAACCGGTGATTTTCTGCGGAGACCTGAATGTGGCCCATAAGGAGATCGATTTGAAGAATCCTAAGACCAACCGGAAAAATGCTGGTTTTACCGATGAGGAGCGGGAAAAGTTTACCAACCTTTTAGATGCGGGCTTTATCGATACTTTTCGGTATTTTTATCCGGATCAGGAGGGAATCTACTCCTGGTGGTCCTACCGCTTCAGCGCCAGGGCCAAGAATGCGGGGTGGCGCATCGACTACTTCTGCGTATCGGAGAGCCTGAAGGAGAAGCTGGAGGACGCGAAGATTCACACGGAGGTCATGGGCTCCGACCACTGCCCGGTGGAGCTGGTGCTGAAGGACTGATGCGCACCGCTGCCAGACGGATAGACATTCCTCCGTCTGGCAGCGGTTTTGCTATAGAAAATCGGATTTTCCTGTTTACGCGGTAAGAATTTCAGCTACAGCGCCCAAGAGATCCGGATCCAGATCCATTGCGATCAGCTGCGACAACGCCATAGCCGGTTGATCTGCTTTTACAATCTGCTCATACAGACGATCCTTCAATTCAAAGGCGATTTCCGCCTGATTCAGAAAGTCAAAGACATAGGCCTTCGTATCATTCTCCGGGATCTGAACCTGGAAGAGGGTCAGGTCTATGCGGCTTTCGGCAGGAGGAAGATAGTCGGTGCGAATGCTGGTCAGGCCGTTTTCCTGCGAAACGTTTATCTTTGCCTCGCGCCCGTTTACGGTCAGTTTCCATCCGCTGCAGGAGAGATTGTGGAAAATGATTTCATATGCCCGTTTCTCCGGCAGGAGTCCGGTGTGGCCTTCCGGCTGCCGGATGGTAAACACCGCATCTTTTCCCCAGGAAAGGTCCATTCTGGTACGGACGCAGATATTCTCCAGGTAAGCCTCTGTTTCACTGTCATCTTCGTAGAGGGTGAATGTGCCGTCCGCGCCTGGATACACATGGACAGAAAGAACGGAAGGATTGTTATAGGACGTTCCGAATCCCTCTTTATCCTGGGATGAAAACTCTCTGCCGTCCATGGGGATAATGGCTCCCGCCTTCGCCAGCACCGGAATGGAGTCAATGCTCCGGTACAGATTTATTTTACGGCCGCCCCTGTATTTCATACCGGTAAACACATCAAAGTACAGTCCTTCAGGCAGCCAGACGGCTGTTCGGGAAACATTCAGGCCCCGGATTCGGGGAGTAGTAACCGGAGCGGCTAAAAGCTCGCTGCCGAACTCATATTCGTTGGGAACCTGATACGCCTCGTCCTGTTCCGGATGGCTGTAGTACATGGGAAGAATCAGGGGAAGCCCCTCCTTCCAGCAGCGCCAGTTCATGGTATAGAGATATGGGATCATCCGCTGTCTCAGGCGGAGGAATTTTTTCATCATTTCTCTTATTTCCGGCTTGTATCTCCAGGGCTCCTTGCCGTTAAAGGGACTGTTGCTGGAGTGCAGGCGCATGATGGGGGAGAATACTCCGAACTGCAGCCATCTGCCGGCCATCTCGTCATCCTTTTCTCCCAGCATATGTCCGCCGATATCGTGGCTCCAGAGTCCATAGCCGATATTGGAGGCGGTCGCCGTAAAATAAGGCTGAAAATCCAGGGAATTCCAGGTTACCAGAGTATCACCGGAAAAGCCCACGGGATATCGGTGGCTGCCCGGACCCGCATATCGGGAAAAGATCATGGGACGTTTTTTGTCCCTTCGGTTATCCAGATAATGATAGTGATTGAGCATCCACAGCGGATCCATTCCCTCTACACGGCAGATCCCGCCGGACTGCCAGTCAATCCACCAGAAGTCTACGCCCATCTGTTCCTGCGGATGGGTGAAATTTTTAAAATAGGACCGGAAAAAATCGGGGGATGCCGCGTCGAAATTCACCGGCTGCCCGCTTTTTGGATCAATTCCCATATCCCGGGCCATGGGTTCGTAGATCTCTTCGCAGGCTCGTATGCCATCTGCGGGATGGAGATTCAATGTGGTGTGAAGCCCGCGTCGGTGAAGCTCCTTCAGAAATTCTTCCGGATGGGGAAACAGCTCTTTGTTCCAGGTGTAGCCGGTCCAGCCGCTTCCGTATTTGGGATCGATATCTGTCACATGCCAGTCCATATCGATTACGCATACGGAGAAGGGGATTTCCTCCTTCTGAAACCGGTCCATCAGCTGCAGATAGGATTCCTGGGTGTATGGATAGAACCGGCTCCACCAGTTGCCAAGGGCATACCGGGGGATCATGGGACTGCTGCCGCACAGAAAGAAAAAGTCTTTCAGGGCTTCCTTATAATCATGTCCGTAACCCCAGAAATACAGATCCGTTCCCTCGCCCTGTCTGGTTTCCACCCAGCCGTCCTCAGTTAAGACGAGGGACCGGCTGTCATCCAGCAGAGAAAAACCGTTTTTGCCAATAATTCCATGTTCCAGGGAAGTGGGGCCGTCGCAGAGGTCCAGGGTTCTGGCGGTGCCGCCAAGATCCTCGAATTTCTCGCCAAAGCGCCATATGCTGTGATAGGGGCTCAGGTTGCCTTTCACCTGAATGGAAAGCCCGTTTTTGGAAAAGGGTTTCCGATTATAAATTAAATGGAGGCGGGAGGTAAAGATCTCCAGCTGTGTATCATCCTCCAGCACCTGGAAATCCACAGGGGGGAAATCCCTGTTTAGGGCCATCTGGGTAGGCCGGTCTTCAAAACGTCCATCTTCCTGGTATTCCAAGCGGACCAGTCCGGCAGTCAGGACGCAGATGCGCCATTTTTCGCCTTGAATCATATTTTTAGGATTGGCCTGAGGCCGGCTTTCAAATTTCCAGTTGGCAGGTATGCTTGTATAGGTTTTCATGATGTCCTCCTTGATGATAAGTGAAAAATGGGCAGAGAAAAATCAGCCCTTGACCGCACCGGAAGCAACTCCCGCCACAAACCGCCGCTGGAAGATCACATAGACCAGAATCACCGGCAGAATGGAGATGGAGGTGGCGGCAAACAGGCCGCCGTAATCGGTGGTGTAACGGCCGTTGAAGGTGGTAAGGCCTACGGCCAGAAGCTGCTTCGCCTCGCTGTCGATCATCAGATAGGGCCAGAGATAATCCTCCCAGACCCAGAGAAACTGAAAGATAGCGATGGCGGAGATTCCGTTTTTGCTTAAAGGCAGAATCTGCTTATGAAAAATTTGGAATTCATTGGAGCCATCGATGCGGGCTGCTTCGATCAGCTCATTGGGAATGGATTCCATGTGCTGCTTCATCATGAAGATTCCGAATCCGCTGACCATGGAGGGAATTACCAGAGACAAATAGGAATCCTGGAGTCCTGCCTTCACAAACATGGTGTATCTGGGAATGATGGTCACGGACCAGGGAACCATCATAGTCATCATGACTACCGCAAAGATGAGATTTTTCCCCTTAAATTCATATTTCCCCAGCACATAACCGCACAGACAGCTGGTATAGATCACCAGAAGGGTAACTACCACTGCGATGAGTACGCTGTTGAAAAAATATTGTAAAAAGTTGAAATTATTCTGCAGATTGAGGTAGTTTTCCAGTACCGGAACCTGAGGCAGCAGAGTCTGGTTTAAAGCCTCGATCTCCCCGTTGCTCTTAAATGAGGAGAGGACCATCCACACAAAGGGAAATACGGTCACCAGTCCTCCCGCAATAAGCGCGGCAAAGAGAAGCAGGCGCAAAATCTTATATTTCATAATCCGAACCTCCTTTATTGTTTCTGTCCGGTAACCCGGAAGGAAATCAGAGTAAATACGGCAGTTAAAAGCAGGATAAACAGGGAGATAGCCGAGGCGTAGCCGAAATTGTACTGCTTAAAGGCCTGGTCGTATACCAGATAGGAGCTCAGGTAGGTGGAGGTTCCGGGACCGCCCTTGGTCATCACCAGTACCGGAACATAGGCCTGCAGGTAGGAGATAATGGAGGTCACTACCACAAAAAGCATGGTTGGACGAAGAAGGGGCAGGGTGATGTAACGGAAGGTCTGCCAAGCGGTTGCCCCGTCAATCTGAGAGGACTCATAGCAGTCGGAGGGCAGGGACATCAGGCCGGAAAGAAATAGGATGACCGCATATCCGAAGTCCTTCCAGATGGTCATAGCCATAATGGCGGGCAGGGCAAAATGGCTGTCAAAGAGCCAGTTGATGTCCAGACCGAAAATTTTGTCAATCAGGCCAAATTGAGGATTGTACATGATCATCCACACATAGGCCACGGCTACCAGCGGTGTTACGGTAGGCATGTAAAAGACGGTGCGGAAAAATGTTTTAAACCGGGTCATCTTTGAGTTTAAAGCGTAGGCCACGGAGAGTCCTAAAAGTACCCGGAAGAATACTACCACCAAACAGAAGATTACGGTGTTGATCATGGCCTGCCAGAAAGTAGGGTAGGAAAACATGCGGACATAATTTTCAAGCCCGATCCATTTCCAGGTTTCATTTAGGGGATTCCACTGGTGGAGGCTTCCGACCGCCACAATGAGGACGGGAACGATTAAAAACAGCCCCATATAAAGTACCAGAAAGCCCATGGACAGATTGCGCATCCAGATCTCGCTCCTGCTTTGGAGCGGCCTTCTTTTCCAAAACATAGTAATTTCCCCCCTAATCTGCTTGATAATAGGCATACAGGTTTTCGCTGGCTGTGAAATCCTGATTTGCCAGATCGATGTTAATAATTTCGTTGGCTGTCTGCAAGGCCTTATCCATATCCTTGCCGTTGTAGAGAATATCTTCCCCCGCGATTTTCAAATTGGTCTCCAGGGTAGCGGGCATGGCGCCCGGCCAGATATAGCGGTCGATGTGGGGGCCGGCAGCGGTTACCAGAGGAGTATCCTTTAATTCCGGCGCTTCCATGAGGGCTGTTTTTGCGGGAATCAGGCCGCCTTCCTGGGACAGACGAATCTGTACGTCATCATTTGCAAGGAAGAAACGGATGAAATCCTGGGCGACTTCCTTCTGAGCAGGCGTGGCGTTTTTGTTGATGCCTGGGGTGGACTCGCCGTTGTAGCGGTAGTAGGCATAGGGAGTATCTTCCGTTAAAGTAGGAATCTCAAAGGTACCATATTCCAGATCCGGATAATTGGTCTTCAGATTTCCAACCAGAAATCCCCACATAAAGACCATGGCGCTTTGCTCCTGGTAGAAGCTTTGCTCATTGTCTGTACCGAAATCCTTGTCTCCGATGTGATGGACGGTGTAAAGATCCGTAAGCATCTGAACCGCCTGTTTCATCCCCTCACTGTTTACCCTGGCTTCCGTTCCGTCTGCTGTAAACAGGTTTTCCCCAAACTGGTAGTTGAGCCCCATGGCCAGTACGTTGAAGTTCTTGTTGTAGTTAAAGCCGGCCTGGATGAGATTGCCGTTTTCGTCAAAGCGGGTCAGCTTTTTAGCTACTTGAATCAGCTCATCCCAGGTCTTGGGGATGTCCTCGTCGGTAAGCCCGGCTTCCTGCCAGAGACGCTTGTTATAGTAGATCATACCGGTGGAAATACCGTAATCCGCATAGTAAATCTTTCCGTCCCGCACATGAGAGGCAGCCGACGGATAGTCGGCGGTCAGATCCTCGACGGCAATGTCGTAGGGCTCCAGATAACCGGCCAGCAGGCTGTCATAGCTGTTGTGAATATTAAAAAGGGTAGGGCCGTCCTCCTTTTTCTGCAGGGACAAAGGAAGCTTTGTAAAATATCCGTCCCAGGGATTGTAGATCACCTGTATGGATACATTTGGATGGATCTCCTCATAGGCCTGGGCAATGGCCTTGAAGGTATCTTCTGAGGTCCAGATCCACCAGTCCAGAGAAATCGGTTCCCCGTTATTGACCAGGTGGTTAGGATCATAGGTGACGCAATCCCCCATTACTTCCATCCCTTTGTCTGCCTGGGTATCGGTTACGCCGGTCTGACCTGAGGAAGAGAGCTCCTGGGTGTCTTTTCCGGTGCAGGCTGTCAGAGCCAGCGCCGCTGCTCCGGCCAGCAAAAGAGTTCCGATTTTTTTCATTGTACACCTCCGGGAATTTGAAATTAAAATGTTAGCGCTAACGTTATAACTAGATTATAGAATTCTCCGATAAATTTGTCAATACTTTTGTGAAAAAACTTGAAATTATGTAAGAACGGCAAGAAAAAATACTTGTCATATGCCTGGATTTTTCATATAATAATGTTAGCGATAACAAAAAGCGAGAACTACGGGAAAGGATTTTGAAATATGGCTACCTTAAAAGATATCGCCCGTGAAGCGGGAGTCAGCATGATGACGGTTTCCCGGGTGATCAATGGAAATAAAAAAGAGGTGTCCCCGCAGACTGCCAGCCGGGTCCTGGAAATCGCCCGTCAGCTGGGCTATGTGCCCAATTCCTCGGCCCGCTCGCTGGCCTCCCGTTCCTCCCGGCTCATTGCCGCAGTTCTGACGGATTACGGCGGGAGCCTGAATCCGCTGTGCGACAGCTACAACAGCTGCTTTTTCGGAGAGATTGCCCGTTTGGTGCAGCAGGACGGATATGATCTGATGATCCACTATGTAAAGGATTACAAGGATATCAGCTACAGTCTGAAATCCTGGAATGTGGCAGGAGCGGTGTTTTTGGGAATGTTTGATGACAATATCCGGCAGATTCAGGAGGATAATCCCATCCCCCTGATTTTCACAGACAGCTACAGTTCTGTAAGAAAGATTATCAATGTGGGAATTGATGATTATGAGGGGGGGTGCCTTGCGGCCCGTCATTTTCTGGAGATGGGCCATACCAGGCTGGCCTTCATCGGCCCAAGGGCTCTTGGCAACGGCCTGGTTATGCATCGGCTTCAGGGATTTTGCTCCTGCCTGAGGGAAGCGGGAGTGGCCCTTTCCCAGGACCAGATTGTTAACTTCGAGGATGAAAGTCCCCAGGAGCTGCTGAGGCGCCTCTGCTGCGGGGAGAATCCGGTGACGGGCATTTTTACTACCGCGGACAGCTGCGCCCAGGATCTTTATTTTGCGGCCAGCCGTATTGGCCTGAAAATCCCGGAGGATCTCTCCATCATTGGCTTTGACGATCTGCCGGGAAGCGCGCGGATGGTTCCGCCACTGACGACGGTGCGCCAGGATGTTTTTAAAAAGGCCGCTGTGGCCTGGGAACTCTTGATGAAGCGGATCCGGGAGCCGGAGGGTCCGGCGGAGAGTCTGATTCTGAATGTGGAGCTGGTAAAGCGGGAATCCGTGTGGTTACGTTTGGGGTAGAAGGGCATCTTGACACCAGGCCTGCTTTGTGCTACTCTAAATTCAGCATATGAATCAATTCTTCGGGGCAGGGCGAAATTCCCTACCGGCGGTATAGTCCGCGACCCGCCAAGCGGCGGCTGATTTGGTGAAATTCCAAAACCGACAGTTACAGTCTGGATGAGAGAAGAAATTCAGTCATGTAGGCAAGGAGCAAAAGCCTTACTTATATGGAACGGAACGAATCATCTCAGGACCCCGAAAGGGCCTGAGATTTTTTTGCGTTTGAGAAATGCCTTTGCCGGCCTTGAAAACGCAGAGAAGAACCATTCCGCGGCACGATTTCCAGAAGATTTGTTTCATGGCAAAAATTAATTTTTCAGGAGGTCTGCGCAATGAAGACAAAATGGAGCACACAAAAACTGATTTACACCGGGATGCTGGCCGCGTTGGCGGGCGTTCTCATGTCGCTGGAATTTTCCGTTCCTCTGATGCCGCCTTTCTATAAGGTGGATTTAAGCGACGTACCGTCAGTGATGGCCTTATTCCTTATGGGACCTGCCTCGGCAGCTTGGGTGGAGATCATCAAGATCCTGATCAAGCTGATTACGGTGGGGACGAATTCTTTTTATGTGGGAGAGTTGTCCAATCTCATTGGAGTGGCGCTCTTTGTAGTTCCGCTGTGGCTGATTTACCGGAAGACGGGACAGAACCGGAAAGCGGCGGTATGGTCCCTTTCTGCAAGCGTTGTGATCCGGACGGCCTTTGCCTGCTTTGTCAACGCTTTTATTACACTGCCTCTTTATGCTGCCGCCATGGGCGTGTCCTTAGACGAGGTGGTGCGGATGGTGGCGGCGGTGAATCCGGCCATAACGAATTTGACCACTTTCATTATTTTGGCCACCATACCTTTTAATATTTTGAAGCTGGGAATCAATTACCTCATCGGATATCTTCTCTATGAGCGGCTTCACGCGGTTTCTCCCGCTTTTCGGGCAGTGTAAGGAGGGGCGGCGATGATTCAATATTACCGGGAGCTGACCAGACTGGAGATGGAACAGATTGACCGGGAACACACCATTGTGCTGATTCCCCTGGGGGCGTTGGAGCAGCATGGAAATCAGGCTCCGCTGGGAACGGACGGCCTGATTGCGGAAACCATGCCCCGCTATCTGAAGGAGGAATTGCTGGCGGCGGATCCCGATTTCCCTATGCTGATTTTCCCCGCCATCCCGATTGGCCTCAGTACGGAACATAAGAACTTCTGCGGTTCCATCACCTTTAAGCCGGATACCTACTACCATATGCTGTATGATATTGGAGCCAGCCTGGCCCATCACGGCTTCAAAAAACTGGCCTTTCTGGTGTGCCATGGAGGCAATACCCCCATTGTCCAGGTGCTGAGCCGGGAACTTCGCAGTGACTTTGGCCTCCTGGCCTTTATCCTGTCTTCCGGAGCCTTCAGCCACCCGGATGTAAAGGCCACCGTAAGTCCGGGAAATGTGTGGGATTTCCATGGGGGAGAGATGGAGACGTCTATGGTGATGGCCATTGACCCCTCCCTGGTGAAGCTGGATACGGCCCGGGCAGGAATCCCTGCGGCCTTTGAAGGCAATCAATCGCTCTCACCGTACGGTGGGAGCGTGTCCATCAGCTGGATGGGGGAGGACTGGAAAACGAAAGAGGGAAGCCCCATCGGTATTGGCGGGGACCCCTCCGGAGCGACAGCCGAGAAAGGGGAAATTATTTTGCGGACCAGCGCCAAAGCCCTGGTGCAGGGCCTGCTGGAAATTCGGGATTTTAAATGCACCTGAGACAGAGGACGGCCAGATGCAGGATCTTGGACTTTCCCGGCGGAGAGCAGTGGAAATATTCAAAGAAGCCTATGGAATGACGCCTAAAGCATACATGGATTCTCTGAGGCTGCAGGAGGCAAAACGTCTTTTGGTTCAAACGGACAGTAGAATCATCGATATCGCGGCTTTTGTCGGATTTGGAGGATTATCCCATTTAACCGCTTTTTTAAAGAGAAAACGGGCTGCAGCCCAAACGAATATCGGAAAAGGCAGCGAAAATCTGAATGAAACAAATTACCGCCAGTTTTTGCCGGCGGTTTTTTATTTTATAAATGTTCCAAATCATGAAACTTCCCTGTCACGATTCTCCGGTAAAATAGAATCGTCAGACCGGTGGCTGCCACCCACCCGAAGGGCCACGCCATCCAGATACCTGTGCTGCCGAAATGGCGGCTCAGCAGGTTGGCAAAGAAAATACGCAGTACCAAATCAGGAATGGTGGCTGCCACAAAGTAAGCCATGGCGCCGCTGCCGCGGATGATGCCGTCGGTCATCAGCTTGACGGAAATCATGAAATACATAGGTCCCAGAATCCTTAAAAATTCCACGCCGCAGCCGATGGCTTGGAGGCTGTCGGAGGTAAGAAAAAGCCCCATGATGGTGCGGCCGAAGAAAAAGTACCCCGTAAAAAACGGAACAGCGGCAATTATGCACAGCCGGACGCCTTCCCGGAATCCAAGGGGCAGACGCTCCGGCTTTTTGGCGCCCAGATTCTGGGCGGTATAGCTGGAGAGACAGCTTCCAAAGGCCATGAAGCAGTTAATTGCAAAAGTATTCATTTTGACGGCGGCAGAGTAGCCGGCTACGGTGGCGGATCCGTAGCGGTTGACGATTTCCTGGACAAAGAGATTTCCTACGGAGAGGGTGCTCTGCTGCAGGATGCTGGGCACCGCGATGGCGGCGATTTGCGCAAGGAGGGCAGGAACAAAGAGAGGAGATCTGCCTGAGGATGGAATTTTCCTGAGACGGCAGATGAGGGCTCCCAGGGCGAGTAGGGCTGACGCACCCTGGGCGATAAAGGTAGCCCAGGCTACGCCGGCTACTCCCATGTGAAACCAGGCTACAAACAGATAGTCAAGTACGATATTTCCCACGGAGGAACCAATGAGAAAATAGAGGGGGGTCTTAGAGTCTCCCAGGGCGGTGAAAATTCCCGTACAGACATTGTATAAAAAGAGAAAGACCAGGCCATAAATGTAAATCCGAAGATACAGGGCTCCGTCAGCGAAGATATTTTCAGGAGTGCGAATAAGGGACATGAGGGGTTCACAAAAGCGCCAGCCGAGTACGGAGAGAACCAGGCTTAAAACCGCAGAAGCCAAAAAAGCCGTGGACACAGCGGATTTCATCTGCCGGTAGTCTTTCGCTCCGAAGAGACGTGAAACGACCACGGATGCGCCCAGATTGCTCCCAACGGCAAAGGCCATGAAAATTACGGTAATGGGGTAGGAGGCGCCTACGGCTGCCAGGGCGTCTTCCCCGGCAAAGCGGCCTGCAATCATACTGTCCGCAAGGTTGTAAAACTGCTGGAACATTACACTGACAAACATGGGAAGGGCGAAACGCCACAGGGTATGGCGGGGATGGCTGACAGTTAAGTCGGTTATCATATAAAGACTCCTTTATTTGAAGGGTTTTAGGATTGCGGACGTAGCGCCATAGTGTCAAAACACCTTTTGACGCTTTCTTCATTATATACCAGGAGGAGGAACTGGGCAATCAGATAAAACAGGAAAATCTGCATTGAATCTGGAACAATGAGAGGATATAATGAAGTCAGGGTCAAACACCAGTGCGGCTCTGATCATTCAGGAGGAGGTTCCCTATGTCTAAAGAAAACAGTCAGAAAATTACAGAGAAAATTAATGCCGTAAGCCAGGAGCTGAAAGAACTGGCTCTGTCTCTTCACAGCCGTCCGGAGCTGTCGTTTCACGAGTTTTTCGCGTGCGAAACCCTGACGAAAATATTGGAAAAATACGGATATCAGGTGCAAAAAGGGGCGGCCGGACTGGAAACCGCGTTTATTGGAGAAAAGCGGGGCAGAGAGGGAGGCCCCACAGTGGCGATCCTTGCGGAGTATGATGCGCTGCCTATGGGCCATGCCTGCGGCCATAACCTGATCGCAGCCATGTCTGTGGGAGCGGCTATTGGCATTGGAGAGGTAATCGGGGACTTGTGCGGACGCGTGCTGGTCATAGGAACCCCGGCGGAAGAAGGCGGCGGAGGAAAGGTGATTCTGTGCGATCACGGTATTTTTAAAGATGTGGATTTTGCCATGATGATCCATCCGGCCAAGCGGAACATGGTTCAGCGGGGCGGCCTGGCCGTCAAGCAGGTAAAGATCGAGTATTTTGGAAAGCCGGCTCACGGAACGAGGCCGGAGGAGGGAATCAACGCGTTAAGCGCCGTGATTCAGACCTTTAATTTTATGGACGCCCAGAGAGCCCTTCTTCCCCTGAAATCCAGCGTGAACGGCTACATCATAGAAGGAGGAACTGCCAGCAACGTGATTCCGGAATACGCTTCCTGTGAGTTCTGTATTCGGGGAGACAAGGTGAAGGACCTTCTGGTGGTGGAGGCGGCATTAAACCGGGCCATTGAAACGGCCAATACGCTTTTTGGAACCACCGCGAAAACGCAGTCCGGCCTGATGTACACCGAGCGCTATTCCAACCGGATGATGGATGAAATCTTTAAAAAGCATTTGGAAGAGATGGGGGAGGTTGTGGAGTACCCGTCCCCCACCATGAAATATGGCTCCTCTGACATTGGAAATGTAAGCCTGGAAGTTCCCACGATCCAGCCTTATCTGAAAATCGGCGATGGGGACAGCCACACCCATGAGTTCATGGAGGCAGCAAAGTCTCCTTACGGTCTGGAGCAGGCCGTGAAGGGAGCCAAAGCCCTGGCCCTTACCGCCTGCGACATTCTGGAGTCGGCACAGCTTCAGAAGGAGATCAAGGATGAATTTGAGAAAACCGTGCCAGGCTATACAAGGGAGGAACTGGGCTATCACAGCCAGTTTTGACCGGGGGACAGAACGATAAAAAGAGAGGCATCATGAATGAACCTGATTAATGTAGAGAATATCACGAAAACGTATACGGAACGGAAACTGTTTGAACACGCATCCTTTTCTTTGCAGGAAGGCGAGAAGGTCGGCGTAATTGGGATTAACGGTACGGGAAAGACGACGCTACTAAAAATGCTGGCCG
This sequence comes from uncultured Clostridium sp., assembly GCA_900547035.1. Lineage (GTDB taxonomy): Bacteria > Bacillota > Clostridia > Lachnospirales > Lachnospiraceae > Enterocloster > Enterocloster excrementigallinarum. The sequence goes on along the minus strand of URFM01000002.1, from coordinate 40,269 downwards.
GTCAGGAAGAACCGGACGAGGGAACGATTACCACAGCCAATCATGTGGTAATCCGGTATCTGCCCCAGCATCCGGAGTTTGACCCGGCCATGTCAAGTTTGGAGTGTGTGCTGGAAGGCAATGGAACGGATGAGAACCGGTGGACCATCGAGAGCGATGCGAAGGCGATGATGACGCGGCTGGGGATTAAGGATTTTAACCAGCCGGCAGGACAGCTCTCAGGCGGAGAGCGCAAGCGCCTGGCTCTGATCTCCGCGCTGCTTTCGCCTGCGGATATTTTGCTGCTGGACGAGCCCACCAACCATTTGGACAATGATATGGCGGATTGGCTGGAGGATTACCTGAAAAAATGGCGGGGAGCGCTGATTATGGTAACCCATGACCGGTATTTCCTGGACAGCGTTACCAACCGGATTGTGGAGATTGACAAGGGCTCGATCTACAGCTATCAGACCAATTACTCCGGATTTCTGGAGCTAAAGGCCCAGCGGGAGGAGATGGAGGCGGCAAGCGAGCGCAAGCGCCAGTCCATCCTCCGTGTGGAGCTGGAATGGATTCGCCGGGGCGCAAGGGCCCGTTCCACCAAGCAGAAAGCGCACATCCAGAGATATGAGGAACTGAGGGACCGGCAGGCACCGGTGCAGGACGCCAAGGTGGAGCTTAGCTCCATCTCCACAAGACTGGGAAAAACCACCGTAGAACTGGAGCACATCTGCAAACGCTATGGGGAAAGAACGCTGATCGATGATTTTACCTATATCTTTTTAAAGGGAGACCGGGTAGGGATCATCGGGCCAAACGGCTGCGGAAAATCTACCCTGATGAAAATAATTGCGGGCCTCATTCCGCCGGATTTTGGCCAGGTGATTGTGGGACAGACGGTCAAGATGGGATATTACGCCCAGGAAATTGCCTCCCAAAAGCCGGAGGATGGGAGCCAGGAAAATGAAATTGACTTTTCCTACATGAATCCGGAACAGAGAGTCATTGATTATGTAAAAGATACGGCAGAGTATATTCGGACGGCAGACGGAATGATTTCCGCTTCTGCTATGCTGGAGCGCTTTTTGTTTCCGCCGGAGAAGCAGTATAGTCCCATTGGGAAACTGTCCGGAGGGGAGAAGAAGCGGCTGAATCTGCTGCGTGTCCTGGCCAGTTCACCGAACTTTTTGATACTTGACGAGCCGACCAACAACCTGGACATCGCGACGCTGACGATTCTGGAAGACTATTTGGACCGCTATGAGGGAATTGTGGTTACGGTATCCCACGACCGCTATTTTCTGGACCGCACCATGAGGCGTATATTTGCTTTTGAAGAAGGTGGAAGGCTGCGGCAGTATGAAGGCGGGTATACGGATTACGCGGCGCGGAAAGAAGCTGAAGAGGAAGCGAAGCAGGAGGAAAAGCAAGAGGCAAAGACGGAAACCGGATCCAAGGCGGCGCCTTCGTCTGATAAAAAGGGGCAGCGCACCCGGGGCCCCCAGAAACTGAAGTTCACCTATAAAGAGCAAAAAGATTACGAGACGATTGAAGGGGAAATTGCCGGTCTGGAAGAGAAAATTGCGGCATTGGAGAAGAACATGGAAGACTCTGCCCACGACTTTGTCAAGCTGAACCAGTTTATGGCTGAGAAAGAGGAGCTGGAAGCCGCTTTGGAGGAAAAGATGGAGCGGTGGATGTACCTGGAAGAGCTGGCGGCAAAGATCGCGGCGCAGTGACAGGAAGTTCCGGCAGGGAGGCGATGGTTTGGAGCATTTGCGCTGTGTAGTAGAAAGAATCACATATCAGAACGCTGAAAATGGATACACGGTTCTAAAGTGCGCGGTGAAAAACAACGCCGACCTGGTGACCGTGGTGGGCATTATGCCGGATACCCATGTGGGCTCTGTCCTGTCCCTGGAGGGAATGTGGAAGGTGGATGCAAAGTATGGCCGCCAGTTTTGGGCGGAGAGGTTTGAGGAGACTCTGCCGGCCACCGTTTATGGAATTGAGAAGTACCTGGGCTCCGGCCTGGTCAAAGGCGTGGGTCCGAAGTTCGCCAAACGTATTGTGGAAAAATTCGGAAAGGACACGCTGGATGTAATTGAGGACACGCCGGAGGAGCTTTTGAAGGTGCCTGGGATAGGAAAAGTCCGGGTAGACCGGATCAAGACCAGCTGGCAGGAGCAGAAAGAGATTAAGAACATCATGCTCTTTTTGCAGAGCCATGAGGTCAGCACTTCCCATGCTACGAAGATTTTCAAAACCTACGGCAGTGAGAGCATTGCCATTGTAAAGGAAAATCCCTATCGCCTGGCGGAAGACATCTGGGGAATTGGGTTTAAGACGGCCGATTCCATTGCTCAGAAGCTGGGCATCGAGAAGGGCAGATTTGTCCGTCTGCGCAGCGGTATATTTTACACATTAAATAAGCTGGCCGAGGAGGGACATTGCTACGCAGTCAGAGAACAGCTGATTCAAAAGGCTTGTGAGCTCCTTGAGGTGGACGAGCCGGAAATTCAGATCACCCTGGATGAAATGCTCCGCTCTAATGATGTAATTAAGGATTGCGACGTCATTTGCCAGGAGAGAGGGAAGGCTTCTGAAAACGGTGCTGCCGAATCTGAGATGACCGAAGGTGAAGCTGCCATCTATCTTCCGCCCTATTATTTTTCCGAAAGCGGCTGTGCCAGGCGGCTGCTGAGGCTGATGATGTCCGCAGGCAGGGCAAATGCAGACCCGGAGGAGCTGTTAAAGACGGTCGTGACCGGCTCGGATTTTGTTTACGATGACATTCAGCTGGAAGCCATCCGAACGGCGGTTTCTTCCAAGGTTATGGTGCTGACCGGAGGCCCAGGAACCGGAAAGACAACGACGACCCTCGGCATCATTTCCGCCTTCAAAGCGGCTGGACGAAGGATCATTTTGGCGGCGCCTACCGGAAGGGCCGCCAAACGAATGTCTGAAGCTACGGGCATGGAGGCCAAGACGATTCACCGGCTTCTGGAGTATAAACCGCCGGAAGGATATCAGAAAAATGAAGAGAATCCCCTGGATGGAGACGTACTGATTCTGGATGAATGCTCCATGGTTGATGTGATGCTGATGTATAACCTTTTAAAGGCGATTCCTGAGCAGATGTCCCTGATTCTGGTGGGCGATATTGACCAGCTTCCCAGCGTGGGCGCGGGCAATGTGCTCCGGGATATCATTGACTCCGGGAGTGTTCCCGTAGTCCGCCTGACCAGGATATTCCGCCAGGCACAGGGAAGCCGCATTATTATGAATGCCCACCGGATCAACAAGGGAGAGCGCATCGATATGAGAGGCGGAAGGAATTCCGATTTCTTTTTTGCTTCCAGGGAGACCAACCAGGAAGTAGTGGAGACGGTTGTGCAGTTCTGCAAAACGAACCTGCCCCGCTACTATCAGGTGGATCCGCTGCAGGATATCCAGGTGCTGACGCCTATGCAGCGGGGAGAATGCGGGGCGGTCAATTTGAACCTGGTGCTTCAGGAGGCGATGAATCCTTCCAAAACGTTTTTGCGGCGGGGAGGCACGCAATACCGGCTGAGAGACAAGGTCATGCAGATACGCAACGACTACGATAAGGAAGTATTTAACGGCGATATCGGGACGATCACCAATGTGGATATGGAAGAACGGGAACTGACGGTCCGGTTTGACGACCGGGACGTGGTATACGATGTGACGGAGCTGGATGAGCTGACGCTGGCTTACGCGGTTACGATCCATAAATCTCAGGGCAGCGAGTATCCCATTGTGGTTATCCCCCTTACCATGAGTCACTTTATTATGCTTCAGCGCAATCTTCTCTATACCGGAGTGACCAGGGCGAAAAAGATTCTGGTGCTGGTAGGAGATAGGAGAGCGGTCTATTACGCGATTCAACATGAAACAACTGCCGGGAGAAATACCGCTCTGGCTCAGCGCCTGAGGCCGGGCAGCCGGGAAAGACGGGACGTGGAGAGGCAGCTGATGGAAGAAGCATTGCAGGAGGAGGGGTTGCGTGCCTCCGAAACGGAGCTTTTACATAGCCCGGATCAAAGACGGAAAGAGAAAAAGATCGTCTATAAAAGCGGAATCCAGCCGGCGATGGTAAAAGAAACACCGGCTGTTTATGGAGGAGACTTGTGGGCGCGGCTGTCCCAGTCGAAATTTCGCAGCGGCTTTTCCCTGAAAGCCAATGACCGCTATTATGTGGCGGACAAGGGAATGGAGCTGGTGCGAAGCCATGCCAGGGATTTTGTAAAAAAAAGGCTGGCTCCGGCCAAAATCCCAAACGACGGCAGACAGACCCCCATGCGGGGCCACCCCGTATTTGTTGCCCAGCACGCCACAGCCACCTGCTGCAGAGGCTGTCTGGAGAAGTGGCATAACATACCGGCAGGGCGGGAATTATCGGAAGATGAGCAGGAATACGTAGTAGATGTGATCATGGAATGGATCAGGCGGCAGATGGAGTAAAAAATGACTGATTCGGCACACATAGGGAGCTGTGAAAATAGGAGTTAACCTCTGCATTTTCACGGCTCCTTATGTGTATTTTAACTATTATCACAATATAGATGAAAAATGATGGAAAAATTCAGAAATATCTTTTATAATGATAAATGATACGAGGACAAATCGAGGCCCCGGTATTAGGGGCGGAAAGGCAGAGGCCGCAGATGAAACATAAATACACGATTGTGGAAAACGATACCAGACGTTACCCTTTGGGGGCGACGCCCACGGCGGATGGGATGCATTTTTCCTTTGTTCATCCGGGAAAGGAGTGCAGGGTGATTCTCTATGAACAGGGCCGCAGACGGCCTGCCGCGAGAATCCCGTTTCCCCTGGAAAACAAGACCGGAGATGTGTGGAATGTAACGATAAAGGGCGACTTTCAGGGAATTGGTTATCTCTTTGAGGCAGATGGGAAAGAGGTTCCGGATCCATGCGCCAGAGCTTGCAGCGGGAAGGAGCGCTGGGGAGATCTGGCGGCGGCGGAGCATCCGGCCAGAGGGGTGGCCCTGCCCGAGGGGGAGGAGTTTGACTGGGGAGAGGATAAAAAGCCTGAGATTCCCTTTTCACAAATGGTGATTTACCGCATCCATGTGCGGGGATTTACGAAGCACGCCTCCTCCGGCACAGAGCCGATGCTGAGAGGAACCTTCCGGGGAATACAGGAGAAGATTCCCTATTTGAAGGAGCTTGGAATTACCACGGTGGAGATCCTGCCGGCGGCCGAATTTGACGAAGTGATGGTTCCGCCGGCCATGGCGGCCGGGGTTTATGAGCCCCAGAAGCCGGACGGGCGGCTGAATTACTGGGGTTATGCAAAAGCCCAGCTGATGGCGCCGAAGGAATCTTACTGTGCCGGGAAGGAGGCTCCGGTACGGGAGCTTAAGGAGCTGATTAAAGCGCTGCACCAGGAGAAGATGGAGCTGGTGGCGGAGCTGTTCTTTACGGGAGAAGAGAATCCCGGCTATGCATTGGAAGCCGTCCGCCGGTGGGCGCTGGATTTTCGTGCTGACGGTATTCGCCTCAGCGGGTATCCGCCTCTACAGCTGATTGCAGCGGATCCGTATCTCAGCGGGGTAAAGCTTTTCGCGGACAGCTGGGAAGGTATGCCGCATGGGAGCTGCCGCCATCTGGCGGAGTACAACGATGGCTTTATGATGGATATGCGTCGCTTCCTTAAAGGGGACGAGGGCCAGCTGGATGGGGCGGCTTTCCACATCCGCAGGAATCCGGAGAAAACGGCGGTTATCAACTATATGGCCAATAACAACGGATTCACCATGATGGATATGGTCAGCTACAACGAAAAGCACAATGAGGACAACGGAGAGAACAACCGGGACGGCACAGATAAAAATCAGTCCTGGAACTGCGGTGTCGAGGGGCCGACCCGGAAAAAGCAGGTGGTGAAACTTCGACGGCGCCAGCTGTGCAACGCCTTTCTCTTGCTGTTTCTCAGCCAGGGAACTCCCTTGATTTTAGGAGGGGACGAGTTCGGGCGGACCAAGAAGGGAAACAATAATTCCTACTGTCAGGACAATGAAATTTCCTGGCTGAACTGGAATCTGCTGAAGACGAATCAGAATCTGTACCAGTTTGTGAAGAAGGCCATTGCTTTCCGCAAGGCTCACCCGGTTTTCCATATGGAAAAAGAACCGGTGCTGATGGATTATAAGTCATTGGGAGTTCCTGACATGTCCTTTCATGGTTTAAAAGCCTGGTGCCCGGAGTTTGAGTCCTGCTGCCGGCAGCTGGGAGTATTTTACTGCGGACTTTACGGGAAAAAAGCGGATGGGAGCCCGGACCAGTATTTTTACGTAGCTTACAACATGCACTGGGAACCCAGGGAATTCGGCCTCCCGCATTTGCCCAAGGGGTTGAAATGGCATCTGGCGGCAGATACCTTCCGGGATATGGAGGAGGTGTTTCTGCCGGAGGGAGAGGAGCCTATATTGGAGGATCAGAAGAAGCAGATGATTGAAGGAAGAACCATTGCGGTATTTATGGGAAAGGAGGAGCGGTCATGTTAACCCCAAAAGCTGAGGCATATCTGGAAGAATGCAGGCAGGAGGCGGTGGATCTTTTGATCCGGCTGGCTCAAATTCCGGCCCCATCCAACCAGGAAGAGAAACGGGCGGTGTTCTGCAGGGAGTGGCTGGAGAAAAACGGGGCTCAGGGCGTCTATGTGGACGAAGCCTTAAATGTGATTTACCCTGTGATAAAGGATGGGGAGCCTTTGGAGAAACAGCAGCTGGCGGTTTACGCCGCTCACACGGATGTGGTGTTTCCCGATTTGACGCCCCTTCCGCTGACAGTGGATGGAAACCTGATTTGCTGTCCCGGCGTGGGAGATGATACGGCCTGCCTGACGGCTCTCCTGATTGCGGCCCGGTTTGTTGCCAGGGAACTCCGCCAGGGCAGCCTGAAGCTGAAAAATGAAGGCGTACTCTTTGTATGCAATTCCGGCGAGGAAGGCCTTGGAAATTTGAAGGGAAGCAGAGAGATCTGCCGTGCTTTCGGAAAACAGATGAAGGAATTTATTACGTTAGACGGCCCTATGGACAAGCTGGTGACCCGGGCGGTAGGCTCTATGCGTTATCAGGTGGAAATCCGCACCAGAGGGGGACATTCCTACGGAGACTTCGGCCAGCCAAACGCCATTGCCAGGATGGCTGAATTGATTGCGAAGCTGTATCAGATTCCTGTGCCCAAAGGGGCCAAGACCACCTTTAATGTGGGGACGATTTCCGGAGGGACCTCGGTGAACACCATTGCCCAGCAGGCCCAGATGCTCTATGAGTTCCGTTCTGAAAGCAGAGATAACTTAAAATACATGGAGGAGCAGTTTATGGAGCTGATTCACCAGGCTGAGGCCAGGGAGGATATGGAAGTAAGCTTGACACTGGTAGGAGAGCGCCCCTGCGGCGGAGACGTGGAGGAAGAAGCACAAGAAGAACTGCTGGACCGCGCCAGAAGGACGGTTCAGGAGATCGTGGGCGTAAAACCTCAGGAAAGCGCCGGCTCCACAGACTGCAATATACCGCTGTCTCTGGGAATTCCTAGTGTGTGCGCCGGGGCCTACTACGGAAAAGGGGCGCACACCAGGGAGGAGTATGTGGAGATGAGCTCTCTCTTAGACGGCTGCCGCCTGGCGCTGTCTTTGGTGCTGGACCATTTTACTGTGGAATAGCAACGGTTCAGGACGGCCTGTCTTCCCGCTGCCCTGAACGGTTGCGTGGAATAATGGCTTTTGCTTCCTCATAGATTAAAGTAATGGTTTTGGGACAGAGGGAGCGCAAAAAATGCAGGAATGGTTTTGGCTGCCAAAGGACGAGGTGTTGTCCGGGCTTCGCACGGGAGAAGAGGGGCTTGACGCCGGGGAGGCGAAGGCCAGGCTTTGTGAATACGGGGAAAATGTGATTCTGGAGCGGAAGAAGACGCCCTGGTGGCAAGTGTTTTTGGGGCAGTTTAAGGATTTGCTGGTGATGATTCTCATTGGAGCGGCGGCGGTTTCCATGGTGACGGGAGATGCGGGCAGCGCCGGGGTGATTTTTGCGGTTCTCCTTTTAAACGCCCTTCTTGGGACGGTTCAGAACCAGAAAGCCCAGAAGTCCCTGGAAGGTCTGAAATCCCTTTCCTCTCCGCAGGTCCGGGTACGGCGGGCCGGACTGAATGTAATGATACCTGCTGCCCAGGTGGTTCCGGGCGATATTCTGGTTCTGGAAGCCGGAGACCGGATCGGGGCGGACGGAAGGATTCTGGAGAGCCGGGGGCTGAAGGTAAATGAAAGCTCCCTTACGGGAGAATCCGTCAGTGTGGAGAAACAGGAGGAGCTTTTGTGGAAAACCAGGGAGCAGGGGCGGCGGACGGTGGAAAACCCAGGCTCCTCTTCTCAGCTGGTACCCTTGGCGGACCGGGTAAATATGATTTTTTCCGGCTCTTTGGTGACAGATGGCAGAGGAACAGCTGTAGTTACAGATACAGGTATGAATACGGAGCTCGGGAAAATCGCTCTGATGATGAATGATACAAAGGAAAAGAAAACGCCGCTTCAGATGAGTCTGGACCGGTTCAGCGGAAGGCTGGCTGCTGCCATTATGGCGCTGTCAGCCCTGGTTTTTATATTGGGACTTTATCGGGGAGAACGGCCTCTGGAGGCCCTTATGTTTGCCGTGGCCCTGGCGGTGGCAGCCATACCGGAGGCTCTAAGCTCCATTGTCACCATCGTCCAGGCTATGGGAACGCAGAAGATGGCCAAAGAGCACGCCATCATCAAGGATTTGAAGGCGGTAGAAAGCCTGGGCTGCGTTTCTGTTATCTGTTCGGACAAAACAGGGACCCTGACCCAGAACCGGATGCGGGTGGAGGAGATTTTTGCTGGGGGCAGGGTATACGGCGAGGAGGAATGGCTGGCAACGGAGGAAAGGCCGGATGCTGCGCTTTCGTGGCTGTTTCGCGCCGCGGTTCTCAATAATAACGCGCTGTGGAGTAAAGGAAATACAAAAGATGAGAGCGGCGACCCTATGGAAAACGCCCTTTTAGAAATGGCTTTTCAGGGGGGGATGGATCCGGAACAACTGCGCGGGGATTGCCCCAGAACCCGGGAATGGCCGTTTAACTCCCGGAGAAAGCGGATGTCCGTGGTTCATAAGACGGAAGATGGAGAAATCCTTCTGGTTAAGGGAGCGCCGGAGCTGCTGTTGGACCGGTGCGACGGAATGATTCTGCCGTCGATGGGGAAATTGTCTTTTCGGCCGATGACAACCTATGACCGCAGGCAGGCGGAAAGGCAAAATAAGGACTGGGCGGCCCGAGGCCTTCGGGTTTTGGCTTTTGCCTGCAGGCCGTGGAAAGGGGGAAAAACAGAGGACCCGGATCAGAATCTGATTTTTTTGGGGATGACCGCCCTGGTGGATCCGCCAAGGCCGGAATCCAGGGCGGCTGTGACGGCGGCGGCGGAAGCAGGAATTCGGACGGTCATGATTACGGGAGATCACCGGGAAACTGCAGCAGCCATTGCCCGCCGGCTGGGTATCTTAAAAGAAGGGCAGCAGGTTGTGACAGGAGAAGAGCTGGATCAGATGGATGAGCGGGAGCTGAGAGGGCGGTTGAGCCGGATATCCGTCTACGCCAGAGTTTCACCGGAGCATAAAATACGCATTGTGTCAGCCTGGCAGAATCAGGGCAAAATCGTTGCTATGACGGGAGATGGGGTCAATGATGCCCCGGCTTTAAAAAAAGCGGATATCGGCGTGGCTATGGGGCTGGCGGGAACGGAGGTTTCCAAGGAGGCCTCTTCTATGATTCTGGCAGATGATAATTTCGCTACCATTATCAAGGCAGTGGCGAATGGAAGAAACGTCTACCGGAACATTAAAAACGCCATACAGTTTCTGCTTTCAGGAAACATGGCGGGGATTTTCTGCGTGATTTACACTTCGCTTTTGGGGCTCCCTATGCCCTTTGCGCCGGTGCATCTTTTGTTTATTAATCTGCTTACCGATTCCCTCCCTGCCATTGCCATTGGAATGGAACCGGCGGAAGAGGGCCTTTTAAAAGGACCTCCCAGAAATCCCCGGGAGGGAATTCTCACCCTGCGGTTTGTGAGAGACGTCCTGATCCAGGGAGGGCTCATTGGGGCAGCCTCTCTTTGGTCCTATGGCGCGGGCCTGAGGGCGGGAGGGGAGGCCCTTGCCAGCACCATGGCTTTCTCCACTCTGACCCTGGCGCGGCTTCTTCATGGCTTTAATTGCAGAAGCAAGCGCCCTGTTCTTTCGCTGGGGATCTTTACCAATCTCTACAGTGTGATGGCCTTTGAACTGGGAACTATTTTTCTTATGGCGGTGTTGTTTGTACCTGGGTTACAGACGATGTTTGCGGCAGCGGATTTGGAACTGGGACAGTTTCTGACGGTTTGTTTCGGCGCATGTATTCCGACTTTGCTGATTCAGGCTTTTAAGAGCTTCCGGGAAGGGACGGAGTGAGACAGGATTTTTGTCCTTTTGTTCCTGGTATCTGGAAAAATTCAGAAAAATGTGATAGAGTAGAACCTAAGAATACGGACCGGCGCGGCGGCGGTGATTTTGGGCTTCACACCGCGTTCTGGCTAAAGAAGTGGGAGGACATCATGAAACTGGTAACGTATGAGATTGAACAGAAGGTTAAGCTTGGCGCTTTAAGCAGCGATGAAAAGTGGATTTACCCCCTTTCTTCCATGGGAATCGATTACCGCTGCATGCAGGAGCTGATTGAAAATATCAGCGAGTCGGAACTGCAGCTGGCGCAGCATTACTGCGGCCAGGAAGTTGGCCGGATCAGAGGAGCGGCTCCCGTAGAGGAAGTGAAGCTTCTGGCGCCGATTCCCAATCCGCGTCAAGATGTAATCTGCCTGGGAGTGAATTACATGGCCCACGCCGAGGAGTCGGCCCGCTTTAAAAAGGAAGAATTTAACGGAGAACGCCCCTATGCCATCTATTTTTCCAAGCGGGTGAATCGGGCCAGCGCCACGGGGGACGGCATTCCCAGCCACCGGGATATGGTGCAGGATTTGGATTATGAAGCTGAGCTGGCGGTAATTATCGGGAAAGAGGCAAGTCATGTAAAGCCGGAAGAGGTGAGGGATTACATCTTCGGCTATACCATTATCAACGACGTCAGTGCCAGAACCATTCAGAACCGCCACAAGCAGTGGTATTTTGGAAAGAGCCTGGACGGTTTTCTGCCTATGGGCCCCTGTATTTTGACGGCGGATTCCATCCCGTACCCGCCGAAGGTGTCCATCCGGTCCAGGGTGAACGGGGAGCTGCGCCAGAACAGCAATACGGAGCTTCTGATTTTCGGAATCGACCATATTGTCAGCGAGCTTTCCCAGGGAATGACTTTAAAGCCCGGAACCATTATCGCCACCGGAACTCCCGCGGGGGTGGGGCTGGGATTTGATCCGCCCAAATTTTTAAAGCCGGGGGATCAGGTGGAATGCATTATAGAAGGAATTGGAAGCCTTGTAAATACGGTAACAGAGTAGAAGGAGGAAACGCTATGGATTCTTTGACCATGACTATTCGGAAACAGAAAAATATTGCCCTTATTGCCCACGATCAAAAGAAGCATGAGCTGATCGATTGGTGCGAGGCCCATAAGGAAATTTTGTCGCGTCATTTCCTGTGCGGAACCGGAACCACAGCCCGGATGATTACCGACGCCACCGGACTTCCGGTAAAAGGCTATAACAGCGGCCCATTAGGAGGAGACCAGCAGATTGGAGCGAAGATTGTGGAGGGAAAGGTTGACTTTGTCATTTTCTTTTCCGACCCGCTGACGGCACAGCCTCATGATCCGGATGTGAAGGCCTTGCTTAGAATCGCGCAGGTATATGATATTCCCATCGCCAACAATAAGGCCAGCGCGGATTTTATGATCACCTCCCCCCTTATGGATGAGGAGTATGAGCACGAAATTATTAATTTCCATCAGAATATCAGCGAGAGGGCGAAAACCCTGTAGGGCTGAGACATAAAAGACGCGGTTGGGAGTCGGCGATTTCCGCGTTCAACTTAGAGAGGGGGCATGTATATGGAACAGAATTTATATGATTTGATGGACTGGGCGGGGATTGAGGAGCTGGTGTATTCCGAGGGCGCCAACCCCTGCAGGCTTTTGGGGCCGCACATGACGGACCAGGGACTTTTGATTCAGGCTCTGATTCCCACTGCGGTGAAAGTGGAGGTAAAGCTTTTGTCCACGGGAAAAACCTATCCCATGGAGATGGCCGATGAGGCGGGATTTTTTGCAGCGCTGATTCCCAGAAAGACTATGACGGCCTACGTCCTGGAGGTTACCTATGACAATGGAACCACCGAGGAACTGCGGGATCCCTATTCTTTCGCCTCCCGGTATACGGAGTCGGATTTAAAGAAATTCAAAGCGGGGATTCACTATCAGATTTATGAAAAAATGGGAGCCCACCCCATGACCATCGACGGGGTGGAGGGAGTTTATTTTTCCGTTTGGGCTCCCTGCGCCATGCGTGTCAGCGTAGTGGGAGATTTTAACCTTTGGGACGGCCGGCGCCATCCCATGGAGCGTCTGGGCGATTCCGGCATTTTCCAGCTGTTTATCCCTGGGCTGAAGGCCGGGGAGATTTACAAGTATGAGGTGAAAAATCAGCGGGGAGAGCCTATGCTGAAGGCCGACCCCTACGGGCATTTCGCGGAGCTGCGTCCCAATACGGCGTCAGTGATCTGGGATATTGACCACTATCAGTGGCAGGACCAGGAATGGATGAAGAAGCGGGCTGCATCTCATCCCAAGGAAGAGCCCATGCTGATTTACGAGGTTCATCTGGGCTCCTGGATGCGCCATCCCTTCCAAAAGGACGAGGAGGGAAATGATATTCCCGGAACGGAATTTTACAATTACCGCGAAATAGCCCCTCTTCTGGCAGAGTATGTGAAAAAGATGGGCTATACCCATGTGGAGCTGCTTCCGGTGATGGAGCATCCTCTGGACGCCTCCTGGGGTTATCAGGTGACCGGATATTACGCCCCTACCAGCCGTTACGGCACGCCGGACGATTTCATGTATTTTATGGATTATATGCACAGTCAGGGAATCGGAGTGATTCTGGATTGGGTTCCCGCCCATTTTCCAAGAGACGCCCATGGACTGGCGTGTTTTGACGGGACCTGCGTTTATGAGCATCAGGATCCCAGAAAAGGTTCCCATCCCCATTGGGGCACCTTGATTTACAATTACGGAAGGCCCGAGGTCTCCAACTTCCTCATTGCCAATGCACTGTTCTGGACGGACAAGTATCACGCCGACGGCATCCGGATGGATGCGGTGGCCTCCATGCTCTACCTGGATTACGGAAAGCAGGATGGGGAATGGGTGGCCAATATCTACGGCGGCAATGAGAATCTGGAAGCGGTAGAGTTCCTGAAGCATTTAAGTTCCGTGTTCCACGGCAGGAAGGACGGGGCCGTCCTCATTGCGGAGGAGTCCACAGCCTGGCCTCAGGTTACCGGAAAGCCGGAGGACGGAGGACTGGGATTCGACTTTAAGTGGAATATGGGCTGGATGAACGATTTTACCAGCTATATGCGCTGCGATCCCTACTTCAGGAAGTACAACTACGGAGAGCTGACCTTTTCCATGCTGTACGCCTACAGCGAGAATTTCGTCCTAGTATTCTCCCACGATGAGGTGGTGCACGGAAAAGGCTCCATGATCGGAAAGATGCCCGGGGAGACGCTGGAGAAGAAGGCCCAGAACCTGAGGGCCGCTTACGGCTTTATGACCGGCCATCCGGGGAAGAAGCTGCTGTTTATGGGACAGGATTTTGCCCAGGTAGATGAGTGGAATGAAAACGCATCCCTGGAGTGGAACCTGACGGAGTATCCGGTCCATCAGCAGACCCAGGACTATGTGAAGGCGCTGAACCACCTGTATCGCACCCATCCGGCCCTTTATGAGAAGGACTATGACCCGGAGGGATTCCAGTGGATTAACTGCAGTTATGATCAGGAGAGCATGGTGATCTTTATCCGCCGGTCCAAAAAAGCGGACGAGACCCTTCTGTTCGTCTGCAACTTTGACAATATGGCCCATGAGAAGTTCCGCCTGGGCGTGCCCTTTGCGGGGAAATACAAAGAGATTTTAAACAGCGATGCCGAGGAGTTTGGCGGGACGGGCATGACCAATCCCAGAGTGAAGACTTCTAAGGCCATGGAGTGGGATGAGCTGGAAAATTCCATTGAGATCCGGGTGGCTCCCATGAGCTGCTGCGTGTTTAGCTGTACGCCCACCGAGGAGGAGAAGGCGCAAAAGAACCGGAAGGGGACGAAAACTTCTGCTGCCAAAACTGCTGAAGCCTCGAAAGCTTCTGAGAATTCCGGAGCGGAGAAAAAGGAAGAAAACGCAGCCAGAAAGACAGGAGTCCGGACCGTAAAGGATAAGGTGCGGAAACTGGCCGAGAAAAAGGACGAGCTTGGAAAAAAGGCAGTCCAGACGGTAGAGTCCGTACAGAAGCTGGCTTCTGAGAAAGTGGAGAAGCTGACCACAAGGAAGACGGAGCCGGAGAAGCTGGCAACAAAGAAGGTGGAAGCGGAGAAGCTGACCACGAAGAAGGTAGAGCCGGAGAAACTTTCCACGAAGAAGGTAGAAGTGGAAAAGCTGTCTACGAAGAAGGTGGAGGCAGAGAAACTGACTACCAAAAAGGTGGAGCCGGCGAAACTTTCCACGAAAAAAGTGGAACCGGAGAAGCTGACCGCCAAAAAGGCGGAACCGGAAAAGGACTTCGGAAAGAACGACGATGAAGATAAATAGCAGAAAGTGAAAAGGAGCGCTGCCGGACCGGCGGAAGTCGTGGGATTTTCGGATGGGGGCAGCGCTCTTTTTGCTCGCTGCCAGTGCTTATAAAAATTCCCTTGACAACCAGAAAGCGAATGTCTTATCCTTTAAGAAAGCACTTTCATGAAAAGCTGCTTTTTAAGATGAAAAGAGGACGAGAATGAACATTTACGATATCGCAAAAGAAGCGGGAGTCTCGATTTCTACGGTATCCCGCGTCCTGAACAACAAGGGAAATGTGAATGAAAATACAAGAAAGAACGTAATGGAAATCCTGCGGAAGCACAATTACACCCCTAGTGCTATCGCCCGTGGACTGGTGAGTAAATCCATGCGGACGGTGGCGGTGCTGACGGTGGATATCCGGGTTCCTCATTACGCCAGAACAGCCTATACCATTGAACGGGAGTTCAGCCGCCGGGGATATGAGGTGACGCTGTGCAATACGGGAGGAGAGCTGGCGGAAACAGAGAAGTATTTGCGGGCCGTTGTAGAGAAAAAAGTGGACGGATTGGTTCTGGTAGGATCGATTTTTAATACCCTTTGCAGGACACCGGAGATTGAAGCGCTTCTGAGGACCACCCCTCTGGTGCTGGCAAACGGAAGGCTGGACTTGCCCAATTCCTACTCGGTGTTGGTGGACGATCAGTATGGGGTGTCTCTTGCGGTCAGACATCTGGCGGAGAGGGGACACCGGGAAATTTACTATCTGAAAGATTTGGATACGGTCAGCGCCAATCTGAAGTGCCAGGGCTTTTTGAGCGGTATGCGGCAGGAGGGGCTGGAAGCCACAAAACGCCATGTGCTGGAAACGGAGATGAGCCTTGAGGGAGGAATGCGGGCAGTTGAGAAACTGCTCCGGAACAAAAAGACATTCACTGCTCTGGTCTGCGGTGAAGATATTACGGCCGTGGGGGCAGTGAAGGCTCTCTTAAGAGCTGGAATCCGGGTTCCTGAGGATGTTGCGGTAACTGGTTATAACAATTCGGAATATGCCAGAATCTGTGAACCCCAGCTGACCACCATTGATAATAAGCCGGAGCTGGTAGCTATGCTGAGCGTTCAGCTTCTAACCAGCCTGATTGAAAAAACGGATGCCTATTCTTCCTGCACCATTCAGCCAGAGCTGGTACAGGGGCAGACAACTTAAAGGGGCGTGAGGGGACTATTGGGAAATAGATCGTCTCGGCCGATAATGGAACTTTAACGTCAGTTTCTTCGAAATTATTCAAATAAGGGAAGAACCTGATTTAACCCAATCATGTTGTAGGCAATTGGTGAGAACACCCTGAAATAAGAGGAACAAAAAGGAAGAGACAGTCCGGCAGAGAATTCGGTCCTTAAAAAGTCCGAATCCTCTGCCGGACTGTCTCTTTTCCGAATGTCTGAAAGTTGTATTGGAAAAAGAAAAGCGCTTTCATAATTTTTGAAAAAATAATATGTGAAAAATCCACAAAAAGCATAGGGATAATTTTTGCAAAACGACAAAGTTGAATTCAAATATACAAGTAAATGTTGACTTTTATGGCGATAATACTATAATGAGAATCAAGGAAAGCGCTTTTATAAATCTTGCAAAATATTTTCATAAAAAGAAAGGAAGACGCAAAATGAGAGTTCAGTACGATGTGATGGCAAAGGAATTTGAGCGGGTTCTGGCGAAGAAGGGATTCAGCCCGGAGGATGCGAAAAACGCGGCGGTGATTTTCGCTCAGAACAGTCTGGCGGGAGTGTATTCCCATGGCCTGAACCGTTTCCCCAGGGTGGTAAGCTACCTGGAGAAGGGAGAGATTGACCCCAACGCCCGTGCTACCTGCGAGATGAAGATGGGGGCTATGGAACGCTGGGACGGCCACCGGGGATTCGGACCCTTAAACGCCAAAAGAGCCATGGATCGGGCCTGTGAGCTGGCAAAGGAGTATGGAATCGGCTGCGTGGCCCTTGGAAACAATAATCACTGGATGCGGGGCGGCACCTACGGGTGGCTGGCAGCAGACAATGGCTGCATCGGAATCTGCTGGTCCAATACCATGCCGAACATGCCTGCCTGGGGAGGATTAAACCGCAAAATTGGAAACAATCCTCTGATTATGGCGGTACCCAGGTCCAACGGGGAGCACGCCATGATTGACTGCGCGGTATCCCAGTTCTCCTACGGAAAGATTGAAGACTGCCGCTTAAACGGAAGGCAGCTTCCCGTTCCCGGCGGCTACGACACCAAGGGCAACCTGACCACGGACCCGGCGGAGATTGAAAAAACCTGGCGGGTGCTGCCTATGGGATATTGGAAAGGAAGCGGACTCTCCATCGTTCTCGATCTGATTGCCACCGTACTGACCAATGGAAATTCCGTCAGCAAGATTGGAACCTTCGGCGACGAGGTAGGCTTGACCCAGATTATGATTGCCATTGACCCGTCTAAGTTTAACACCACGGAGGAGACGGACGCGATTGTAGACGAGATTCTCGCGGATGTGAAGTCCTCTCAGCCGGTGGAGGAGACTGGAGAGGTCTACTATCCGGGCGAGCTGGAGCTTAAAAATATCCGCGAAAACAAGGAAAAAGGCATTCCCGTAGTGGAAGAGGTGTGGGAATCCGTTTTAAAGATGTAAAGAAAATCCTGAAGCAAAAGGAGGGGTCATCATGGAATATATAATTGGTATTCTTCTTCTCGTATCCTTCGCCGGCCTGGCAGTCTACGCGGTGCGCGGCGGCAACCTGATGATGGGTATGCTGATTATGGGCATCATCTGGACTGCTCTGCCCTTAATCGGAAATACCTTTGCCACCAATCCGGAGTTCATCGCCTCGTATCCCGGGGTTACGGACATCAGCGTTGTGGATGCCATTACAAACGTATTTCAGTCCGGACCGGAGGGCTGGGGAAATGTGCTGGTGAATGTGGTATTCGGCGCATGGTTCGGAAGAGTGCTTCTGGCAACAGGGATTGCGGACACATTGATTCGCAAGACCGTAGAACTGGGCGGAGACAAGCCGGTCATCATCTGCGTACTTCTCTCCATTGTGACCACGGCCATTTTCTCTACCTTGTTCGGCGCCGGAGCGGTGGTGGCAATCGGAGTTATCATCCTTCCGATTCTGATGAGCCTTGGCATCCCCAAGCCTCTTGCCATTGGCTCTTTTATGATGAGCGTCGGGGCGGGCATGTACTTAAACCCGGTTCTGACCGGACAGTTTCTGGCATTTTTCCTGGACAGCGATGGAAAGCAGATGATTACCTATGATGACCCGGCCCGTTTAAGGTGGGCCATGACGGGACTTGTGGTGCAGCTTGTAATGGTAATCGCCATGTGCGCCTTTTCCCTCAGGAAAAAGAAAGTGGTTCACGCCTGGCACGCTTCTGCGGAGCGCAGGGCAAGGCCGGGATATGTACCCTCCCCCGCGCTGATTGCGCCGGTTCTTCCGGTGGTCCTGCTGGTCGTGTTTAAAATCCCCATCATCCTGGGATTTACCATCGGAAGCTTTTACGCCCTGGCGGTCTGTGGAAAGTTAAAATCCTTCCGCGTCGCCTGCCGGGTCATGAACAAGGATTTTTATGACGGCGTGGTGGATACCGCCCCTCTGGTAGGATTCCTTCTAATGATTCCCATGTTCAATAAGGCCGCTGAACTGTGCGTACCCTATTTTAACGCTCTCCTTGGAAATGTAATTCCCAACAATACCCTGGTCATCAGCATTGCCTTCGCCCTGCTGGCTCCCCTGGGATTGTTCAGAGGTCCCTTTACTCTCTTCGGCTGCGGGGCGGCTACCCTGGGAATCCTCAAAGGAATTGGATTTTCCACCCCCTATCTGTATGGACTGCTGGTGGTTCCGTCCATCACGATGAATGTTTCCATCTGTATGACCCAGAGCTGGATTGCCTGGGGCGTGGGATACGCGAAGGTTTCAACGAGAGAACACATGAAGCAGACCCTGCCGGTGGCCTGGATTGTGTGCGCTCTCATGCAGGCAGTTACCTATTTTATGTTTGGTTAAGGAGGCGCTGGAAATGAGCAACAGAAAAGTACGGATGGGAATTGACGTAGGCGGAACGCATACGAAGGCTGTGGCCATTGACAATGCCACCCATGAGATTATCGGAAAATCTTCCGTGAAGACCACCCATGACGACAAGGCCGGTGTGGCGGCCGGAGTGGTGCAGGCATTTCAAAACTGCCTGCGGGAAAATGACATTGACCCCAAGGACGTTATTTTTGTGGCCCATTCCACCACACAGGCCACCAACGCCCTGATTGAGGGAGACGTGGCTCGGGTGGGCGTGATTGGCGTAGGTCCCAAAGGCCCCGGCGGATTTGTGGCGAAAATGCAGACCAATATGAAGGACATCGACCTGGGCTCCGGGAGAATGATCCGGCTGCACAACCGCTTTATCTGTGATGAAAACCTTTCGGACGACCTGGTGAAGAGAACAATTCAGTCCCTGGTGGATGAGGGAGCACAGGTGATTGTGGCCAGCGAGTCCTACGGCGTGGACGATATGGAAAATGAAAACGGCATCTGCGCCATCGCCAAGAGCATGGGGTTAGAAGCTACGGCGGCCAGCGAGATTACCAAGCTTTACGGACTTACAAGACGCACCCGCACGGCGGCCATCAACGCCTCCATCCTTCCCAAAATGCTGGGAACCGCCAATTCCACGGAGGAGAGCGTACGCAGCGCCGGCGTAGAGGTTCCGCTGATGATTATGAGAGGCGATGGCGGCGTAATGGAAATCAGCGAGATGAAAAAGAGACCGGTCCTGACCATGCTTTCCGGCCCGGCGGCCTCGGTGATGGGAAGCCTGATGTACCTGCGGGCCTCCAACGGAGTGTACTTTGAGGTGGGCGGCACCACCACCAATATCGGCGTGATTAAGGACGGACGTCCGGCCATTGACTACTCTATCGTAGGAGGCCACCGGACCTATATCAGCAGCCTGGATGTGCGTGTTCTGGGCGTGGCCGGCGGAAGCATGGTCCGGGCGGACAAGAACGGAGTGAAGGACGTAGGTCCCCGTTCCGCCCATATCGCGGGAATGGATTACGCGGTATTTACGCCGGAGGAGGAGATTGTGGAGCCCAAGGTGGTATTCTTCAGCCCCAAGGAAGGCGACCCGGACGACTATGTGGCGATTGAACTGAAAAACGGCAAGCGCATCACCATCACCAACACCTGCGCGGCCAATGTCCTGGGACTGATTAAGCCGGAATATTTTGCCTACGGAAATGCCAACGCGGCCCGTAAGGCCATGCAGCCTCTGGCGGATTATATGGGAAAGACAGTGGAGGAAGTGGCCACTCAGATTCTCACCAGGGCCTACGAAAAAATCCAGCCCATCAT
Organism: uncultured Clostridium sp.; assembly: GCA_900547035.1. Classification (GTDB taxonomy): domain Bacteria; phylum Bacillota; class Clostridia; order Lachnospirales; family Lachnospiraceae; genus Enterocloster; species Enterocloster excrementigallinarum. Next base: position 20,070 of record URFM01000002.1, on the reverse strand, counting down.
TATGGAACTGGCGGAGAAATACCGTCTGGAGAAAGACCAAATCAGCCTGGTGGGCGTAGGCGGCGGCGCGGCATCCTTGATCGGCTTCTGCTCTGACAAGATGGGCTTAAAATACTCCATCCCGGACAATGCGGAGGTCATATCCTCCATCGGTGTGGCCTTGGCTATGGTGAGAGATGTGGTAGAGCGGGTGGTTCCCAACCCAACGCCGGAGGATATCCGCTCCATCAAGGCCGAGGCAATCGATAAGGCGGTGGAGAGCGGCGCCGCGGCGGATACGGTGGACGTGCACATCGAAATTGACCCGCAGACCTCAAAGCTGACCGCCATTGCCCTGGGCTCCACGGAGGTAAAGACCACGGACCTGCTCAAGGAGTGCAGCGAGGAGGAAGCCAGGGAGCTGGCGGCGGAGGACCTTCGGGAGAAGCCGGCTGCCATCACAAAGGAGTGCGCTACAAAGAACTTTTTCGTGTTCGGCATGGACCGGAAGTCCAAACATCCCATCCGGATTCTGGACAAGAAAGGCTTTATCCGGGTTCAGAGAAACGACGGAAAGGCGGTCCTCACAAAGGCGGGAAGCTACCGGAATGTGGTTTCCGGTCTGTGGGAGGAGCTGGCCATCTATCAGCAGGACGCGATTCTCAGGCCGGACTACTATATCTGCGCCGGCGCCAGGGTGATGGACTTTGCGGGCTCTGTGGATTTGGATAAGATCATGATGCTGATGGAAGTGGAGATGCAGATGATCAATCCCGGGGAAGATGTGATTATCGTAGGAGCAAAGAACAGTCTGTAAGGAGCGGTGTATGAGCGGAATGGGCGCATGGAAGAAACTGGCCGGGCTCTTTGAGGCCGGGGAGCCCCTGGCCTGCGGGTACAGGATTCCGGAGGCTCCCAAGGTGGAACTGGCGGTGATGGCGGAAACCATGGCGGGTTTTGACGATTATCAGTGGGGACGATATGCCTTCAGCCGGGAGCCCCTGGAGGGCCGCTTTGACGAAGGGGAGAAGAGACGCTACACAGAAGAGGCGAACCGGTGCGGCAGGGAGTGGGCCAGAGATTTGGCAGCGCGGTACGGGGAGAAACGTCCCCGTCTGCTGGCTCAGAAGATGGGACTTCGCATCCATACCCTGGACAGGCCCACAGGAGGAGGACAGGTGCTCTTCGCACAGTTTGTCCGCCCGGATGAGATTACGGTGTTTACGGACTGCGTCCGCCGGGCCGGCGCTCTGAGGGAGGAAAGCGGCTGTCCCCTTCTGGAGCCGGAACGGCTGATGGATGTGCTTTTGGCCCATGAGCTGTTTCACGGGGCGGAGGAACAGAACGCGGACCGGATTTATACCAGGACTGAGAAGGTGGAGCTGTGGCGAAAGCCATTTTCCAACCGCTCCACCATTGCCTGCCTGTCGGAGATGGCGGCCATGGCTTTCGCGAAAGAGCTTCTGGGGCTTTCGGCCTCGCCTTACATGCTGGACGTCCTGCTCCTCTATGCATACAGCAGGGAACAGGCGTGGGCCCTTTACGATGAGATATGCGTCCTGGCGGGACTTAAGGAAAATGGACCCGGGAAGGGCCGGGGTGAAGGAGAAATGCAAGATGCTGACAACTAGTTTGAAACTGGCGGACAAGTACGACTATCTGGAGGAACGGTTTCAGAAGGCTTTCCGGTTTTTGAAGAATACGGATCTGTTGGCTTTGCCGGTGGGAAATGTTCCCATTGACGGGGAGAACATCTATGCCAACGTTCAGAGCTACCGGACAATGGAGCCTTCGGATTGCCCTTTTGAGGGACATAAAAAATATTTTGATATCCAGTATGTGGCGGAGGGGGAAGAGCTGTTTGGCTACGAACCGGCTGCCAACCTGGAGGCCGCCTCGGACTATGACGAGGAAAAAGATTTGCTCTTTTTTAAGGAGCCGCCGGAGAGCGGAGCGATTCTCATGAAAAAAGGCGATTTCGCCATCGTTCCCCCGGAAGACGCCCACGCGCCCCGCAGGATGAGCGCCAAGGGCTCCTGCCAGGTGAAAAAGATTGTGGTAAAAGTGAAGATTTAAAGTAAAAGACCGTTTCCCTAACAGGCCAGCAGTCCTGCCCTGGGAGGAAACGGTCTTATTGTTTTTAGTCTAAAGGAATAATGGTATCTGTCTGTCCGCTGCTATCCGGAGAAATAGGTTCTGCCGCCTGGGAAGCGGTGGTGGAAGAAACCCCTGGTCCTTGGGCCTGCGTAGTGGAAGCGGCGGTAGTAGAAGCTGATGTGGAAGGAGCCGCGGTAGTGGAGGCTGCCGTAGTGGACGCCGCGGTAGTAGAAGCGGCGGTAGTTTCCCTTGCTGCGGTGGTGGAGCGGGTGGTTTCCCTCGCTGCGGTGGTGGAGCGGGTGGTTTCCCTCGCTGCGGTAGTGGAGCGGGTGGTTTCCCTCGCTGCGGTGGTAGAACGGGTGGTTTCCCTCGCTGCGGTGGTAGAACGGGTGGATTCGGAATCGTCCTCCTCGTCTTCGGAGTTTTCGGCAGAATCTTCTTCGTTCTCTTCTGCATCCTCCTCCAGGCCTTCGATTCGGATGGAGTAGGATGGTTCTGCAGCATTCCCCACAAAGTCCTCAATATGTACGGTGATGGTATTTCCGCTCATGGGGAATACCACAGTACCGGTTTCCTGGTCAATGGAAGTGGGTTCTACCCGCTCTCCGTCTTCATCCCGTCCATAGAGCTCATCATAATTTACACCGGAGAGGGAATCGCTTACTGTAATGGTAAGGAAGTTGGAATTCAGAGTATAGTCCTCATCTACTGTGGGAGCGGTATCATCCAGAACCATTACATGCTCGAAGACGGTTCTGGACATGCCGTTGATGCTTTCAGCGGTAACTTCTACCACGCCATTAGCAGTCAGAGTGGCAGTGTAGGTTTGTCCATCCCGTTCCATTTCCAGAGGAGCAGAGTCCAGGGTAATGGAAGAATTTTTTAAGGGAAGGAGGGAGTGAATTCGGACGGTCACATCGACAGATTTATAGTCAGTAGTATCGCCTACGTCTAATTCTACTTTTGGCGTGTAAACGGCAAAGAAAAAAATCAGTCCGTTGATCACCAAAAATGGCAGAACAAAAAATATAAGGTTCCGCAAAATGGGATTATCCTTCCAACTGGTACGGGTGTAGGGATTCTTTTTTTTATTTCTGTGGCTCCGAGTCGTGTAGGAACTTCCGGTGGAAGAGGTCCGCTCGCTGCGGGGCGCTTTATAGGATGACTGGTGGTTCATACAATTCCTCCTGAGTGTGTCATAAGGGCAGTCCAAAAAAGTCTTTCTATAGCATAGCAGAAAAAACTTCTTCTTACAAGCCGAAACTACCTTACAATTTACCTAAGTTTTACCAGAGGACTTCAAATTGGAAAATCAATGTGTTAAAATGTAGGCAGGTCCTTGGAAATGTGCCAAAGTAAAGGAGCAAAAAAATGATCGAAGAGGCGGCAGAATTTGCACGAGAGGCTCACCGGGGAATGTTCCGGAAGGGGACAGAAATTCCTTATATTGTCCATCCCATCGAAACAGCGGTGATTGTGGCGTCCTTTACGGACGATGAGGAAGTAATCGCGGCTGCGCTCCTCCATGATGTGGTGGAGGATACGGATGTAACCGGAGAGGAGCTGGAGCACCGATTTGGCCCCAGGGTAGCTGGACTTGTTATGGCTGAGTCAGAGGACAAGAGTCGTTCTTGGCAGGAAAGAAAGGCGGCTACATTGAGACATCTGGAGTCTGCCTGCCGGGATGTCAAGATTTTGGCCTTGGGAGATAAGCTCAGCAATATCCGCAGTACGGCCAGCGACTATCTGGTTCATGGAGACCGGGTATTCCTCCGGTTTAATGAGAAGAAGAAGGAAAAACATGCCTGGTATTACTGGGGAATTGCAAAGGCACTGGAGGAGCTGAAGGACAGCACCTATTACGCGGAGTACATACAGCTTTGCGGACAAGTGTTTGGGAGACAGGTCTGAACTCCCGCTATTTTGTGAGAAAAGGAGCAGAACCATGAAAATCAGAGGAAAGACGGGAAAGTTGGCGGCTCTGCTGGCAGCTTTTGCAATGCTGTGCTCCTGTCCGGGAATGACGGCATATGCTGGGGCTACCGGATTGGGAGCCGTGACTTTTGAGGGACAGGAAACAGGACCGGGAGTGAGCGGGCAGGAGGCCCAGACGGAATCCGGTACGTCCCAGCCTGCAGAGGAAGGAGCGGGGCAGGCTTCGGAAACACCGCAGCCTGCAGAGGAAGGAACTGGGCAGACGTCAGAAGTGTCCCAGACGCCTGAGGGAGATTCGCAGGCGGATCAAAATCCTCTTCAAATCAATTACTATGGATACATTCACGGTCAGGCCTGGTCAAATGCCGCAGCAGATAACCAGATTTTGCAGGCTCCTGCCGGAAGCTGGCTTACTGCAATGACGGCCAATCTGATCAATATTCCTGAGAACGCCCAGATTGGCGTGCGCTATCAGGTCAATTTAAGCGGTTCCGGCTGGCTTGACTGGGCAGCTGACGGCGCGGAGACAGGAGGCGCAGGCAGGGAAATGCCGCTGGAAGCGGTCCGTATGGAGCTGACCGGCGCTTCAGCAGAAAATTATGACCTGTATTACCGGGTTTACCAAAACGGCTCCTGGACCGACTGGGCTTTCAATGGAGCCACGGCAGGACAGGAGGGCGCAGGCCTTCGGATTGACGGTCTGCGGGCCGGAATTGTGGCAAAGGGGGCCAATCCGCCAGAAGAATTTCCCGGCTCACAGATTGATCCTTCCCGCCCGATGATTGCGCTGACCTTCGATGACGGCCCCAAAGCCTCAGTGACGAACCGGATTCTGGACAGCCTGCAGGCTTACGGCGGGAGAGCCACCTTCTTTATGGTGGGTTCCAACGTAAATGCCAATGGGGCAGTGATCCAGCGGATGACGGCCCAGGGCTGCGAGGTGGCCAATCACACGCACGACCATCAATATATCAGTAAAATTGGCGCTCAGGGCATCATCAGCCAGGTGACGTCTACCAATCAAAAGATTCAGGCGGCCTGCGGTGTTTCACCGGTGCTTTTAAGGCCGCCGGGCGGATATTATGATTCCGCTTCCCTGGCGGTTTTAGGTAATTTGGGTATGCCCGCCATTATGTGGTCCATCGATACCAGAGACTGGCAGCACAGAAATGCCCAGAGAACGATCGACACGGTGTTAAGCCAGGTAAAGGACGGAGATATTATTTTGATGCACGATATTTACGCTCCTACGGCGGATGCGGCGCAGGTGCTGATCCCCGAATTGACCAACAGAGGTTATCAGCTGGTAACAGTCAGCGAACTGGCGGCCTTCAGAGGAGGAATGGCCCCTGGACATGTGTACAGCCAGTTCCGGCCTTAAAAATTCCATGATAGAAAATCCCGGAGAATTTGTTTCCCGGGATTTTTTTTAATGTCTCACAATAATTCGAAAAATCGGATTTTCCTCTTGATTCTTTTTATTCAAACTGATACAATAAATCTACAAAACATTTCTTGTTTTGACCTGTGCATCGGCACAGTTCCATGAAACAGTTCTGATTCATGGAGTTCCCTGAGACGAAGAAGCTGATACTTATTTGAGAAGAACAAAAGCGTAAATCCGTCCGGGCTCCCATCCGCTGCGGAGAGAACGGACAGCAGCAGTCCGGACGGCGGTTCAAGGAGGTGAAGGAATAATGAAAAGGAAAGCCCTTTTGGGTATTTCCCTGCTGCTTGCCTTACGTCCGGCACCGGCGAAGGTTCAGGCCGAGGTACGGCATCAAATGCGGATTCTGGATCAGGAGGAGAGGGAAAAATTTACTTCTCCTCCCGAAGTATACCAGGATGAAGCAGGAGATCTGTATGATCTCAGAGACTGGGAATTGACAAGGGTTCCCAGAAAGACGGAATGGAAGGAAATTGAGCAGGAAGTGATTTACGAACAGGTAGAAGCTGCGGAACAGATTCCTCAATCCATTCCCTACAGAGAGATGGCGGAAGGCCTGGAGGTAAAAGGAGAGCTGGCAGAAGCAAGCAGAGAAGTGGTGGGAGAAGAGTGGAGCGATGATTTTGAGGTTCTTTTGACCTTCCACTCATACGGCGCGCAAACCTATGTTTTAGAAAATCTTTCAATGACGGTTCTGGAGGATTTTCCTCCGGCAGAAGAGTATGAGGAGCAGCTTTTGGGAATACTGGGACTGCCGTTAGCTGATTATGAGATTACAGAAATGGAGTGGAGAGGAGAAGCGTACAGCGATGAGAGCGGCGAGCTTTGCCGGAAAGCGGCTGCAATGGGCAGAAAACGGCTGAGAGACTATCGGGTAGTTTACCGCGGCGAGCTTTTACGGCCTGAGCCGGTTTCTTATAAATTAAAGACCATATATGAAAAACGGCAGGGCTCTCAGGCAGTACGAACAGAGGAGACAAAGACCGCTGCGCCGTCGGAAAGCGCTCAGAAGGGGAATTTTTGGTCCTGGATTCATACCGGGGCGGCAGTTAGCATAACGCTGGGTTTGATGGGAATCGCGCTGGGACTTTTTATTTTAGGCCTTTCCGGAAGGAGGAAGCACAAAGAAGACGGCAGCTGATCCTGGTATCTTACCAAATAATTAAAGAAAAATTCACGAAATTTTACTGGTAATCTTCACCGGCCTGTAGTAAGATGGGTCGTAACAGTTTTATTGGCTGTTTTACGGAGGAGAAATGGGAAAATTCAGCGGATGGATCTTCATCCGCGAAAAATCGTATCATAGAAAGAGGAGATGTTAAATTATGAAAAAAGTCGCAATTACCGCAGCTTTATTGGCCATGGCACTGGGGATGACCGCCTGCTCATCCGGTTCCGCGCAAAATGAAACGACTCAGGAAGCCACAGAGGCGGCCGTGCAGGAAACAACCCAGGCCCAGACAGAGGAAACGGAGGAGGAAGAAGAGGATTACTTTTACGGATTTGTCACCGAGGTGACAGACACTGAGGTAACGATACAGGACGATGAGGGAGAGACAGCGGTGTTTGACTATTCAGAAGCGGATTTCTCAGACGATTTCCCTCTGAGTGTGGGAGACGAGGTGGAAATTACCTTTTTGGGAACCAGGTCTGAGGACGTTACAAAGGCTGTATTTGTGGATTTGATTACCTCTGCGGCAGAAGAGGCACAGGAAGCTGAGGCGGCAAATGAAGATCCGGTGCTTACGGGAACCATCGAGAAGGTAGAGGGAACCGTTTTAAGCCTGAAGAGCGATGAAGACGATAATGTTTACAAGTTTGACACCTCTATTGCCCAGCAAGTATCTCTGGGAGGCATTCAGGCTGGGACAGAAGCGGAGATTACCTACTACGGCGATCTGGAGGATGAGGATTATCTCCCTGTGGCCACCAGAATTGTGACAGAGGACGCATATGACTCTGAAGATGCTCAGGAGTATACCTTAACGGGAACCGTGGTAGAAGCGGGAACAGATTATGTGGTTCTGGAGACCGCAGACCAGGATCAGAGCCTTTTTACCTTTGTGGGAGAAGCCGGAATGTTTGACGGAGTGACCGCTGGAGATACGGCTACCGTAATCTATGAGGGAACTCTTACAGGGAAGACCGTTCAGGCTGTCGGATTAAAATAATTTCCGAAGAAAAAGGATTATTTGGCAAAAATTGCCGCAGAGCGCTGATTTTCAGATGCTCTGCGGCAATTTTTGCCAAAAAAGCTTCAAAATTGGAATTTGCAATGAAGAATTTTTGGGCAGCTAGTTGCGAAAAAGCCGGAATTATGGTGTTTTATTAACAATCATGTAAACGGATGAAGGATTCCGTTGATACCAGAAGGGAGGTTTTTTCAATCATGAAAAAACAATTTTTAGCTGGTCTGATGACCATTGCTATGGCAGCTTCCATGCTTGCGGGCTGCGGAGGCACTGTAGTGGAGGAGGCGCCCCCATCTGAGGCGGCCCAGAGTAGCGCGGCGGCAGATTCAGGAGAACAAGCGGCAGATACTGCTTCCGGCTCCGGCTCTACATTTACCTACGCGATTGCGGGAGATACGGGCAACACCTTAAATCCTTTGACGGCGGATGACCGTTATGGTCTGATGGTATGTAAAGTAATCTACGCGCCCCTTTATTACATCAATCTGGACGGCACCGTGGAGTACGTACTGGCAGAGAGCATGGAAGCCAGCGAGGACGGCATGACCTGGACGCTGAAGCTGAAGCCGGATATGAAGTGGTCTGACGGAGAAGCGATTACAGCGGACGATGTAATTTTTACCATTAATGCGCAGAATGAAAACAGTCCCCTGCTCTATGTGAATAACGAGCCGGTTGCCATGGAAAAGGTGGATGACTTGACGGTAGACTTTGAGCTGCCCACTCCTTCCGCTTCTATTTTCGAGCTGCTTTCCACAGAGATGTGGATGCTTCCCCAGCATTACTATGAGCCCAAGGGCAGCTTTGATGTAAACATGCTGGAGGAGACTCCGGTCTGCGGAGGCCCCTACATGCTGGATAAGTATGAAACCGGTCAGTATCTGCAGTTTAAGAAGAATCCCAACTACGTGCTGGGCGAAGCCAGCATCGATACTGTGATCTACCGGGTGATTCAAAACGAGGATACCGCGACCCTGGCGCTTCAGAACGGAGAGGTGGACGCATGGATGGCTTCTACGCCCCAGCAGCTGATTCCGTATGAGAACAATGAGAGCTTTGATATCTACAATTATACAGAGGGCCGGGTTGCCTACATGGCTATGAATCCCACCTCTCCCAACATGCAGGATGTTGATTACAGAAGGGGTATTCTGTATGCCTTAAATAAGAGCGAGATTATGCAGGCGGCTTACAGTGATCCGGAATTTTACGATCTTTGCAACACTTTCCTGCCTCCGGTAAATGAGTATTATGATGACACGAATGTGGAGAAGTACGACCAGGATGTGGAGAAGGCCAAGGAGCTGACAGCCGGCGGCCCCACGAATCTGAACATCATGTATCTGGCTTCTGATATGATGCAGGAGCGCATGGCATTGACGATTCAGGCAGAGCTTGGCGCCATTGGAATCAATGTGGAGTTAAACGGCGTGGAATCCGCGGCATGGACCGCTGCTTACAACGACAAGGAAAATGATACCTTCGACCTGTACTTAGGCGGATACATTATGGGTATTGATCCCAATCTGTACGCACCTCTGTTCTCCGGAAAGATGGACAACAACTTCCGCTTCAGCCGTCCGGATATTGACGAGCTGTGGATTCAGGCGGATCAGGTGACCGATGTGGAGGCCAGAAAGCCTCTGTACGCGGAGATTCAGAAGCTGCTCCAGGAGGAAGCCATCTTCTATCCCCTGGGTTCCAACAAGAGAACCCTGGTGACGAACTCCAGAGTAGGCAATGTGGAAGAAGCCGGACTTGTGCCGATTTATTCCATTAAGGATCTTTCCAAGCTGACCGTAACCGAATAGGATTTACCCTAAGAAGTAAAAAGCCACACAAAACAAACAGAGTTACCATGACGCTCCGTAAAGGGGCCATGGTAACTCCTCGCATTATTATGAACACTTAGCGCCCGCATTTTGGGCGCTTATGTGTGATATATGCAAAGTGTCCGGCGAGGTCTTTTGCAGCCCGGCACTTGTACTTCAGGAGGATTGAAATATGCTGAAATATATCCTTAAGCGCATCCTGCAGGCCATCCCCCTGCTGATTCTGATCACGGTAATCTGCTTTGCCCTGATTAATCTGGCGCCTTACGATGCGGTGGATGCCATTACCACCCCGGATATGAGCGCTGCGGAGATTGAGATGCGCAGAGAAGCCTACGGACTGAACGATCCGGTGTACGTTCAGTATTTCCGCTGGCTGAACAACATTCTGCACGGGAATTTCGGATATTCCCTGTTATCTCACACCAGTATCAAGTACGATTTAATGATTCGTATTCCCAATACGGCGATCCTGGTGCTGGCTTCCTATGCAACTGCCTATGTGCTGGCCATTGTGCTTGGCCTGGTAGCGGGAAGCTACAAAAACCGCTGGCCGGATAAAATCATCGATGGACTTTGCTCGATCGGAATTGCCACGCCTACGTTCTGGTTCGCCATGCTTTTGATCTACATTTTCAGCTTCCGTATGAAGATTTTCCCCATTATGGGCATGCATACGGTTGGGGATAATTCCCTGGGAGACCTGCTGTGGCATTTCTTCCTGCCCTACATCACCCTGGTGGTAGGCTTCCTGCCGGATTTGACCCGTTTTGTCCGGGGTTCTACCATCGGCCAGATGAAAGAAGACTATGTAGTGGTTCAGCAGGCATTTGGCGCCAAGAAGGTGCAGATCCTGTTTCATCACATCATCCGCAACGTGATGATCCCCATGGTGACGAAACTGGGTATGGCCCTGCCCCAGCTGGTAACAGGCGCGGTGGTGACGGAAACCGTATTTACCTGGCCGGGCATCGGCAATTACTTTGTCAGCGCCGTAAAGGGACTGGATTATCCGATAGTAATGGCTATTCTGGTGCTTTCCAGCACCCTGGTGATTCTGGGCAACCTGCTTTCGGATATCCTCTACTGTGTAGTGGACCCGAGAATCAAATCCATGCAGTAAGGAGGAGAGGGCAATATGAGCGAGCAGACAAATGAAAGCAGGAAAAAAGACAGAAACCGCCGTCTGGAAAATGTAATCTACGAGTTTAAACACAACAAGCAGGCTATGTTCGCGGCGATTTACCTATGCATTGTTATTTTAATCAGTATTTTTGTGGTATTTGTTCCGAATCTGGATCCCAATGCCATTGACGTAACGAATCAGCTTCAGCCCCCCAGCGCGGCCCACTGGTTCGGTACGGACAATATGGGCCGGGACTATTTCGCCCGCGTACTTTACGGCGGGAGAATCTCCCTGGTGGTAGGTGTTCTGGCCATGCTGACTTGTATCGTGTTTGGCGTGATTATCGGCACCGTGTCCGGTTATTTCGGAGGACTGGTGGACAGCATTCTGATGCGGCTGGTGGACGTATTCCAGTCCATTCCATGGATTATTATGGTGACCGTGGTGGGCATTGTGTTTAAGAAGGGATTATTCTCCATTATCTTTGTAATCGGACTGTTCTCCTGGATGCCCATCGCCCGTCTGGTTCGGTCGGAGGTATTAAGTTCCAAAGAGCGGGAATATGTGCAGTACGCCCGGTTTATCGGCGTCCGTTCCCTGACGGTTATGCTGAAGCATGTGCTGCCTTCTGTATTTCCGACGATTATCACAGCGGCTACGGCGGCCATCGCCAACGCGATTATGACGGAATCCTCCCTCTCCTTTTTGGGATTGGGCATTCAGCAGCCAATGTCCTCCTGGGGCTCCCTTCTCCAGCAGGCGCAGCAATACCTGCAGATGGCTCCCTACATGGCGATTCTGCCGGGTATTCTGATTATTTTAACGGTATATTCTTTTAATAAGCTGGGCGACGTGCTCCGGGTATTCGTCGAGCCAAGAGTACAGGCAGGTGAAAAAGATGGTTGATAACAGGGAAAAAATATTAGAAGTAAAAGATTTGAACGTGACCTTCCATGCCAGAGGTCAGGAGATTAAGGCGGTGCGGGGCGTCAGCCTTGAGGTCTGTCCGGGAGAGATCCTGGGAATTGTGGGAGAGTCCGGTTCCGGCAAATCCGTGACCATGAAGGCCGTTTTGGGAATCCTTCCGGAAAACGCATCCATCAAGGCGGAGAGCCTGAAACTGTCGGGAACGGAGATGACAAAGCTTTCCGAGGAAGAGTACCGGAAGCTGCGCGGCACCCAGATGACGATGATTTTTCAGGACCCCATGACCGCCCTGGATCCGGTTATGACGGTGGGCAAGCACATGGAGGAGGTACTGAAGCGCAACGGCGGCCTTAAGAGCAAGGAGGAAATCCGGAAGAAGTCCATCGAGATGCTGGACAAGGTAGGCATTCCGGATCCCCAGTCCCGCTTAAAGCAGTATCCCCACGAGTTTTCCGGCGGCATGCGCCAGAGAGTATTGATTGCCATGGCCCTGGCCTGCAATCCTAAGATGCTGATTGCGGACGAGCCTACCACGGCCCTGGATGTGACCATTCAGGCCCAGATCCTGGATCTTTTACAGGAGCTGGAGGAGCAGTATCATACCTCCATTGTGCTCATCACCCATGATATGGGCGTGGTGGCCACCGTCTGCCAGAGGGTAGCGATTATGTACGGCGGGCTGATTATGGAGACCGGCACCTCGGACGAGATTTTTTACGATCCCAAGCACCCTTACACCAAGGCGCTTCTGCGTGCCATTCCCTCTACGGAGCTGAAGGAGGGAGAGCGGCTTCAGGCCATCGAGGGACTTCCGCCCTCTCTGGTCAATCCGCCGGCAGGCTGCCCCTTTGCGGAGCGGTGCGAGTATGCCAGTGAGCGCTGCGCTCAGCAGCTTCCGGAATATTATGAGTTTTCCGGAACCCACCGGGCTATGTGCCATCTCTATGACCAGGCCCAGACAAACGGGAAGGAGGCTGCCAAATGAGTGTCAATACGGAGAAAATGTTTGAGCTGAAGGAGCTGAAGAAATATTTCCCGGTGAAGCGTTTCCTGGGCGGCAAAAAGCAGTATGTAAAAGCAGTAGACGGAATTACCATGGATATTTACAAAGGGGAAACCTTTGGACTGGTGGGTGAATCCGGCTGCGGCAAATCCACCCTGGGACGTACCATGATCCGGATGTATGATGTAACCGGAGGTACGGTGTCCTACAAGGGGACGGATATTACCAAGGCCACCCCGAAGGATATGAGCCAGTTTCAGAACAAGCTCCAGATTATTTTCCAGGATCCCTATTCTTCCCTGAATCCGTTCTGGAACGTGGAAGAGATTCTGGAGGAGCCCTTAAAGCAGATCGGTATGGAAAAGGGAGAGCGGAGAGACCGGATCGAGTATCTGCTCAACAAGGTAGGGATGAAGCCCGACGATATGGTGAAATTCCCCTACGAATTTTCCGGAGGACAGCGCCAGAGAATCGGAATTGCCAGAGCCCTTTCCGTCAATCCGGAATTTATCATGTGCGATGAGCCCATCGCGGCCCTGGACTGCTCCATTCAGGCCCAGGTGGTGAACATGCTGGAGGATTTGCAGCATGAAATGGGACTGACCTATTTGTTCGTATCTCATGATTTGAGTATGATGCGCTATATCAGCACCCGCATCGGGGTGATGTACCTGGGCAATCTGGTGGAGCTGACGGACAGCGATACCCTGTATGAGCATCCCATCCACCCCTATACCCAGGCCCTGCTTTCCGCCCGTCCTGTGGCGGATCCCAAGCGGGCCAGAGCCAACCGGAGAATCAAGCTTACCGGCGAGCTCCCCAGCCCCTTAAAGGTTCCCTCCGGCTGTCCTTTCGCGCCCCGCTGTCCCTACGCTACCAGCGCATGCAGCGAAGAACGCCCTGCGCTTAAGGAGATCGCGTCCGGCCATTTTGTGGCCTGCAGCCGGGCAGAGGAGATTGGAAATTAGAGTATAATATCTTTACATATCCCAGCTGCCGGCCAACCACCGGCAACTGGGATATTCTTATACCTGTCTCATCCCTACCTCTGGCTATACCTCTAAACGATTATCCATTTAAAAAATCCCTTGAAAATCATTTTAATTGGGGTTACGATTTCCCTGGACATCGATGTACTATAAAGATTGGAGAAAATAATCTTGAAATTCTATATCAGTACCAGGCAGGAACGAATACCGTCTTCTGAGGTAATCTACATGAGAAGAACCGGTGAGTACGGCGCTGAAAACTACAAACTGATGGACACGTTTAAGAAATGGTTAAAAGAGAACAATTTATATGACGAGGATACGGCGATTCAGGTTAAATGCAGGGAATTGGAGGGCGGTGAATTGTGTATTCCGATTCTGCCATAAAAAGGGTTGTAGAAAGCAGTCGTGAAAAATCAAAAAGAAATTAGCACTCACCTCTTGACACTGCTGACAGATAGTGTTATAGTACGACTAGAACAAACAAACCACAGCACAATTCCGCGAAAACAAGGAGGAATGAGTGATGAACATCAATAAATTTACGCAGAAGTCCATGGAAGCGGTGCAGAACTGTGAAAAGCTGGCTTACGAGTATGGGAACCAGCAGATCGACCAGGAGCATCTGCTCTACAGTCTGCTTACCCTGGAGGACAGCCTGATTTTAAAGCTGATTACCAAGATGGGCATTCAGGGAGAGATGTTTACGGGCGAGGCCGGCCAGGCGCTGGAGAAGCTGCCTAAGGTCAGCGGAGGCGGACAGCTCTACATCAGCAACGATTTGAATAAGGTTCTGATTAATGCCGAGGATGAGGCAAAGGCCATGGGGGATGAATACGTATCGGTGGAGCACCTGTTTTTGTCCCTGTTAAAGCACCCAAACCAGGCCATGAAGAACCTGTTTAAAATGTATGGTATTACCAGGGAGCGTTTCCTTCAGGCTCTGTCTACGGTCAGAGGAAACCAGAGGGTGGTCAGCGACAACCCGGAGGCGACCTACGATACACTGAACAAGTACGGCTACGACCTGGTGGAGCGGGCCAGAGACCAGAAGCTGGACCCGGTCATCGGCCGTGACAGCGAGATTCGGAACGTGGTGCGGATTCTTTCCAGAAAGACCAAGAACAACCCGGTCCTGATTGGTGAACCCGGCGTAGGTAAAACCGCCGTGGTGGAAGGCCTGGCGCAGCGAATTGTCCGGGGCGATGTTCCCGAAGGACTGAAGGACAAGAAACTTTTCGCCCTGGATATGGGTTCTCTGGTGGCAGGCGCGAAGTACCGGGGCGAGTTTGAGGAGCGTCTGAAAGCCGTATTGGAGGAAGTAAAGAAGAGCGAAGGGCAGATCATTCTGTTCATCGATGAGCTTCACACCATCGTGGGAGCCGGAAAGACCGAGGGCTCCATGGATGCGGGAAATATGCTGAAGCCCATGCTGGCAAGAGGCGAGCTGCACTGTATCGGCGCCACCACCCTGAACGAGTACCGTCAGTACATTGAAAAGGATGCGGCCCTGGAGCGGCGGTTCCAGCCGGTGATGGTAGATGAGCCTACGGTGGAGGACACCATTTCCATTTTAAGAGGCTTGAAAGAGCGCTACGAGGTGTACCACGGGGTTAAGATTACAGACTCCGCCCTGGTCAGCGCGGCGACTTTGTCCGACCGGTATATTTCCGATCGTTTCCTTCCCGATAAGGCCATCGACCTGGTAGACGAGGCCTGCGCCATGATTAAGACGGAGATGGACAGCATGCCGGCGGAGTTGGATGAGATGTCCCGTAAAATTATGCAGCTGGAGATTGAGGAGGCTGCTCTGAAGAAAGAAACGGACCGTCTGAGTCAGGACCGTCTGGCGGATCTTCAGAAAGAGCTGGCGGAGATGCACGACGAGTTCGCGGCAAAGAAAGCCCAGTGGGAGAATGAGAAGGCCAGCGTGGACCGTCTTTCTTCCCTCCGCGAGGAGATTGAGGCGGTAAACCGTCAGATTCAGGATGCTCAGCAGAAGTACGACCTGAACAAGGCGGCGGAGCTGCAGTACGGCAAGCTGCCTCAACTGCAGAAGGAGCTGCAGGCTGAGGAGGAAAAGGTCCGCAACGAGGATTTGAGCCTGGTACACGAGAGTGTGACCGAGGATGAGATTGCCCGGATTGTATCCAAGTGGACCGGAATCCCGGTTGCCAAGCTGACGGAGAGCGAGCGGAATAAGACCCTTCATCTGGACGAGGAGCTTCACAAGAGAGTCATCGGCCAGGATGAGGGGGTGGAAAAGGTGACGGAGGCCATCATCCGCTCCAAGGCGGGCATCAAGGATCCCACCAAGCCCATTGGTTCCTTCCTGTTTCTGGGCCCCACCGGCGTAGGAAAGACGGAGCTGGCCAAGGCTCTGGCCCAGTCTTTGTTTGACGATGAGTCCAACATGGTTCGTATCGATATGAGCGAGTACATGGAGAAGCATTCCGTGGCAAGGCTCATCGGAGCGCCTCCGGGATACGTAGGATACGATGAAGGCGGACAGCTGACGGAGGCCGTGCGGCGCAAACCCTACTCGGTGGTGCTGTTCGATGAAGTGGAGAAGGCCCATCCTGATGTGTTCAACGTGCTTCTGCAGGTATTGGACGACGGACGGATTACCGACTCCCAGGGCCGGACGGTAGATTTTAAGAACACCATTATTATCCTGACCTCCAATATTGGCTCCCAGTATCTGTTGGAAGGCATCGATGAGAACGGAAAGATCCGTCCGGAGGCGGAGACTGCGGTGATGAATGATCTGCGGGCTCACTTCCGTCCCGAGTTTTTGAACCGTCTGGATGAGGTGATCCTTTTCAAGCCTCTGACCAAGGAAAATATCAGCGGCATTGTGGATTTGTGCATCGCGGATATGAACAAGCGGCTGGCGGACCGTGAGCTGAAGGTAGAGCTGACGGAGCAGGCCAAGGAATTTGTAACAGAGAATGGTTATGACCCCGTATACGGCGCCCGTCCTCTGAAACGTTACATTCAAAAGAATATCGAAACTCTGGCAGCCAGGATTATTCTGGGAGACGGCGTCAGAGCCGGCAGTACCATTGTGGTGGACGTATCCGAGCAGGGCGACCGGCTGATTGCGTTTGTGGAGTAAAGGCAGCCAGAAGAACAGGCAGTCCCCTCAGGTCTAAAAGGCTTGGGGGGATATTTTTTTATTTCTTGGAAAAAATTACCTTGACAATTAAAGACTTCCACCATCATAATGGTTGTAAATATGCAGATATGTAAAGCAGCAAAGGAGAAGAGAGATGAACAGACTGCCGGGGGACCCAGTTATGCGTTTTAGCTGGCTGAATACTCAGCTGAGGGACCACTATGAATCCTTAGAGGATCTGTGCCGGGATATGGAACTGTCCGAGGAGCAGATTCGAGCCTCTATGGAGGAAGCGGGATTCACCTATGAACCAAAGATCAATCAGTTTCGCTGATACTGCCTGCGGGATGAAGAAAGTCGGAGACATGTACAGCATCGTCACATCCGGCGTGGGTCTCTGGGGACCGCCGATGCGGATCGGGACGAAAGCGGAAGTGGTGATCATCAATTACGGAAAATAAGGGTTGACAAAACCGGAACGCAGAATTATAATACAACAAAACTACGAAACAGAGGTTATCAACGATGAACGAGATGCACAGCGTACAGATGCACAGGGACGACGATTGATAGCGCTTGTATCAAAGTGAAGACTACTATACTTCACAGGTACAGGCGCTGATTGTGTTGTACCTGTGTGGAAGATAAGGCAAAGGGAAACCACACTGGGAGAAAAAGAAATACCCCGTGTGGTTTTTCTTTGCCATTTTTTATCCATGCGGGAATGACTTGAAATTTACATCAGAGAAGGGTTGTGATCGTATGGGACATACAGATTATGTCCATATGGATTTTCTGCTGATTTTGCGGCGATAAAGAAAAATCAGAACAGAAAGGCAGAAAAGACTATGAAGACAGAAATGAATACCGTAAAAGTAAGAAAAACAGAGGAACTCGAAGCAGAGCAGTTAGGAGCACACATCGGCGAAATCGTGCGGCTGCATGGAAGCATTTACAAAATCCGAAAAATGAGCTCATTTGCATTTGTGCTGCTTCGGACGAAACGGCAGATGGTACAGTGCGTGTACGAGCCGGCGTATGCCCGGTTTGCATTGGAGGAATTAAAAGAAGAGGCGTGTGTCCGGTTTACCGCGGAGGTGATCCGTGAAGAGCGTTCCAGAAGCGGGTATGACCTGCATCTGTTAGACGTGGAAATCCTCTCCGAGCCGGAAGAAGTACCGCCGGTTGTCATCAACCAGAAGCGGGTCAACACTTCCATCGAGAACCTGCTGGACTATCGCCCAATTACGCTGCGCAACGAAAAAGAGCGCGCGATTTTCCAGATCCAGGCAAAGATCTGTCAGGCGTTCCGCGAATTTCTGGATGGACAGCACTTCACCGAAATCCACACACCGAAGCTCGTAGCGGCGGGAGCCGAGGGCGGAGCTAATATCTTCTCTTTGTCGTATTTCGGCGAACAGGCATATCTGGCGCAGAGCCCGCAGTTTTACAAGCAGATGATGGTCGGCGTCTTCGAGCGTGTCTACGAGATCGCACCGGTCTTCCGGGCGGAGAAGCACGACACGGCGCGTCATCTGAACGAATATACAAGCGTGGACTTTGAGATGGGCTATATCGAGAATTTTGAGGACATCATGGCGATGGAGCAGGAAATGCTGCGGTACACATTTGGACGGCTGCAGGAGACATGCGGAGCGGAGCTTTCGCTTTTAAAAGCAGAGGTGCCGGTGATCACGGAGATTCCGAGAATCCGTTTTTCCGAGGCGAAAGAGCTGGTGAGCCGCGTATACAAAAGAGCCTTTTCGGAGAAACTGGACTTTGAACCGGAGGAGGAAAAACTGCTGTGCGAATACGTGAAGAAAACGACAGGCAGTGACTTCGTATTTGTGACACATTATCCAAGCGCCAAGCGCCCGTTCTACGCGATGGACAGCAGAGAAAACCCGGCAGAGACGGAAAGCTTTGACCTTCTGTTCCGCGGCCTTGAAGTGACGACCGGCGGCCAGCGCATCCACAATTACCGGGAGCAGGTGGAAAAGATCGAAAGCCGCGGCATGCATGTGGAAGCGTTTGAGAGCTATCTAATGATGCACCGCTGCGGCATGCCTCCGCACGGCGGTCTCGGTCTTGGGCTGGAGCGGTTTACGGCACGGCTTCTCGGATTTGAAAATGTGCGGAACGCATCCCTGTTTCCAAGAGACATTCACCGTCTGATTCCGTAAACCAGAAGAGTGTAAAAAACTCCGGCGAAGCTGTGGCGCAGATCCACGGGCTTAGCCGGAGTTTCATAAGATTTCCCTCCCTTTTGAAAGATAGCGTAACCGTTTGGATATTTCTATTATACACCAGGGGAGTGAAAATGACAAATTGTTTATTGCAGATAGGATTGCTGTATAAAAGTCAGAATTTTTGCAGAAATGAGCCTTGTAAAGCGTCCGAAAATAGGCTATACTAAACAAGGTTTGGCTGCCGGCAGAATCTGGCAGTATCGGCAAATATTGGAAAAAAGAAAGACGGGAGTTTCCCGGTTTGAGGATAGGAAAATATGAAATTATATGACATTTCCGGAGAGCAGTTTTCCGCAATGGACGCGCCGCGTCATCTGATGACGGAGGAAGGAACGGCGCAGACGACGCTCGATCGGTCACTTGGCATCTGTCAGGTGGCGGAGCTTGAGGGAAAAGTGACAAGAGAAGTGCTCGAGGAGGTCATGGAAGAGGACTGTGAACGTCTTCTGATCCGCGGCGATGCGCAGATTACACGCGATGGGGCAGATTACCTGGCAGAGAAAAAATTGGTGCTGCTCGGTGTGGAGCAGGAAACTGTCGGAAATGAGACATCGGGGAATGATGTTCATCAGCAGCTGCTGAAAAAAGGTACGGTGATTGTCGAAAATCTGAATCTGGAGAAAGTGACCTCGGGTCATTATTTTCTTGTGGCTGCTCCGGTCAAAAAGAAACACCAGTACGGCGGACCGATCCGCGCGGTTCTGATCGAAAATTAGAAAATGCTTTGTGTGAATCTGAAAATGCAATGTAAAATATAACGGAAAGAGAAAAACAGGAAAAAGTGTTCCCTTGTGGGACACTTTTTTTGATGTGTCCAAAACGAGGGAATTTTGGGTTGTATTTTCCAAATATGGAGAATATAATGGGAAAAAGCCAGGATGTGGTATTCAAAACCAGATCAATTCCGGGCGAAAATATTAAACTATTACAAAGGAGATCGTGAACAATGGATGCAAAAATGAAAGTAGAAAGAGCCGCTGCAGGCGCTGCGATCGATGGTGTTTTAAAATATGTGAATCACGGAGACGACAGAACAAAAGCGCTGTTGAATCTGACGGATTTTGTACAGAAATTTACCGGAAATATGTTTGCGGAGAAAACCTTCGACAACATCCGCACCATGCTGCAGAATCCGGATGTGCTCTTGCTCGACGAGCCGACCAACCACCTGGATAT
>URFM01000001.1 GCA_900547035.1 uncultured Clostridium sp. | reverse complement strand
TCCCCTGCACCCGGAGCAGATGTCAAAGGTAAAAATCCGCCCTGTGCTTTTGAAAGAGGAGCTTTGTTTTCAGGCGGAGGAGCAGGTAGGAGCCCAGGCCTTTCATCGGAATCTGAACCGGGGGGAGGCGGCGGAGTATGTGACGGAGAAGCTGGAGCAGGCGTTCCGCCAGTGCGAGATGACTTCCGCATCCGAAACCGGCCTGATTCTGGTGAGCAAAAAGGGAAAACCCTCCATCAAAATCAAAAAACGGGCCGGGGCCCTTCCGGTCCGAATCCAGCCGGCCCACAACCGGAAGAAACGATATATTCTGGAGGAGGGAAGGGTGGTTCCCTTCCTGGTTGATTTGGGGGTCATGACGGAGAGCGGTCAGATTGTGCGCAGCCGTTACGATAAGTTCCGCCAGATTAACCGTTTTCTGGAGATGATTGAGGACATTCTGCCGGAACTTCCAAAAGAGAAAAAGCTTCATATCATCGATTTTGGCTGCGGGAAATCCTACCTTACTTTTGCAGTTTACTACTATCTGAATATTTTAAAGGGATATCAGGTTCAAATTACGGGCCTGGACTTAAAAGAGGACGTTATCCGGCACTGCGGTCAGCTGAGCAAAAAATACGGCTACCAGGACCTGACCTTTCTCCAGGGGGATATTGCCGGATACGAAGGGGCGGACCAGGTGGATCTGGTGATTACCCTTCACGCCTGCGACCTGGCCACGGACTATGCCCTTGAGAAGGCAGTGAAGTGGGGGGCGAAGGTGATTCTTTCCGTTCCCTGCTGCCAGCACGAACTGAACCGGCAGATGAAGAATGAGCTGATGGCTCCGGTATTCGGATATGGCCTGATTCGGGAACGGATGGCCGCCCTTTACACCGACGCTATCCGAGCCCAGGTTCTGGAGTACCGGGGATATGGAACGCAGATTTTGGAGTTTATCGATATGGAGCACACGCCCAAGAATATCTTAATCCGGGCGGTAAAAGGAAAGGGAAAAGGAAAGAATGGGGAGGAAATCCGGAGACTGCTGAAGTTTCTTCAGATTGAACCCACGATTGTAAAGCTGCTGGCTCCGGAACTTCTGGAGGACGGGGAGCAGTAAGGAAAAACGGCAATCTGGCGATTATGCCCGGTTGCTGTTTTTTACTCCCCCTCAACCCTTAATCACCAAAACGTTCGCGCAGCCTCTCTAAAAACAACTCCGCTGCTGGGGAAAATACCTGATATTTTTTCCAGATGATATTTAACCCTGATTCAAGGCGGGGCTCCAGGGGGCGGAAACAGAGGCTGCTGCTTTCCGTTGTATTGGCTATTTTGTCAAGGGTTACCGCATAGCCGACTCCGGCTTCCACCATAATCGCCGCATTATAAACCAGATTGAAGGTCGTTACGATGTCCAGCTGGTCGAAATCCTCGCCAAACCACCCGGCAAATTCATTTCCGCGGCGTTCTGCCGAAATTGCCTGCCGGGAACAGATTAAAGGAACACCCAGCAAATCTTCTTTTCGGATTACTTCTTTTTCGGCAAGGGGGCTGTCCCTGCGCATCACAACTCCCCATATGTCTCTGGCGGGAATATCAATATAATCATATTTGGAAATATCCGCGGGCTGAATCAGGATTCCAAAATCCAGCAGCCCTTTGTCCAGGCGCTCTGTTACGTCCTCCGAATTTCCGCTGTACAGATGGTAATGGATGCCGGGATAACTTGCCCGCAGTTCGCAGGCAATCTGCGCCACCAGTTTGATGGCCTCGGTTTCTCCGCCTCCGATATAAATATCCCCGCTGACAACATTTTCCATAGAATTAAATTCCGCTTCTGTTTTATCCACCATAGAGATGATTTCTTCCGCACGTTTCCGCAAAATCATCCCCTCCGGGGTTAAGGTCATATTGCGGCTGCCTCGGGTAAAAAGCTTTTGTCCCAGTTCTTCTTCCAAGTCCTGGATTTGCCGGGATAGGGTTGGCTGCGTGATATGCAGAAAACGGGCGGCATTGGTAATGCTGCCTTCTCTGGCAATCGCCAAAAAATAGCGGAGTACTCGGATTTCCATATTAGTCCCCCTTTTTCAGGTTTATTATACCATGTCTATACTATAGCAAAAATGTGATATGCCTGTAAAGCAAAACATGGTTTCTAAAACGGGTATTTGATATTCAAAAGGTAAAACACTATAAATAGAACTTGTAAAGGAGGCAGTCAAATGGGCGAAATACCAGAGAGGACAAGACTTCTTCGCAATCTGAAGGATGCAGGCTGCGATGAAGCGATGATTCAAAAATATCTGCGGCTGCAGGAGGAAGGGAAGCGGCAGGAGCAGTTCAGGCTTCTTTCTCTGCACAGAGCATCGCTTTTGGAGCAGGTTCACGCCAGTCAGAATATGATTGACTGTCTGGATTATTTAATCTACACAATGAAATGTGAGCGTTAAACTTGGAAAATATTGAACGGAGGTATTCTAAGATGGAAGAAAAACTGGTTTTGACACAGGAGTGGGATAAGTCATTTCCCCAGAGCGACAAGGTGGAGCACAGCAAAGTGACCTTCCACAACCGCTACGGCATCACCCTGGCGGCGGACATCTACAAGCCAAAGGACGCAGAGGACAGATTGGCGGCCATTGCCGTGTGCGGCCCCTTCGGCGCGGTAAAAGAGCAGGCCGCGGGCCTGTACGCCCAGACTATGGCGGAACGGGGATTTTTGACGATGGCCTTTGACCCCTCCTTTACCGGAGAGAGCGGCGGTCAGCCCCGGTATATGGCTTCCCCGGTTATCAACACAGAGGATTTTCAGGCGGCGGTGGATTATCTCTCCCTGCGGGAAGATGTGGACCCGGAAAAGATTGGGATTATCGGAATCTGCGGCTGGGGAGGCATGGCCCTGAACGCCCAGCGGACCAAAGACTATCAGAACGGTTCCTACGCCCTGGCAGGCGGCGTAGCGGAGGAGGTGCCGGAGGATGCGCCCTTCTATGTAAAGGACTACCACGACTACTACAAGACCCGGAGGGGCTATCATCCCCGGTCCCTGAACTCTAACGGCGGCTGGAATGTGACCGGCACCATGTCATTCATGAACCAGCCCATCCTCCGATACAGCAGCGAGATTCGTTCCGCAGTGCTGATTATCCACGGTGAAAAGGCCCATTCCTGCTATTTCAGCCGGGACGCCTACGCTGCCATGACAGAGGGCAATCCCAACCCGGAGAACAAGGAACTGCTGATTATCCCGGGTGCGGTGCATACCGACCTGTACGATAAATTGGATGTGATTCCCTTTGATAAAATGGCGGACTTTTTCCGGAAGGCGATGCGGCAGCAAGAATAAGGATTCTCCGACCCGAGGAGGATTTCCATGAAGGAGGAAACACCCTATGACACAAAAAGGTATTCTGATTTTGATTTCCGGCCTGCTCCTGACAGGCTGCTTGACAGGCTGCAATACTGGTTCGGCAAATGCCGCAGAACAGGTTTCCCAACAGGCGGGTACATCCTCTTTATCCGCAGCGGCGGCGCCGGAGGAAGCTTCTTTGGGAAGCGAAAACTCCGGCGCAGAAACGTCTGTCCCTGTCTTTGATTTTGAAAAGAAGACAGTATTTCTGAACAGCGGCTATGAAATGCCGGTTGCGGGGCTCGGCACCTATGCTCTTTCCGACGAAGAATGCTACAATTCCGTTACAGCTTTGCTGGAAAACGGCGGGAGGCTCATTGACACTGCCTCTTACTATGGAAACGAGGAGAGTATCGGACGTGCCATTCGGGACAGCGATGTGCCAAGGGAGGAAATTTTCGTCACCACCAAAATCTACCCCACGGAATTTGACAACCCGGAAGAAGCCATAGAGGGGTGTCTGGAGCGGCTGGACATTGGCTATATTGACCTGATGCTCCTGCATCATCCCGGCTCAAACGATACAGCGGCATACAAAGCAATCGAAAAGGCCATACAGGAGGGAAAAGTACACACCGCCGGGATTTCCTGCTACTATATCCGGGAGACGGATTCTTTCCTGCCTAAGGTGTCGATGAAGCCGGAACTGATTCAGAACGAGATTCATCCATTTTACCAGGACAGTAAAGTGGTGGAGCATATCCAGAAGAAAGAAATCACTGTCCAGAGCTGGTATCCCCTGGGCGGAAGGGGCCATACCGGGGCGATGTTTCGCAGCCCGGTACTGCAAAAGATTGCCGCGGCCCATGGGAAATCAGCGGCCCAGGTGATTCTCCGCTGGAACCTGCAAAGGGGAGTGTGCGTTATTCCCGGTTCCAGCAATCCGGAGCATATCTGGGAAAATATCTCGATTTTTGACTTCGCGCTGACGAATGCTGAGATGGAGGCCATTGCCGGGCTGGACAGGAATGAAAAGCATGACTGGTATTAATCCTAAGGAGAAACGATAATGAAGGTTTTAGCAATCAACAGCAGCGCCCGGAAGGACGGAAATACCGCCATCCTGATTAACCGGGTATTTGAAGAACTGAATAAAGAAGGTATCGAAACGGAAATGATTCAGCTGGCCGGGCAGATGATTGAGCCCTGCAAGGCCTGCTGGGCCTGCGGCGGCCAGGAAAACTGCGTCCACCGCAAAGACAGTTTCCGGGAGATTTTCGACAAGATGAAAGAGGCGGATGGAATCATCCTCGGTTCCCCGGTTTATACGGCAAATGTGTCGGCCAATATGCAGGCGTTTCTGGAACGGGCCTCGGTGGTGACAGACATGAACCGGGAAGCAGGCCTGTTCCGCCATAAAGTGGGAGCAGCCGTCACTGCCGCCCGGCGCGGCGGCGCGGTCAACGCGCTGGATGCCATGAATCATTTCTTCTTGCTGCAGGAAATGTTTGTAGTAGGTTCCTGCTACTGGCCATTGGCTTATGGTCAGATGTCCGGGGACGTTCAAAATGATAAGGAAGGAATGAATACCATGAGCGTTCTTGGGAAAAATATGGCCTGTCTTTTGAAGGCGCTGGACAGGAAAGAAAAATAACATGGTATATTGAACTAAGAACCGCCAAGGGGCTGTGAAAAAACAGGAGTTAAACTCCCTATTTTCACAGCCCCTTGGCGGTTTTCCTATATGGTTTTCCGTATGATTCCCTATAAAAATCACGGCACTCCCGGACCCACCGCTTGGGTGGGACTGGTGGTGGGGGACTGATAGCCCGGCCCGATGGGAGTCACAACTCCCTCGCCCCCCTGCTCGGAGGAAGGTTCGGTGATAATGGTAGCAGCTCCCGTGTGAAGGGTACAGGTCCCGGGGATGGAGAAGTAGGAGTCATCCGTGGTTCCGTTCTCCCCTTCCGGCAGAACCATGCATACCCGGGTAGTCTTATTGGGGCAGAAGGCGGTGGGCCTCATGCCGGAATCTGCGCATACGGTTACAGCCACATGCTTGTCGCATACCTCGGTGGGGGCGGTACCTTTTGCGAAGTATTCCGTATAGACGGCATCTCCTCTGGGGTCTGCTGAGCAGACGCCGGAGACTGCCAGCTTGCCGGATTTGCGGCAGATCTGGACGGATTCTATACTGTCAGGCACCTCAAATCCCGGATCGGAGAGACCCTCGTGAACCCGGGTCATAATCTTACGCCAGATGGCCTTGTGGAAGCTGGTGCCGCCGTTTCCGGAGAGAGACTGGTTGTCATCGCAGCCGCCCCACACACCTGCGGTGTAGTAGGGGGTGTAGCCGATGAACCAGATATCTACATTGTTGGTGGTAGTTCCGCTCTTTCCGGCAACAGACATATTCCCCAAAGCAGCAGCCGTGCTGGTAGAGTTGATGGAAACGCCGGACCGGGCATAGAGCCGGTTGCTCTTGACAGACTCCGACATGGCGTCTGTCAGAAGAAACGCGGTGGAATCCTTCAGTACCTGTTTGGTTTCCGGCTGATTATCAATGAGGACGTTGCCGTCATGGTCCAGAATCTTGGTAAAGAATCTGGGTTTGGTATACACGCCGCCGTTGGCGATGGAGGCAAAAGCGGAAGTGATGTCCAGATTGGTAACGCCCTTGGTCAGGCCGCCCAGAGCCGTAGCCGCGTTTAAGTCATCCTTGGTAAGCGTGGAAATTCCCATCCGTTCTGCGTAATCCACACCCAGCTGGGGGGTGACGGTTTCCATCAGGCACCGCACCGCGATAATGTTCATGGAGTAGATGATGCCTTCACGGATATTGTGGTATCCGGTGTAGCCCCGGCTGTCCCCCCACCAGTTGCGGAAGGACTTGGTTCCCACCGTATAGGGGCCGCCATAGTAGACGGTACCCAGGGTCGCCCCACAGGCGTCCAAAGCGGGAGCAAAGGAACTTAACACCTTAAATGCGGAGCCAGGCTGCCTGGGGGTGTTGGTAGCCCGGTTTAAGGTCAGGCTTCCGGTCTTTTGCCCCCGGCCGCCGCAGATGGCTTTCACCTCGCCGGTATGCTGGTCCATAATTACAAAGGAAAGCTGAGGCTGGAGGACGGTGTTCATGGTTTCTCCGATAATTTCATCATCCTCCTTTAAGAGCCAGGCCTTAAATTGATCTACGTCAGCCTGAGCTTCCTCCACGGAATTATAAAGACCGCCGTAGGTTTTGCCAAGTTCAGTCCGGTAATAGGATTTAATATCTTCCTCAGAAAAATGTTCGGTTTCCCCATTTCCGTGAGTGATGGAAAGACGGTATTCTAAAGAAAGCTTGGCGGCAGAGTAATTGTCCGGATTATTGACCTCCTCATCCACAATGGCCTGAATATCCGGATCCTGGGTGGTGTAGATCTGAAGTCCGCCGGAGTAGAGCAGATTGCTGGCTTGTCCCTCCGTATAGTCCAATTTCTCCACCAGAGTGTCGATAACCTGTTCGATGAGCTCGTCGGTAAAATAACTGTAGGGCGTATTGTTCTCCTTTGTGGCAATGTTTACATTCTGAATCCGGTCGTAAACATTGTCCGCCAGGGCCTCCTCCTGCTCATCCTTAGTGATTTTCCCCTGCTCATACATATATTGAAGTACCGTTTTGCGCTTTGCCTCGTTGGCCTCCCGGCCCGAAATGGGGTTAAATTTGGAGGGGTTGGTGGTGATGGAGGCCAGAACGGCGCACTCGGAGAGGGTCAGATCGGAAACATCCTTATCAAAGTACCGTTTGGCGGCCACCTTTACGCCCAGGGAATTGTTTCCTAAATTGATTGTATTGAGATAGTTGGTAATAATCAGCTTTTTTGTCTCTTCCTTGCTCAGACCGGAATTTTGCTCCAGCTGAACAGCCAGGTACTGCTCCTGGATTTTCCGTTCAATCCGGGCGCCCCAGCTGGTTTCCATACCTCCGGCAAAGACGTTGTTCTTAATCAGCTGTTGGGTAATGGTACTTCCGCCGCCTGCGTAATTCCCGCTTACGACTCCCATAACGGCCCGTCCGATGGATCTAAGATCGATACCATTGTGATCCCAGAAACGGGAATCCTCAATGGCCACAAAGGCGTCCACCAGATTCTGGGGCAGTTCGTCGTAGGTGGCGGCTTCGCGGTTGGAACCGCTGGTGACCAGGGTATCGGTCAGATTTCCCTGACTGTCGTAAATGGTGGTGGCAAAGCGGTCCGGCTGAATGTTGAGAATATCTACGCTGGGCGCGTTGTCAATCACCCCGCTGACCATTCCCAGGCCGATGCCTGCCCCGGTGACCACGCAGAATAAGAGCAGCACAAACACAGCCCGGAAAACGGTAAAGAACAGCCGGGAGGTGTATTTTGCTTTCTTGGAGTTTAAGGACTTCAGCTTCTGCCTGGCCTCATATGTTCCATAATTCATAATGGCTCCTTTTAATCGATAAATGTCTTAAAGTCTATCCAATAGATTATACACCAGTTTACCCAAAATGAAAAGTCTTAAATAATCCCTTGCCATGAACAGACATCTATATTATGATTAATTTCAGGCGATATAAGCCCTAAAGTGGGGAATTTTGATAAAAAAAAGGGAAAAGGAGAGGTAAAAGTGGAAGAAGCCTATTGGACCCTTTACAAGGGCGGAAGCGGAGAAATCACGGAGAAAAAATCCCGGTTTATTGCGGACCTGACGCCTGTTTCCACGGAGGAGGAGGCTTTGGCCTTTATTGAGTCGGTGCGGAAAAAATACTGGGACGCGCGGCATCACTGTTTTGCCTACCGCATTGGAAAAGATAACAGGACCTTGAGGGCCAGCGATGACGGGGAGCCCTCCCAGACAGCGGGAAAGCCCATGATGGATGTGCTGGAGGGCCAGCAGCTGCACAACGTATGCGCCGTGGTGACCCGGTATTTTGGAGGAACCCTTTTGGGAACCGGCGGCCTGGTGCGCGCTTACTCCCAGGCGGTGAAGGAAGGTCTAAAAAACTGCGTTCTGGTGGAGAGAAAGCCCGGAGCCCGGCTGGAAATTGAAACAGACTATACCGGGGCGGGAAAAATTCAGTATCTGGCGGCTCAGGGAGGGCTGACACAGCTGAATGTGGAGTACGGCGTCCAGGTGATTTTGACCTACATGGTTCCTCTTAACCAGGCAGAAAGCTTTCAAAAACAGGTGACGGAGAAAACGGCGGGAAGAGCGGTCATACGTCGTGGAAAAGACCTGTATTACGGGCTGGCGGCCGGAGAATTGGTGATTTTTGAAGATTAATACTTGCATTCCGCCGGCGGCGATGATATACTAAAAAACTGTATGTTTTGTCCTGCGGCGAGCTGTGAAATGGCATCGATTCAGGACAGCGGGAACACGATTGAATTATATGTGCGAAGGAAGCGAATTATCATATGAAAACCAAGAGAGAAGATGTGAGAAATGTTGCCATCATCGCCCACGTTGACCACGGCAAAACCACTCTGGTGGACCAGCTGCTGCGTCAGAGCGGGGTGTTTCGGGCCAACCAGGAGGTTCAGGAGCGAGTGATGGATTCCAACGACCTGGAGCGGGAGAGAGGAATTACCATCCTGTCCAAGAATACTGCGGTTTACTATAAAGGAACGAAGATTAACATCATCGATACCCCCGGACACGCGGATTTCGGCGGCGAGGTTGAGCGTGTATTAAAGATGGTAAACGGAGTGATTCTGGTAGTGGATGCCTATGAAGGTCCCATGCCCCAGACCAAGTTCGTGCTGCAGAAGGCTCTGGAGCTGGATTTGTCCGTGATTGTATGTCTGAATAAGATTGACCGGCCGGAAGCCCGTCCGGAGGAGGTAATCGACGAGACTCTGGAGCTGTTTATGGATTTGGACGCTTCCGATGAGCAGCTGGACTGTCCCTTCCTCTTTGCCTCAGCCAGAGGCGGCTTTGCCAAGCGGAACCTGGACGACCCGGAGGTGGATATGAGCCCCCTCTTTGAAACCATTATCAATTATATCCCTGCTCCCGAGGGTGACCCGGACGCTCCCACCCAGGTACTTATCAGCACCATCGACTACAACGAGTATGTAGGGCGCATCGGCGTTGGAAAAGTGGATAACGGCAAGCTGAGAGTGAACCAGGAGTGCGTGCAGGTGAACCATCACGACCCGGATAAGTTCCGTAAGATTAAAATCGGAAAGCTTTACGAGTTCGACGGATTGAACCGGGTAGAGGTTCAGGAAGCGGATATTGGCTCCATTGTGGCTATTTCCGGAATCCCGGAGCTTCACATCGGAGATACCATTTGTTCTCCGGAAAAGCCGGAGGCTATTCCCTTCCAGAAGATTTCCGAGCCCACCATTGCCATGTACTTTATGGTCAATGACAGCCCACTGGCGGGTCAGGAGGGCAAATTCGTCACCTCCCGCCATCTGAGGGACCGGCTGTTCAGGGAGCTGAACACGGATGTGAGCCTGCGGGTGGAGGAGACGGACAGCCCCGACTGCTTTAAGGTTTCCGGAAGAGGAGAACTTCATCTGTCCGTACTGATTGAAAATATGCGCCGGGAAGGCTTTGAGTTTGCCGTCAGCAAGGCGGAGGTTCTCTACAAGTATGATGAGCGGGGAAGAAAGCTGGAGCCCATGGAAATCGCCTATGTGGATGTCCCCGAGGAGTTTACCGGCGTGGTAATTCAGAAGCTGACCGCCCGGAAGGGAGAACTTCAGGGCATGAGCAAGGCAGCAGGCGGATATACCCGTCTGGAATTTTCCATTCCTTCCAGAGGATTAATCGGCTACCGGGGAGACTTCCTCACCGATACCAAGGGAAATGGGATTCTCAATACGATTTTTGAGGACTATGCTCCTTACAAGGGCGATTTGTCCTACCGTCAGACCGGCTCCTTGATTGCCTATGAGGCAGGAGAGGCTATTACCTACGGCCTGTTCAACGCTCAGGAGAGAGGTACCCTGTTCATTACCCCAGGAACCAAGGTTTACGGCGGAATGGTGGTGGGACAGAATCCCAAGGCGGAGGATATTGAGATCAATGTCTGCAAGACCAAGAAACTGACCAATACCCGTTCGTCCAGCGCGGATGAAGCTTTGAAGCTGACTCCGCCCAAGATCATGAGTCTGGAGCAGTGCCTGGATTTTATCGATACCGATGAGCTGTTGGAGGTAACGCCTAAGAGTCTGAGAATTCGCAAAAAGATTCTGGATCCCACTATGAGAAAGAGAGCATCCTTTAAAAAATAAGAGAGCATATTGTGGTCATAATCGGGCATATCCTGTCGAAAAGTTTTGACGGGATATGCCTTTTTTCTGGTCTATTCTTCTTGGCTTTGGCATAAACTTTCTATGTGCCAGGCAAAAGCCCGGGCAAAACCAATATGCTGTCCCGACGTTTGGGCGGCAGAATCGGAATATGGAAACGAAGAGGAGAAGTACAATGTCAGAAAAAATGATCGAGAATAACAGAGTCAGCGTCATCGGAGAAATCGTATCGAATTTTACCTTCAGCCATGAGGTATTCGGAGAGGGGTTTTATATGGTAGAGCTTTCCGTGAACCGTTTGAGCCAGCAGGCAGACCGGATCCCTCTGATGATTTCTGAGCGGCTTATAGACGTCCAGGCAGATTACCGGGGATGTACGGTGGAGGCGATCGGACAGTTTCGCTCTTACAACCGTCATGAAGGGGTAAAAAACCGTCTGATGCTTTCCGTATTTGTAAGGGAAATCCATTTTATGGAGGAGTTTACGGATTATACAAAGACCAACCAGATTTTTCTGGACGGGTATATCTGTAAAGCGCCCATTTACCGGAAAACTCCCCTGGGCAGAGAAATCGCGGATCTGCTTTTGGCGGTCAACCGTCCTTATGGCAAATCCGATTACATACCCTGCATTTCCTGGGGCAGAAATGCCCGGTACGCTTCCGGCTTTGAGGTGGGTACCAGAGTCCGGATTTGGGGAAGGGTTCAGAGCAGGGAGTATACCAAAAAGCTAAGCGAAACAGAGTGCGAAAAGAGGGTGGCTTACGAGGTGTCGATCAGCAAAATGGAATGCGATGAAGGATAATTGTCGGAACAGTCACGGGAAATATTAACTTTTTTTGAAGATATATTTAAGAAAAGTTTGCAAAAAATAGAAAAATATGCTATCATGGGCCGTAATGAATTCCATTTAAACGCCATGAATGGTTAAAGAGGTGCGTAAGGATGAAAAATAATATCATACAGGTGATCTGCGGCCCCGGAAGGGGAAAGTCCACGGCGGCTCTTGGCCGCGGTATCAGCGCTTTGACCCAGAATCAGACGGTCATTATGGTTCAATTTCTGAAGGGCGCCATCGATCCAAGAAATATGGAGGTAATCAAACGGCTGGAGCCGGAATTCAAGCTGTTTCGCTTTGAAAAGACTTCTACGGCGTTCGACCAGCTCTCGGATGAGGAGAAAGAAGAGGCCAGGGCCAGCATACGCAATGGTCTGAATTTCGCCAGAAAAGTACTGACTACCGGCGAGTGCGATATCCTGATTTTGGATGAAATTCTGGGGATTTTGGATGAGGGGATTATTTCTCTGGATGAACTGGCGGGTCTGATCGCTCATGCAAGGCAGATGGAGACGAAATTGGTTCTTACAGGAACGGTGTACCCTGCCGGTCTGGATGCTTATGTGGATGAGGTTACCCGGATACAAACCCGTTATGAAGAAGGCGGTTCGGAAAATACGGTAACCTGTTGACAATCTTAAGGAACAGTGTTAATATGATTTCAAACTGAT
The DNA here is from genome assembly GCA_900547035.1 of uncultured Clostridium sp. GTDB lineage: Bacteria > Bacillota > Clostridia > Lachnospirales > Lachnospiraceae > Enterocloster > Enterocloster excrementigallinarum. Next base: position 126,132 of record URFM01000001.1, on the reverse strand, counting down.
AGAGTAGAGGTTGCGTTGATCATCAGTATCAGTCCCGATGTGTCAGGCACAGAAGACGGACTGGGAAAGGGAAAGACGCCGAAGGGGGATGATCCTGCAGTCATTTGACCCTGGGGATATGGTGAAGAACCATATAACTGTCATCCTCAAAAGGATGGTGAGCTACCTGGAGAAAGATTGGATTGATGAATGAAGGGCTGGCTTTCCGTCAGCTCTTTTTGTTTTGCAAGTAGTTCGGAGCAGCAATTTTCAGACCCAACAGAAAAAGGAGAGAAGGAATATGGCCATTTTTGAAGGCGCGGGCGTGGCTTTGGTTACGCCTTTTCAGGACAACGGTGAGATTGATTACAATCGGCTGGAGGAGCTGGTAGAGGAGCAGATTGCGGGCGGAACGGACGCCATTGTAGCCTGTGGTACCACGGGAGAAGCCTCCACCATGACCCATGAAGAGCATTTAGATGTGATTTCTTATGTTTGTCAGGTGACTAAAGGGAGAATTCCGGTGATTGCCGGAACTGGCTCCAACTGCACGGAGACGGCAATTTACCTTTCCCAGGAAGCGGAGAAAAGAGGCGCAGATGGAATTCTGGTGGTATCTCCCTACTACAATAAAGCCACACAGAAGGGATTGATCGCTCATTTTACCGCGGTTGCAAATTCTGTGAAGATCCCTATGATTGTTTACAATATTCCCAGCAGGACGGGGGTAAATATTAAGCCTGTCACCCTTGCGGCCATGTTGACCCAGGTGGATAATATCGTCGGAGTGAAGGAGGCTACAGGCAATATTTCCGAGGCGGCTGAACTGATGAGCCTGACAGACGGAAAGCTTGATTTGTACTCCGGAAATGACGATCAGACCGTACCGCTGATGTCCTTAGGAGGCAAGGGAGTAATCTCTGTCCTTTCCAACATTGCCCCCAGACAGACCCACCAGATCTGTCAGGAATTTATGAGCGGAAATGTGAAAGAGAGCTGCCGCCTGCAGCTGGAGGCTATTCCGTTGATTAAAGCTCTGTTCTGTGAAGTGAATCCTATTCCGGTAAAGGCAGCCTTTAAGATTATGGGTAAAAGTACAGGGCCTCTGCGTATGCCCCTGACAGAAATGGAACCGGAGAATCAGGAAATTTTGAGAGCCGCGATGAAGGCGTACGGACTGATCTAAAAGACGGAGGAAGAACTATGACGAGAATTATTCTGCATGGATGTAATGGTGCGATGGGTCAGATGATTGCGGACCTGGCGAAAGACGATTCCGGGTTTCAGATTGCAGCCGGAATTGACCCAAAAGGAGGAGAAAGTCCGGATTTTCCGGTTTACGCTTCTTTAAAAGAATGCGGCGAACGGGCAGACGCAGTGGTGGATTTTTCCACGGCGGCGGCAGTGGACGGACTTTTGGAATACTGTGGTGAAAAGAAAATTCCGCTGGTGCTTTGTACGACAGGATTGAGCAGCGAGCAGATGGAGAAGGTAAAGGAGCTTTCCGGTGTGGTTCCGGTGCTGCGCTCCGCAAATATGTCTTTGGGTATTAATCTGCTGCTCCGCCTGGTGAAGGAAGGGGCAAAGGTGCTGGGAATGGCGGGATTTGACATGGAGATTGTGGAGAAACATCACCGCCGCAAGCTGGATGCTCCCAGCGGCACCGCTATGGCCCTGGCTGAAGCCCTTAATGAGGCTATGGGTGGAAGCTGCCGGTTTGTTTATGACCGCAGCCAGGTCCGCCAGCCCAGGGATTCGAAAGAGATCGGAATCAGCGCCGTGCGCGGAGGAACTATTGTAGGGCAGCATGATGTAATGTTTCTTGGTACCGACGAGATGGTGACATTCAGCCATCACGCTTATTCCAGAGCGGTTTTTGCCAGAGGAGCATTGTCTGCCGCGGAGTTTCTGGCGGACAAAGAACCGGGCATGTATGATATGAGCGATGTGATCGGACTGTAAAAGCAACTGTTCACGCTGTCCGGTAGGGTCCCCTTTAAAAAAGAAATATCTTCCACCATAATTCCGTTTTCTTTGGGCATAATAAGATCAGAACGAGAAAGGAGAATGGGATTATGAAAAAAATCAGACTTTCGATTGCGGCTCTTATGACGGCGTTTCTGATTTTATCGGTTACAGCTTGCGGAAGCGCTTCCGATTCCGGAACAGAAACCACCTCTGGCTCCAGACAGACGACCACCGCTGAGGATACCCGCTCTTCGGGAGAAAATCAGACAGAAACCACCCATAGGGATGGGGATGACGGCGGTATCATTGATGATGTGATGGATGATGTGAGAGACGGGGCCGAGGATGTAAAGAACGAAATGGAAGATATGACGGAAGAGACAAGGAAGGACTGACCGGGAATTTTCCGGCAGCAAAAATTTTCATTGGAAAGCAGGGGAACGGATGCATTGGCATTTGGAACCCTGTTTTTTCTGCGTTGATCGGCTGACTTTCTTCTTGTGCGACGGGCAGCGATCCGATATAATAGAAAGAGAGGAGGGAAGGTGAGGCCTGTGGGCATGAGGGAACGGAAAAGAAAGCGGCTTTTGAGAAAATGGCGCAGCGGATGGGCTTTGAGAACTTTTTCGGGCCTGAAAAAAGAAAAGCTTCAAACATGTCTGAGACTGTGTCTGGCGGCGGCTCTGATGTGGGAAGGAGCGTGGTTTGCCTGTCAGGCAGTGTCTGTGGAAACCTGGTATCAGAGGGAGCCTTTGGAGAGAGAGGCGGAAGAAAGCCGCCTTATTCGGGGAATCCGCATTCTGATCGAAGACGGAAAGCTGCAGTTGTTTCAGATTCGGGAATATGCTCAGCCGGAGTCCGGTGAAGAGAAAAACCGTAGGCAATGATTAGAAATCGTGTCCTTACTCATTAGGAATTTTAATGATTGGAATTCTTGTATTGGGTAGTGCAATGTATTATAATTTCTTCTGAAAATAGTTTCTTTTATCGCACTAACTTATAAATCATGACAACAGTTCAGGACGATGAACCGCCCTGGACGGCTGGGAATCATGCAAAGATGAAGAAAAGGACAGGTGGATATCCATGGAAAAGAAGGACATGTTATACGAGGGCAAGGCAAAAAAGGTCTATACGACGGAGGACCCCGATGTATTGATCGTTTCCTACAAGGACGATGCAACCGCATTTAACGGGCAGAAGAAGGGCACCATTGTAGGAAAGGGAGCCATCAACAACCGTATGACCAACTACCTCTTTAAAAAACTGGAGGAGCAGGGGGTTCCCACCCACCTGATTGAGGAGTTAAATGACCGTGAAACTGCAGTTAAAAAGGTGGAGATTGTTCCGCTGGAAGTGATTATCCGCAATTTCTCCGCAGGAAGCTTTGCCAAGAAGATGGGCATGGAAGAAGGAATTAAGTTTAAGTGCCCTACCCTGGAATTCAGCTACAAGAATGACGATTTAGGAGATCCTTTCATCAACAGCTACTATGCGCTGGCTTTGGGTCTGGCTACCCAGGAAGAAATTGACGATATTACCCGGTATGCCTTTAAAGTAAATGATGTGCTTCGGGAGTATTTTGACAGCCTGAATATTGAGCTTATCGATTTTAAGATTGAGTTTGGCCGCTGCCACGGCAAGATTATTCTGGCTGATGAGATTTCTCCTGATACCTGCCGTTTGTGGGATAAGGATACCCACGAAAAGCTGGACAAGGACCGTTTCCGCAGAGATTTGGGCGGTGTCGAGGACGCTTATGAGGAAGTGTTCCGGAGGCTGAAGATTCAGTAAAGTTTATCAATTCTGAAAAAGGGCGCTTGCGGGCGCCCTTAAAGCGGTTTATGATGATACCGGGAGCACGCAGTGCGGAGCAATCTGGTATCAGAAATGGTAAATCAGAAGAAAGGATTACGACATTCATGATGCAGATGGATTTTGACTTGGCCGGCGATAAGCTGCGGGAGGAGTGCGGTGTTTTCGGCATCTACGATTTTGACGGAAACGACGTGGCGTCCACCATTTATTATGGTCTGTTTGCCCTTCAGCACAGAGGACAGGAAAGCTGCGGCATCGCGGTAAATGATACGGAGGGACCGAAGGGGAAGGTTTCCGTGCGAAAAGGCATGGGACTGTGCAACGAGGTATTTGAGCCGGAACACCTGGAACAGCTTCACGGAAATCTGGGGGTAGGCCATGTGCGCTATTCCACGGCGGGAAGCAGCACCAGGGAGAATGCGCAGCCACTGGTATTAAACTATGTGAAGGGCACCCTGGCCCTGGCCCACAACGGCAACCTGGTAAACGCTCCGGAGCTGCGGCGGGAACTGGAATACACCGGCGCCATTTTCCAGACCACTATCGATTCCGAGGTCATTGCCTATCACATCGCAAGAGCCAGAATCAAAAGCCCTACCGTAGAGGCGGCGGTGGCGGAGGCCATGAAGAAGCTGAAAGGCGCCTATTCCCTGGTCATCATGAGCCCCAGAAAGCTGATTGGCGCAAGGGACCCCTACGGTTTTAAGCCCTTGTGCATCGGAAAACGGGACAACGCCTATATCCTGGCTTCCGAGACCTGTGCCCTGGAGACGATCGGAGCACAGTTTGTACGGGACGTAGAGCCTGGTGAGATCGTGACCATTACTTCGAAGGGGATTTCTTCCAACAAGGAGATGTGCCTGCCGGACCCCTCCAAAGAGGCACGATGCATTTTCGAGTACATTTATTTTGCCAGACCGGACAGCGTCTTTGACGGGGTCAGTGTTTACAATTCCCGGATTCAGGCGGGACGCTTCCTGGCCATGGATTCCCCGGTGGATGCGGACCTGGTGGTGGGAGTGCCGGAATCGGGAAACGCGGCGGCCCTGGGCTATTCCATGGAGTCGGGCATCCCCTACGGCACCGCCTTTGTGAAGAACGCCTATGTGGGCCGCACCTTTATTAAGCCCAAGCAGAGCAGCCGGGAATCGGCGGTGCGGATTAAGCTGAACGTGCTGCGGGAGGCGGTGACCGGCAAGCGGGTCATCATGATTGACGATTCCATTGTCCGGGGAACTACCAGCGACCTGATTGTCCATATGCTGCGGGAGGCCGGGGCGAAGGAGGTCCATGTAAGAATCAGCGCCCCTCCCTTCCTTCATCCCTGTTACTTTGGAACGGATATTCCCTCCGAGGACCAGCTGATTGCTCACAAGCGGACCATCGAGGAAATCCGGCAGATTCTGGGAGCGGATTCCCTGTCCTATCTGAAGCTGGAGCGTCTGTCTCAGATGGCGGAGGGAAGGCCCATCTGCACCGCCTGCTTCAGCGGCCGGTACCCCATTGAGCCGCCAAAAGAGGACATCCGGGGGAATTTTGAACCCTGAGAACCCATTCCGGATGATTCCGGTTCCATCATACCATTTGAATAAAGAGAGGATATTGAAACCATGAGCCAGTACGATAAATATGTAAGCCCCCTTTCCGAGCGCTACGCCAGCAAGGAGATGCAGTACATTTTCTCCCCGGATATGAAATTTAAGACCTGGAGAAAGCTGTGGATTGCCCTGGCGGAGACGGAGAAGGAGCTGGGGCTCCCCATTACCCAGGAGCAGATTGACGAGCTGAAGGCCCACGCCGAGGACATTAACTACGATGTGGCAAAGGCAAGGGAGAAGGAGGTCCGCCACGACGTGATGAGTCACGTCTACGCCTACGGGGTTCAGTGCCCCAAGGCCAAGGGCATCATCCATCTGGGGGCGACTTCCTGCTATGTAGGGGACAATACGGATTTAATCATCATGACCGAGGGGTTGAAGCTGGTGCGCAAAAAGGTCCTCAACGTGCTGGCGGAGCTGGCGAAGTTCGCGGACCGCTATAAGGACCAGCCTACCCTGGCCTTCACCCATTTCCAGCCGGCGCAGCCCACCACTGTTGGTAAAAGAGCAACTTTGTGGATGATGGAGCTGAAGCTGGATTTGGATGATTTGGATTATCTTATTGGCTCCATGCGACTTTTAGGTTCTAAAGGAACAACGGGTACCCAGGCCAGCTTCCTGGAACTTTTTGACGGAGATCATGAGAAATGCCGCAGATTGGATGAGCGGATTGCGGAAAAGATGGGCTTTGCCGGCTGCTACCCCGTATCGGGCCAGACCTACTCCAGAAAGATCGACAGCCGCGTGATTTCCGTACTGGCAGGTATTGCCCAGAGCGCCCACAAGTTTTCCAACGATATCCGCTTGCTGCAGCATCTGAAAGAGGTGGAGGAGCCTTTTGAGAAGCATCAGATTGGTTCTTCCGCCATGGCCTACAAGCGCAATCCCATGCGCAGCGAGCGGATTGCTTCCCTGTGCAATTACGTCATGAGCGATATGATGAATCCCATGATGGTGGCTTCTACCCAGTGGTTTGAACGCACCCTGGACGATTCCGCCAACAAGCGCCTGTCCATCCCCGAGGGCTTTTTGGCCATCGACGGAATTTTGGACCTGTACCTGAATGTGGTGGACGGCCTGGTGGTGTATCCCAAGGTCATTGAGAAACATCTGATGGCGGAACTGCCCTTTATGGCTACGGAGAACATCATGATGGATGCGGTGAAAGCCGGCGGGGACCGTCAGGAGCTCCACGAGCGCATCCGCCAGCTGTCCATGGAGGCAGGCCGGAATGTGAAGGAGGAAGGAAAGGACAACAACCTTCTGGAGCTGATTGCGGCGGACCCTGCTTTCGGGCTTTCCCTGGACGAATTGAAAAAATCCATGGAGCCTTCCCGCTATGTGGGACGTGCCCCCAAACAGGTGGAGGAGTTTTTGGATGAGGTAATCCGTCCGATTTTAAAGGAGAATGAGGAGCAGCTGGGGTTGAGGGCTGAGATTTTGGTGTAAGAGAATAAGGCGAGTTTGATGAGGGCGTTCCGAAAGCCGTAGGCAGAGGCTTTTGGGGCGCCTTTTGCGACGAGCAAAACGAAAATTCCGCTTTACTATGCGAAATGATTGTGGCATGATAAAGCCATACAGTAAGGAGGTATCCGAATGGACTGGGGAAGAATTGTGATTATGACCGGACCGCCGGGAACCGGAAAGACCACCGTATCCTCAATCGTTGCCAGGGAATCGGATTTGGAAAAATCGGTCCATATACACACGGATGATTTCTATCACGGGCTCTGCAAGGGAGCCATCCCTCCCTATCTGCCGGAATCCCAGGAACAGAATTTAATCGTAATTGAAGCTTTTCTGGAGGCGGCCAAGCGCTATGTGAGGGGCGGCTATGATGTGATTGTAGACGGAATTGTCGGACCATGGTTTTTGGAGCCATGGATTCGGGCCGCAAAAAAAGGATATGAGGTGCATTACATTGTGCTCCGGGCAGAACGGCAGGAGACTCTGGAGCGGGCCCTCTGCCGAAAAAAGCTGGACCGGGAGACCAATGTCAAGCTGGTGGAAGTGATGTGGGAGCAATTTCAAAATCTGGGAGATTACGAATCCCATGTAATCGATACTACCGGCTGCAGCCCGGAGGAAACTGTTGACTCGGTCAAGAGGAGAATCGAAGGGGGGACAGCGCGGCTTAAGGCCGGCGGAAAAGAGAGAAGAGAATAACATTCAGGAGGAGAACAGTGAAAAAACTGATTGCGGACGTACACACCCATACATTAGCCAGCGGCCATGCCTACGGAACCATCCGGGAGATGGCTCAGGCGGCCAGTGAGAAAAAATTGAAAATCCTGGGCATCACGGAACATGCTCCGGGAACCCCTGGGACGGCGGACCCCATTTACTTTTGCAATTTGCAGGTGATTCCCCGAACTCTGTATGGAGTTCATCTGCTTCACGGCTGTGAGATTAATGCCTTAAATGACGGGACCCTTTCTCTGGAACAGCGGTGGATTGACAAGCTGGATTACGCCATTGTGGGCATCCACAGTCAATGTTATCAGGATGCGGGACGGGAAAAAAATACCTGGAACCTGATTCAGTGCATGAAAAATGAGAAGGTGCGCCTGATTTCCCATCCGGACGACGACCACACGCCCCTGGATTATTTGGCGTTAATCCAGGCAGCAAAAGAGTATCATGTAGCCCTGGAGATTAACAACAGTTCCCTGGTGAAAGAGGAAAGGCGGTGGAACTGCAGGGAAAATTACAGGACCATCTGCAGCCTTTGCCAGGAATACCAGGTTCCGGTGATTGTAGATTCCGATGCCCATGATCCTAGCTGGGTTGGGGTATTTGACCTGGCGGAAGAGATGCTGCGGGAATATGAGTTTGACGAGAACCTGATTTTGAATATGGATGAAAAAAGTCTGCTGTCCTTCCTTTTGGAGGAAATCAGCTGACGGGAGGAGAAACGAGATGAATGACATTTATGACGACGGGCAGTTCTTTCAGGTCTATGCCCAGATGCCAAGAAGCCGGGAGGGGCTGAAGGCCGCCGGCGAGTGGTACAGACTGCAGCCCTTGTTTCCGGATGTGAAGGACAAGCAGGTGCTGGATTTAGGCTGCGGCTATGGATGGCACTGCAAGTACGCGGCCCGGATGGGAGCCGCCCGGATTGTGGGCATCGACGGAAGCAGAAAGATGATTGAAACGGCGCTGAAGAGGAATCCGGATGAAAAAATCCGGTATCTGGTACAGGACCTGGAAACCTACGAGTATCCGGAGAACACCTATGACCTGGTGATTTCCAATCTGGTGCTGCATTATATTGAACATCTGGAGCCCATTTACCGGAAGGTCTACGGTTCGCTGAAAGAAGGCGGCGTCTTCCTGTTCAATATTGAACACCCGGTATTTACCGCCGGTATCAACCAGGACTGGATTTACGATGACAGCGGACGCCCCTTGTACTGGCCGGTGGACCGCTATTATGAGCCGGGAAAACGGGAGACCTTGTTTCTGGGGGAGAAGGTGGTCAAGTATCACCACACCCTGACACAGATTTTAAATCCGCTGATTCAGATTGGATTCCGGATTCAGGCGGTGGAGGAGGCGGAGCCCTCCCGGGAGACGATGGATATTCCGGGGATGAAAGATGAGATGAAGAGGCCGATGATGCTGTTGGTAAAAGCAGCGAAAGAGGGAGAACCTGCCGCATGAATATTAGCTACGAATACTACAAAGTATTTTACTACGTCAGCCAGCAGGGCAGTCTCACAGGGGCCGCCAGGGAATTGTGTATCTCCCAGCCTGCGGTCAGCCAGGCCCTCCGGCAGCTGGAGGGGGAAATGGGGGTGAAGCTGTTTTCCAGAACCTCCCGGGGCGTACAGCTGACCAGGGAGGGCGAAGTCCTTTACCGGTATGTGAGAGCCGGAGTGGAGAGCCTGATGGAGGGAGAACGGATGGTGGAGCAGATGCGCGATAAGGATACCGGGGAGGTACGCATCGGCGCCAGTGATATGACCCTGCAGTTTTTTCTTTTGCCCTTTTTGGAGAAGTTTCATCAGCAGTACCCGGGAATCAAGGTGAATGTAACCAATGCGCCCACCCCGGAAACCATCGACAGTTTGAGGCGGGGAAAGATTGATTTTGGTGTGGTCAGCACACCATTCCGGAGCCAGGGAGAGATTCAAAGCGTTCCTGTAAAGGAGATTCGGAATGTGTTCATCGCGGGGACCCGCTTTGAGTATTTAAAAGGCAGAAAGCTGGATTATTCTGTTCTCAGAAAGGTACCCTGTATTTTTCTGGAGTCCAATACCAGCACCCGTTCATTTATGGACCAGTTTTTGCGGCAGCAGGGCATCCAGGTGAAACCGGAGTTTGAGCTGGCGATCAGTGATATGGTGGTGCAGTTTGCCAAGAGGAATATGGGAGTTGGATGTGTGGTGGAAGGATTTGCCCGGGAAGCCCTGGAACGGGGAGAGGTATTTGAACTGAATTTTGATCATCCGATGCCGAAGCGGCAGATTTGCGTTGTTACTGCGGAGAAGGCGGTAATTTCCCTGGCAGGCAGGAGCCTGCTGGAGATGGTGATGGGAGAGGAAAAGGCGGACGCCTGATTTTGCTTCGGCCTGTCTGCCGCCTGAATTGTCATGATATAATTATACATTATAGCAAACATAATAAATATTGTCTTTACTTATGACGGATGATGTAGTAAAGTAAGAAAGGAATGTGGCCATGGACGGCTGCTTTCCGGAAAATGCCACTGAGCAATTACGGGCGCTGCCCAAAGGAGGAATTTGAAGTTATGGTTCAAGCAATCGTTGGAGCAAACTGGGGAGACGAGGGAAAGGGTAAGATCACGGATATGCTTGCCAAGGAATCCGATATTATCGTGCGGTTCCAGGGCGGAAGCAATGCCGGACATACCATTATCAATAATTACGGGAAATTTGCCCTTCACCTGCTGCCCTCCGGCGTGTTCTATCAGCACACTACCAGTGTGATCGGGAACGGAGTTGCCTTAAACATCCCTTACCTGGTAAAGGAGATTCAGTCCCTGGTGGACCGGGGCGTTCCCAAGCCCAAAATTCTGGTTTCCGACCGGGCCCAGATTCTGATGCCCTACCACATTCTTTTTGACCAGTACGAGGAGGAGCGTCTGGGCGGAAAGTCCTTCGGTTCCACCAAATCAGGCATCGCACCGTTCTACTCTGATAAATATGCCAAGATCGGCTTCCAGGTCAGCGAGCTTTATGATGAGGAGCTGTTAAAGGAAAAAGTGGAGCGTGTATGCCAGCAGAAGAATGTTCTTTTGGAGCATCTGTACCACAAGCCTCTTCTGAATCCGGAAGAACTGTATCAGGAACTTCTGGAGTACCGTCAGATGGTAGATCCCTACGTGTGTGATACTTCTGCCTACCTGTACAATGCCAATAAGGAAGGAAAGAAGATTCTTTTGGAGGGACAGCTGGGTTCTCTGAAAGACCCGGATCATGGAATTTATCCCATGGTAACATCTTCCTCCACATTGGCTGCATACGGTGCCATCGGAGCGGGAATTCCGCCCTATGAAATCAAGAAGATTACCACAGTAGTTAAAGCTTACTCCAGTGCGGTAGGAGCGGGAGACTTTGTCAGCGAGATCTTTGGCGATGAGGCAGAGGAACTGCGCCGCAGAGGCGGAGACGGCGGCGAGTACGGCGCCACTACCGGACGTCCCAGAAGAGTGGGCTGGTTTGATGCAGTGGCCACCCGGTATGGCTGCAGAATTCAGGGCGCAACAGAGGTTGCCTTTACCGTTTTGGATGTGCTGGGATATCTGGACGAGCTGACTGTCTGCGTGGGTTATGAGATTGACGGCAAGGTGACGAAGGACTTCCCCACTACGGTGAAGTTAAATAAGGCAAAGCCGGTTTACGAGAAGATGCCCGGATGGAAGTGTGATATCCGTGGAATCAAGAAGTACGAAGATCTTCCGGAGAACTGCCGCCGTTACATTGAATTCGTTGAAAAGGAAATTCAGGTTCCCATTACCATGGTATCCAACGGACCGGGAAGAGATGACATTATCGTCCGCGATGTAAAATAGAAAAAAGAAGAATATGAAGCAGCAAAAGGGCTGCCTGCCAAAGCAAGTGTGAAGCTTTGGCGGGGCAGCCCTTTTGATTATACTACAGGGATTTTGTCAGTCCTTTCATATAAGCGAGGGCAAGCTGCTGGTCTTCCGGAGAAAGGGAAGAAAAAAGTGCCAGACATTGGATTTCTTCCGCGCTCATAGAAGAATCAGCATCGGTAGAAAAGAAATCGGCCAAGGATATCCCGAAACCGTGGCAGATTTTATTGAGGGTGGTTAAGGACGGGAGAGTTTGCCTGTTCAACAAAGTACTTATAGTAGAATATGTAAGCCCGGAAGCCTTGGAAAGTTGGTAGTAGGACCAGTTACGTTCCAAACATAGTTGGCGGATACGAGCAAATAAATCAAATTCGGTCATGAAATAGTCTCCTCTCTCTGTCTATTCCATTATAAATGAAAGCAGTAAAAAAGCCAGATGACGAATGAACGTTATAAAAAATAGCGATTATTCGTTGCAACAAAAAGAAAATTGCGCTATATTTAATATAAAGTTGAGGTAGAGGATGATTCGCAGGTTGGGAGTATGGAAAGAAAGGCAAAGCTTTGACAGAGGGCTGAATGAAGCAAGAGTTTATCGGAATTTAGGAATATTCTTTCTGAGGCGGGGACATTTTCAAGATAAAAACCGGGCCAGGTCTTTTTTGAAGGCCGCGCTTATACAGGGAGACGAAAAAGCATATCTGATTTATCATTTTCATTTTTCCAAAAATAAGAAAGTAATTGATGACCGCTCCTACCAGGAAATATACCAGGATTATTTGCAGGAATCCAGCCGGAGGAAACGAAGGCTGCTTGAAGGATATTTAAGGCTGGGTACCAAAAAACAGAAGAAAAGCATAGGAAAACTTTAAAGGAGGTTGTGTATGAGGAGAGTAGGATTGGTAAAAGGGAAGGTGCGCCGGGCGATTGCCTTAGCCTCGGTCTTTATGCTGACCTGCAGCATGGAGGCAGGAAGCTGCGGAGCAGGGCTGCTCACTTCCTACGGGCAGGAGACGGAAGCTTCCGGAAATTCTGAAAACTCAGATGAAACAGAAGGTTCTGAGAATTCTGAGGATAGCGGCTCCGAAGATGAAGGTTCCGAAGACGAAGGCTCTGGGAATGAGGATTCCGAAGGCGGCGGTTCGGACGAGGGCGATTCTGATGGGAATACCGAAGGAACGGAGGACTCCGATTCTGAACAGGAAAACGGAGAGGCCGGCCAGGAGGACAAAGAAGACGAGTCGGATGAGTCAGACGGGGAGCCGGGACAGCAGGAAGAGGAGGACACGGATCAGGATGAATCTGATTCCGGGCAGGAAGGCTCTGATTCTGACAAGAAGGGCCCCGGGAATACAGAAGATTCGGAAAAGAATGAAGAGTCAGAGGGGGACGGAGAGACAGACGGGCAGGATGAGACAGATACCTCTGAAGGAACAGATGACCCGGAAGAGTGCACAGAGGATTCAGAAAATGAGGGTGATTCCGGGGAGGATGACGCAGATGACCCGGTGAACGATGAGGATTCCTCACAGGGAGATACGGGACATAGCTCAGGCTCCGGAGCTTCCGGAAGTTCCGGAAGTCAGACGCCGGGGCAGCCTCAGGTCCAGGAGGCAGTCCAGGCGAATGTACTGCTGGAGGTTCAGGCAGAGGCGGAGGAGAATTGGTATCTGACGGAGTCGGAATATTATGAAGAAGATGGCGAGTACTACTACACAGATGCAGAAACCAAGACCAAGGTTACTAAGGCCTATATTCAGATTGACGGGGACCATATTATTTACGTCGATGAGAGCGGGACAATGCTTAAGGACAAATGGATTGACGGCGGCAAGCGGTATGTTAATGGGAAAGGTTATCTACGGATTGATGAGATACAGCGAGCCCAGGACTATTATGGCAAGTTTGATGAAAAAGGCTACTGGACGGCGATTGAAAATGTCCTTTTCTACGATGATAGTTGGGGACTCTGGCTTTATTCTGGCAAGGATGGAAAACTGGCAGGACCAGATAAGAGTACGTTTTACTGCCTGAAAGAAGAGGCGGACGGAAAGAAGTGCTACGAGTATGTACGGGGTGAGAACGGTACTGTGGGAACAGAGCCCCAGGGTATCGGCTGGTTGGATGATGATGTGAAAGATTTCTACATCGATGAAGACGGGAACCTTCTGGTGGATGTGGAACAGGTTCAGATTGGCGACTATTTCTATTCCTTCGGCTCTTTTGAAGAAGATACAGATGAGTATGGTGGAACGTTCGCTACCGGAAATGCTTCACTGATAACGAGCCAGCCGATTCTGGATGAGGGCGAAATTATTTACTATGTGGACGAAAACGGAGAAATCGTCAAGGATGAATTCGTTGAAATCGAAGACGAAACCTACTACTTCGGCAAAGATGGAGCCATGCAGAAACGCCAGTGGATTGAAGAAACTACGGGCAAGTGGCGCTACGTAGACAGCAACGGGCATATGGTGACGGGAGATACCAGAAGAGCCGGCGGTGCATACGGAGAATTTGATGCAGAAGGCTACTGGACTCCGGTGAAGGGTTTCTTTACGGAAGAGCTGGATGAAGGCGGTACAGTAACCCTTTATTCCGACGAAGAGGGAGACGTGGCAGGTCCCTATGATGAGACAGAAGATGCAACAAAAGAGCAGGAGATGACGTTTTACCATTTTGTGGATGAAGACGGCAAGACGGCCTGCTATCTGATGAGCGGAGAGGATAATACACTTCTGGACGATAGACCGGAGGGAGGCATCTGGATTAAGGACCTGTATCTGGACGAAGACGGTTATCTGATTACTGACCAGACCGCAGTTAAAATCGGAGATGTCTATTATAACTTTGACGCAGAAGGCATCAGCAGATACGCGGAGGGAAGCATTGTAGAAGAGAACGGCAAGAAGTACTGCGTTGGTGAAGACGGAACATTTGTCACCAATCAGTTTGCGGATGACGAAGATGGAAATACCCTCTACTTTGGAGCAGATGGCTCCCAGCAGTTCAGCCAATGGGTGGAAGATGAGGGCGAGCGCTACTATATCGGCGATGACGGTTATGTAGTGAAAAATACAGAGGATACAATCATCAAGGGCTACTACGGAAGCTTTGACGCAGAAGGAAAATGGAGCGCTGGCGCAGCCGGATTTGTCGCGGATGATGGGAAGACATTCTACTGCACAGAGAGCGGCAAACTGTCAGGACCGTCAGACCAGCAGACGGCGTACTACGGCCTGGTATCAGAGAGCGGCAGACAGGCTTGCTATCTCTTTGATGAGAATGGAAGTCAGGGCAGCGAAAAACAAACCAACCTCTGGTTTGGAAACTACTATATCGGTGCGGACGGCTATCAGCTTACCAACGTAACCCATGTGGAAATTGACGGGGTCTACTATAACTTTGATTCAAACGGCAACTCATCGGTTTCCACGGAAGGACTGTTCACCGACACAGATGGGAAGAACTACTATCTCGGCACAGACGGAAAGCCCGTTATCAATCAGTTTGAAGACGTAGACGGAAATACCCTCTACTTCGGAGCGGACGGCTCCCAGCAGTTCAGCCAGTGGGTGGACGACGGGGGCGAGCGCTACTATATCGGCGATGACGGTTATGTAGTGAAAAATACAGAGGATACAATCATCAAAGGCTACTACGGAAGCTTTGACGCAGATGGAAAATGGAGCGCCGGAGCAGCCGGATTTGTCGTAGATGATGGGAAGACATTCTACTGTACGGAGAGCGGCAAACTGGCAGGACCGTCAGACCAGCAGACGGCGTATTACGGCCTGGTATCAGAAAGCGGCAGACAGGCCTGCTACCTCTTTGATGAAAATGGAGCTCAGGGCAGCGAAAAGCAGACCAATCTCTGGCTGGGTGACCGCTATATCGGCGCGGACGGCTTCCAGCTTACCGATGCGTCCTATGTGGAAATCGACGGAGTCTACTACGACTTCGATGCAGAGGGCAGTTCATCCCTTTCCAAGGAAGGAATGTTTACCGGAGCAGACGGGAAGAACTATTATCTTGGCACAGACGGAAAGCCTGTCACCAACCAGTTTAAGGACGTAGGAGGAGAAACGCTCTATTTCGGAGCAGACGGCTCACAGCAATTCCATCAGTGGGTTGAGTACAAAGGCGGATTCCGATATGTGGATGGTTCCGGTTATGTTATAAAAGATGACGATGGAAAAATGGCCGGAGGCTACTACGGAAGCTTCGACGGAGAGGGATACTGGACGGCAATCTCAAACCAGTTCTTTGACAGTGACCTGGATGACGGGACCCAGGTGATTTTCTATTCCGGCGAGGAAGGAAAGGTTGCGGGCCCTGAAAATGAAAAGATGGTATTCTACTGCCTGACAGCGGAAAATGAAAGACTGGCCTGCTATCTCTACACAGCGGAGAATCAGACCCTTGGAAGCGAAAAACAGACCAATCTCTGGCTGGGCAGCCGCTATGTAGGCGCGGACGGCTATGTGACCGCAAATGTAAGTCAGGTAGAGATTGGCGGCATTTACTATGATTTTGACGAGAATGGAAACGGGACGATTTCTCCCGAAGGCCTGATGAACCGGAATGGCAGCATCTACTACATTGGAGCAGATGGAAAGCTGGTGACCGAAACATTTGTGGACGTAGATGGAGAAACCCTCTACTTTGGAGCGGACGGCACACAGCAGTTCCGGCAGTGGATTGAGGATGGAAACGGCTTCCGGTACGTCAACAGCGACGGGCATCTCATCAAGGATAAAATCCGCATGACAGGCGGCTATTACGGAAGTTTTGACAGCGAAGGCTACTGGACTGCAATCGAAGATGAATTCTTTGAGCACGAACTGGACAGCGGCGAGACGGTTTGGCACTATTCTGGCGCTGAAGGCAGGGTTTACAGGAACAGCGAAGGACGTTTCTACTGCTTTACGGACAATACAATGACCTGTTACCTGATGGACGCCGATGGAGAAAACCGCACCGACGAGCTGGTAGCAGGCCAGTGGATTGAACATCTTTGGGTGAACGGCCAGGGAATTGTGGCCAGAAATGTGACCGAGCAGGTGGAGGGCATTTACTATACCTTTGATAACCTGGGATATGGAACGGCAGTTACATATCAGATCACATACGTGCTGGGAGACGGTGTCAACAGCAGTGAAAATCCTTCCCAGTATACGGGAGAACAGGCGTCCATTACCCTGTCCGCGCCTTCCAGGAGCGGGTATACCTTTGACGGGTGGTACACGGACAGCAGCTATACCAATCGCATTACACAGCTGACCAGCAAGGATAGCAGCGGCGTCCTGACCATTTACGCCAAGTGGAACCGCAACGTCTCCGGCAGCAGCGGCGACAGCGACAGAGATATCGGAATCAGCTCTTCCACCGACAGCGCATCCAATACCACCGACAGCGGAAGCTCCGCAGCAACATCGAATCAGATTTCCACGGCAGCGGCAGGAGAATCGGTGGTAGTTTCCGTAGGACAGACCTCCGTATCTTCTGTGGTAACCCAGAGCGCGGCAGGAAGCGTGACCGGCAATACGATTGTGGAGGCGGCGGGGACTCCCGCAGTTTCGATGGCTGATGGACAAAGCGCTCAGGTAGCGACGATTGCCGTAGGCGCCGACGGATCCACCAGGTCCCTCCTGGCGGCCAATACCCAGGGAACCGTAATCCAGCAGACCGTATCTGAGGTCGGAGGTGTAACGGTGACCCGGAATGTGGTGGTCTACCAGGACGGCACCCAGGTTTCCCAGAAATCAGGAGCGGAAGAACTGATGGGCTTTGCGCCGGAGGTCGTAGCTGCGGAACAGGCAATCCAAAACGGGACCATGGACATTGCCGCCGCCTACAGCGGAAGAGTCAGTCTGAATCTTCCGCAGTATGTGCAGGTCGGTTCTGCGGTAACCTATGAGGTTGTTCCCGGTGCCAACGGCCCTGCCGTTCAGACGCAGATGGAGCAGACCAGTCTGACGCCCGGCCAGCAGCTGGTGGTCATGATTACGGATGCGGCAGGAAATGTAACGGTTTCTGAGGCAATCGTTGGGGAAAACGGCGTAATCCAGTATCAGATTCCGGGCGCAAGCTGCATTGTCCGCCTGCTTCGGATTGCGGAATAGTTTTATAGTTTCCTCCTGGTGCCTATACCACAATATTGTGCGTACTTCACGGATTCAAAAGACATTGCTACAATAAAGTCAACAAAGACAAAAGCGCTATGTCCGAGTGGTACAGTGAAATGAAATCCAGAATGAAGTCAGGAGGTTTTACCATGAACGAAGTTGTAAAATTTTTGCAGGAGAATCCCGTACAGTATCTGGCTACCGTTGGCCGTGACGGAAAGGCGAAGTGCCGCCCCTTTATGTTTGCCGGGGAGCTGGAGGGCAGACTGTGGTTCTGCACCAACAACACAAAGGACGTTTACAAGGACATGCAGGCAAACCCCAATGTGGAGGTTTCTGTTTCCAGTCCGTCCTACGCCTGGATTCGCCTGAACGGTGAGGCGGTTTTTGAGAACAACATGGCCGCAAAGGAGATGTGCATCCAAAATCCCATCGTCAAGGGACAGTACGGCGAGGCATCCAATCCCATCTTTGAGGTGTTTTATCTGAAAAATGCTCATGCCGTAATCGCCGACTTTTCCGGCAACCCGCCTCAGGAGTACGACCTGTAGGTCTGGGTTGACCGGCGGAAGAGGAAAAACAAGAACAGCCCTGCAAGCGCTATGCCTGCGGGGCTTGTTGTTAATCCAGTTCATATGAAAAAGGAGAACGATGGGAAAATGATGATGACACAAAGGGCGGCTTCGGGCCGTGACATGCGCATGCTTACCGTGACCGCGGCTCTTTCCGCCATTTCTTTTATCCTTGCTTTTTTTGAATTTCCTGTCCCGCTGTCGCCGCCGTTTGCGCGGATGGACTTATCGGACCTGCCCGCGCTGATTGGCGCTTTCAGCTGCGGCCCTGTGACAGGAGTATTGATTGAACTTATAAAAAATCTCCTTCAGCTGTCTACAACTGGACCAGCTGATTGCTTCCTTCGGAGCATTTATCCCATTTATCAGGACAAAACTTGATATTGTCCTGTTTAACGCATTTCCCTTTAATCTATTAAATGGAATCGGTATCAGTATGGTCGCTTTTCTTATCCTTCCGAAACACCCGGGCCGCCAGCACCATGGCGTAAGCGATGATGGGTATCAGGACCAGGCAGAAGAGGAGGGCTGCCAGCACTTCAAAGGGAGCGCCCACAATGGCAGAAACGAAGAGTGCCAGGGCCAGGATTATGAAAAACAGGGCCCCGATTAAGGCGGCAATGCGTTTCAGTTTCATCCTTCCACCTCCTCGGACAGTTCTTCCCAGCGTTCGTAAAGCTCTTCCAGGCGGGCGCTGTTTTTCTCTTTCTCCTGGTTCAGCTCCATCAGGCGGGATACGTTGGTGTAGACCTCTTCCTGAGAGAGGAGTTCATCGATTTCCTGGTCCCTGGTCTCCAGTCGGTGGATTTCCTCCTCCGTCTTTTTTAACTCGTTCTGAAGTTTGCGGAGCCTTGCCTGCTCCTCCTTTTGTGCCTTCCAGTCCTGGCGCCCCGCGCCCACGCAAGCCGAGGCAGCAGCCTGAGAGGAAAGCGCCGGGGCAGAAGCGGCCGGGGAGCCGTTTTTACCGGAGGTATTTTTCACTTCTCTAGCAAGGCGCTCAAAGTGGGCTGCTTCCACGTCCTCCTTTTTTTCCAGGTAATACTCATAATTCCCGATATAATTGACAAACGTCTGCCCCGTCAAATCCAGAATCCGCGTGGCGGTCCGGTTGATGAAATACCGGTCGTGGGAAACGTAAAGAACAGTTCCCGTATAACGGTTTAAGGCGCTTTCCAGAATCTCCTTGGAGGTAATATCCAGATGGTTGGTAGGCTCGTCCAAAAGCAGAAAGTTGGCATCCGACAGCATAAGCTTTGCCAAGGAAACTCTGCCCCGTTCTCCTCCGCTTAAATCCCGGATGAGCTTAAACACATCGTCCCCCGTAAAAAGGAAGGAGGCCAGAGTATTCCGAATCTGGGTATTATTCATGGCAGGGTAGGCGTCCTGAATTTCGTCAAAGAGAGTCTTGTCCGGATGCAGCACTTGATGTTCCTGGTCGTAGTAGCCGATGTGTACCTTTGAGCCCAGACGGATTTGGCCGCTGTCCGCCGGCAGCATACCGTTGATGATTTTCAGCAGGGTGGTTTTTCCGGTGCCGTTATTGCCGATCACAGCCACCCGCTCCCCGCGCTTGATTTCAAAATTTACATGGGAAAAGAGCAGCTGGCTGCCGAAGGACTTGGATAAATCCTGTACCGTCAGCACGTCGTTGCCGCTGATCACATCTGGCTCCAGCCGGATGTCCATGGAATCGTCAATTTCTACAGGCCGCTCCAGCCGATCGATTTTCTCCAGCATTTTTTCGCGGCTTTCCGCCCGGCGGATGGATTTTTCACGGTTGAAGGATTTTAATTTGGCAATGACCGCCTCCTGCCGCTTGATTTCCTGCTGCTGGTTCAGATAAGCCCGGATCTGGGCGTCCCGCAGCATGGCCTTCTTCTCGCTGTAGGCGGTGTAGTTACCGGAAAACACGGTGCCAATACCGTTGTCCAGCTCTATTACCTTGGAGACTACCCGGTCCAGAAAATAGCGGTCGTGAGCGACCAGAATTACGCTTCCGGAATAGCTTTTCAGATAGGTTTCCAGCCATGCGATAGACTCCATGTCCAGGTGGTTGGTGGGCTCGTCCAAAAGCAGGAGTTCGGGCTTGGTTAGAAGAAGTTTTCCCAGGGAGACCCGGGTTTTCTGACCGCCTGAGAGCGCATGGATTTCTTTAGAAAATTCTTGCTCCTCAAATCCCAGGCCCTTCAAAACCCCGGTGATTTCACTCTGCCAGACGTATCCGCCTTCCAGCTCAAACTGGTGGTCCAGGCGGCTGTATTCTTCAAGGGCGCTCTCCAGAGCTTCGCCGGAAAGCTCCTTCATGGAGGCTTCCAGCAGCCGCAGACGTTTTTCCATCTGAATGACCGGCTGCTTTACCTCCATTAACGCATCATAGATGGTGGAAGCCCCCTCCAGGTCCTGGTGCTGGGCCAGATAGCCGATGGAAGCGCCCTTTGACAAGGAAACCACTCCTTCATCGGGAGCCAGTTCACCAATAATAATTTTCAGCAGAGTGGATTTTCCGGCACCGTTGATACCGACCACAGCCGCCTTTTCATGTTCTTCTATGTGAAAGGATATGTGCTTCAACACATCCTGATCGCCAAATGATTTGCTGATATTACTGCACGATAAAATCACGATTATCTCCTTTAAAACAGCTTAATATGCGGGCATAACCATGAAACAGTATAATATAAGAACATTATTTTTTCAAGAACATCGTGAAACGGTTTGACATTTTTTTGTCATATGCGTATAATAAGACTGATATATGCTTTTTGCCAGGCATTTGCCGGACAAGAAGATGCGCCGTCCCGGATCGCTACGAGGTCGTTTAGGGGATGAAAAGCAGACAGGAAAGGTGAACAGGATGGAAGGAAAGAAAATTTCAAAAGCAGTGATTGGGCGTCTGCCCCGGTACTATCGGTATTTGGGGGAGCTGATTGAGGAGGGAGTGGAACGGATTTCATCCAACGAACTCAGCGCCCGGATGAAGGTAACTGCCTCCCAGATACGCCAGGACCTGAATAATTTCGGCGGCTTCGGCCAGCAGGGATACGGCTATAATGTAAAATATCTTTACGCGGAGATCGCGAAGATTCTTGGTATTGACCAGCAGCACAATCTGATTATTATAGGAGCTGGAAATTTGGGCCAGGCCATTGCCAATTATACGAATTTTGAGAGAAGAGGCTTTTTGATTAAGGGAATGTTCGATATCAATCCGAAGCTGATTGGTCTGGTGATCCGGGGAATCGAGATTCGTTCCGTGGATGAGATGGAAAGCTTTATTAAAGACAACGATATCCAGATCGCAGCCCTTACTATTCCTAAGACAAAAGCGCCTGAGATCGCGGATCGTCTGGTAAAAGCGGGAATTAAGGCAATTTGGAATTTCGCCCATACGGATCTGGTGGTACCGGATGATGTGGTAGTAGAAAACGTCCACCTGTCAGAGAGCCTGATGCGTTTGTCTTATCGGGTATGCAGCAGACAGGAGCAGAAGAAGGGCGCAAAGACGGCGAAAAAGTAAAAGGCGGAGAACTGGAGAATATGGTCATAGGAGTAGGAACGGATCTGGTAGAAATTCAGCGAATGAAAAGAGCCTGTGAGCGGGACTCTTTTATGGCCTATACGTTTACCGAACAGGAGCGCCGGCAGGCAAGGGAGTCTATTTCCAGCCTTGCCGGCGATTTTGCTGTCAAAGAGGCGGTGGCCAAAGCCCTGGGAACGGGATTTCGGGGATTCGGACCAAAGGCAATCGAGGCATTAAGAGACGAACTGGGAAAGCCTTATGTAAAGCTTTACGATGGAGCTGCAAAACGGGCAAGAGAACTGGGGATCAGGGAGATCCAGGTATCTATTTCCAATACCAGAGAGCATGCGCTGGCTTTCGCGGTGGCACAGGGAGAAGGGAGCGGGGAAAATGAGGTATTTATTGACGGGAAAACAGGCAAAAGCCGTCGATGCTTATTCCATGGAGAAGATGAAAATTCCCTCTATGGTGCTGATGGAGCGGGCAGCTCTGGCGGTGGCTCAGAGTATTCAGGAGAGGACAGATGACAGTGAGCCTGTCCTTGCGGTATGCGGAATGGGAAACAATGGGGCCGACGGGGTGGCTGCAGCCCGCATTCTCTATCTTCGGGGCTATAGCGTCCAGGTTGTTCTCGTGGGAAATTTGCAGAAGGCCAGCAGAGAACTGGCAGCACAGGTGGAAATCGCCCGGAATCTGGGAGTACCGGTTCTTATGGGGGAGCAGGATGAACTGCCTGTATCCGGTGCAGCGGTGATCGATGCGCTGTTTGGAGTAGGGCTTGCCAGAGAGGTGACCGGCACTCCGGGACAGTGGACAGATCGTATTAACCGGTGGAGAGAAGAGGGACGGGTCCGGTGTGTGGTTTCGGTAGACCTGCCTTCCGGGATTGATGCTGATACGGGAGCGGTGATGGGAAGGGCTGTCCGGGCAGACCGGACAGTCACATTTGGCTGGGAAAAGCTAGGAACCGCGCTGTATCCCGGAAGGGATTATGGAGGAGAGGTTACGATCGCGGAAATCGGTTTCCCCAGGGAAGCCATAAGGCATCTTGCGCAGGAGCCGGCTTTGGCCTATGGAATAGAGGACTTAGAGCGGATTCCGCCCAGAAAAGCCTATTCCAACAAGGGAACCTTTGGACGGATTCTGATTGTAGCAGGTTCCAAGCACATGTGCGGGGCTGCTTATTTGAGCGCCCTGGCCGCTTATCGGATGGGGGCCGGCCTGGTAAAAATTCTGACGGTTCAGGAGAACCGCCCGGTACTGCAGCAGCTGCTTCCAGAAGCAATTTTGGCTACCTATACCCAAAGCCAGCTGATAGAAGGCAGGGAAGAATTCCGGCAGATGATCGATGCCCAGTGCCAGTGGGCGGATGTGGTGATCATGGGTCCGGGTCTGGGTTCTGAGGAGTATGTAGAATATTTGGTGGAAGATATTCTGACAGCTGCCTGTACTCCTGTGGTGGTGGATGCGGATGGACTTAACACCATTGCCGCTCATCCCTATCTGACATCTTATTTTACGGAGAATCTCATCATTACTCCCCATCTAGGAGAAATGAGTCGGCTGACGGGACAGCCTGTTTCAGAAATCCAGAAAGACCTGGTTTCCTGCGCCAGAAATTATGCCCTTCGTTATGGTCTGACCTGTGTGTTAAAGGACGCAGCTACAGTAGTGGCATCCAGAGACGGGGAAATCTATGTCAATACCAGCGGAAACAGCGCTATGGCCAAAGCCGGTTCCGGCGATGTGCTTTCCGGAGTGATTGGCGCCCTTTTAGCTCTGGGGATGGAGGAAAAAGAGGCGGCGCGTCTGGGAGCGTATCTGCATGGAAGAGCAGGCGACCTGGCTGAAAAGGAGGGGGGGCCTCACGGGCTTTTGGCCAGAGAATTGGCGGATTATTTAAGGGAGGCGGCGGCCCCCGGAAAAAAGGAAAACCGGAACGATCCGACTCCGGCTAAAATGGAGGAAGGAAAATGGACGAGACAAGATTAAAAAATTGCCGGAGAGTAGAGGCAGACATTAATCTGGATGCCATTGCGTCTAATCTGAAGGCCATGAAGGCGCTGCTTCCGGAAAAAACAGAAATGATGGCAGTTGTAAAGGCGGACGGTTATGGCCATGGGGCGGTTCCTGTAGCGAAGGCGGCAGCCCCCTATGTGTCAGGGTTTGGCGTAGCCACGCTCCAGGAAGGGATCAATCTGCGTCATCACGGTGTTGAGGGGATGATTCTGATTTTAGGGGTGACCTTTCCGGAGGATTTTGAGGAATTGCTCCAATGGCGGCTTCGACCGGCAGTATTCGAACTGGGCCAAGCCCAGGAACTTTCAAGGCTGGCGGAATCGTCCCATCAGAAACTGCGCATTCATCTTGCGGTAGATACGGGGATGAGCCGTATTGGTATGAAGCCGGGGGAGGAGTCGGTTAGACTTGTAAAGCAAATCAGCTGCCTGCCGGGAATTCAAATCGAGGGGATTTTTACTCATTTTGCGCGCGCAGACGAGCGGGATAAGGAATCCGCTCAAAAACAGCTTCAGGATTTTGAAAATTTCATGGGAAGGCTGAAGGATCACGGACTGGAAATTCCTTACTGTCACTGTTCAAACAGCGCGGCTATGGTAGAAGGTTTCCCTTCCAACCGCTTAAAGATGTGCAGGGCCGGAATTTCCATGTACGGGATCTACCCTTCGGACGAAGTGAGAAAAGATCTGGTGGAATTGACTCCGGCCATGTCTGTAAAAACAAGGGTCAGCTGTCTGAAGACCATAGAGGCCGGGACGCCGGTCAGTTATGGAGGAACGTTTGTGGCGGCACAAACTATGCGCATTGCAACGATTCCGGTGGGATATGGGGATGGTTATCCCAGGAGCCTTTCCGGGAAGGGCCACGTACTGATTCGCGGAATGAGAGCTCCGGTTTTAGGTAGAATTTGTATGGATCAGTTTATGGTGGACGTTAGCCACATTCCGGATGTTTTGCCCCAGGATGAGGTGGTTTTGATGGGGACTCAGGGAAAAGAGCGGATTACGATCGAGGAGATTGAAGAGGCCGGAGGGGCGTTTCGCTACGAGATTATTTGCAATATGGGAAAACGGATTCCAAGAGTTTATTGGAGTCAGGGCAGGATCGTAGGAGTGAAAGATTACTCGGATGACCGGTATGTAGACTTTTTGTAAAAGTTCCAGGTTGAGATTTGAAATCATATGCTAATCACAGAGGGGATTTGCCAAAGTATAAATTGGGGAAATCTGTCCATACTACTGGTAAGAGGCAGAAAAAGGCCTGATTTCTGGAAATGGAGAGTGACAGCAGTGATTATCAAACGAGGAGATATCTATTACGCGGATTTAAGGCCTGTGGTGGGGTCGGAACAGGGGGGAGTGCGCCCGGTTCTGGTGATTCAGAACGATGTAGGAAATAAACATAGCCCGACGGTGATTTGCGCGGCGATTACCTCCCGAATGAATAAGGCGAAGCTTCCTACCCATGTGGAGCTTAGTTCAGGCCGAAGTGCTATGGCCAAGGATTCGGTCATTTTGCTGGAGCAGCTGCGGACCATTGATAAGCAGAGGCTGAGGGAAAAAATCTGCCATATTGACGGGGAACTTTTGGAACAGGTGAACCAGGCTTTAAAGGTCAGTCTGGCCATGGATACATAATGATCCGGCAGAAAGGTCCCAGAAGATGACATTGACGAAAAAAGGGAATAATGGTATGATAACCATCAGTGAATACATGGAAGGGAGTGCTTTTTTACTTTTATGGACGATGGTTATTCGCCGGTCGGTATATTGCTGCTGATTGGCTTTATTCTGCTGGAGGCAGCGTTTTACGGATTCGGATCCGCCATTCAAAATATGGATGAGGATGAGCTGGAGGAAGAGGCCGGGAAAGGAGATGCGGCAGCGGCGCGCATGCTCCGTGTGATTGAGAACCCGGCAAATCTGATCAACACGATTCAGATTATGACCCATCTTGTTGGAATGATTATGGGGGCTATATTTATACCGGTGCTGATTGTCCGGATGGGACGCTTGACGCAAACCTGGTTCCCATCGGCAGATGGCATCCGCTGGTATGAAAATCCCGGATGGTGGGTGCAGGCAGGCCTTGTATTGGTAATCAGCCTGGTTATATTAATCCTGGTCGTATGTTTTGGAGTTCTGATTCCAAAACGTATGGCGGCGGTCAATCCAAAGGGCTGGGGGTACCGCGTTCTGCCGGTGGTGACCTTCACGGCAGGTCTTTTTCTGCCTCTGTCCAAACTGGTTCGGGGAGTTTCCGTGGCGGTTCTGGCCCTGTTTAAGGTAAAGATACAGGATAACAGCGAAAATGTAACAGAGGAAGACATAATGTCCATGGTTAATGAAGGCCACGAGCAGGGGATTCTGAAAGCCGGCGAAACGAAAATGATCACCAACATCTTTCAGCTGGGAGAAACCGAAGCGCAGGATATTATGACTCACCGGACCAATATGGAAATTCTGGATGACGATATGACTCTTCAGGAGGCGGTCAGCTTTATTCTGAATGAAGGTAATAAGACGCGTTACCCCGTATCGGGAGAGGATATCGACGATATTATCGGCATTCTTCATATGAGAGATGCCATGAGCGCCTATGAAAAGGAAGAAAACCGTCCGATTCCTATTGGAAAGATTCCGGGTCTTCTAATGGAGGCCAGCTTTATTCCGGCGACCAGAAGCATCGACACCCTGTTTAAGGAGATGCAGTCCAGAAAGATTCACATGGAAATCGTTGTGGATGAATACGGCCAGACGGCCGGGCTCCTGACCATGGAGGATATTTTGGAAGAGATTGTGGGCAGTATTCAGGATGAGTACGACAATGAGGAAGAATGTATCACGGAGCAGCCGGACCACAGCTATGTGATGAAGGGGATGACCGACCTGGAAGAGGTTCAGGAAATTTTGGGACTTACCCTTTCGCAGGAGGACAGCGATACATACGGAACCCTGAGCGGATTCCTGATCGCCAGGCTGGACCGGATTCCCAAAGAAGACGAGAGACCGGCGGTAGAGTACGGCGGATACCATTTTCAGGTTCTGAAAGTAGGAAATAAGACCATTGAGTCTGTTCAGGTAAGCAGGATCGAAGAGCCGGAAAGAAAAGAAGAATCCCATACAGGCGGTGACGCGAAAATGGCAGTTCAGGAAGGTTGAGAAAATTGTGCTTGTCACCGGTGGGGAATCGTGCTAAACTTGAAAAGATGTGTATGTGACTACAAAGATTTAAGAGAAAGGGTGTTTTACCAATGTCAGGACATTCAAAGTTCGCCAATATTAAGCATAAAAAGGAACGCAATGATGCCGCAAAGGGAAAGATTTTCACGGTGATTGGCCGTGAAATTGCGGTAGCGGTGAAGGAAGGCGGACCCGATCCGGCCAACAACAGTAAGCTTAGGGATGTAATCGCGAAGGCCAAGGCCAACAATATGCCAAATGATACCATTGAGCGCGGTATTAAGAAGGCGGCTGGAGACGCCGGTTCGGTTAATTACGAAGCGCTCCGCTATGAGGGATATGGTCCCAGCGGCGTGGCGATTATTGTAGATACGCTGACGGATAATAAGAACCGTACGGCGGCAAATGTTCGAAGCGCCTTTACCAAAGGAAGCGGGAACGTAGGCACTCCCGGAAGCGTTTCTTACATGTTCGACCAGAAGGGTCAGATTGTGATCGACAAAGAAGAGTGCGATATGGACCCGGATGAGCTGATGATGCTGGCCCTGGATGCTGGCGCGGAGGACTTCTCTGAGGAGGAGAACAGTTATGAGGTCATCACTGCCCCTGATGATTTCAGCGCGGTCCGTGAAGCATTGGAAGCCCAGAAGATTCCTATGATGGAAGCCGATATTACTATGATCCCTCAGACCTGGGTGGACCTGACAAGCGAGGATGATATTAAGAAGCTTACCAGGATTCTGGATCTTCTGGATGAAGACGATGACGTTCAGGCTGTTTACCACAATTGGAACGAAGAATAGGCAATTTTGAAAAAATGAGCTCCTTTTCGACCGGAATTTTGGCGGTGTGAAAAGGAGTTTTCCAATAACAAGAGGACGACAGCAATGAAATTAAATCAAGGAAAAATCACAGGTACCTACCGGGTAATCCGGGTAGAAGTACAGCAGGATTTAAAGCGCAGGCTGGAAGTGCTTGGCATGACCGGAGGTACTGTGCTGGAGGTCATGAATAAAAAAAGCGGCGGAACTATGATTGTGAAAATCCGCGGAACCCGTTTTGCTCTGGGCAAGAGAATTACGGAGAATGTGGAGGTAGAGGAATCATGATGACGGTTGCATTTATTGGAAATCCTAACTGCGGCAAGACTACATTGTTTAATGCTTATACCGGGGCTAACCTGAAGGTAGCCAACTGGCCTGGCGTGACGGTAGAAAAAGTGGAGGGAAGCTTTACTTTTCAGGGGGAGAAAATCCGCCTGGTGGACCTGCCGGGAACTTATTCCCTGACCTCCTATACGATGGAGGAACAGGTTTCGAGAAACTTTATCCTTTCGGATGAGGTGGATGTGGTTATCGATGTGGTGGATGCCTCTGCCCTGGAGCGCAATCTCTATCTGACTCTGCAGCTTTTGGAGCTGGGAAAACCGGTGGTCATCGCCTTAAATATGATGGACATTGTGGAGAAGCGGGGGATGGAGATTGATCTTCACCGCCTTCCTGAGATGCTGGGAGCGCCGGTGATCCCTGTCAGCGCCAGAAAGAGAAGAGGCCTGGAGTCTCTGATTCACGCCGCGGTTCACCACAAGGATGGGGGACACGATCCGCTGATTCATGATCATAAGAATACCAAGCCTTCCAGACACCGCCATGACCATCATTCGGAATTTGCCATGGTTTACTCCGATGCGATTGAAGATAAGATTGACCTGGGAGAAGAACGGCTGAGGGCCGCTTATCCCGGACTTGCCAACTACCGTCTTCTGGCCTTGAAAACCATGGAGAATGACCGGACCATAAAAAGCAAGTATCCGATTGATATGACCGGACTGGACGAGGACGCAACAATAGAGGATAAGATCATTAATGAAAAATATGATTTCATTGAGGAAATCATAGAAGAATGTCTGGTGGGAAAGGCGCAGAAGGAACAGTTCACCGATCGGATTGATCAGGTGCTGACTCACCGGGTCTGGTCGATTCCCGTATTTTTGGGGATTATGGCATTGGTATTCTTTCTCACCTTTACCGTAGGAGACTTTTTGAAAGGGTACGTGGAGGGCATTATTGATGAAATCAATTTGCTTGCAGCCGGCTTATTAGGAGCGGTTCACGCAAACGAGATTGTTACCTCCCTGATCTGCGACGGCATTATCGCAGGAGTTGGAGGAATCATTACTTTCCTGCCAAACATTTTTATACTGTTTTTGGCGCTGGCAATTCTGGAGGACAGCGGCTATATGTCCCGGGTAGCCTATGTGATGGACGGAATTATGGGGCGTCTGGGACTTTCGGGCAGGGCCTTTATTCCCATGCTTCTTGGATTTGGCTGTACGGTTCCGGCGATTATGGCTTCCAGAGCCCTGGAAGACCGGAGAGACCGCCTGAAAACCATGCTGGTGACGCCTTTTATGTCCTGCTCCGCAAGACTGCCGGTATACATATTGTTTTCAGAACTGTTTTTTCCGGAAAATGCCATGCTCGTCTCTTACTCCATGTATGTAATCGGAATTCTGGTCGCTATTTTCGTGGCCTGGGAAGCCAGTACGATTGACAAGCATCACAGTGAAAATGCGCTGCTGATCGAGCTGCCGGAATACAAGACGCCCAGCGCCCGTACAGTGTTTATCTATGTGTGGGAGAAGGTAAAGGACTTTTTGCAGAAGGCAGGAACTACGATCTTCATCGCTTCTATTTTTATGTGGCTGATTTTGAACTTCGGGCCGGATGGCTATACGACGGAGATGTCGGAGAGTTTTGGTTCTATGATTGGAAAGCTGATTGTTCCGGTATTCGCGCCGATTGGTCTTGGATTCTGGCAGATTGTGGTGGCGCTGATTGCGGGAATTTCCGCCAAGGAGGTTGTGGTATCTTCCTGCGCGGTGCTGTTCGGAATACAAAATGTTAATTCTCCTGTGGGGATGGACGTGCTTCATCAAGGGTTGGAGGCTATTGGCTTTAACAGCCTGAATGCTCTGTGCCTGATGGTATTCTGCCTCCTTTATATTCCCTGCGCAGCCACGATCATGACGATCCGCAAGGAATCGGGGAGCCGGAAATGGACGGTGTTTTCAGTGATTTTCCAGTTGGTGATTGCCTGGGTGGCCGCATTCTTCGTTTACCATGTGGGAATACTGATAATGTAGGAGGTTTGAGCTCTATGAAACAGAAAAACGTCAGGGAAATGTCCCATCCCAGCTGGCTTTTGACTGCGGTATTCATAATCTGCGCGGGAATCAGTATCTTTTCGGCTTGGGCGCGGCTGAATGCCGACGCGGTTTTGGCTATGATGGAGGAACAGATTCGGGCTGCAGTGGAGCCTGCCGTTCTGGTGCTGGCGGTGGTGTTCGGGCTGGTGGCTCTTGCGGCGCTGTTTAGCTTGCTGGGGCTGTCCTTTCAAAAAAGCTGCCTGATTTTGGGAGTCTTGTCTCTTGCTGCTGTAATCGTCGGGGCTGTGTACGCTTATGGATCCATTACGGATGTGCGTTCTTCTCTTTATCGTCCGGAGTATCTGGGAGGAGAAAACCGGTTCGGAACCGTGTGGTATGGGATTCTTCCCGGAGTTTTGGCGGTTTTGTTTTTCGGATTGGCCTTTCAGCGGGAAATTTCCGGCCTTTGCCTGGCAGAGACGATATACTGCGCCATTGTGGCCTTGTGCGGTATAGTATTTACGGTTTACAGTGGAGATTACAAGAATGCCTGGAATGCTTTCCTGCCCTTGACGGCCGCCATTGGCTGTTTCCTGGGGTATAGACATGCTTCTTTTGATAAAATACGGATCGTTTTGGAGATTCTGTTTGGACTATGGAGTCTGAGCGGCCTGTGGTTTGTCCTTCAGTCAGGAGGCAGGGAAAATGTCAGTTTCGTTGTGCTTCCTCTGGCAGCTGCCCTGGGAATTGATCTGATCGGCAGGGAATTAAAGGACAGGAGCTAAGTATCCGTAACAATAAAATCAATGAAATGGCTGCCGCGCCGGAGAAATGTTTTCCGGTAAGGCAGCCATTTTTTGGAAACAAAGATTAGTTGCTTACTGTCATGGTTTTCAGACCGTCGGTGGCGTTTTCCGCATTGAAAATATAGAAGGTGTAGGAAGTACCCGCATTTAAAGTGGCCGCAGAGGAGGCTACATAGATTCCGGGTGAGGAGCCGGCCCGGGCAACATTGATCTGATACCAGCCGGGATAGAAACTGGTGTAGGGAGTGACTTCCTTATAGCGAACATTGCTGAAGGGAGTATACATATTGTTTTGGTTGCCTACCGATACGTCAAAGGGACCCAGATTTAAGGAAAGATTGCATACACGAAGACAGCTGGTGCTGGAGGGAGCGCTGCAGGACAGATCGGAAATTTCCATCAGGTCCAGGCCGCTGGCCGTGTTGATGATGGCCACGGTCATGGGCGTATTGGAGCGGACCCGGATTTCCTTCTGAATATATACGTAGCCGTTGACGCCGGATACAGTGATTGTCTGGGTTCCGGTGGTGGCCTGGAGATAACGGGTCATGTCGCCGTTCCCCAGCTGGCTTGCTACCAGCCAGTTGCCGAGATAGATGTAAAAGGCAGGGTAGCCGGTAGAAGCATTGATAAAACGCACTTTGCCATAGCTGTTGCTGCTGCAGGAGGAGCATGGAAAAGTGATGCCGGGAATAATGACCGTATGGTTTCCTCCGCCGGGACGAATGGGCCGGTAAATGGGAGGCTCCAAATCCGCTACGGGTCCGCCTTCACCCGGATTGGGAAGGGGAATCACCGGGATTTGTCCCGGATCTACCGGTCCGGCTCCTTCATTTTCCATATGGGCCGTATTTTCGCTGTCAGCAGGCATAGTTTCCTGGGGTGTGCCGGAACCGCTGTCAGCGGCAGCGGCGGACATGAGGGAACGGTCCATGGTACCTGTTGTATAATAGGTTTGCCGATTCATGAAAACCTCGCTGTTTGATGGATTCAGTGTAATATATTCTCTGAAAGGCGGGAAAGTTCCGCTTTTTTGAGGGTATTTTCTTTTGCGTTCCACATATATTTAAAAAGAACCATGAGCGGGGGCGCGAGAACGTGGAGAGAAAAATAAAGATGCAGCAAACTGCGGCGTTGGGGCTCCCCAGGGACATGGTATATGGAGATGTCCTGGTAAGCTTCGTCGGCTGCGGCATCGTATATGTGGAGAATTATCGGAATATCCTCTTTTATACGGATGCCCTGATTCGCATACAGGCCAGAACCTGCCGCGTGATTATCCGGGGTACCGGTCTGCAGATCGCTTATTTTACCGGTGAATCCATGAAGATCACAGGACAAATTTGTGCTCTGGAATTTTCTTGATTGGAAAAGGAGGGCTGACTTCTGGCCTTAAGGGAAATCGTCCATCGGATGAAAGGTGCGGTCCGGATTCGGCTTACTGGTTATTCGCCGGAGCGCTTTTTAAATCTCTGCAATTTTAAGGGATTGGAAATATGGGACATTCGCTGCGTGGATGGAGATTATGAGTTTTGGATGACGCTGGGGGACTTTCGCCGTGTCCGTCCGCTGGTTCGAAAATCGAAGGTCCGCCTGAAAATTGTGAGCCGGAGAGGCCTGCCTTTTTTCCTTAAGCGCAACCGAAAAAGAAAGATGTGGGCGACCGGCGCCGCCTGCTTTTTCCTTCTCCTTTATGCAATGAACCTGTTTATTTGGGATATCGAATTTGAGGGAAATTATCGGTATACCGACGATACTTTAAGCCGATACCTGGAAGAGAGAAGCGTGGTCTGCGGAATGCGGAAATACCTGGTGGACTGCCCTGGGCTGGAGTCTGAGTTAAGGGCCGCTTTCCCGGAAATCAGCTGGGTATCTGCCCGGTTATCCGGAACCCGCCTGCTTATCCATATTAAGGAAAATCAGGTCCTTTCCGATATTGAAAAAGAGGATGAGGCTCCGGCGGATCTGATGGCCCGGAAAGAGGGAGTGATTCGTTCTATGATTGTACGCAGCGGCAGCGCCCAAGTCTCTTTAGGTGAATCGGTGGAAGCGGGACAGATTCTGGTAAAGGGGACGGTATCCATTACAGACGACAGCGGCCAGGAGGTAAAAACTTATGATGTACGGGCAGACGGCGATATTTGGGCTCAGACGGAGTATTCCTATGAAGAGGAGATCCCGATCATTCGACAGGTCAGGGTTCCTACGGGAAGGGAAAAGAGCGGCTGGTTTTTGAAAATCGGGGGCTTTTCTTATACGTGGCTTCTTCCGGCCTTTGGAGAGAAGGAGTGGGACTATGTGACCGAGGAACAGCAGGTGCGCTTGTTTGGAAATTTTTACCTGCCTGTTTTTGTGGGAACAATTAAAGGGCGGGAAATGGAGGAATACGAGCGCCCTTACACCGAGGAGGAGATTCTGGAACTGGCAGCGGACTATAATCGGCGGTTTGCGGAAAATTTGAAGGAAAAGGGGGTTCAAATTCTGGAAAATGATGATAGAATAGAGAGAAGTGCAGGAAACTGCATATTGAAGGGACAGCTTACGGTTCTGGAACAGATCGGACAGCCGGTTCCCGTTCAGCAGAGGGAGGAGAGCCTTCCTTCCGAAACTCAAATGTCTTTAGGAGATGATGACTTCAGTGAGCGTAATTGAAACGATGATTGATATTCCCGCGGAGCATGAGCGCAATGTGTGCGGACAGTTCGATGTTTATTTAAAGAAGATTGAGCGGACGCTTCATGTAACCATTCTGGCCAGGGACGGACAGATTAAGCTCATCGGGCCGGATCAGGCGGTACGGCAGGCAAAGAGCGTATTTAACAATCTGGCGGAGCTTTCCAAGCGGGGAAATACCATTACGGAGCAGAATGTGGACTACGCCCTTTCCTTGTCCTTTACGGAAAATGATGGGCAGATCCTGGAGATCGACAAGGATATCATCTGCAGAACCATTACCGGAAAACCGGTAAAGCCTAAGACTCTGGGACAGAAGCAGTATGTGGACGCTATCCGCAAGAAGATGATCGTCTTTGGCATAGGCCCCGCAGGTACGGGAAAGACCTACCTGGCTATGGCTATGGCAATTCAGGCTTTTAAAAACGGAGAGGTGGGCAGAATCATTCTGACCCGTCCGGCTATTGAGGCTGGGGAAAAGCTGGGATTTCTTCCAGGAGATTTGCAGAGCAAAATCGATCCCTATCTGCGGCCTCTTTACGACGCCCTTTATCAGATCATGGGAGCGGAGAGCTATCTGCACAATTCGGAGAAAGGGCTGATTGAGGTGGCTCCCCTGGCCTATATGAGAGGACGTACCTTAGATAATGCCTATATTATTCTGGACGAGGCCCAGAATACTACACCGGCCCAGATGAAAATGTTTCTTACACGTATTGGGTTCGGCTCCAAGGTAATTGTAACCGGCGACCAGACTCAGAAGGATCTTCCAAGCGGGGCAGCATCCGGGCTGGATACGGCGCTGAAGGTTTTAAAGAAGATTGACGATATTGGCTTTTGCTATCTGACCAGTTCGGATGTGGTCCGCCACCCTCTGGTTCAGAAGATTGTCCAGGCATACGATGATTATGAGAAAAAGGCGGCCAAGCCCTCTGCGATCCGGAGGGGCGCCAGAAAGGAACAAGGACATGACAGTTACCGTTGAGTATGAAACCGAAGACCACCTGAATCTTCCGGAAACCCAGATTATTGAGCAGGTAGTGACGGAAGCGCTGGATTATGAAAACTGTCCTTATGAGGCAGAGGTAAATGTGCTTTTGACGGACAACCCCTCTATCCAGGAGATCAACCGGCAGCAGCGCCAGATTGACTCTCCTACGGATGTGCTTTCCTTCCCTATGATTGATTATGCGAGTCCTTCCGATTTCAGCCATGTGGAGGAAGCGGTGGAAGATTATTTTAATCCGGAGACGGGAGAACTTCTTCTGGGAGATATTGTGATCTCCGTGGACAAAGTGCGGGAACAGGCCGAGAAATACGGTCATTCCCAAACCAGGGAACTGGCATTCCTCACAGCCCACAGCATGCTGCATCTCTTCGGATATGACCATATGGAGGATGAGGAGCGGCTGGTGATGGAGAAAAAACAGGAGGAAATTCTGGAACGGCTGGGATATACCAGATGAAGTAGCGTCCGCTCAGGACGGCTCATCTATTTACGCGAATTTTATGACTAAATTTTGGCAGAACGCAGATAATAACTCCAGGTAATCGTTCGAGAAGACGGGGAAAAAGACCCTCCGTCCGAAGAGTTACAATTTTAGGAGGTTCTGTCATGAAAAAATATTTGTACTGCGTTCTGCTTTTTGCTGTCACGTCCGTTATCTGTCTGGCCGCCGGATATGCCCTGACCCGATATCAAATTCGTCAGGAGCAGGGGATGGAGGATATGATGATTGAGACGGAGACGGTGAATCCCCTGGACAACCGGGCTGCCGTGGGTCAGGAGAGTATTACCCCGGTGGTGGAAACCCCTTCGGAGAAAGAATTCTATCTGGTAAGTGAGGCGGGATTCCTTCTGGTGTTTTCCAGGGATCAGAGTACCATCTGCCTGTATACTCATATTCCGGTGACGGATTTTCCCGAGGAGGAGAGGGCCAGGCTGATGGAGGGAATCTGGTTTCCTACAATGATGGACGTCTATCATTACCTGGAATCCTATACCAGCTGAAGAGAAGTTTGATTATATTTCGAGAGGAACCCGTCTTGGAAGGAGAACGCAGAGAATGAAACAGGATATATTGATCATCGGCGGCGGAGCCAGTGGACTGGCAGCCGCCATTTTGGCTGCCCGGAACGGGGCTTCGGTGACTATTTTGGAGCATATGGACCGGGTGGGCAAGAAAATTCTTTCCACGGGAAACGGCAAATGCAACCTGACCAATCGGCATATGGGGCCGGAATGCTACCGCAGTGAGAATAAAACCTTCCCCATGGAGGTGGTGGTGGGCTTTCCCGTAGAGGAGACTCTGGATTTTTTCCGCACCCTGGGCATTGAACCTAAGGACCGGAACGGATACATCTACCCAGGCAGCGACCAGGCTTCCTCTGTGCTGGACGGTCTGCGGATGGAAGCGGAGCACCTGGGAGTGGGAATGAAAACCGGATGCCAGGTGGAACAGATTCGCGCGCCGAAAGACAGAGGGGGAGCAATGGGAGAGTTCTCAGTTTTGACCAGTCAGGGAAGGTTTGAGGCTCCGTCGGTGATTCTGGCGGCGGGCTCTAAGGCGGCTCCCGGCACCGGCTCCGACGGAAGCGGCTACGAGTTGGCAAAACAGCTGGGCCATTCGATCATAAAGCCTCTTCCGGCCCTGGTCCAGCTGAGATGCCAGGGAAAGCACTACCGGCAGATGTCAGGGGTCCGTACGGAGGCAGACATCCAGCTGAAAATTGACGGGAAGACGGAAGCGCAGGACAAAGGGGAACTGCAGCTGACGGAATACGGCCTCTCCGGCATCCCCGTCTTTCAAATCAGCCGCTTCGCCTCCGTGGCCCTGGATGAGGGGAAACGGGTGGAGGCGGAAATCGATTTTCTGCCTTCCTGGAGCCGGGAGGAGACCATGGACCGCTTGAAGGAGAGGGCGAAGCTTCTGTCCTACCGCCTTTGCGAGGACTTTTTAAGCGGCCTGTTAAACAAAAAGCTGGCGCAGGTGCTGATTAAGGCCGCGGGAATCCCTCTGACCCGTCCGGCCGGAGAGTTAAAGCAGAGAGAACTGGAAGAACTGGCAAAGTATCTCCGTTCCTACCGGGCACTGGTGGCAAGCGTGAACCCATTCGCCAACGCCCAGGTGTGCAGAGGCGGAGTGGACACCCGGCAGGTAAACTCCCGTACCATGGAATCCAAACTTTGTCCCGGTTTGTTTTTTGCGGGAGAGATTCTGGACGTGGACGGAATCTGCGGGGGCTACAATCTGCAGTTTGCCTGGTCCAGCGGCGCTCTGGCCGGAAGGGCGGCAGCAGGCCGGTCCGCTGCCGGCTGGGCCTCAGACGGAAAGCTGAAGGGAAGGAGAGGGGCCAGATGATTCGGATTAACCAGTTAAAGCTCCCTGTAGGACACAGACCCGGGGAACTGACAAAGAAGGCGGCCAGAGCTCTGAAAATCCGGGAGGAAGAGATTGCCGGCCTTCACATCGTCCGCCAGTCTGTGGATGCCAGAAAGAAACCGGAGATTGTATACAGCTACATAGTCGATGTTCAGGTCAAAGGAGGGCGGGAGGAAAAGGTTCTCGCCAAAGCAAAAAACAGAAACGCAGCTCTGGTAAAGGAGAAACCCTACCGTTGCCCTCCGCCGGGAGCCGAACCTCTGAAGTACCCGCCGGTGATTGTGGGAACCGGGCCTGCGGGCCTGTTCTGCGGCCTTCTTCTGGCCCGGCAGGGATACCGCCCCATCCTTTTGGAGCGCGGCAGGGATGTGGACCGCAGAAAAGAGGATGTGGACCGCTTTTGGGAGGGGGGCGCCCTGGATCCCAAGTCCAATGTCCAGTTCGGGGAAGGGGGAGCCGGAACCTTTTCCGACGGCAAGCTGAACACCCTGGTAAAGGATGTGTCCGGGAGAAACGGGGAAGTGCTGCGGATTCTAACGGAATTTGGCGCGAACCCTGCCATCCGCTACGCCAGTAAGCCACATATCGGCACCGATGTGCTGAGCCAGGTGGTCAAAGCCATCCGCCAGGAGATTTTAAATCTGGGCGGACAGGTGCGCTTTGAAAGCCAGGTGACGGATTTGGTCATCCGGGACGGAAGCCTTCAGGCACTGGTGCTGGAGAACGGAGAACAAATTCCTGTCCAGGCGGCGGTTTTTGCCGTTGGCCACAGCGCCAGAGATACCTTTTCTATGCTTTTGGAGCATGGTGTTCCCATGGAGCCCAAGCCATTTGCGGTGGGACTGCGCATCCAGCATCCCCAGTCCATGATTGACGAGAGCCAGTACGGGAGGACGGTAAAGGAACTAGGAGCCGCTTCCTACAAGGTGACCTGGAAGGCGGCGGGCGGCAGAGGCGTTTATTCCTTCTGCATGTGTCCCGGGGGATATGTGGTCAACGCATCCTCAGAGCCGGGACGTCTGGCGGTCAATGGCATGAGCTACCATGGGCGGGCAGGGGAAAATGCCAACAGCGCCTTAATCATCACCGTGGGGCCGGAGGATTTCCCTGACGAAACAGTGCTGGGGGGAGTTCATTTCCAGCAGCATCTGGAAGAGAAGGCTTATCAACTGGGGAAGGGCAGGATCCCGGCGGAAACCTACGGAGATTTTAAGGCAGGCGGACCTCCCGGGGAGCGCCTGGGCCAGGTGAAGCCCCAATTTAAGGGACAGTGGACCTTTGCCGATTTGAGAGAGCTTTTAGGGCCGGAACTGTCCGAAACCATGATCGAGGGGATTGAGGCCTTTGAACATATGATTCGTGGATTCTCCAGAGAAGACGCTATTTTGGCGGGCATCGAGAGCAGGACCTCCTCCCCGGTGCGGATTCTCAGGGATGAGCAAGGGGAGAGCAGTCTTAGGGGCCTGTTTCCCTGCGGGGAAGGAGCCGGCTATGCGGGGGGAATCACCTCCGCCGCCATGGACGGCATGAAAACGGCCGAGGCGCTGATCCGGCGATTTGCCCCCGCCGCGCGGTCGGATGAAATATAGGGGCTGCAGGTCACAACACAAGAAAGGAATTGTACAATGGAAATGACGGAACGAGCGCAACTGAAGGACAAAAAGCGGATTGTGATTAAAATCGGCTCCTCCTCCCTGACTCATTCGGAGACAGGGGCCATGAACCTGCTGAAAATTGAACGGCTGGTGCGTGTCATCAGCGACCTTAAGGGAGAGGGAAAAGAGGTGGTTCTGGTGTCCTCCGGCGCGATCGCCGCAGGCAGGCAGGCTCTGGGACATCAGAAGCCTACTACCCTGGCCCAGAAGCAGGCCTACGCCGCCGTAGGGCAGGCCCGCCTGATGATGGTTTATCAGAAGATTTTTTCCGAGTACAACCAGACGGCGGCACAGATTCTTCTGACCAAAGATACCATGGTAAACGACG
This sequence comes from uncultured Clostridium sp., assembly GCA_900547035.1. Lineage (GTDB taxonomy): Bacteria > Bacillota > Clostridia > Lachnospirales > Lachnospiraceae > Enterocloster > Enterocloster excrementigallinarum. Next base: position 87,294 of record URFM01000001.1, on the reverse strand, counting down.
CCTCCCGCTACAACGCCCAGAATACCTTTGACGAGCTGTTAAAGCTGGGAGCGGTTCCCATTGTCAATGAAAACGATACGGTTTCCACCTCGGAAATCCCCTATGTGGACAGCTTCGGAGACAATGACCGCCTGTCCGCCATCGTGACGGCCCTCATCGGGGGAGACCTTCTGATTCTTCTTTCGGATATCGACGGTCTTTATTCCGACGACCCCAGACACAATCCGGACGCCCGGTTCATTTCACTGGTGCCGGAGATTACGCCGGAGCTTCTGGCCATGGGTAAGGAGACTTCCGGCAGCGATGTGGGAACGGGAGGTATGTCCGCCAAGCTGGCGGCAGCCCGGATTGCCACCGACAGCGGGGCGGATATGGTGATTGCCAACGGCGACCAGGTGGATGTGATTCTGGAGATTATGGGCGGAAAAGAGAAGGGAACCTTATTTTTGGCCCATCCCAACCTGGATTTTGACCTGATGCACTATCTGAACAACGAATATTAAATACAACCGTTCAGAACGGCCGGGCAAGAAGATACCCGGCCGTCCTGAACTATTACCATTTTACATGGCCCCATGGGGGGCCGGAGAGGAGAACCTATGACATCGGAACAGATTGATCGGATTAACGCCCTTTACCACAAGTCCCAGTCCGTAGGGCTGACCCCGGAGGAGAAGGAGGAGCAGACCCGGCTGCGCCAGGAGTATCTGGCAGCCATTCGGGCCAACTTGCGGGGAACCTTAAACCAGATTTCCATTAAGGAGCCGGACGGGACCATTACGAATCTGGGAAAGAAGTACGGCGGCATAAAAGAGGACTAAAGCCCATGGACGCCAGGGAAAAAAAGAGTGCGCTGCGCAGGGAGATTTTGGCACAGAGAAACCGTCTGAAACCGGAGGAGAAGGAGAAGATGGACCGGCAGATTCTTAAACGGCTTCTGGACTGGGAGCCGCTGTGGACTGGGCGGCCGGTATTTCTCTACCTCTCTTTCGGTTCGGAGGTTAATACCTGGCCTCTTCTGGAAGAGCTGTTCAGGCGGAAGATTCCTGTGGCGGCTCCCCGGGTGGCGGGGAGGGAGATGGATTTTTACCGGATCCATGGAAAAGAGGAGCTCCGGGCCGGGTATAAAGGAATTCCGGAGCCTTCGGCGGACTGTCCCAAAGCGGAGACGGGGGAGAGCGTGATTCTCGTGCCGGGCGCAGTCTTTGACCGGAGGGGATACCGAATTGGATACGGAGGCGGTTACTACGACCGGTATCTGGCGGTTCATAAGAATGTGAAGACACTGGCGGCGGCCTATCCGTTTCAGATTGTAGAGGAGGTAATCCGGGAGGAGTGGGACCGGCCGGTGGAACGGATTTTCACAGCGGTGGAAGAGATTGTTTCCATGGAATTTCTGTGAATTTGGTGGATTTTAGTGTTCAGGTGTGGTATGATGTGTGGCAGTAACAGAGCAGACCTACGGAACAGTTTGCAATGAAGGTTCCAAAACAGGAGAGAGGAAAATCTTATGACATTGAGCGAAATAGGCAGTCGTGCCAAGGACGTATCCCGGATATTAAACAACTTAGGCTCCAGAGAAAAAAATATGGGGCTGGAGGAGGCCGCGCGGGCTCTTCTGGAGGGAGAGGATGAAATATTAAACGCTAATGAGGAGGACTGTGAGAAAGCGGCCCAGGCCGGCATGAGCCAGGGGCTTTTGGACCGCCTCCGCCTGACCCCGGCCAGGGTCAATGCTATGGCCGACGGCCTTTTGCAGGTGGCGGCCCTGGAGGATCCGGTGGGAGAGGTTCTGTCCATGAAGCAGAGGCCCAACGGACTGATGATCGGGAAGAAGAGGGTGCCCTTGGGCGTCATCGCCATGATTTACGAGGCCCGTCCCAATGTGACGGCGGATGCCTTCGGTCTGTGCTTTAAAAGCGGAAACGCGGTTATACTAAAGGGAGGGAGCGACGCGATCTGTTCCAACCGGGCTATTGTGAAATGCCTGCGGGAGGGACTGGAGCGGGCGGGACTGCCTGAGGACGCGGTGCAGTTGGTGGAGGATACCAGCAGAGATACCACGAAGGAACTTATGCGGTTAAACGAATATGTGGATGTGCTGATTCCCAGAGGGGGAGCAGGATTAATCCGCACGGTGGTGGAGAACAGCACCGTTCCGGTGATTGAGACAGGTACAGGAAACTGCCACATTTATGTGGATGAGACCGCGGACTTAAATATGGCCCTGGACATTATTTACAATGCTAAGACCCAGCGGATCGGCGTGTGCAACGCCTGCGAATCTCTGGTGGTCCACCGTTTGGTGGCTGAGGAGTTTCTCCCCATGCTGAAGAAACGCCTGAAGGAAAAGAAAGTGGAGATTCGGGCGGATGAGGACGCCAGAGTCATCGAGCCGGATTTCAAGGCGGCCACAGAGGAAGACTGGGGGAAGGAATATTTAGACTATATCCTTTCTCTGAAAATTGTGGATTCCATCGACGAGGCCATCGCTCATATTAACCGCTACAATACGGGGCATTCGGATGCTATTGTTACCTCCAACTATTTTCATGCCCAGCAGTTTTTAAACGAGATTGACGCGGCGGCAGTGTATGTCAATGCTTCCACCCGTTTCACGGACGGTGAGGAATTCGGTTTCGGAGCGGAAATTGGGATCAGCACCCAGAAGCTCCATGCCAGGGGACCGATGGGCTTAAAGGAACTGACCACTACCAAATACATTATTTACGGCGACGGTCAGATTCGATGAGGACTGTCCCCGGGCGGACATCAAAGAGCAAAAAGAGGAAACTATCAATGTCAGACAAGAAAGATTTGAAAAAGCAGTCAAAAGAAAATCAGGAAAAAGAGCCCTTTAACCTGAAAAAGGAGATTATCAGCTGGGTGCAGATTATTGTAGCGGCTGTGGTGATCGCCTGGGTACTGAGTACCTTTATTATTGCAAACAGCTATGTGCCTACCGGCTCCATGATTCCTATTATCCAGTCCGGGAGCCGGGTCATCGGTTCCAGGCTTTCCTATCTGTTCGGCGACCCGGAACGGGGAGATGTGGTGATTTTCCGCTATCCGGATGATCCGGAGCAGAAGACCTTTTACGTAAAGCGGGTCATCGGCCTTCCGGGGGACACGGTGACCATTAAGGATGGTCAGGTATATATCAACGATTCGGAAACGCCTCTGGATGAATCTTATCTGGCGGAGCCCATGCAGGAGAGGGAAACCATCGAGCTTTCGGTGGAGACCATCAACAGTCTGAACGTGGAGTACAGCGATATGGAGTACGTCAGCGACGATATGGTCCGGGTAAACGTAAACGATGCGGTTTACCATGTACCGGAGGGCTGTTACTTTATGATGGGCGATAACCGGAATTTCTCGGAGGACGCCAGGCTTTGGCAGAATAAATACGTAGAAAAGGACAAGATTATCGCGAAGGTCCTGTTCTGCTACTTCCCCAACATTCATCTGGTGAAATAGATAAACGATACGGTCAACAAAGAACGCAGGAAGGAAGGCAGACTGGTAAACCGCGGCGCAGCTGATTGGGCGAAACAGGCCGCAAAGGGATAAGGAAGGGATAGCTATGCCTAAAGGTTCAGAAGAATTAATAAACGCGAGAAAAGAAGAAATTATCAATGCATGTGCCGCTCTGTATGAGACAATGAGCTTTAAAGAAATCACAATCCGTGATATCAGCGAAAAAACATCCTTTTCCCGCCCCTCAATCTACAATTACTTTCAGACCAAAGAGGAAATCTTTTTAGCGCTGCTTGAACGGGAGCATGAGGAGTGGATTGCTGCGCTCAGGGAACTGGCAGAGAGCAGTCCGTCCCTTTCTGTTGAAGAATTTTCAGATCAACTGGCCGGTACGCTGGCAAAGCGTGGATGTATGCTGAAGCTGATGTCCATGAATATTTATGATATGGAAGTCAACAGCCGCATGGAGAATCTTGTGGATTTTAAAAAAGCTTATGCCAAAGCTTTTCAAGCGGTCAGCGGCTGTTTGGCGTCTATCCTTATACCGCTCATACGGAAAAGCAGCTCAAAGCAATGGAACTGGCTCACGTAAATTACATGCATTACACGATTCACGAAATGATTCAATCCTTTGTAAGCAAAATGCTCGGACCGTATGAGCATTAGCAGGAATAGAAAGACGTATCCCACCGGAGATTTTCCTGTGATACGTCTTTTTTTCTGTTATGAGTATGCAGCGTCTGCCCTTTAGGCGCTTGTGCTGCGGAAAAAGCATTATTAATTAACAAAATGCAATATATATTTGACATAATGACAAGTAAGTGCTATAATGAAATCATCAAAGAGAGAAAGAGGACGGAAAGGGTGATGGGATGAAAAACCTGAAGCTGAAGGCAGCCAGGGCCGGCAGGGATTTGTCTCAGGAGGAGCTGGCCAATCTGGTGGGCGTCACCAGGCAGACCATCGGCATGATTGAGGCAGGAAAGTACAACCCCTCTTTAAATCTCTGCATTGCCATCTGCAAGGCGCTGGGAAAGACACTGGATGAACTTTTTTGGGAAGAATGATTGAAGGAAATGAAAGGATTGGTGAATGAGATGAAGGATGAGAGGATTAAACAGGTCCATGACCAGATTATGGGAGAGTTTGGAACAACGGTATTTTTCTTCGCCCTGGCGGCCTTTTTGGTGAAGATTTTGCTGCTCCACAAAGGGCTTTCCGACTGCGTGGTAGAGTACGTGATTATTATTGGAGCGCCCCTGTTCCAGGCCGTCCGCTGCCGCCAGATGAAGATTGCCTTTTACCGTCCCGGCATGGAGAAAACCTATTGGAAGAAAGCGCTGGCCGTTCTGGCAGTTGTGGCGCTTGTTTATATCGCATATGGTCAGGTCAGCCTTGGCGACGGCTGGACAACAAAGCTTCTGCCCCTTGCGGCTTTTGCCGCGGCCTTTGCGGCAATCCGGTTTGGGGCCATTCTTCTGGAGAAGAAGCGGGCGAGAAAGCTGGAAGAGGAGTTTGAGGACGAGTAAAACTTGACAAATATTAGTGGGGTTGGTACGATATTTTTAGAAAAATTCTTGCGATAAAAGAGAATTTTTTTGAAAAATATCACAGAAAAGGAGGAGGAAAGGTATGAGGTATGTCTGTTCCATATGCGGATATGTCTACGATGAGGCGAAGGAGAAGACGCCCTTCTCCCAGCTGCCGGAATCCTGGAAATGCCCCCTGTGCAAAGCTGCCAAGTCTCTGTTTGCCCCGGAGGAAAAGAAGGAAACAGAACCTGCTTTTCAGGTTCCGCCGGAGACTCCTGAGGTGAGTGAGGACCTAAAGAAGCTTTCTGCCGGTGAGTTTGCGGCTCTCTGTTCCAATCTGGCCCGGGGCTGCGAAAAGCAGTACAAAGAGGAAGAAGCAGCCCTTTTCCATCAGCTGGCAGATTATTTTGCGGCTGCCGCTCCGCCGGTTCCGGATGGGGATTTGGAGAAGCTCTCCAGGATGCTGAAAGAGGATTTGACCAGCGGATACCGGGCGGTAAACGCTGCGGCAGATGGGGACGGAGACCGGGGAACGAAGCGGATTTGCGTCTGGGGAGAGAAAGTGACCAATATGCTGAGCTCCCTGATTGAGCAGTACCGGCAGGAAGGGGAGAGCTTTCTGGCAGGAACCAATATCTGGGTCTGCTCGGTCTGCGGTTTTATCTATGTGGGAGATGAGCCGCCCAGGCTTTGCCCGGTGTGCAAGGTACCGGATTGGAAATTTGAAAAGGCAGAGGGGAGGGCGGAAGGATGAAACAGATTGCGGTTCGGAATCTCAGGCTGTGTACGAAAGACTGCCTGTGCCTGTATGTCTGTCCCGTAGGTGCTACGGATACGGAGAACAGCATCATTGATACGAAGAAATGCCTGGGCTGCGGCGTCTGTGCCGCTGCATGCCCCAGCGGCGCTATTTCCATGGTCCCTGTGGAATATCCGCCTCAGCAGAAAAAAACGGAACGGGTGACGGAAGCTTCCTTTGCCCTGTCGAAGAATAAGGCGAAGGAGGAGAAACTGGCTCTCCAGCTGGCCGAAGCAGCCGGGGAGGATGGATTCTACCGCCTGATGAAGGCGGCGGCGAAATCCAGCCGCCTGGTCAATGAGGACCTTCTTCGGGAGTCAGGCTACATGCTGCCCCAGAGCAGGAACACCCATGAATTGTTGAAAACATGGGTGGAGAATCCACCTGAGGGCTTTCCGGTGGAGGCGGCTAAAAAGTTATTGGAATTAATTCCATGCAATGAAGAGTGAGTTTAGCTCCGGGCGGCCTGAGGCTGTCCGGATTTTTCGCGAAAGATGGAGCGGAAAATCAGCCGGAGCAAGTTTTCCTACCACGAAGAACTCCAGGACAAACGCAATGGGAGCCATAATCGCGGTAAAGACCGCATTGAAAGCTTTAATAGTATTGATTTCTAGGTCATCTGTCATAAAAAATTTCATTTTTCGTCAGTAGTCAAAGAGGCAAAATAGTGATATAATAGAAACAAGTAAGAAAGTACGTTCATAATGGCATATAAAGAGGTGATATATGGCAACACAAATAGCTCCCACTCCTGTAGTGAAAGGTTCAGAAGCAGCCAAGATATTTGATAAAATGATGAGGTAATGATGAATTTTGCCATTGAAAAATTACCGGAAAAGCACTTGCAAATGCTGAGTGCTTTTATTTATTGATACGGAAAAAGGTAAATTGGCCGCCGATCTGTCTTTATGCAATGACAGCATACGATTGGAGATAAAGGAGAGAGATGAATTAAATTTAACGCATACTACTGTTCCGGCGATGAAATAGCCCGATTGGCTGTAGATTCTGAATATCAAGGATTTTATGAATCGATAGGCTTTATTCGAAATATAATCCAGCCTATAGAATTAGAATATGATTCGCCAATTAGTATGAGGCTGGCGATAGGTACATATTTGGCAAAAATCAATATGGAAATTGAAGATTAACATTTGACAGGTTCTTAACTGCCGAAAGGAGAGCTTATGATTAACACTATTTGGAAAGCAAGAAAACGGAACTTTCTGGGCCTGCCCTGGACCTTTACCGTATACGGATTTTCTGAGGACCGTCTGTATGTTAAGACGGGGATTTTGAGTACACGGGAAGACGAGGTCCGTCTGTACCGCATTACTGATATTGGACTGACCCGTAGCTTCTGGCAGCGGATTATGGGTATGGGAACCATCCAGATTTACAGCTCCGACCAGTCTATGGGGGATTTTCAGCTGATCAATATCAAGGACAGCGAGAATGTGAAGGAGCAGCTGTCCCAGCTGATTGAAGCGGAGCGGGAGAATAAGCGGGTATCCTCCAGGGAGTTTCTGGGCGGAGACGATGAACTGGACGGGGATGCGTTGAGATGAAAATACGCCCAGAAGAAAAACAATTTGATTTTACGGGTGGGATGAGATATAATTGAACAATCTAGGCTTTTAGAAAGGTTTACGATAGAATTATGGCATCAAATACAGAAAATTACGAATTCCACTGGAATCAGATTGAAAGCGGGGCGCCTGAAAAAGAGCCGGCCCGCCAATATTATTTTATGGAGACGGCTAAGGGGCTTCTGAAGGCGAAGTTTGAGCAGGACTGCGCCTCTGGGGAAGCCCTGGAGCGATATGGGGAAGAGAAGCTGGAGGAGATGAAAAGAGAAGGGTATTGCGGCACTTGCTGCGTGACCACCTTTGGCTGCCAGATGAACGCTAAGGATTCCGAGAAGCTTCTTGGCATTCTGGAGTCCATCGGCTACCAGCCTGTTGAGACGGAGGATGCGGACCTGGTGCTCTACAACACCTGCACCGTCCGGGAGAACGCCAACAAGCGCCTCTACGGCCGTCTGGGCCAGGCGGGAGCCAGAAAGAAAAAGAATCCCGGCATGCTCATCGGCCTCTGCGGCTGCATGATGCAGGAGCCTCAGGTGGTGGAGAAAATCCGGACCAGCTATCCCTTTGTGGACCTGATTTTCGGCACCCACAATATTTTCGTGCTGGCGGAGCTGGTGAGCCAGTGCCTCATCCGGCAGAATGTGAAAAAGCATCGCACAGTGATTGACGTTTGGGAGGGAACGGACCAGATTGTGGAGGATTTGCCCGCGGACCGGAAGTACCCCTTCAAATCCGGGGTGAACATCATGTTCGGCTGCAATAATTTCTGCAGCTACTGCATCGTCCCCTACGTCCGGGGAAGGGAGAGGAGCAGGGAACCGGAGGAAATCTTAAAGGAAATCCGCCGTCTGGCAGAGGACGGAGTGGTGGAGGTCATGCTCCTGGGACAGAACGTCAACTCCTACGGAAAGACATTAAAGAATCCCATGACCTTTGCGGAACTTCTCCGGGAGGTGGAACAGATTCCCGGAATCCGGCGCATCCGCTTTATGACCTCCCATCCAAAGGACCTTTCCGATGAGCTGATTGAGGTGATGGCGGAATCCAAGAAAATCTGCCGTCATTTTCATCTGCCCCTCCAGTCAGGCAGCAGCCGGATTCTGGAGAAGATGAACCGGCATTACACAAAGGAACAGTTTATCAGCCTGGCCCGCCGCTTAAAGGAGGCGGTGCCGGGGATTTCACTGACGACGGATATTATCGTGGGCTTCCCCGGAGAGACGGAGGAAGACTTTGAAGAGACCCTGGACGTGGTCCGGCAGGTGGAGTTTGACAGCGCCTTTACCTTCATCTACTCCAAGCGCACCGGAACGCCGGCGGCTTCCATGGAAGACCAGGTGCCGGAGGATGTGGTGAAGGAGCGCTTTGACCTGCTGTTAAAGGAGGTCCAGGAGATTTCCGCCCGGGTCTGCGGAAGGGATGAGGGAACGGTCCAGGAGGTGCTGGCGGAGGAAGTGGACAGCCACGGCCCCGGATGGATTACCGGCCGCCTCTCCAACAACACCCTGGTTCATTTCAAAGGCGACCCTTCCATGATTGGACACTTCTTCCAGGTATATCTGGAGGAGAGCAAGGGATTTTACTACATGGGCCGTCTGGCATAGGCCCACACAGCACAAAAGAAGCGAGGCAAGAAATTGGAAGTAGATATGTCACAATTATCCCCCATGATGCGCCACTACATGGAGACCAAGAAGCAGTATCCCGACTGTATCCTGTTCTACCGCCTGGGGGATTTTTATGAGATGTTTTTTGAGGATGCCCAGACGGCATCCAGAGAACTGGAGATTACGCTGACGGGGAAGGAGTGCGGCCTTCCGGAGCGGGCGCCCATGTGCGGCGTCCCTTTCCATGCGGTGGATTCCTATTTGAACAAGCTGGTCCACAAGGGCTACAAGGTAGCCATCGCGGAGCAGATGGAGGACCCGAAGCTGGCTAAAGGTCTGGTGAAGCGTGAGGTGATCCGGGTGGTGACTCCAGGAACGATTACCAGCGCCCAGGCTCTGGACGAGACGAAAAATAATTACCTCATGGGGATTGTGTGTACCGATGGGCGCTACGGCGTGGCGACCACCGACATCAGCACCGGAGATTTTCTGGTGACGGAGGTGGATACGGACCGGGAGCTGTTTGACGAGATTAACAAGTTTTCCCCCTCCGAGATTATCTGCAACAACGCCTTTTACGTCTCCGGCGTGGACATAGAGGAACTGAAAAACCGCTACCATGTGGCGGTTTCCTCCCTGGAGCCCCGGTTTTTCGGGGAGGAGGCCTGCCGCAGGGTGTTAAAGGAGCACTTTCATGTGGGGGCTTTGAGCGGCCTAGGGCTGGAGGATATGGGAACGGGCATCATTGCCGCGGGGGCGGTGATGCAGTATATGTACGAGACCCAGAAGAGCACCCTGGAGCATATTACAACCATCCATCCCTACAGCACCGGCCAGTTTATGATTCTGGACACCTCCACCAGGAGGAATCTGGAGCTGGTGGAAACTCTGCGGGAGAAGAACAAGCGGGGAACCCTTCTGTGGGTGCTGGACAAGACGAAAACCGCTATGGGCGCGAGGCTTCTGCGCAGCTGGATTGAACAGCCCCTTATCAAGCGGGAGGCTATCATTGCCAGGCAGGATGCGGTGGAAGAATTGAATATGAACTATATTTCCCGGGAGGAAATCCGGGAATACTTAAATCCTGTCTACGACCTGGAACGCCTTATCGGCCGTATCAGCTACCGGACGGCCAATCCCAGGGATTTAATCGCTTTCTGCACCTCCCTGGAGCTGCTTCCCCACATCCGTGAGATTCTGAGAGAGTTTCACAGCCAGCTTTTTAAAGGAGCGGCAGAGGATATGGATCCGCTGGAGGATTTGTTTGATTTGGTAAAAAGGGCCATTGTGGAGGAGCCGCCCATCACCCTTCGGGAAGGGGGAATCATCCGGGAGGGCTTCAGCCAGGAGGCGGACGAATTCCGGAAGGCCAATACCGAGGGCAAGAACTGGCTGGCCGAACTGGAGGCCAGGGAGAGGGAGAAAACCGGCATCAAGAATCTGAAAATCAAGTACAACAAGGTGTTCGGCTACTATTTTGAAGTGACCAATTCCTTTAAAGACATGGTTCCGGACTACTTTATCCGCAAACAGACCTTAACCAACGCGGAACGCTATACAACCGATGAGTTAAAGCATCTGGAGGAAGTGATTTTAGGGGCGGAGGATAAGCTGGTTTCCCTGGAATACGACCTGTTCTGCCAGGTCCGGGACCAGATCGCTTCCCAGGTGGTGCGGATTCAGAAGACGGCCAGGGCCATTGCCCTTACCGACGTACTCTGCTCCCTGTCCCTGGTGGCATCCAGGCAGAACTATGTGAAGCCCGCCATCAATGAAAAAGGCGTTATTTCCATTAAGAACGGCCGCCATCCGGTGGTGGAACAGATGATGCGGGACGACCTTTTTGTTGCCAATGACACGGAGCTGGACAATGGGAAAAACCGGGTGTCCATCATCACCGGCCCTAACATGGCCGGAAAATCTACCTACATGCGGCAGGTGGCCCTGATTGTGCTGATGGCCCAGCTGGGAAGCTTTGTTCCGGCTCAGGAGGCCAATATCGGTATCTGCGACCGGATTTTTACCAGGGTAGGAGCCTCCGATGACCTGGCCAGCGGTCAGAGTACCTTTATGGTAGAAATGACGGAGGTGGCCAATATTCTGCGAAACGCCACCAAGAAGAGCCTTCTGATTCTGGATGAGATTGGAAGAGGCACCAGCACATTTGACGGCCTGTCCATCGCCTGGGCGGTGGTGGAGCATGTGAGCAATACCCGGCTTCTGGGGGCCAAGACCCTGTTTGCCACCCATTACCACGAGTTGACGGAGCTGGAAGGCACCATCGCCGGGGTAAAGAACTACTGCATCGCGGTAAAGGAGCAGGGAGACGATATCGTATTCCTGCGAAAGATTGTACGGGGCGGGGCTGACAAGAGCTACGGCATCCAGGTGGCCAAGCTGGCAGGGGTACCGGAATCGGTCATCGCCAGGGCCAAGGAGATTGCCCAGGAACTGACGGAAGCAGACATCACGGCCAAAGCCAAGGAAATCGCCCAGGTCAGCTCCAATATTACCCAGAGAAAGGCTGTTCCCAAGCCGGACGAGGTGGATATGCAGCAGCTTACCTTTTTTGATACGGTGAAGGACGACGATATTATCCGGGAACTGGGGGAGCTGGAGATTAACACTATGTCCCCCATGGATGCCCTGAATACCCTCTACCGTCTGCAGAATAAGCTGAAAAACCGATGGAAGGAATAAGGTGTTTATGAATTTTTATATCTTAACTCTGTTTCCGGAGATGGTTGCCGGCGGCCTTGCCACCAGCATCACGGGTCGGGCCATGGAGAAGGGCCTGATTTCCGTGGAGGCCATCAACATCCGGGACTATTCCAAGGACAAGCACCGCCATGTGGACGATGCGCCCTACGGCGGCGGGGCCGGCATGGTGATGCAGGCGGAGCCCATCTGTGACGCCTATGAGGATTTGTGCGCGAAAACGGGGAAAAGGCCCAGAGTCATCTACATGACGCCCCAGGGCCGGGTGTTCAATCAGCAGATTGCCGGAGAACTGGCTAAGGAGGAGGATCTGGTTTTCCTCTGTGGCCACTATGAGGGGGTGGATGAGCGGGCCCTGGAACTGATTGGAGCCGACTACCTATCCATCGGGGATTATGTGCTGACAGGGGGAGAGCTTCCGGCCATGGTGATGATTGACTGCATCTCCCGGCTGGTTCCGGGGGTGCTGAACAATGACAGCTCCGCGGAAATCGAATCCTTTTCCGACAATCTCCTGGAATATCCTCAGTATACCAGGCCGGAGGAGTTCAGAGGGCTGAAGGTGCCGGAGGTCCTTTTGAGCGGCCATCACAAGAATATTGAAACGTGGCGGAGACAGCAGTCTATCCGGAGAACCTTGGAGCGGAGGCCGGATTTGCTGGAGGATGCGGTTTTGTCCAAAAAGGAAAAAATTTTTCTGGAACAGCTGCTGAGGGAGAAGGAAGAACAGTGAAAACTGCAAAAAACGGAAGAAAAGCCCTTGCATTTTGCGCCCTTCTATGATAAAATGCTGTCTGTTGTGACAAGAAAAGAGATGGTCCTCTGTTACGGTCTGCGGTGAGAGAAACTTACCTGCCTGCGTATTAAGAACATCCAATAATTGAAGGAGGTTCACACAATGAACGAGATTATCAAGAACATCGAAGCGTCCCAGTTAAAAGAGACAGTTCCCAGCTTTAAGGTAGGAGACACGGTTCGGGTTTACAACAAAATCCGCGAGGGAAACCGTGAGAGAATCCAGGTATTTGAGGGAACCGTTCTGAAACGTCAGAATGGCGGCGTCAGAGAAACCTTTACCGTAAGAAAGAATTCCAACGGAATCGGCGTTGAGAAGACCTGGCCGCTGCACTCTCCCTTTGTCGACAAGATTGAAGTTGTCCGCAGAGGTAAGGTAAGACGTGCGAAACTGAACTACCTGAGAGATCGCGTAGGAAAGGCCGCAAAGGTAAAAGAGTTAGTAAAATAATTCCGTACATTGGCAGGAGGGAGAATGGGAAAGATTCTCCCTCCTGTTTGTTACGGGCACCTAGCGAGCGCTTGGCAGAAAGGAGGCCTGGATGGATTTTTATATTAATGAAGACACTGCCTGGGTGAGGAGGATTGCCCGCTGGGCGGTAGATGTGGTGGTAGTTATTTCTCTGGCCTGGTTTCTGGTTTATGGCTTTTGCGGTCAGGTCCGCATTGACGGAAATTCTATGCAGCCGCTTCTGGATGCCAGAGATGTAGTGCTGGTGAATCGTCTGGCTTACGATGTGGGGAGTCCTAAGCGCTTTGATGTGGTAGTATTTCAGCGTGGAGATCAGAACAATAATGTGAAGAGGGTTATCGGCCTTCCGGGTGAGACGGTCCAGATCATAGGCGGAAGGATTTACATTGACGGAGCGGCTCTGGAGTCTGAGGAAGGGCTGGGAGAAGTATCTTTGGTCGGCAGGGCAGACAGCCCGATTTTACTGGGAGAGGATGAATATTTTCTTCTGGGGGACAACCGGGACAGCAGTGAAGACAGCCGTTTCGCTAATGTAGGCAATGTAAAAAAAGAGCAGATCCAGGGAAAGGTATGGATGCGGATTTTGCCAATTTTAAAACTGGACTTTTTGTAAGATTGATACGGTTCAGAACATCTAAGTTCAATAACTGAGAGAATAGGAGCAGCACATGAATATACAGTGGTATCCCGGACATATGACCAAAGCCAGAAGGGCTATGGAGGAAGACGTAAAGCTGGTGGATCTGGTAATCGAGCTGGTGGACGCCCGAGCCCCCTTTTCCAGCCGCAATCCGGATATTGACCAGATGGCGAAGGGAAAAGCCAGGATGGTCCTTTTGAATAAGGCGGATCTGGCAGACGGGGACAGCTGCGCCAGATGGACGCAATGGTTTGAGAACCAGGGAATCTGCGTAGTGAAAATTGATGCGCGGAACAGGGGAACGTTAAAAGCGGTTCAGACAAAAGTGGGAGAAGCATGCCGGGAGAAAATTGAGAGAGACCGCAGACGGGGAATTTTAAACCGGCCGATCCGGGCGATGGTGGTGGGAATTCCCAATGTGGGAAAATCTACTTTTATCAACTCCTTTGCAGGTAAGGCCAGCGCAAAGACGGGAAACCGCCCGGGCGTTACCAAAGGAAACCAATGGATTCGTTTAAATAAAACTCTGGAGCTTCTGGATACTCCGGGAATTCTATGGCCCAGATTTGAGGATCAGCAGGCCGGGCTGCGTCTTGCGCTGATCGGCTCGATTAACGACGAAATTCTCAATAAAGAGGAATTGGCAGCGGAGCTGATCCGCTTTTTGAATCAGTCTTTTCCGCAGACTCTGCAGGAACGCTATGGGCTGGAAAATCAGGCGGACCCTTACGTGTGTCTGGAAGAAATTGCGAAAAAACGGTCCTGTCTGGCCAAGGGCGGGCAGCCGGATATTCCCCGGGCATCGGCTCTGCTGCTGGATGATTTCCGCAGCGGCCGTCTGGGGACCATCACCCTGGAACAGCCGGAGAAGTTTGGCGGTCCGGATGAGGCGGGAGAGAAAAGAACGTCCCGGGAGGAAACAGAAGATGGCAGAGCTTAAAGGAGAGCGCCTGGAAAAGGAACTGAACCGGTTGGAAGAGATGTGCCGGTATGAAAAAGAACATGAGGACTGCGCTCTGATTTGCGGCATTGACGAGGCGGGCAGGGGACCGCTGGCCGGTCCGGTGGTGGCGGGAGCCGTCATTTTGCCGAAAAACAGTCGGATTTTATATTTGAATGATTCCAAAAAATTATCGGAAAAGCGCCGGGAGGAGCTGTTTGTCCGGATTCAGAAAGAAGCCCTGGCCTGGTCGGTGGGAATCGCGGAACCTGAACGAATCGATGAGATTAATATTCTTCAGGCCACTTACGAGGCTATGAGAAAGGCGATTCAGGGACTTCCGCAAAAGCCGGACCTTCTGCTGAATGACGCAGTAACCATCCCGGATGTGGAGATTGCGCAGATCCCTATTGTGAAAGGGGACGCAAAGAGTCTGAGCATCGCCGCCGCCAGTATTCTGGCCAAGGTGACCAGGGACCACATGATGATGGAATATGACAAGATTTATCCGGAGTATGGATTCGGCAAACATAAGGGATACGGTACTGCGGCGCATATGGAAGCGATCCGCCGGTTTGGTCCCTGTCCCATTCACAGGAGAACCTTTATTAAGAAGATTGTCGGGGAGGACGAATGAATCGGCGGGCCTTGGGGAAAGCGTATGAAGAGAAAGCGGCAGCCTTTCTGGAAAGCCGGGGATATGAAATACTGGAAAGAAATTTTTCCTCTCCCGGAGGTGAGATTGATCTGATTGCCAGGGATGGTCAGTATCTGGTATTTGTGGAGGTAAAATACCGGGCGGATGCATCAAAAGGAAATCCTTTGGAAGCGGTTGGACCGGCAAAACAGGAGCGCGTCAGAAGGACGGCGGCCTGGTACCTGATGAAGAAAGGCATGTCTCAGGAAGTTCCATGCCGCTTTGATGTGGTAGGAATTTTAGGAAAGGAAATAGTTTTGGTGGCGGACGCTTTTTAAAAGGCTTCCTGAAAGGAGGACGGAAATGAAAATTCAGCCGCACTATAAAGAAGGCGGAAAGATTCCTCAGCTGAAAGAACGGGCCGGGGTTCCATATTTTGTATTTCCTGCATTGGAGGAAATACCCTGGGTAGCACATGGTTTCTCCAGCCGGTGGGGCGGGGTAAGCTGCAAGGACTTTTCTTCCATGAATTTTTCTGTGGGGAGAGGGGACGAACCGGAAGCGGTTTTGGAAAATTTCAGCCGTATGGCTGAGGCTCTGGGTGTAGAAAGAGATCGGATGGTGGTTTCCTGGCAGACCCATACAGACCGGGTTCGCCTGGCGACAGAGGAGGACGAGGGCAAGGGGGTAGTTCGTCCCAGAGATTATCGGGATGTGGACGGCCTGATCACGAATGTACCCGGCATTACTCTGGTAACGCTTTATGCGGACTGTGTTCCGGTCTATTTGGTGGACCCGGTAAAGCGGGCTATTGGATTGTGCCATTCCGGATGGAGAGGCACGGTTCAGGGAATCGGGGAAAAGACGGTCAGGAAAATGGCGGAAGCTTTCGGAAGCGAACCTGAGGATTTAATCGGCTGTATCGGCCCAAGTATCTGCGCGGATTGTTTTGAGGTGGGTCCGGAGGTGGCGGAGGAATTTAAAATGGCCTTCCCCGCCGAATACCATGAGCGGTTATGTCCTTTCTATGGGGCGTCAGGAAAATACCATGTGGATTTGTGGCTGGCAAACCGTTTGGTGCTAAGGCGGGCAGGACTGCTGGAATCAAAAATTCATGCCACAAATCTTTGTACCAAATGCAACCCACAGGTTTTCTTTTCCCATCGGGCGATGGGCGGGAGAAGAGGAAATATGGGGGCGTTTCTTTGCATGAAGGAATGAAAAAAGCCCTTTGGGGGTCATCCATCGGGGAGAGCTTTGTCTGATAAAAATGCCAAAGAAGGCCCGAACGATAAAAACCGGATTTCACACATAATGGTGCGGAGTCCGGTTTCTTAATTATATCCTATAGAAAAATCAGAAGAGCTTCTGGAAATACTCATATCCTCCGGACTGATAACGCTGCACCAGATTCTGAATCTTCTCCGTGGGATTGAGGCTTGCACTGATGGAACGGTCATGGTTTAAGGCATTGATGATGGCAGCCAGATATTTGCTCATATCCGCTTCCAGATACCAGGGACGTTCCAACAGCTCCTGAGGGCGGTAATTTAAGTTGGTGGTGATTACATAGTCCAGATAGCCCTTTAAGTAAAATTCGTCAAACTTCTCCAGGCCGCTGGTAAAAAGACCGAAAGTGCAGCAGACAATGACCTTTGCGGCCTTGCGCTCCTTTAACTCCTTGGCGGTATCCAGCATGCTCTCGCCGGAGGAAATCATGTCGTCAATGATGAGAACCGTCTTCCCCTCTACGGAGGTTCCCAAAAATTCGTGGGCCACAATGGGATTGCGTCCGTTTACAACCGTGGAGTAGTCTCTGCGTTTATAGAACATACCCATGTCCACACCCAGATTGTTGGCCAGATAGACGGCGCGGTTCATGGCCCCCTCGTCAGGGCTGATGATCATCAGATGATCCTTGTCCAGAGAAATGTTGTGGTCATGGGAAAACAGCGCCTTTACAAACTGATAGGTAGGCATGAAATTGTCAAAGCCGATCAGGGGAATGGCGTTCTGGACTCTGGGGTCGTGAGCGTCAAATGTGATAATATTGCTGACGCCCATTGCAGCCAGCTCTTCCAGGGCCATCGCGCAGTCCAGGGATTCCCGCTTGCTGCGCTTGTGCTGGCGGCTTTCATATAGGAAGGGCATGATCACATTGACCCGGTGGGCGGTAGACCCGCAGGCACCGATGATGCGCTTTAAATCCTGATAATGGTCATCGGGGGACATATGGTTGGTATGGCCGAATACCGTGTATGGGATGCTGTAATTGGTCACATCTACCATTGCGAACACATCGGTTCCTCGAACCGACTCGTTAATTACTGCTTTAGCCTCACCGGTGCCAAACCTGGGGCATTTGAAATTCAGAAGATAGGAATCCACGTCGTAGCCGCGGTAGTGAAGGTCTTCCTGTCTGCGCTTCAATTCTTCGATATCGTTTCTCCGGAACTGAACAATGTGATCGTTGACGCGGGCCGCCAGATCCTTGCAGCTTTCCAGAGCGGCGATCTTTAAGGGCGCTACCGGAAGAGAATCTTTAAAAACATAATCATTTGCCATGTAAGCATGCTCCTTTGAATTTTAGTAACTGTTCAGAATGTTCACAACAGTTACGAATGTTAAATGGGACATCTCCTTTATACCATTGGGCGATGAACATAGTCAAGTATCTGTGAATATTTTGTAAAAAAATACAGTCTCCGGCAGGGGAGGAAAAGAAAACCATCCGGAAAAACAGAAAACCATCTGCGGCCTTTAGATGAACAAGCTGTCTGAAGCATAAGGAAAATATTTTAAAATAATATGCAAATATCCCAACAATCCATTGACTTTTCAAATAAAGTGTAATAAAATTAGAAGCAAATCGATTTTTTCAGAGGCGTATTTTGGACGTTTTTTACAAAATATTTTCTGAATCATGGCAGCTGCTGGCAGGCGTTTTTTGTAACAAAAGGGGGAAGGTTTTATCGTTTGAGATAAGAAAGGAGCTTTTATGGAATCGCTGATGAATCTGGTTTACGGTCTGTCGTTTTTGGCAGTGGTAATTGCCTTTGCCTTTGCGGTCTATCTTCATCTGTGGGTGAAAGGACAGAAGACAGAAAATGAAAAGATCATCGAGGTATCACAGCTGATCCAGGCAGGAGCCAATACCTTTATGCGCAGAGAGTATGGGATTCTTGCCCGGTTCGCGGGGGTTGCGGCAGTTGTGATTTTTGTACTGCTTCCATCTCCTATATGGGAGGGGAATGTGCCGGACCATATCGCCATGGTTGCGGCGTATCTGGCGGGGACGATTTTGTCGGCCCTGGCCGGAAAGATTGGAATTTTGGTGGCCACCTCCGCTAATTCCAGGGCGGCGGAAGGAGCCGGGAAGGGGTTAAAACCGGCTTTTCTGATCGGCTTCCGAGGCGGTTCGGTAATGGGTTTGGCAGTTGTAGGGTTCAGCCTTCTGGGGGTAATGGCTGTCCTTATGATTACAGCGGACGCGACGATTCTCCTGGGATTCTCCTTTGGAGCCAGTTCCCTGGCGCTTTTTGCTAAGGCGGGAGGAGGAATCTTCACCAAGACTGCGGATGTGTCCGCAGATCTGACCGGAAAGGTGGAGCTTGGGATCCCGGAGGATGATCCCAGAAATCCTGCGGTTATTGCAGATAATGTGGGGGACAATGTGGGTGACGTAGCCGGTATGGGCGCGGACCTGTTTGATTCCAATGTAGCCGCTATGGCCTCCGCGCTGGTGATGGCTCAGGCATTGGATGGGGGTACGGGAGTAAATTCCGCTATGGTATTCTGCTATGCGGCATTGGGCCTTCTGGCCTCTATTATCGGTATTGCGTGCGCAAGAGTGGGAAAGGACGGAAATCCCACCAGAGCGCTGAATTCCTCTACCTACACTACTACGGCTTTGTTCATGGTTCTGACTGCGGCCGCCACTTATTTTCTGGAGGGATTCCAGTGGAGAATATGGGGTGCTTCAGCTGTAGGACTGATTGTAGGCGTCATTATCGGAATCACTACCGATTATTTTACCGATGACAGCAAGCCGATTGTCCAAAAGGTGGCCCACGCTTCTCAGTCCGGTTCCGCGTTTACGGTTCTGTCCGGCATCTCCTATGGATTTATTTCATCTCTGCCGGCTATGGTGGGAATCGCGATCTCCGCCCTGGTGGCTTATACGCTCTGTGAACCTCTGGGGGACGGATACGCTCTTTTTGGAATCGCCATGGCGGCGGTAGGTATGCTTTCTATTGTGGGAATGATCATCAGCAACGATGCTTACGGCCCCATCGTAGATAATGCCAGAGGTCTGGCAGAGATGGGAGGACTGGGAGAGGAAACGATCCGCATTGCCGACGAGCTGGACAGCGCCGGCAATACGGTAAAGGCGGTTACCAAAGGATTTGCCATCGGCGCCGCCGGCCTGACGGTAATTTCCCTGCTGGGCGCGTATATGTCAGAAGTTAACGAATCCCTGGCGGCTATGGGCAAGGATCTGATCACCGGATTTGATATTATGGATCCCGCAGTATTCTTTGGCGTTCTGATTGGCGCGTCTATTCCCGCGGTGTTTTCTGCTATGCTTATGCTGGGAGTGGATAAAAACGCCCAGAGGATGGTAGCGGAAATCCATCGTCAGTTCCGGGAAATCAAGGGATTGAGAGAAGGAAAACCGGGAGTGAAGGCGGATTACGACACATGCATCAATATCGCGACGGAGGGAGCGTTAAAAGAACTGATTCCCGCAGGAGCTATGGCCATTGCGGCCACGGTGATTGTAGGACTGATCGGCGGACCGCTGGCAATCGGCGGATTCCTGCTTGGGAATATTGTAAGCGGTCTGCTGCTGGCGCTGTTTATGTCCAATGCAGGCGGGCTTTGGGACAATGCTAAAAAATATATTGAGGCCGGACACGAAGGGGGAAAGGGCTCTGAGGCTCATAAGGCCGCAGTTACCGGCGATACGGTAGGAGATCCTTTTAAAGACACGGCAGGTCCTTCTATCAATACCCAGATTACGGTGGTGTCTCTGGTGGCTTCCCTGATGTCTTCCATTTTCGCCGCATTTTCCATTTTGGGATGAGAGTTCAAACATACGAAATTGTTTTCCAGCACCCGAATCTTTGGGTGCTGGTTTTTTACGCGCCCAAAAGCCCCCATTTACAAATTGCCGGCTTATTGGTATGATAGAAAAGAAGTAGAAGTGAAAGTAAAGGAAAATATACCTATGAAGAAAAGAAAACAGACCGGCCATCTTATTCTGAAGGTAGAGCCGGGCTCGATCGGCGAGGAGCTGGAACTGGAGCCGGGCGATTTGCTTTTAGAGATTAACGGGAATCCGGTAGAAGATATATTCGACTATGAATACTATGTGGACAGCCCTTCTCTGACCATGCTGGTCCGGAAGGCCAACGGGGAGGAGTGGGAACTGGAGATAGAGAACGATTACGAGGATTTGGGCCTGACCTTTGAGAACGGTCTGATGAGCGACTATCGTTCCTGCTGCAATAAATGTATTTTTTGCTTTATCGACCAGATGCCCCCCGGCATGCGGGATACCCTATATTTTAAGGATGATGACTCCAGACTCTCCTTCCTTCAGGGGAATTATGTGACCCTGACGAATATGAAGGAGAAGGATATCGACCGGATCATTCGTTTTAAGCTTGCGCCCATCAATATTTCTGTTCACACCACCAACCCGGAGCTTCGCTGCAAAATGCTGGGAAACCGTTTCGCCGGCCGGTCCTTAAAACTGATGGACCGGCTCTTTCAGGCGGGAACCCCTATGAATGCGCAGATTGTGCTGTGCAAGGGGATTAATGACCGGGAAGAACTGGACCGGACCATTGGTGATTTAAAGTCCTACTTGCCTTATATGGAGAGCGTATCCGTAGTGCCGGTGGGCTTGTCCCGTTTTCGTGAGGGCCTGTATTCGCTGGAACCGGTGACAAAGGAAGACGCCCTGGATGTGATCCGCAGGGTGGAGCGCTGGCAGCGGGAGATCTTCGCTGAAACCGGCAGTCACTTTGTTCATGCCAGCGATGAATTCTATCATCTGGCAGGGCTGCCGATGCCGGAGGAGGACCGTTATGATGGATATATCCAACTGGAAAATGGGGTAGGTATGCTGCGGCTTCTGGAAACAGAAATCCGGGAGGCTCTGAAGGAGGAAGAAGAGGAGAGTCCGGGAGAGATTTCCATTGCCACCGGCCGCCTGGCGTTTCCATATATTCAGGAGTATTTAAAGCCGGTTTTAGAACGATATCCCAGCCGCCGGGTTCACATTTATCCCATTCAGAATGATTTTTTCGGAGAAATGATTACCGTCTCCGGTCTGATTACCGGAGGAGATTTAATCCGCCAACTAGAGGGCAGAGCGCTGGGAGATTGGCTGCTTCTTCCGGTAAATATGTTCCGGGCGGGAGAGCAGGTTTTTTTGGATGACGTGACAGTACGACAGGCAGAAAAGGCTTTACAAGTCCGGATTCGTATAGTACAATCGAGCGGGCGCGACCTGGTTTCGGCCATACTTCATCCGGAACGGGAGCCCCGGGCCGAGGAGGAGGGAAGAAGCTTTCCCGGCGCGGCCTACGGCTATGAAGGATATGAGCTGGATTCAGAAGGAGGTAAGATATGAGCAAACCAGTAGTAGCCATTGTGGGACGTCCAAATGTGGGCAAGTCTACTTTATTTAATGTGCTGGCCGGGGATACCATTTCCATCGTGAAGGATACGCCCGGTGTAACCAGGGATCGGATTTATGCCGACTGTACCTGGCTGAATATGAATTTTACCCTGATTGACACCGGAGGAATCGAGCCGGAGAGCAGCGACATCATTCTTTCCCAGATGCGGGAGCAGGCTCAGATCGCTATTGACACAGCGGATGTAATTGTCTTTATTGTGGATGTGCGTCAGGGATTGGTAGATGCAGATTCCAAGGTGGCGGACATGCTGCGCAAGGCCCGTAAGCCGGTGGTGCTGGCGGTTAATAAAGTAGACAGTTTTGAAAAATACGGAAACGATATTTATGAGTTTTATAACCTGGGAATTGGAGATCCTATTCCGGTATCGGCTGCATCTCGCCTGGGTTTAGGCGACCTCTTGGATGAGATCGTAAAACATTTTGATACCTCCGGTCTTGAGGAGGAGGAAGACGACCGCCCCAGAGTCGCTCTGGTGGGAAAGCCCAATGTAGGAAAATCTTCTATTATAAATAAGTTGTTAGGGGAAAACCGGGTCATCGTATCCGACATCGCGGGCACCACCCGGGATGCGGTGGATACGGAAATCATCCATGGCGGACAACCCTATGTGTTTATCGATACCGCAGGCCTCCGGAGGAAAAATAAAATCAAGGAGGACTTGGAGCGCTATAGCATCATCCGCACCGTGTCCGCGGTGGAGCGGGCGGACATTGTGGTGGTAGTCATCGACGCGGTGGAGGGCGTTACCGAGCAGGACGCCAAAATTGCGGGCATTGCTCATGACAGGGGCAAGGGCGTAATCGTGGCTGTCAACAAGTGGGACGCCGTCACGAAAAATGACAAGACCATCTATGAGTATACCAATAAGCTGAAGGAGGTTCTCTCCTTTATGCCCTACGCGGAGTATCTCTTTATTTCCGCGGCTACGGGGCAGAGGCTGGGAAAGTTGTTCGAGCTTATCGACACCGTCCGTCAGAATCAGAATCTGCGGGTGTCCACCGGCGTTTTAAACGAAATCCTCACAGAGGCAGTAGCCATGCAGCAGCCTCCATCGGATAAAGGAAAGCGTCTGAAGATTTACTATATGACCCAGGTAGCGGTGAAGCCGCCTACCTTTGTGGCCTTTGTCAACGATAAGGAACTGATGCATTTCTCCTATACCCGGTATCTGGAAAACCAGATTCGCAGCGCTTTTGGCTTCAAGGGAACGCCCCTGAAGTTTATCATCCGGGAGCGCTCGGAGAAGGATATAGGACAGTAGGAGAGGAAACTGGAGGAAATAATAATGGAGCGATTGATTTGTCTGGCTGTGGGTTATGTGTTCGGACTGTTTCAGACCGGGTATCTGTACGGAAGAATGAACGGAATCGATATCCGTCAGTACGGAAGCGGAAACTCCGGTACGACCAACGCCCTCAGGGTGCTGGGAAAGAAGGCAGGACTGGTGGTGTTCGCGGGAGATTTTTTAAAGACGCTGATTCCCTGTCTGACTGTCCGGTATATTTTCCGGGAACACATGAATTCCGGTTACCTGTTTATGCTGTATACGGGACTTGGGGTAATCCTGGGACACAACTTCCCCTGCTATCTGAAATTTAAGGGAGGAAAAGGGATTGCCGCCACAGCCGGACTTCTGGCCGCTCTCGACTTGAGGCTGGGTTTCTTGTGCCTGTTCGTTTTTGTGGCGGTAGTGGCCGTCAGCCGCTACGTTTCCCTGGGTTCTCTGGTAATTTCCCTGATTTTCTTTATATGGAATGTCTGCATGGCCAAAAGCTACGGAATCCCGCCGGAATGTATTTTGGAATACGACGTACTGGCGGGTATCATCTGCGCCATGGCCTTCTGGCGCCACCGCTCTAATATTTCCCGCCTTCTTCATGGAACGGAGAACAAGCTTTGGGGCGGAAAAAATAAGTAGAAAAGGAGTGTGGTTGATATGGCTTCAATCGGTGTAATTGGTTCCGGAACCTGGGGAACGGCTCTTTCGATTCTGCTTGCGGGAAACGGGCACCAGGTGGACCTTTGGTCCGCTTTGGAAAATGAGGTTACGGCTTTAAGCCGGACCAGAGTTCATCCCAACCTTCCTAAAGTTCGGATTCCTGAGTCAATCCATGTAACAGGGGATCTGAAGAAGGCGATGGAAGAGAAGGATATTCTTGTACTGTCGGTTCCCAGCGTCTTCGTTCGTCAGACTGCGGGGAGAATGAAGGAATTTTTAAAACCCGGGCAGGTGATCGTCAATGTGGCTAAGGGCATCGAAGAAGGAAGCCTGATGACGTTAAGCCAGGTAATTGAGGAGGAGCTTCCCGGCTGTCAGGTCGCGGCTCTTTCAGGGCCGAGCCATGCGGAGGAGGTAAGCCTGGGACTTCCCACTACCTGCGTAGCCGGAGCTCACAAACGTCATGTAGCTGAACTGGTTCAAAGCGTATTCATGTCCAGCGTGTTTCGGGTGTATACCAATCCGGACCTTTTGGGCATTGAACTGGGCGGCGCCCTGAAAAATGTAATTGCTTTGGCAGCGGGAATTGCCGATGGGCTTGGATTTGGAGATAATACAAAGGCCGCGCTGATTACCAGGGGGATTGCGGAAATCTCCCGCCTGGGAATGGCCATGGGCGGAAAGGCGGAAACCTTTGCCGGATTAACGGGAATCGGGGATCTGATTGTTACCTGCGCCAGCATGCACAGCCGTAACCGCAGAGCAGGAATCCTGATCGGCCAGGGGCTTTCCATGGAGGAAGCCATGAAAGAGGTCCACATGGTAGTAGAGGGGGTTTACAGTGCAAAGGCAGCCCGGGCTCTGGCGGAGAAATATGGTGTTTCCATGCCGATTGTAGAACAGGTAAACGAGGTCCTGTTCGATGGACTGCCTGCGGGGGAAGCGGTAACTGGCCTTATGCTTCGGGATAAATGTACGGAGAATCCTTCGATGGAGTGGGAAGAAGGATGAGGCTTATAAGCAAGCTCAATGTCTGCTTTAGCCCCCGCGTTCCCGTTGCCCTGAACAGTTCCCGGCAAAGTTATAAATAACATGACTAAACGTTATGGGACGCTTTGACGAAATAAGGCAAAAAAGGTTGACAATCCAGGGGAGAATTTCTATAATATAGAAAGCTTTTAGTTAGTTAAAGCGTAAAAAAGAGGAGGATGACAATTATGAAAAAGAGATATTTGAGTCTTGGACTTGCGGCAGTGATGGCGTTCTCTTTAACTGCCTGCGGCGGCTCCGGCTCCAGCAGCTCTGAGAGCGCGGCTGACAGCGGGGATACCGCTGCGGAGGCGGCTGGAGATACGGAAGCAGCTGAGGAAGGCGAGGCTGCTGCTGACAGCGCTACCTTTAAGATTGGCGCAATCGGCCCCAGCACAGGCGCTGCTGCTGCTTATGGAATCGCTGTACAGAACGGAGCGGATCTGGCCATTAAGGAGATCAATGAGGCCGGCGGAATCAACGGCTATCAGGTTGAGTACAATTTCCAGGACGATGAGAATGATACGGAGAAGGCTGTCAGCGCCTACAACACCCTGAAGGACTGGGGTATGCAGATGCTGGTAGGAACTACCACCTCCAATCCCTGTATTGCGGTGGTAGCTGAGACTGCCATTGACAATATGTTCCAGATCACTCCTTCCGGTTCTGCTGTAGAGAGTATCTCTGAGCCAAACGCTTTCCGCGTATGCTTCTCGGATCCCGATCAGGGACGTGCTTCCGCTCAGTACATCGGAGAGCATGGACTGGCTACCAAGATCGGCGTGATTTATGACAGCTCTACTGAGTATTCCACCGGAATCTATGAGTCCTTTGAAGAAGAGGCTGCCAACCAGGGCCTTGAGATTGTAGCTGCCGGAGCATTTACTGCAGATACCAATACGGATTTTACCGTACAGCTGACCGAGTGCCGGGATGCAGGCGCTGAGCTGGTATTCCTGCCGATTTACTACTCCGAGGCTTCTACCATTTTAAAGCAGGCCAGCGATATGGGATTTGCTCCCCAGTTCTTCGGCTGTGACGGTATGGATGGAATCCTGACTGTGGAAAATTTTGACACTTCTCTTGCGGAAGGACTGATGCTCTTAACACCTTTCTCTGCTGACGAGGAAGGAAGCCAGGATTTCGTAGCTGCCTATGAGGAAGCTTACGGCATGGAGCCCATTCAGTTCGCTGCTGACGCCTATGATGCCGTATATGCCATCAAGGCTGCCGCAGAGCAGGCGGGTGTAACCCCGGATATGGAAGTTTCCGATATCTGCGAGGCAATGAAGGTTGCTATGACAGAGATCACCATTGATGGTTTGACCGGCGAGGGCATGACCTGGACTGAGGACGGAGAGCCTCACAAGGAGCCCAAGGCTGTTATGATTGTAGACGGCGTTTACGAGATGCAGAACTAATTGCACATCAGACCCATAGGAGGGTTGTCACGCTGGCAACCCTCTATTGCTGTTTTGTCTGGAAGAAAATAGTTTAAGAGGTGTTGCGTTTATGAGTTTTTTATCCTGCTTATTCAGCGGCCTTAGCCTTGGCAGCGTTTATGCCATTATTGCCCTTGGCTATACCATGGTATATGGAATTGCCAAGATGCTGAATTTCGCCCATGGAGATATCATCATGGTAGGAGCATTTACCGCGTTTACGGTGATGAATACCATGGGTATGCCCACTGTACTGGGGGTTTTGACAGCAATCGTTGTCTGCACGATTTTAGGCGTAGCCGTTGAGCGGATTGCGTATAAACCGCTGCGCGACGCCTCGTCTCTTGCTGTGCTGATTACCGCCATCGGTGTCAGCTATCTGCTTCAGAACGTGGTTCTGCTGATTTTTGGACCGACTCCCAAAAAATTCACTTCTGTTATTAAGCTGCCGCCCTTACGGCTGGCGGACGGTCAGCTGTCCATTTCCGCAGTGACTATTGTGACAGTGATTATTTGCCTGATTATCATTGTGGCGCTGACCTCTTTTATCAATAAGACGAAGATGGGACAGGCTATGCTGGCGGTGTCGGAGGACCGGGAGGCGGCTACTTTGATGGGAATTAATGTGAATTCAACCATTGCCCTTACCTTTGCGATCGGTTCCGCCCTGGCAGCAGTGGCAGGCGTTCTTTACTGTTCCGCCTATGACAACCTGGATCCGTATATTGGCTCTATGCCTGGAATTAAGGCTTTTGTGGCGGCTGTGTTCGGAGGAATCGGCTCTATTCCGGGCGCCTTTATTGGCGGAATTGCCCTGGGAGTGATCGAACAGCTGGCAAAGCAGTATATTTCTGACCAGCTTTCCAACGCCATTGTATTCCTGGTGCTGATTTTGGTACTTCTCATCCGGCCGACAGGATTGTTCGGGCGGAAAATCAGTGAGAAAGTGTAGGTGGAGAACATGAAGCAGACAAAGAAAAAGCACTTAATCGACAACTCCATAACCTACGGTCTGGTCATTGCTTTCTGGATTGTGATTCAGGTACTGACGGCTTCCGGCAGTCTCAGCAACCAGCTGAAGGGACTGTTGGTTCCTCTGTGCGTCTATGTGATTTTGGCGGTTTCCCTGAACCTTACGGTAGGAATTTCCGGAGAACTTAGTCTGGGACATGCGGGTTTTATGTGCGTAGGCGCTTTCTCCGGAGCGTTTTTTTCCAAATTGATGGCGGAAAGCATTGCCAGCGATACGCTGCGTTTGGTAATCGCTATTTTAATCGGCGCTGCTGTTGCGGCTTTCTTTGGGATCCTGATTGGAATCCCGGTATTGAGGCTGCGGGGAGACTATTTGGCCATCGTTACCCTGGCTTTTGGAGAGATTATTAAAAATGTGCTGAATGTGCTCTATGTGGGAGCAGATGCCAATGGTATCCATGTTGCCATGTCCAAAAAAGCCTTGAATCTTCTGGATGAGGGACAGGTAATTATCGAAGGCGCCAAGGGTATTGCCAGAACACCCAGGGCTTCTAATTTCAATATCGGTATTGTGTTGGTGCTGATTACCCTGTTTATTGTGCTGAATTTGATTCATTCCAGAACAGGACGGGCGATTATGGCGATCCGGGATAACCGGATTGCGGCGGAATCCGTGGGAATCAATATTACGAAATACAAGCTGATGGCTTTTACGATTTCCGCCTCTTTGGCAGGCGTGGGCGGCGTGCTTTATGCGCACAATTACGCCAGCCTGGCGGGAGGGACCTTTGACTACAATATGTCCATTTTGATTCTGGTTTATGTAGTTTTGGGCGGAATCGGAAATATCCGGGGTTCCATGATCGCGGCGGTTGTACTGACAGCTCTGCCGGAGCTTCTGCGGGGATTCAGCAATTACCGTATGCTGATCTATGCGATTGTGCTGATTGCCATGATGCTCTTTACCTCCGCGCCCAGCGCCATCGCGTTCAGAGAACGGCTGGTGGAGCGTTTCCGCGGCCATAAACATAAGGAGGTGGCCTGATGATGAACCTGCTGGATGTTACCCATTTAAGCATTTCCTTCGGAGGCCTGAAGGCGGTAGACGATTTTAATATTCAGATTAAAAAGGGTGAGCTTTATGGTCTCATCGGCCCCAACGGAGCGGGGAAAACTACGGTTTTTAACCTTTTAACGGGGGTTTACAAACCGGGCGCCGGAAGCATCGTTCTGGACGGAACCAATATTACAGGAAAACATACGGTGGAGATTAATAAGGCAGGCATTGCCAGAACCTTCCAGAATATCCGCCTGTTTAAGGATCTGTCCGTACGGGACAATGTAAAGGCCGGACTTCACAACCATTATCGCTATTCTACCATTGCCGGCATTCTGCGTCTTCCTTCTTATCAGAAGACGGAGAAGGCTATGGATGAGAAAACCATGGAACTTTTGAAGGTTTTTGACCTGGAGGAGGTTTCCGAGGTGAAGGCCTCTAACCTTCCTTATGGTCAGCAGAGAAAGCTGGAAATTGCCAGAGCCCTGGCTACGGAGCCGAAGCTGCTTTTGCTGGATGAGCCGGCGGCGGGCATGAATCCCAATGAAACCCAGGAGCTGATGGAAACCATCCGCTTTGTTCGGGATCATTTCGGCATGACCATTCTGCTGATTGAGCATGATATGAAGCTGGTCAGCGGGATCTGTGAGGAACTGACGGTACTGAACTTTGGTCAGGTGCTGCGCCAGGGTCCCACATCCGATGTGCTCAATGACCCGGAAGTAGTTAAGGCATATCTTGGGGAGTAAGGAGGAGACAGGAAAATGGCAATGCTGGAAGTGAAAAACCTGGAGGTTTATTACGGAGTGATCCAGGCGTTAAAGGGAATCTCCTTTGAGGTGAATCAGGGGGAGATCATCGCTTTGATTGGCGCCAACGGCGCGGGCAAGACCACCACTCTTCACACCATTACCGGACTGTTGAAGGCAAAGACGGGTTCTATTGTTTACAACGGGATGGATGTGACCAAAACTCCCGGATATAAACTGGTAGGAATGGGGCTGGCCCATGTGCCGGAAGGACGGCGGATCTTTGCTACGCTTACGGTGCTTCAGAATTTGAAGATGGGAGCTTTTACCAGAAAGGATAAGGCGGAGATTGACGAAACGCTGAAGATGATTTATAAACGTTTCCCACGTCTGGAGGAAAGAAAAAACCAGATGGCCGGGACTCTCTCCGGAGGTGAGCAGCAGATGCTTGCTATGGGGCGGGCGCTGATGAGCCATCCAAAGATGATTGTAATGGACGAACCTTCCATGGGATTGTCCCCCATCTATGTGAACGAGATCTTCGATATCATTCAGAGCATCAACAGTGACGGAACTACGGTGCTTCTGGTGGAACAGAATGCGAAGAAGGCTCTGTCTATTGCCGACCGGGCGTATGTTCTGGAAACCGGAACCATCGCGCTGAGCGGAGACGCCAAGGAGCTGATGAATAACGATCAGGTAAAAAAGGCTTATCTCAGCGAATAAGAATTATCCTGAACGGTTACGAGAAATGCGGATATTTGAAAAAAGATGCTGGAAAGATATGGATTTTTCCTGGCCCTGTTGGTATAATAAGACTATCAACAGGGCTGTTTTTTTAAAACAAATCAAGCCGGCTGGAAAAGGGGGATGCGCAATGTTAGATCAAGCCATTCAGATTGCGGAGACGGCGTTGGCGGGGATGAAGGGGCCTGACGAAGGTTCTTATTTCGAACATGCCAGACGCGTGATGGAGCAGATGGATACGGAGGAAGAGAAGACGGTTGCGATTCTCCACGATGTGGTGGAGGACGGTGATCTTTCGCTGAAAGATCTGCAGAATGCCGGGTTTCCCCGCAACGTGGTGGAAGCGGTGGGGCAGCTGACCAAACGCCCCGATATGACTTACTTTGAGTACATCGATGATATTTCCTGTAATCCCTTAGCTGCCAAGGTGAAGATTGCGGAGATCCTGGACAATCAGGATGAGCCCAGAGTAAAGAAGATGTCCTTCTGCACCTTCAACCTGGAAGAACGGATGAAGCGTTCCCTGGAAATTTTAAAACAGGGTATCGAGGCCAACACAAGATAGCATACCAGCCCTCCCCCCTGCATATACTTTAGCAGTATAGCAAGGGGGAATCTTTATGGACAATTTTAATGTATACAAAGACATCCAGGCCAGGACGGGAGGGGAAATTTATATTGGAGTGGTGGGACCGGTGCGGACAGGAAAATCCACGTTTATCAAACGCTTTATGGAGCTTTTGGTGCTGCCTGCTATGGAGGACGAACATATGCGCTCTTTAAGCCGGGATGAACTGCCCCAAAGCGCGGCAGGAAAGACCATAATGACCACGGAACCCAAGTTCATACCGAAGGAAGCGGCCCGGATTACTCTGACCGATGGAATCGAAGCAAAAGTCCGCCTGATTGACTGCGTAGGCTTTATGGCCGAGGGAGCGGCGGGACATATTGAGAATGGGGAGGAACGCCTGGTAAAGACGCCCTGGTTTGACCAGGAAATACCTTTTACTCAGGCCGCGGAGATCGGAACCCGGAAGGTAATCGGGGTCCATTCCACCATTGGTATTGTAGTTACTGCCGACGGCTCCTTCGGAGAGATCAAGAGGCAGGGGTACATAGGGGCGGAAAACCGTACGATTGAGGAACTGAAGAATTTGGGAAAGCCCTTTGTAGTTCTTTTGAATTCTGCAAGACCCTACTCTGATGAGACGGCCCGTCTGGCAAAGGAAATGTCGTCAAATTATGGAGTATCGGTACTTCCGGTTAACTGCGAGCAGCTGAAAAAGGATGACATTTACCATATTCTTGAAAAGGTTTTGAAGGAATTTCCTGTTACACAGCTGGATTTTCATATTCCTAAATGGCTGGAAATTCTGCCGGCCACCCATTGGCTGAAGGCCCAGGTGATTCAGGGAGCAAAAAATCTGCTGAAGGAAGTAAATCATATGAAGGATGTGGCTGCCAAGCTTGAGGAGCAGAAGGCCGATGGAATCCGCAGTATGAATATCCGGCAGATGCGCATGTCCGATGGCAGGGTATCCATTCAGGTGGAGATGGACGACGGCTATTACTATCAGATTCTCAGCGACTTGACAGGAATACCTATTGAAGGAGAGTATCAGCTGCTGCGCACTCTGGGAAATCTGGCTGCCATGCAGAAGGAATATGAACAGGTAAAGAACGCTCTGAGTCAGGTGCGAATGAAGGGGTATGGAGTGGTAATGCCGGAACGGTCAGAGATTGTTCTGGATGAGCCTCAGGTGATTAAGCACGGCAATAAATACGGCGTGAAGATGAAGGCGGAGGCCCCTTCCATCAATATGATTAAAGCCCACATTGAAACGGAGATCGCCCCTATTGTGGGAAGCGAACAGCAGGCTATGGATTTGATTGCCTATATTAAAGAGAATGCCAGGGACAATGAGGACGGAGTCTGGAACACCAACATTTTCGGAAAGTCCATCGAGCAGATTGTGGAGGACGGCATTCAGGCAAAGATTTCCCAGATGACGGAGGACTGCCAGATGAAGCTTCAGGATACTTTGCAGAAGATTATCAACGACAGCAATGGGGGAATGATTTGCATTATTATTTAACAGCCTGAAAGCACCAAGAAAATGTCCTGATTTACGAAAAAGTTTGCATTTTTTTCTGAAAATGTGGTAGACTAAACCTATAATTGACGTTACAGTTCAGGACAGCGTGCCCCGGGGCATAAGCCCTCCTGAACTGTTGCTGATGAGCGGAAAATTTCGGCTGTTGGGCCGATTCACGGAAGAAAGAGGGGAGAACGATATGAAGCTGACCTTTATCGGGGCGGACCATGAAGTGACGGGAAGCTGTCATTATCTGGAAGTGGGGAAAACGAAAATCCTGGTTGACTGCGGAATGGAACAGGGGAACAATCCTTACCAAAACGCGGAGATGCCCGTAGGGTATGAAGAGATCGATTATGTGCTGCTGACCCATGCTCACATTGACCATGCCGGTATGCTGCCATGGATTTACGCCCAAGGATTCCGCGGCAGAATTATCACCACATACGCCACGGCAGATTTATGCGGAATCATGTTGATTGACAGCGCCCATATTCAGGAGATGGAAGCAGAGTGGAAAAACCGGAAGGCAAAGAGAGCCGGAAAGATTCAGGTAGAGCCTCTTTATACTACGGAGGATGCCGAGGGAGTGCTGGAACTCTTCGAAGGCGTGGCATACGGTCAGATATTTAAAGTAAATGAGAATATCACGCTGCGCTTTACAGATGTGGGACATTTGCTGGGTTCGGCTTCCATTGAGATTTGGGCCACAGAAGGAGAAGATTCCCGCAAGATTGTATTTTCCGGTGATATTGGAAATAAAAATAAACCCTTAATCCGTAATCCTCAGTATATCGATCAGGCAGACTACGTGGTGATGGAATCTACCTACGGAAACCGCCGCCATAAGCAGGGGGTAG
This sequence comes from uncultured Clostridium sp., assembly GCA_900547035.1. Taxonomy (GTDB): domain Bacteria; phylum Bacillota; class Clostridia; order Lachnospirales; family Lachnospiraceae; genus Enterocloster; species Enterocloster excrementigallinarum. The sequence goes on along the minus strand of URFM01000001.1, from coordinate 54,481 downwards.
ACCATATCCCCCAGCTGGCCGCTATTATTCAGGAAACGTTGGACAGAGGGGGAAATGTGGTAATTCCAGCCTTTGCCGTAGGACGGACTCAAGAGCTTTTGTATATGATCCGGCGCATCAAAGAGGAAGAGATGGTGACGGGGCATCCGAATTTTGACGTTTACGTAGACAGCCCTCTGGCAGTGGAAGCAACTCATGTGTTTAAGATGAACATGCGGGAATGCTACGATGAGGAGACGAAAGCGTTGGTGGAGAAGGGGATCAACCCCATCGACTTCCCGGGGCTGAAGCTGTCCGTAACCAGCGAGGAATCCAAAAATATTAACTTTGACCCTACCCCCAAAGTGATTATCTCTGCCTCCGGCATGTGCGATGCGGGCCGGATCCGCCACCATCTGAAGCACAACCTCTGGCGCAGGGAGTGCTGCGTGGTTTTCGCCGGTTACCAGGCAGATGGAACATTAGGACGACTGCTGGTGGACGGAGCTGAGGAGGTAAAGATCTTTGGGGAGGAAATCAACGTTCAGGCCAGGATTGTTCAGCTGGAGGGAATCAGCGGTCATGCGGACAGGGACGGCCTTCTGACATGGCTTTTGGCTTTCAAAGAAAAGCCTTCATATGTTTTTACTGTCCACGGGGATGAAGAAAACTGTACGGCCTTCACCTCTGTGCTGACGGATCAGCTGGGCTATGAAGCCAGAGCTCCCTATTCCGGTTCCCAGTTTGATTTACTGAAAGGCTGCTGGATCAAGCTGACAGAGGCTGTGCCCATTGACCGTCAGACAGCTGCCCGCAGAAAGGCTACCGGTATTTATACCAAACTGGTGGAGGCTGGTCAGCAGCTGATGGATGTGATACACAAAAATCAGGAAGGAGCTAATAAGGATTTGCTCCGGTTTACAGAAGAAATTCAGGCCCTTTGCGAGAAATGGGACCGGTAGGAGGAAGAAATACCGATGGGAATTGTGCGAATTTATACGGACGGAGCGGCCAGAGGGAATCCGGACGGCCCCGGGGGATATGGGGTGGTTCTCCAGTATGTGGACCGACAGGGAAGCCTTCATGAGAAGGAGCTATCCTGCGGATATGAGAGAACCACCAACAATCGGATGGAACTGATGGCGGCCATTGCAGGTCTGGAAGCATTAAACCGCCCCTGCCAGGTAGAGCTCTATTCGGACTCCAAGTATTTGACGGATGCTTTTAATCAGCATTGGATTGACAGCTGGGTGGCCAAGGGCTGGAACCGGGGGAAAAGCGGTCCGGTGAAAAACATTGATTTGTGGAAGAGGCTTCTGGAGGCAAAGAAGCCTCACGAGGTTTCCTTTATTTGGGTTAAGGGCCACGCAGGCCATCCGGAAAATGAGCGCTGCGACCAGCTGGCCACCGGTGCAGCCGATGGAGAAAACCGGCTCATTGACGAGGGGCTGACTCTGTAGAGGATGTTTGCTCGTAACTGTGAAGGTAGGGAACGGTTATATGTTTCTTACATATCTCTTACAAAATATTACTCCTTTATGCCGCATATTCCTTTTCCACTCTATTTGTGATAAGGTATGAACAGGTGGAGACTGGAATTAAGGAAGGGATATATGAAAAATCGTCAAATCTGGCTGGTCATTGTTTGTATCCTGATTGTAGGAGCGGCAGTTACTTTCTATACAAATTCATTTGGCAGCAGGGAGATGGGGGCGGCCCTTGAGGAAACCTCTGCGGCCCAGGAAACATTGGCAGGAATCGCCATGGCACGGATTGCTGCGGCTGAGGAGGAAGCGCCTCCTTCCAAGGAGGAGACGGGAGCGGCCAGGGAAGCTCTCCTGGATGCGGCGACAGCGGATTCCGCTTCTTTGGAAGAGGAAAGGCCGCGTTCTCCGGCATCGCCTCTGGAGGGAACCGCCGGATGGAAGGAGGGCGCGGCAGAGTCCTCCGCAGCGGATTACCGGAGGAGGCTTGAAGAGCTGGACCGGCAGATTAGCCAGCTGGAGGAGGAAGGAGCGGGGGCCAATATCTACTCGGCCCAGACATCCGTTGCCTCGGAACTGAAGCTGTGGGAAAGCGAGATGAACAATATCTACAATGGTCTCCTTGCTGAGCTGCCAAAAGACCAGGCGGCCGGCCTGGCGGAGGATCAGCAGAAGTGGCTGAAGGAACGGGATATAAAGGCAGCCGGAGGCGATGGAAATTCATCCTCCCCCAAGGGCATCGAGTATACCAACGTCCAGGTGGAACTCACCAGGTTACGGGCGTATGAGCTGGCGGGGCGTTATGAAAACCTGCATAACGAGGAAATAAATCAAAAAGAAGCAGAAGCAGGCCGGGAGGGCTGAAGCTTCTGCTTCTTTTTGTTTATTCGTAAACTACCGCTTGATTAATAAATTGCCGTATGTTACAATCCACTATGAAAATTGTAATTGTTGAGAACGGTTACTGGAAGTATGGAGGATGAAAGAAGTGAAAGAACCACAATACCGCGGCGTGAACGAGCTGCGCCGGATGTTCCTGGACTTTTTTGAGAGCAAGGGACATCTGGTGATGAAGAGCTTTTCACTGGTTCCGCATAATGATAACAGCCTGTTGCTGATTAACTCCGGAATGGCTCCTTTAAAGCCCTACTTTACGGGACAGGAGATTCCGCCCAGACGCAGAGTGGCTACCTGCCAGAAGTGCATTCGCACCGGCGATATTGAGAATATCGGCAAGACCGCCCGCCACGGCACCTTCTTTGAGATGCTGGGCAACTTCTCTTTCGGAGATTATTTTAAGACCGAGGCCATTCACTGGTCCTGGGAGTTTTTGACTGAGGTGGTGGGGCTGGATCCTGACCGCCTGTATCCGTCTGTCTATCTGGACGATGATGAGGCTTTCGATATCTGGAATAAAGAAGTCGGCATTCCTGCGGAGCGGATTTTCCGCTTTGGCAAGGAGGACAACTTCTGGGAGCATGGATCCGGCCCCTGCGGTCCCTGCTCGGAGATTTATTATGACCGCGGAGAGAAGTTCGGCTGCGGAAAGCCCGGATGTACCGTGGGCTGCGACTGCGACCGCTATATCGAGGTGTGGAATAACGTATTCTCCCAGTTTGACAACGATGGTCACGGCAATTACAGCGAATTAAAGCAGAAGAACATCGATACCGGTATGGGCTTAGAGCGCCTTGCGGTAGTGGTTCAGGGAGTAGATTCCCTCTTTACCGTTGACACCAATAAGGCTCTTTTAGACCGTGTCTGCCAGCTGGCGGGCAAGGAGTACCAGAAGGATCATGAGACGGATGTTTCCCTCCGGATTGTGACGGACCATATTAAATCCTGTACCTTTATGATTTCCGACGGCATCATGCCCTCCAATGAAGGCCGGGGCTACGTGCTGCGCCGTCTGCTGCGCCGGGCTGCCCGCCATGGAAGAAAGCTGGGAATCGAGGGCAAGTTCCTGGCAGACCTGTCCACCACGGTAATTGAGCTGTCCAAGGACGGCTATCCGGAGCTGGAGGAGAAGCAGGCTATGATTTTGAAGGTGCTTTCCGAGGAAGAGGACAAGTTCAATAAGACCATCGATCAGGGCCTTTCCATCTTGGGAGATATGGAGGCTGAAATGCAGGCAGCAGGGGAGAAGTCCCTTTCCGGCGCCAATGCCTTTAAGCTTTACGATACCTACGGCTTCCCCCTGGATCTGACCAAGGAGATTCTGGAAGAGCGGGGGTATACCGTAGATGAGGATGGCTTTGCGGCCGCCATGAAGGAGCAGAAGGAAAAGGCGCGTAAGGCCCGCAAGACCACCAATTACATGGGCGCGGATGTGACGGTTTACCAGTCCATCGACGCCGCGGTAACTTCTGAGTTTGTGGGATATGACCAGCTGGAGGCTTCCTCAACGATCAGTGTGCTGACCACGGAGGATGAGATCGTGGAAGCGCTGACCGACGGACAGCGCGGAACGATTATTGCCGATCAGACCCCCTTCTACGGCACCATGGGCGGACAACAGGGCGATGTAGGAACGATTTCCAGTCCTAACGGCGAATTTAAGGTGGAGGAAACCATCCATCTTCAGGGCAGCAAGATTGGCCATGTAGGCGTGATGACCAAGGGCATGCTGCGTGTGGGAGAGAAAGTAAACTTAAAAGTCTGCGCCGAGAACCGCCAGCTGACCTGCAAGAATCACAGCGCCACCCATCTGCTCCAGAAAGCCCTGCGCATGGTGCTTGGCGATCATGTGGAGCAGGCCGGTTCCTACGTGGATGCGGGACGTCTCCGTTTTGACTTCACCCATTTCTCCGCAATGACTCCGGAGGAAATCAAGAAGACGGAGGAACTGGTAAACCGCGAGATTCAGGCTTCCCTGCCGGTTGTGACAGAGGTGATGTCTCTGGACGAGGCAAAAAAGACCGGCGCCATGGCCCTCTTTGGAGAAAAGTACGGCGAGAAGGTCCGGGTGGTCAAGATGGGCGACTTCTCAGTGGAACTGTGCGGAGGAACCCATGTGTCCAATACCAGCAGTATTGCCTCTTTCAAGATTCTCTCCGAAACCGGAATCGCAGCCGGCGTCAGAAGAATCGAAGCCTTGACCTCCCAGGGCTTAATCCGCCATTATGAGGAGGTGGAGGAGCAGCTTCATCAGGCAGCCAAGACGGCTAAGACCACTCCGGCGGCATTAAACGCCAAGATTGAGTCCCTTTTGGAGGAAATCCGCAGCTTATCCTCCGAGAACGAGAAGTTAAAGAATAAGCTGGCTAACGAATCCTTGGGAGATGTGGCAAGCCAGGTAAAGGAGATTGAAGGCTTAAAGGTACTGGCCACAAAGGTGGACGGCGTGGATATGAACGGCCTGAGAAATCTGGGAGACCAGATGAAGAACCAGCTGGGCGAGTGCGTTGTGGTGATGGCCTCCGTACAGGATGGAAAAGTGAACCTGATGGCCACGGCCACTGACGGAGCTCAGAAGCGGGGCGCCCATGCGGGCAACCTGATTAAGGCCATTGCGGGCTTGGTAGGCGGAGGAGGCGGCGGCCGTCCTGGTATGGCCCAGGCAGGCGGAAAGAACCCGGCAGGAATCGACGAGGCTCTGGAAAAAGCATTGGAAACGGTAAAAGAACAAATTGTCAAGTAAAAACACTTGACAATTCTTCCGCCATCGTGTATGATAACCCAGGTGGTTGAGATGGAGAAGATCGTAGAGCAGGGACTCCTGTATGATTTTTATGGAGAACTGCTGACTGAGCATCAAAGGCAGATTTACGAAGACGTGGTTTTCCATGACTTGTCCGCCAGCGAGATTGCCAGAGAACAGGGAATCAGCCGTCAGGGGGTTCACGATTTGGTAAGGCGCTGCGACCGGATTTTGGAAGAGTACGAAGCGAAGCTGCAGCTGGTGGCGAAGTTTATTAAAATCCGTGACAAGGTTCGCCAGATTCAGGCGGCGGCGGATGGTTATTTGGAAACCGGAGACAGAGCGCAGATTGAAACCATTCGCCGTCTCTCCGGGGAGATCAGCAGTACCCTTTAGAGGAGGTCGCCTATTTTATGGCTTTTGAAAGCTTAACCGACAAACTTCAAAATGTATTCAAAAACCTTCGCAGCAAAGGCAAGCTGTCTGAGGCGGAGGTAAAGGCTGCCTTGAGAGAGGTCCGTATGGCCCTTCTGGAGGCGGACGTCAGCTTCAAAGTAGTGAAGCAATTTATTAATTCCATCCAGGAAAAAGCGGTGGGGGCAGAGATCTTTGGCCGCCTGGATGCAGGACAGACGGTTATCAAGATTGTAAATGAAGAGCTTGTGCGGCTGATGGGCGACGAGATGACGGAGGTTGCCTTAAAGCCTGGAAACGAGATTACGATTCTGATGATGACCGGCCTTCAGGGCGCCGGAAAAACCACGACCACGGCGAAGCTGGCCGCTCAGCTGAAGGCGAAAAAGGGCCGTAAGCCCCTTTTGGTTGCATGTGACGTTTACCGGCCCGCAGCCATCAAACAGCTGCAGGTCAACGGCGAGAAGGTGGGAATCCCTGTGTTCTCCATGGGAAACCAGCACAAGCCGGCGGATATCGCCAAGGCCGCAGTGGAGCACGCGGCAAAGAACGGACAGAATCTGGTGATTCTGGATACGGCCGGCCGGCTTCATATTGACGAGGCCATGATGGATGAGCTGGTGGAAATTAAGGAGCAAGTAGACGTATATCAAACCATATTGGTTGTAGACGCCATGACCGGTCAGGATGCGGTTAACGTGTCCGAGACCTTTAACAATAAAATTGGAATCGATGGAGTCATCCTGACAAAGCTGGACGGAGATACCCGCGGAGGCGCGGCTCTTTCCATTCGCGCCGTAACGGGCAAGCCTATTTTGTATGTAGGTATGGGTGAAAAACTGTCGGATCTGGAACAGTTCTATCCGGACCGGATGGCCTCCAGGATTCTGGGCATGGGCGATATCATGAGCCTGATTGAGAAGGCCACGGCGGAAATCGATGAGCAGCAGGCCAAGGAAATGAGCCAGAAGCTGCGCAAGGCAGAATTTGATTACAACGATTTCCTCAATCAAATGCAGCAGATTAAAAAGCTGGGAGGCATGGGAAGTATTCTCTCCATGCTGCCTGGAGCGGGAAGCCAGTTGTCCGGCGTGGACATGGACGAGGGAGAGAAATCCTTAAAGCGGGTGGAAGCCATCATCCTTTCCATGACAAAAGAAGAACGGGCGAATCCGGCTCTGATTAATCCCTCCCGCAAAAAGCGCATCGCCAGAGGCGCCGGCGTGGATATTGGGGAAGTGAACCGTCTGGTTAAGCAGTTCGATCAGATGAAGAAAATGATGAAGCAGATGCCGGGCCTTATGGGCGGCGGCAAGCGCAAAGGCGGTTTCGGAGGCCTTGGAGGCCTTATGGGAGGCAAGCTTAAGCTTCCGTTCTGAGAACCGTTTCATTGGGTAGTCAAACAGGTATTCCTGTATGTCTAAATACAGCTCCCGGAAAACGGGAACCAGAGAATATAAGGAGGTGAAAGAGATGGCAGTAAAGATGAGATTAAGAAGAATGGGTCAGAAGAAGGCCCCTTTCTATAGAATTGTAGTTGCTGATTCCAGATCTCCCAGAGATGGAAAATTCATCGAAGAGGTTGGTTACTATGATCCCACCAAGGATCCCAGCGTAATCAAGTTCGATGAGGAGGCCGCTAAGAAGTGGCTGGCAACTGGTGCTCAGCCCACAGAAACTGTTGGAAAGCTCTTAAAGATCGCCGGTATTCAGTAAGAACAGTGTATGAGGTGGACTTATGAAAGAGTTAGTCGAAGTGATCGCGAAAGCGCTGGTGGACAATCCGGATGAAGTTGTGGTGACGGAAACGCAGAAAGACGAGGAAATCGTTATTGAGCTGAAGGTTGCCGCAGCTGATATGGGCAAGGTCATCGGCAAGCAGGGAAGGATTGCGAAAGCTATCCGCTCTGTTGTTAAGGCCGCAGCCTCAAAAGAAGACAAAAAGGTGATCGTTGAGATCCAGTAGAACAAGACCGTCAGCCCTTTTCGGGTATGGCGGTCTGTTTTCTCATTTGACCAGATTTCGGAGGTAAGACGATGAACGATATGCTGAGAGTGGGAGTGATCACTTCCGCCCATGGCGTGAGAGGAGAGGTAAAGGTTTTTCCCACCACCGACGATGCAGCCCGTTTCAAGACGCTGGAGCGGGTTTATGTGGATACGGGACGCGAGCTAAAACCTCTTGAGATACAGAACGTAAAGTTTTTCAAAAATATGGTGATCTTGAAATTTAAGGATTACGACAATATGAATCAGGTAGAAATTTACCGCTCCAAGGATCTGCTGATTACCAGAGACCAGGCAGTGGAGCTTGGAGAAGATGAATACTTTATCGGTGATTTGATCGGCCTGAAGGTGATGATGGAAAATGGAAAGGATTTGGGCGTGATTCGGGACGTGCTGGAGACCGGCGCCAATGATGTCTATATTGTAGATGCGCCCGGAAACAGGGAGATTTTGATTCCCGCGATCGGAGAGTGCGTTAAAGAGGTGGATTTGGAGGCAGGAGTGATGACGGTTCACCTTCTGGAAGGGCTTTTGGATTTGTAGAATTGGAGAACGTATATGGCGACAATTACCGTACTTGATCAAAATACCATAAATAAAATCGCGGCCGGAGAGGTGATCGAGCGGCCTGCCTCTGTGGTAAAGGAACTGCTGGAAAATGCCATTGACGCCCAGGCCACCGCAGTGACGGTGGAAATCCGTGACGGCGGCACCTCCATGATTCGTGTGACGGACAACGGCAGCGGCATTCCAAAGGACCAAATCGGCCTGGCCTTCCTGCGCCACGCCACCAGTAAAATCCGGGCGGTGGAGGACCTGTTTACCATTTCCTCCCTGGGCTTTCGGGGCGAGGCTTTGGCCAGCATCGCAGCGGTATCCCAGGTGGAGCTGATTACCAAGACAAGTGACAGCCTGACCGGTTTCCGGTATCAGATTGAGGGCGGAAAAGAAAAAGGGCTGGAGGAGGTAGGAGCCCCGGAGGGGACCACCTTTATTGCCCGGAATCTTTTTTACAATACCCCGGTACGGAAGAAGTTCTTAAAAAGTCCCATGACAGAGGGAGGCTATGTGGCGGATTTGGTAGAGAAGATTGCCCTCTCCCATCCGGAGCTGTCGGTACGTTTTATCCAGAATAATCAGAACAAGCTGTATACCTCCGGCAATCACAATCTTCGGGATTTGGTTTATACGGTTTACGGCCGGGAGATAACGGCCAATCTGCTCCCGGTGGAAGGGGAGGAGGGTGAAATCCGCATCGGCGGGTTTATTGGCAAGCCTCTCATCGGCCGTGGCAACCGGAATTACGAGAATTATTTTATCAACGGGCGCTATATCAAGAGCGGCATCATTTCCAGGGCCATCGAGGAAGCATATAAACCTTATTTGATGCAGCACAAATATCCCTTCACCCTGCTGCATTTCACCATCGCCCAGGATTTTCTGGACGTCAACGTTCATCCCACGAAGATGGAACTACGCTTTAAGGACAACGACCAGGTGTACCGGGCAGTTTACAATGCGGTGAAGGAGGCTCTGGCGGAGAAGGAACTGATACCCAAGGTTACGCTGAGGGAGGAGAAAGAGGAGAAGGCGTCTCAAAGCCCCGCGGAGCACATCCGCACGCCTCACCCGGAGCCTTTTGAGCAGAGAAGGAAGGCCCTTTTGGGCGGGGCGGCGGTCCCTATGCAGCCCGCTCTGGTCAGGGAGAGCGGCAGGTCTTACGGGGTAGGGAAACTGTTGGAGAATTCGCCCAAGCCGCAGCCGGAGAGTCCTCTGCCGACTCTACGACCCCAGTCTCCCCAACCCCAGCCTTCTGAGACCGAGGGCACACCGGCCCAGCCGGAACCTTCCATGCCGCAGCCTGCGGAAAAACAGCACGGGGAAAAGCAGCCGCCAAAGGAGCAGCCCCCGGTACAGATGGACTTATTTGAGGAAAAATTCCTGGACCCGGCTTCCAGAAAGCGTCACCGCCTCATCGGCCAGGTGTTCGGTACATACTGGATGGTGGAATACGACGGCCAGCTTATCATCATTGACCAGCATGCGGCTCATGAGAAGATTCTCTATGAGAATACTATGAACAATCTGAAGACCAGAGAGTTCGACACCCAGATGATTAGTCCGCCCATTATCCTGACCCTCAGCACAAACGAGGCCCTGCTGCTGGAGCGCTACATGGACCAGTTTACCCGCCTGGGTTTTGAGATCGAGGGTTTCGGAGGACGGGAATTCGCTGTCCGGGGTGTGCCGTCCAACCTGCTGTCCATCGCGAAAAAAGAGCTGCTGATGGAGATGCTGGATGAACTGACGGAGGAGGGAATTTCCGGAGAACCGGATCTGATCTGCCAGCGGGTAGCCTCCATGTCCTGCAAAGCAGCGGTTAAGGGAAACCATGATATGTCTCCGGCGGAGGCGGACGCCTTAATTGACCAGCTGCTGAAGCTGGAAAATCCCTATCACTGCCCGCATGGCAGACCAGTAATGATTTCCATGACAAAATACGAGCTGGAGAAGAAATTCAAGCGAATTGTGTAGAGGAGCTTTTTATGAGCAAACGACCCTTAATTGTGCTGACCGGTCCCACAGCGGTGGGAAAGACAGCCCTTTCCATCCGCCTGGCTAAGGCCCTGGACGGGGAGATTATCAGCGCGGATTCCATGCAGGTCTACCGTGGCATGGATATTGGCTCGGCTAAGGTGACAAAAAAGGAGATGGATGGGGTCCGTCATCATCTGATTGACGTGCTGGAGCCGGAGGAGGATTTTAATGTAGCGGCCTTTCAGCGGATGGCGAAGGAGGCCCTGGAGGAGATTTACAGCCGCGGAAAGCTGCCGATTGTAGCCGGCGGCACCGGTTTTTACATTCAGGCCCTTCTGTACGATATTGATTTCCGGGACGACACGGGAGAGGGCCCCATTCGAAAGGAACTGGAGAAGCTGGCGGTTGAAAAAGGAGCGGAGTACCTTCACAGCCTTCTGCAGCAAGCGGATCCCCAATCAGCTGACCAGATTCATCCCAACAATATTAAGCGGGTGGTACGGGCGCTGGAATATTTCCGTCAGACCGGAGAGCCGTTTTCACTGCATAATCAAAGGGAAAGGGAGCGGTGTTCTCCATACCATTTCCTTTATTATGTGATTTGTTCGGACCGGAAAAATCTCTATGAGCGCATCGACCGCAGGGTGGATGCGATGATGGCCGACGGTCTGGTGGGGGAGGTGCAGGCTCTGAAAAAACGGGGAGTCAAACGGGGAATGACTTCCATGCAGGGGCTTGGTTACAAGGAAATCCTGGATTACCTGGATGGAACATGCTCACTGGAGGAGGCGGTTTATGTTCTGAAACGGGACACCAGGCATTTCGCCAAACGCCAGATCACCTGGTTCAGGAGAGAAAGAGAGGTCCGCTGGCTGAAACTGGAGGATTTTGGAGGAGACCTGGATCGTGTGCTTCAGAAAATTCTGGAGGACTGCCGTGAGGAGGGGATCGGTTCGCCAAAGCTATAAAACAAAGCTGTAAAGAGCAGCAAGTCAGGAAAATTTACGAGGAGATATGCAACCATGATGATAGAAGAAGAAATTCAGCAGATTTATTCCGGCCTTGGCATTGGCCGGGAGGTCCTGGAGTTTGGAGCCAGGATCGAAAAAAAACTTACGGACCGCTTTCTGGCAATCGACCGCAGGGCGGAGTATAATCAGCTGAAGGTAATCGGAGGCATGCAGAAAAATCGGGTCAGCGACATCCATTTTGCCGCTACCACAGGTTACGGCTACAACGATTTGGGACGGGATACCCTGGAAGCGGTTTATGCCTCCGTTTTCCACGGGGAAAGTGCCCTGGTACGTCCCCAGCTCATCAGCGGCACCCATGCCTTAAACATTGCTCTTTCCGGAAATCTCAGGCCAGGAGACGAGCTGCTGTCCCCGGTAGGAAAGCCTTATGATACTCTGGAAGAGGTAATCGGAATACGCCCATCCTGCGGTTCTCTGGCGGAATATGGTATAACTTACCGACAGGTGGACTTGAAGGAGGACGGCTCCTTTGACTTCGAGGGAATCCGGCAGGCCTTAAACGAGCGCACCAGGCTGGTGACGATCCAGAGGTCCAAGGGTTATGCTACCCGGCCCACCCTGTCGGTGGAGCGCATCGGAGAACTGATTGCTTTCATCAAATCCATCCGTCCGGATGTAATCTGCATGGTGGACAACTGCTACGGAGAATTTGTGGAGACCATCGAGCCTACAGATGTAGGGGCAGATATGATTGTAGGTTCTCTGATTAAAAATCCCGGCGGAGGCCTGGCTCCGATCGGCGGATATATTGTGGGGCGGCAGGACTGCGTGGACCGGGCCTCTTACCGGCTCAGCGCCCCGGGACTGGGCAAGGAGGTAGGCGCCAGTCTGGGGATTAACCAGCAGCTCTACCAGGGCCTTTTCATGGCGCCGGTGGTCGTTGCGGGAGCTTTAAAGAGCGCTATTTTCGCAGCCAATATCTATGAAGCCCTGGGTTATGATGTGGTTCCTGATGGGAGCGAAGAACGTTATGACATTATTCAGGCTATCACCTTCGGCAGTCCCGAGGGCGTTATCGCCTTCTGCAAGGGAATCCAGGCGGCGGCACCGGTGGACAGCTTTGTTACGCCGGAGCCATGGGATATGCCAGGATATGACAGCCAGGTGATTATGGCAGCAGGGGCCTTTGTCCAGGGTTCCTCCATTGAGCTGAGCGCTGATGGCCCCATCAAACCGCCCTACGCGGTTTATTTCCAGGGCGGCCTTACCTGGTACCATGGAAAGCTTGGAATCTTAAAATCTCTCCAGAGCCTTCTGGATGCGGGAGTTATTAAAAAATTATAACTTCCTGGATTTTATGTATACAGCGCAGGAAAGATATGGTAGAATGTATAAATTGAGGCTGGAGGAAGAGATTACTTATGAGAAGCAAGAATTTCTGGATACTGCTGATTTTGCTGTTGTCGGGGATTGTGCTGGGCGGCTTTCTGGGAAGCCTGGCTGAGGGAATCTCCTGGCTGTCCTGGCTGAATTTCGGCCAGTCCTTTGGCCTGAACTCCCCTTTGGTGCTGGATTTCGGCGTACTTGTGATAACCTTCGGGCTTACCATCAAGATTACTATGGCCAGCATCATCGGTGTGGCGCTGGCGCTGATCATCTATCGTATTATTTGAACGGAACATCGGATGTTCTGAGCTGCTGCGGAATTTGCGACTCCTGATTCATGTACTGGAGAGGTGCGTAGTTAGGAGGATTTATGGAAAGAATGAAGATGAAGGACCTTCCGGTTCAAAAACGTCCCTATGAGAAATGCAGGGCTCTCGGCCCTGGAGCCTTAAGTGATGAAGAGCTTTTGGCTGTCATTATCCGGACCGGAAGCCGTTCGGAAAATTCCCTGGAGCTTGCAGGAAGGATTATGGAGCTGAGCTTACCGGGAGACGGACTGGCAGGCCTTCTTCACCGATCTCTGCCGGAATTTATGAGTATAGAGGGAATCGGCGTTGTGAAGGGACTGCAGCTGTGCTGTATCGGAGAGCTGTCCCGCCGGATCTGGCGGAGAAAAAGTCTGGAGGCCAGTCCCGCTTTCTGTGAACCGGCAGATATCGCCTCCTATTATATGGAGGAGATGCGCCATCTGGAGCAGGAGGAGGTCCGGGCCATGTTTTTGGATACCAAGCAGGTCCTTCTCAGGGATGTGCTTCTTTCCAGGGGGACGGTGAACGCTTCCTTGATTTCTCCCAGGGAGGTGTTGATTCAGGCTCTCTGCAACAGAGCGGTGACGATGATTCTGGTTCATAATCATCCCAGCGGGGATCCTTCTCCCAGCAAGGAAGATATTGCCATGACGAAGCGGCTGTCCCAGGCCGCATCTTTGGTAGGCGTCCCTTTGATTGATCATATTATTATCGGAGACCTGCGGTATTTAAGCTTTCGGGAAAAGAACCTGTTATAATGGAAATGAAAAAGGAAGACATACATGGAATCAAAGCATAGCAAATATATTCTCATTGCACTAACTATCCTGTGCGTGCTTTTGATCGGAATTACCTCCCTGAGGGATGGAATTATGGACCCGCTGCGCACAGGGGTAGGTTATTTTCTGATCCCCATACAGAACGGGGTAAACCGGGTGGGAACAGGAATTTATAATGAACTTACAGATCTGAACCGGCTGAAATCCGCTCTGGACGAAAATGATCAGCTGAAAACGCAAATCGCCCAGCTGACAGAGGACAACAACCGGCTTCAGGCCCAACAGTCGGAGCTTGCCAGACTGCGCGAGCTTTACGCGCTGGATCAGGAATATATGCAGTATGAGAAAATCGGCGCCAGAATCATTGCCCGGGATTCTGCCAAGTGGTTCCAGGTTTTCCGTATCAATAAAGGCTCTGCCGATGGTGTGGAGGTGGATATGAATGTGGTGGCTGACGGCGGCCTGGTGGGCATTGTGACCGATGTGGGGGCCAACTATGCTACGGTCCGTTCTATTATCGATGACTCCAGCCGGGTATCCGCCATGCCGGTGGATTCGGAGTACAATTGTATTGTGGCGGGAGATCTGACCCTCTACGAGAGCGGGAGGCTGCGGATTACGGACTTTTCCAAAGACGGCGCAGTGAAAGATGGAGACCAGATTGTCACCTCCAATATCAGTTCCAAGTTCCTTCCGGGAATTCTCATTGGCTATGCGGCGGATGTAACTATGGATTCGGAGCATCTGACTCAGTCCGGTTATCTGATCCCGGTGGTGGATTTTGACAACCTCCAGGAAGTTCTGATTATAACACAATTAAAAGATACAGGGGAGGCAGCGGAGGAATAGAATGAATGTCAATACCAACATCCGGCTAAAACAGGCGTTTTTGAATATTCTGCTGATTCTTCTGGCTTTTACGGTGCAGCACTGCGTATTCCCCCTTCTTCCCTTTCTGGCGGCTACGCCCAATCTGCTCCTGATTCTGACTTTTTCCTTCGGTTTTATTCAGGGAAAAACCGCGGGCATGATTTTTGGCCTTCTTTCCGGTCTGCTGATGGATCTGTTCTACAGCGGGCCATTTGGCTTTTATTCCCTGATTCTGATTTACATTGGTTACTTTAATGGCATTTTCACCAAATACTACTATGAAGACTATATCACTCTGCCCCTGATTCTCAGTGTGTTTAACGAGCTGGTTTACTGTATGTATATTTACGTATTCCGCTTTTTGATCCGGGGGCGTCTGAACCTTCCTTATTATTTCTGGCATCTGATGGTGCCGGAGATTATTTTTACGGTTGTGACCACGCTGCTGGTTTACCGGCTGTTCTTGTCGGCCAGCCGCCGTCTGGAGGATATGGCAAAAAGGAGAGATTCCACCATTGTTTAACGAGTTGTTCGAGATTATCAGGGATTTTTTAAAACGGCTTTTTACTTCAAGACTGTTTGCGCTGGCGGTGATCTTCACTCTGATGTTTTCCGGCCTTGTGGTAAAGCTTTTTCACATGCAGATCCTGGAGGGAGCACAGTATCAGTCCGATTATATGCAGCGGACGGAGCAGACGGTGATTACGCCTGGTACCAGGGGAAATATCTATGACCGCAACGGCAATGTGCTGGCGTACAATGAACTGGCTTACACGGTGACGATCCGGGATGTGGGCGCATACCCCAACGATGCGGACCGCAATGCCATGCTCTACCGTTTGGTGAAGATTTTAGAGAAGCATGACGAAACGGTCGAAGGGCGTTTTGAAGTGGCGATGGATGAAACGGGGGAGCTGTATTTTACCTTTACGGGACAGGCTACAAAAAACCGTTTTATGCTGAATTACTACGGTCTGTCTTCTACCAGTGACCTGGATGACGCCCAGGGCCGCCATCCTACGGATATTACCGCCAGAGAGGCCTTTGAGAAGAAGAAGGAAGAGTACGGCCTGAATAAAATGAAGGACGAAAAGGGCAATCCGCTGGTGCTTTCGGACCGGACCGCCCTGAACATGGTGAACATCATTTTCACTATGAAGCTGACGGAATATCAGAAATATGAGGCGACCACCGTGTCCGAGGGGATCGCGGAGGAAACCATGGCCGAAATTAATGAGAATATCGCGGATCTTCAGGGCGTGGAGGTGGGGCAGAGTTCGGTCAGAGTTTACAACGACAGCTTGTATTTTGCCCCTATTATCGGATATACGGGAAAAATACAGGAGGATCAGCTGGAAGAGCTGAACGAACAGTGGAGAAATTCGGAAGAGGCGGCCGGCCTTCCTCAGGATGCGGAAGATAAATATAATCTGAACGATGTGGTGGGCCGTACCGGCATTGAGCAGTCCATGGAACTGGAGCTTCAGGGAGAAAAGGGCTACACACGCATGTATGTGGACAATATGGGCCGCCCCAGAGAGATTATCGAGCAGAAGGACCCTACGGCCGGAGATGACATCTATCTGACCATTGACCGGGACCTGCAGATTGGCATTTATCGTCTGATTGAGCAGCAGCTGGCCGGTATTCTGGTGGACAAGCTGCGCCTGGAGGTGGATCCGGAGGAAAATGCCAGGCTGGCGGCCTCCAAGAAGCTGATTCCGGTAAAAGACGCCTACTATCAGCTGATTAACAACAACGTGCTGTCTCTGGAAGATATGGCGGGAGAGGACGCTCAGCCGATAGAACAGGAGATTTACAGCATCTATCAATCCTCCAAAGCCAGAATACTGGAAAATATCCGCAGCCAGCTTACCAGTGAGCATCCTCAGGCAATGAACGACTTGCCGGAGGATATGAAGACCTACATGAATTATATTTACAGTTATCTGGCAGGTGAGGCCGGCGTAATTTTGAGAGATCAGATTGACCGCGGCAGCGAAAGCTACCAGGCCTGGGCTGCGGGGACGATCAGTCTGAGGGAATACATTTACAGCGGCATTGCGGACAGCTGGGTGGACACCACAAAGCTGGAGGTTACCAGCCGTTATTCCGACGCGGATGATATTTTTTCCCAGCTGGTGGAATATGTGATTTCCAGTCTGGAAAAGGACGGAGCTTTCACAAAAGAGATGTTCCGTTACCTGATTAACGATGGTACGATTACCGGCCGTCAGCTGTGTCTGGCTCTTTACGCGCAGGGAGTTCTTGCGGAAGATTCCCAGGCGGTGTCGGCGTTAACTGCGGGAGGAGAAGAGTACGCCTTTAATTTTATCCGCAGCAAGATTTCAAGCATTGAGATTACCCCGGCTCAGCTGGCCCTGGATCCGTGTACTGCGGGCGTTGTGGTAACGGATGTGAATACCGGTGAGGTCCGGGCGCTGGTTACCTATCCCAGCTATGATAATAACAGGATGTCCGGAAGTGTGGATCCCACATATTTCGCAAAGCTTCAGAGTGATCTTTCGAATCCTCTTTACAATAATGCGACTCAGGCCAGCAAGGCGCCGGGGTCCACCTTTAAGCCGATTACGGTGATTGCCGCCATGGAGGAAGGGGTGGCCAACACGCTGGAGAGTTTTGTCTGTACCGGCATTTATGAAAATATTGATCTTCCTCTGCGCTGCTGGATTTATCCAGGCCGGCATAATGCGGAAACTTTAGTGGAAGGAATTCAGAATTCCTGTAACTATGTAATGGCAGAATTGGCGCATCGGCTTTCTACCCAGGAGGACGGAACCTATTCACCGGAAAAGGGTCTGGAGCTGTTGAAAAAGTATGCCACGATGTTTGGGCTGGACCATACTTCGGGCGTGGAGCTGCCGGAAGTGGCCCCCCATATTTCGGATACGGACCCGGAACGTTCTTCCATCGGTCAGGGTACCAACTCCTTCTCCAACGTACAGCTGGCCCGCTATGTGGCCGCCGTGGCTAATCGGGGAACGGTATTTGAATTGAGCCTTTTAGATAAGAGGACCGATTCCGACGGTAATCTTCTGGAAGACTACACGCCTGCGGTTCACGCAGAACTGAATATTTCCGAAGAAACCTGGAATACAGTTCACGAGGGCATGCGCCGGGTTATCACAAACAGCAGCACTCAGCGAATTTTCGCGAATCTGCCAGTATCCGTGGCCGGAAAAACCGGTACGGCGGAGGAAAACAAGAACAGAGGAAACCATGCCTTTTTCGTATCCTTCGCTCCTTACGAAAATCCGGAAATCGCGGTGACGGTCAATATTCCATATGGTTATACCAGTGCTAACGCGGCTACCCTGGGCGAGAGGGTTTATGAGTATTATTATGGCTATACGACTCTGGATGAGATTACGAATTCCGGCGCTCTTGGCGTCAACGACGTAACCATTAACGGAGAGTAAAAAGAAAGGTGATTGTATGCGCAGTTCGGTTGTAATTAAAAGCAGTAAGGCCGGAATGACTGTAATTCTGGACAGCCAGATTCCCTTTTCAGAGCTTCTGGAGGCGGTTGGAAAAAAATTTCGGGAGAGCGCCAGGTTCTGGGGAGCGGTTCAGATGACTCTGACTTTGGAGGGCAGACCGTTGACTGCCAAAGAAGAATTACAGATTGTCGATACGATTACGAGAAACTCACAGATCGAGGTTCTCTGCCTTCTGGATACGGATGCGCAGAGAATCGAGCGCTGCGAGAAGGCACTGAATGATAAGCTGATGGAACTAAATGCCAGAACCGGCCAGTTTTACCGGGGAACTCTAAGTAAGGGGGATGTGCTGGAGTCAGAAGCCAGCGTCGTGGTAATCGGCGATGTGGAGCATGGAGCCAGAATTATCTCCAAGGGGAATATCATTGTTCTTGGAGCGTTAAAAGGAACCGCCGCTGCCGGGATGGCGGGAAATCAAGAGGCGGTAGTGGTAGCTCTGGAAATGGCTCCTACCCAGATCCGGATCTGCGACGCTACCAGCCGGTTTAACGAACGCAACCGGCGCCTCGGGAGAGGGCCGATGATTGCCGCGGCTGTTCAGGACGAGGTACAAATTCAGCCCATTAAAAAAACATTTCTAAACAATATGTTAAATTTACCATGATGCAAAAAAAATACTGGTAAATTGGTGCAATTTAAGGTAGAATAATAGAGTGGAGCAGCATTTTTTATGCTTCCCGAATATAGGTTCTTTTCAGGAGGAATTCATCATGAGTGAAGTCATTGTGATTACTTCCGGAAAAGGCGGGGTCGGCAAGACGACTACCTCTGCCAATGTGGGAACCGGTCTGGCCATGCTGGGAAAGCGAGTGGTCCTGATTGATACGGATATCGGACTTCGCAATCTGGACGTGGTAATGGGACTGGAAAACCGCATTGTCTACAACTTGGTAGACGTGGTAGAGGGAAACTGCCGTATGAAGCAGGCCCTGATAAAAGACAAAAGATATCCCAATCTCTATCTGCTGCCTGCGGCGCAGACCAGGGACAAAACTTCCGTAAATCCGGAACAGATGGTTAAGCTGGTGGATAACCTTCGTCCAGAGTTTGATTACATACTGCTGGACTGTCCGGCCGGTATTGAACAGGGGTTTAAGAACGCGATTGCAGGAGCGGACCGGGCACTGGTGGTAACCACACCTGAAGTTTCGGCGATCCGGGATGCGGACCGTATTATAGGCCTTCTGGAACAGGAAGAACTGGAAGAAATCGACCTGATTGTCAATCGGATCCGCATGGATATGGTTCGGAGAGGGGATATGATGTCCTTAAGCGATGTGACGGATATTCTGGCGGTCAACGTGATCGGAGCAGTCCCTGATGATGAAAATATTGTGATTTCCACGAATCAGGGAGAGCCCTTAGTGGGATTAGGGTCATCAGCCGGACAGGCGTACCTGGAGATCTGCCGCCGGCTGATGGGCGAGAATATCCCGGTTGTGGGGCCGGAGCCTCACCGCAGCTTCCTGACCAGGCTTTGCGGCATATTAAAGCGGGCTTAGAAGGGAAGGTGCTGGGCTTGGCATGGTTTGGCAGATTTGATATGAGAGGATCCGGGAGAACCGCCAGCTCCAGGCTGAGACTGATTCTGGCCTCGGATCAGGCAGACTGCCCGTCGGAGCTGATCCAAAGCCTCCGGGAAGATATGATTGGTGTCATATCCAGATATATGGAGGTTGAGAAGGATCAGGTTCAGCTGCGTATGGAACCCCGGTTATCAGAAACAGGGACAAGCCGGCGGCTGGCTGTTCTCTATGCCAATATACCCGTTCGCTCCATACCGAATAAGGGGATTTACTAAATATGATTTTTGAGTACAACTTTAGAAACTATAATTTTCGCCTGATTCTTTACATGATTGCTTTAAGCGTTCTGGGAGTTTTGGTTATCCGGAGCGCTACCAATATGGACGAGTCTATGGTGAACCGACAGATTTTCGGAGTTGTGATCGGGTTGACGGCGGCGATCGGGCTGTCCCTTTTGGATTATCACCGGATTATGAGCTTGGGCGGGCTGGTTTATGCGGGCTGTTTGGCTTTACTGGCAGCGGTATTCCTTTGGGGAAACAATGTAAATAATGCAAAGCGCTGGATCGTCCTTCCCGGAATTGGACAGATTCAGCCTTCCGAATTTGTAAAAATCGGTCTGATTGTATTCTTCTCCTGGTATTTCATGAAGTACCAGGAGAAGTTGAATCAGCCGTCCACAGTGGCTGCGGCGGCTGCGCTTTTTGCGGTTCCCGCCTATCTGGTATTCGCCCAGCCTAATTTGTCTACCAGTTTGGTTATGGTAGTAATTGTGGCGGGAATTGTGTTTGCCAGCGGCATAAGTTACCGCTGGATTGCGGGCACCCTGGCGGTTGTAATTCCCGTGGGAGCCACATTTATATATTTGTTGATGAACGGAATGATTCCTTTTATCAAAGAATATCAGGCGGGGCGTATTTTGGCGTGGATTAACCCGGAAAAGTATGAGCAGTCCTATTATCAGCAGGCGAATTCCATTACGGCTATTGGATCCGGCCAGCTGACTGGAAAGGGGCTCTACAACACCACCATCGCCTCTGTTAAAAACGGCAACTTTCTGTCAGAGGAGCAGACGGATTTCATTTTCGCTGTAATCGGCGAGGAGCTGGGGTTTGTCGGCTGCATGATAGTGATTATATTGATACTGCTGATCGTTTATGAGTGTCTTCTCACCGCGGCCCGCGCGAAGGATCTGGGAGGAAGACTGATCTGTGCGGGAATGGCCACGTTAATTGCCTTTCAGAGCTTTGCGAATATTGCAGTGGCCACAGGAGTATTTCCCAATACCGGTTTGCCCTTGCCATTTATCAGTTTTGGCAGCAGTTCTTTAATCAGCATATTCCTGGGAATGGGATTAGTGCTGAATATAGGACTTCAGCGGGAAAGAAAACATTAACAGCGAGATGCATACGAGGATTTTCAAGGAGGGTATAAATAATATGAATGTAGGTTTGGTAGCCCATGATTCGAAAAAGAAACTGATGCAGAATTTCTGCATTGCATACAGGGGGATTCTGAACAAACACAGTTTGTTTGCAACCGGAACCACCGGACGTCTGATTGAGGATGTGGCGAATTTGTCCATCCATAAATTTCTGGCAGGCCACCTGGGAGGAATGCAGCAGATGGCGGCGATGATTGAACACAACGAGATGGATTTGGTTATTTTTTTGAGAGATCCGTTCTGCCCGAAAAATCATGAACCGGATGTTAATGATGTGGTTCGGCTCTGCGACAGCTATAATATCCCGCTGGCCACAAATTTGGCTACGGCAGAGCTGCTGATTAAGGCTCTGGACCGGGGGGACTTGGAATGGCGTGAGGCGTACCGGTAATGGAAATTCGAAAATTTCTGGCGGCGGGTCTGCTGGCTGCGTCAATGGCAGCTCTGGCAGGCTGCGGCTCTGGTTTAAAGGATACTTACCCTATTGAGGAACGAATGGAAGGAGTTGTTCTTCCGGAGAAGGATTCCTTTGCTCAGGCTTTTGCCTCGGATCTGTGCGTGGTTACAGGAAATTCCCCCGAGGATTCGGCGGTAACTGCCGAGGCTGCTGCTGTGTTTGACCTGGACGGAAGAAATGTAATTTACAGCAAGAATGCTTTTGAACGTCTGTATCCAGCCAGCATCACCAAAGTTATGACGGCCTTGGTAGCCATTAAGTATGGAAATCTGGCAGACGAGGTAACGGTAACGGATGAGGCGGTCATCACTGAAAGCGGAGCGACTTTGGCTGGAATTGAGCCGGGAGACCGGCTGACGCTGGAACAGCTTCTGTACGGCCTGATGATACCTTCCGGAAACGATGCAGGGGCAGCGATTGCGGTTCATATGGCCGGCAGCATTGAGAAATTCGCCGATCTTATGAACGAAGAGGCCAGAAGCCTTGGAGCGGTTGATACTCATTTTGTAAATCCTCATGGTCTGACGGATTCAGACCACTATACGACTGCCTATGATCTTTACCTGATTTTTAACGAAGCTTTAAAACAGCCTGTGTTTCGGACTGTCATTGGGACAACCTCCTATACGGCCAATTACCATAATGGGGCGGGGGAGTCCGTTTCTAAAACCTGGAGCGGAGGAAACTGGTATATGACCGGTGACAGGCAGGAACCGGAAGGATTGACGGTTTTCGGCGGAAAGACGGGGACTACCAGCGCGGCAGGCTACTGTTTGATTATGGCCAGCAGGGATGAGCAGGAACACGAGTATGTGTCTGTGGTGCTGAAGGCGGACAGCCGTCCGGGCTTATATGATAATATGTCGAATATAATTTCCAAAATCGTCAAATAGTGATTGCGTTTTATAGGAAGTTATACTATAATTAGAGTAATCTTAATTGATTTTTTATACAACATATATAACTCAAGGAGGAGATCAATATGGTTCAGGTAATTGCAGGAAAAAGGGGTAAAGGCAAGACGAAACATCTGCTGGATATGGCGAACGCAGCTATCAAAGGTGCCCATGGAACGGTGGTTTATCTGGATAAGAGCGCTCAGCATATGTATGAATTAAACAATCGAATCCGTTTGATCAATGTAAATGAATTTCACGTTACCAGCAGTGAAGGATTTTTAGGTTTTATCAGTGGTATTATTTCTCAGGATCACGACCTGGAAACCATGTATCTCGACAGTTTCCTTAAGTTAGCCTGCCTGGACGGCGAGGATATATCTCAAACTTATATGGCTTTGAAAGAAATGGGTGAGAAGCATCACGTCAACTTTGTGATCAGCATCTCAATGGATGCAGACGAACTGCCGGACTGCGCCAAGGGCGATGTGATTATCTCATTGTAGGAAATATATGACAGGTATGTAAGGCTGCCTGCCGGACTGTGGCAAAGGAAGTTGCCGGGGCCGGCAGGTTGTTTTGTATGTGTTGCTGCCGGCGGAAAAGACGATTCGTATGTGCCGAGAATGTCTGGAAAGGAGGTGGAAATTTGGCGAAGAAGAGAAATCCCAAGGTACGGAAGATGAGAAAACCCTTAAACATCAACGTAGGGGTTATTATTTTTGCCATTATTTTTGTCTACCTGGCATTCAGTGTTACCGCTTATCTGAGCAAAGATAAGATTCAGTTTTATGAGGTGGTAGAGGGCGGAATTGTCAGCGATCAGTCCCATACGGGCCTGATCCTGCGCCAGGAAGAGGTGAAAAATTCTACCAGTGCCGGTTATGTCAATTTTTATCTGAGAGAGGGAAAACGGGCCTCTGTGGGTACCAGAATTTATTCCCTGGATGAAACCGGAGGACTGAAAAACCTGATGGAGGAGATACAGACGGAAGAACAGCCGATTTCCGATGAAAATCTGAGAGATTTGAGAAAACAGCTGGATTCTTTTGTACTTTCTTTCGAGGATAGTGAATTTTCTTCTGTTTATGACCAGCGGTATGATTTGGAAAATTCAGTGATGGAGTATGCCAGTTTTGATACCGTGGATCAGCTGGACCGGCTGGCAACGGAAGCCGGGATTAGTTTTCAACAAATTACCTCCGACGTATCCGGAGTGGTGTCCTATGGAATTGACTCCTATGAAGGAATGACCGCCGCAGATGTGGAAGAAGGGAGCTTTGACAGGACTTCCTATTCTAAGACGATCCGTCAGTCAGGTGAGATGGTAGACAGCGGAGTTCCTATATATAAAATTGTGACTTCAGAAAGCTGGAATTTGATTTTTCAAATATCAGAGGAAGAGATCGAACGCTATCGGGACAGGACCAGCCTGACGATTCGGTTTTTAGACGGATCCCTGACAACTTCCGGAGCATATTCTACGATTACCGGAAAAGATGGGAAAACTTACGGAAAACTGGACTTCACCAAGTATATGGAACAATTTATTGGGGATCGTTTTGTAGATTTCGAGATTGTGGAGGATCAGACTTCAGGACTGAAGATTCCAATCAGCGCAGTGACGGATAAGAATTTTTTCCTGATTCCGGCAGACTATATCACCCAGGGGGGAGACAGTTCCGATCAGGGATTTAATAAGGAGGTCTATACGGAAGAGGGAACATCCGTGGTTTTCGTGCCGGCAGATATTTATTATTCGGACGAAAGATATTATTATGTGGATGCCGGAGAGAATGGAGAGTTTAAAAATGGCGATTACGTAGTTAAGCCCCAATCTACGGAGCGTTTCCAAATCGGTCAGACGGCCTCCCTTCAGGGGGTGTACAATATTAACCGGGGGTATGCGGTTTTCAAGCAGATTGAAATATTAGATTCCAATGACGAATACTACACAGTGAAACAGGGAACATCCTACGGCCTTTCTGTTTATGACCATATTGTACTGGATGCTTCCATGGTTCAGGAAGGACAGATTTTGTATCAGTAAAAGCGGAAAGGAAGGATAAAAATGGTTCAGGAACATTTGAAAGAGGTAAGAGAGCGGATAGAGGCTGCCTGCAGACGGGCAGGAAGAAATCCCCGGGAGGTGACTCTGATTGCCGTGAGCAAAACAAAACCGGCCCAGATGGTGCAGGAGGCTTATGAGGCCGGGGCAAGGGATTTTGGAGAAAATAAGGTTCAGGAAATTTTGGAGAAAAAGCCGGCTCTTCCTCAGGATATTCGCTGGCATATGATTGGCCACCTTCAAAGAAACAAGGTTCATCAGGTACTGGGACAGGCAGTTTTGATCCATTCCGTGGATTCGCTGCGCCTGGCGCATCAGATTCAGATGGAGGCAGAAAAGAAAGGTCTGGAGGCGGATATACTGCTGGAGGTCAATGTCGCAAAGGAGGAGAGCAAATTTGGATTTTTCCTGGAAGATGCGGAAGAGGCTATCCGGCAGATTGCAAAGCTTTCCCGCGTACATATTAAAGGACTGATGACTATTGCTCCTTTTGTAGAGAATCCTGAGGAAAATCGAGGAATTTTTCAAAAATTGTATCAATTTTCTGTTGACATAGCTGCCAAAAACATTGATAATGTTACTATGGATGTGCTGTCAATGGGTATGAGCAATGATTTTGAAGTAGCCATTGAGGAGGGCGCGACTATGGTACGGGTTGGAACCAGTATTTTTGGGGCCAGATAGAACCTAGGCAGCAGTCTTCCCGGTAAATCCAGATTAAGATATTGGAGAGTGTGAAATGAGTCTGTTGGGCAAGTTGATGGATACCATGAGATTAAATAACGACGATGAGGACGACTACTACCTGGATGACGATTTCGAGGAGGAAGCACCAAAGAAGGGATTGTTTTCCAAACGAAATGCAGATTACGATGACGAGGAAGAGTCCGAGCCGAAGCCCAGATTTTTAAACCGGAATAATTCTAAAGTTGTACCGATGAGGCGCAGTATGGAGGTGACGATGATTCGTCCCACTTCCATGGAAGACTCCAGAGATATTTGTGATTATTTGCTGGCAGGAAAGGCAGTGGTTCTGAATATGGAGGGAATCCACACGGAGATTGCCCAGCGGATTATTGATTTTACCTCTGGCGCTACCTATTCCATGAATGGAAATCTCCAGAAGATTTCCAACTATATTTTTATCGCCACGCCGGATTCGGTGGAGCTGTCCGGGGATTTCCAGGATATTTTGGCGGCAGGAGGCAACATTGGCAATATTTCCGGATTGAATATTCGGCTGTAACAAAGGAGAAATGTTTTTGCGGGGCAGACAAGCTTTGTCTGCCTATTTTTTTGGAGGACAGGAGGAAGAAATATGGCAGACAGAATGACCGTTCATAAGGACGGGAGAGCAATTTACGATATTGTGATGGACCGGGACTTTAAGGGGCTGCCAAGGGAGATGGAAAGGCTGGGAGCGGCCGGCCGGAGGATCTGCGTGGTGACGGATTCCAATGTGGCCTCTTTATATCTGGCTGAGATTCGCCAGCTTTTAGAAGGCTGCGGCTGTCTGGTGACGGAGTTTGTTTTTCCGGCGGGAGAGGAGCAGAAAAATCTGGATACGGTGCGAAAACTGTACGAGCATCTGATTTTAAATCATTATGAACGCCGGGATATTCTGGCGGCTTTGGGAGGCGGAGTGGTAGGAGATCTTACCGGCTTTGCAGCCGCTACTTATCTGCGTGGAATCGATTTTATTCAGATTCCAACTACTCTGCTGGCCCAGGTGGATTCCAGTATAGGCGGTAAAACGGGTGTTGATTTTGACGCATATAAAAATATGGTAGGAGCCTTCCATATGCCGCGTTTGGTTTACACCAATCTTGCAACGCTGCGGACTCTCCCGCCGGAACAGTTCTCTTCCGGTATGGGAGAAGTGATAAAACATGGGTTAATTCGCAACCGGGAGTACTATCGGTGGCTGAAGGAACATCAAAAAGAGATTAATCTCCGGGATTTGGAGATCTGCCAGACTATGGTGCTGGTAAGCAATCAGATTAAAGGCGAGGTAGTGGAGAAAGACCCAACGGAAAAGGGAGACCGGGCGCTTTTGAATTTTGGACACACCCTGGGACATGCTATTGAAAAATTGAAGGATTTTACCATGTTTCATGGCCACTGCGTAGGCTTAGGGGCTATAGCTGCCTCGGAAATCAGCGCAGACCGGGGGTTGATCTCTAAGGAGGAAGCAGAGGATATCCGACGTACCATGGAACAGTTTGGGATTCCCGCCTCTGTGTCGGGGCTTTCACGGGAGGAGGTTATTGCCGCTACCAAGCTGGATAAAAAGATGGAAGCCGGAGTAGTGAAATTTATCCTCCTGAAACAGATTGGTCAGGCCTTTGTGGACCGCACAGTTACGGACCAGGAGATGGAGGCAGGACTTGAATCGGTTCTGGAGATGGAAGAGGAGCAGAGACGATGAGAGGAAAAGGGATATTTTGCGCTGTGTTTTTGGCCGGTATGGCGGCGCTTACGGCTCTGGACCAGTGGACTAAGGCGCTGGCAGTTCGTTATCTTATGAATCAGACGCCGGTTGTGCTGATGGAAGGGGTTTTCCAGCTTCATTATTCGGAAAATAGGGGAGCAGCCTTTGGCCTTCTTCAGGGGAAGCAGTTCTTTTTCTTTTTGATTACGCTGCTGGTTCTGGGGGCGGCCGCCTATATGGTCTGGCACATGCCACCGGTGAAACGTTTTTTTCCAATGTGGTTTGCCCTCCTTTTAGTGGCCTCCGGAGCTGTCGGAAATATGATCGACCGGGTCAGCCAGGGATATGTGGTGGATTTTTTGTACTTTAACCTGATTAATTTCCCTATATTTAATGTGGCGGACTGCTATGTAACTGTTGGGGCATTCCTGCTGGTAGTGCTGATTTTCTTCTATTACCGTGAGGAGGAGATGGCCTGTTTTTCCCTGAAAAATAAAAAGGAGGACCTGGAGTGAGGGAGGAATTTCTGGTGTCCTGGGAGGAGGAGGATACCCGTATTGACCGGTATCTGTCCGGGGTCTGCCCCTCTTTCAGCCGATCCTATATACAGAAGCTTTTAAAAAACGGAGACATTCTGGTTGACGGCCAGCAGGTAAAATCCAGCTATGGCGTGAAGGAAGGGGACCGGATTGTGGTAGAGACGCCGGAAGCGGTGGAACCGGAGATTCAGGCGGAGCCTATGGACCTGGATATCCTCTATGAGGATCAGGATGTGATTCTGATTAACAAGCCTAAAGGAATGGTGGTTCATCCGGCGGCGGGACATTACAGCCATACCCTGGTAAACGGATTGATGTACCATTGCCGGGACCAGCTCTCCGGAATCAACGGTGTAATGCGGCCTGGGATTGTTCACCGAATTGATATGGATACTACAGGAGTGCTGATTGTGTGCAAAAATGACGCCGCCCATAATTCCATTGCGGCTCAGTTAAAGGAGCATTCCATTGTGCGAAGGTATCAGGCGATTGTCCATGGAAAGGTTAAAGAAGATGAGGGAGTAGTGGATGGGCCGATTGGGCGTCATCCGGTGGATCGTAAGAAGATGAGCATCAATTATAAAAACGGGAAACCGGCAGTGACCCATTATCGGGTGCTGAAGCGATTTGACCGGTATACCTATATTGAATGCCGTCTGGAAACGGGGCGGACCCATCAGATCCGGGTCCACATGGCCAGCATTCGCCACCCCCTTCTTGGGGACAGGGTTTACGGGCCTTCTTCCTGTCCGGTTCCGGGTCTTGAGGGACAGACCCTCCATGCAGGAGTTTTGGGCTTTATCCATCCCAGAACAGGAGAATATATGGAGTTTACGGCGCCTTTGCCCTCTTATTTTGAACATCTCATTCAAACTCTTCCAATTTGACAAAAATTGATAATTCGTCTGACAATGATAAAAATAGTTGAAATTTTACTATACTTTTCCCCTCCCCTGCGTTATAATATAGGTAAATATTATAAGTTTTACTATAGAAAGGGGTATGTGGAATGAGCGGAAATCTGGTTATTACCATTGGGCGGCAGAGCGGCAGCGGCGGAAAAATGATCGGCGAGAAGGTTGCGGAGCGTTTGGGAATTAAGTGCTATGATAAAGAGCTGCTGGCGATTGCCTCTAAAAACAGCGGTCTCTGCGAGGAACTATTTCAGCGCCATGATGAAAGGCCGACCAACAGCTTTTTGTATTCTCTGGTGATGGATTCTTACTCTATGGGATATACCGGGTCTACCTATGCGGATATGCCCATTAATCACAAAATCTTTTTAGCCCAGTTCGATACCATTAAGAAGCTGGCAGATGAAGCTTCCTGTGTTATCGTAGGACGATGTGCCGATTACGCGCTGGCCGATTATCCTGGTATGGTATCAGTTTTTATCTGCGGAGATGAGGCGGATAAAATTAAGCGGGTTCAGGAGTATTATGATCTGACAGCAGATAAGGCGAAAGAAGTTATGATTAAGACAGATAAACAGCGTTCCAGTTATTATAATTACTATTCCAATAAGAAATGGTGTGACCCCAGAAGCTATGACCTTTGCTTGAACAGCAGTGCGGTCGGAATCGATGGAGCGGTGGAAGCCATCCTTCAATTTGCGGAAATCAAGAAAAAATATAAGAGTCATAAATAAGCCTTCAAGGAGAAGGGGGCGGGAGCAGCGAAAAAAGTTGCTCCCGCCCCTTTTGCAAGCCGGCCGCCTATTCTACCGTCACCGATTTAGCCAGATTTCTGGGCTGGTCCACATCCAGATTTTTTCCTACGGATGCGTAGTAGGCAATCAGCTGCAGCACAGCGGCAATGGGAAATACGGTAAATTTATCGGCCAGATCCGGGATGGAAATACGAACGTTGGCGATTTCACTGTCTGCCACAGCGCTTTCCTTGGTCAGAAGGATAACAAAGGCTCCACGGGCTTTTACCTCGCGTACATTGGAGAGCATTTTGGAAAAGACGTTCTCCTGGGTGGCAATGGCGATTACCGGAACATCCTTTGTAATCAGGGCGATGGTACCGTGTTTCAGTTCGCCGGCTGCATAGGCCTCTGCATGAATATAGGAAATTTCCTTCAATTTCAGAGCGCCCTCCAAAGAAAAAGCATAGTCCATACCACGCCCGATAAAGAAGGTATCCTGTTTGCAGGTCAGGTGGGTAACCAGGCGACGGATTTCCTCCTTTTGACGAATCATGGTTTCCATGGCAGGAATTGCGTCTAAAAGGTCTTTTAAGAAGGTTTCTGCCTGGATTTCGCTGTAAATGCCGCGGACATAGGCCATGCGGCAGCAGATCATATAAAGGGCGGCCAGCTGGACGGTGTAAGCCTTTGTGCTGGCAACAGCGATTTCCGGGCCTGCATGGGTGTAGAGCACATAGTCGCTTTCCCGGGCGATTGTGGATCCTTTTACATTGACGATAGCCAGGGTTTTGGAACCCATGGACTTTGCCAGTCTGAGAGCAGCCAGAGTATCAATGGTTTCGCCGGACTGGGAGATTACAAGGGTCAGGGTTTTCTCGTGAATCAAAGGCTCCTCATAACGAAATTCCGAAGCTACCGATACCGTAACGGGAATCCGCAGGAGAGGCTCCATCAGGGATCGGGCCACCATTCCCGCATGCATAGCGGTTCCGCATGCGACTACCCGGATGGAGTCGCAGCCGGAAAAAAGGCTGTCGTCAATCCCGTCAGAGGAGAAGTCGGGAAGTCCCCTGGTAATCCGGGGCAGAATGGTGTTTTTCAGAGCTTCCGGCTGCTCATGGATTTCCTTCAGCATAAAATGAGGAAATCCATTTTTCATGGCGGCATCGATATTCCAGTTTACTTCCAGAAACTCCGGCTCCACCCGGTTTAAATCCATGTCGTATACACGCACTTTGTAGGGGGTCAGACGGACAATGCAGTGTTCCGGAACTACAAAATAAGATTTTGTATAAGCGATGAGGGCAGTCAGGTCAGAGGCAATCATAGATCCTGAGGGCGTGTAGGAGGCCACAAGAGGACTTACGTTGCGCAGGGCATAGATTTCACCAGGACGGTCATTGAAAAGGATACAGAAGCCGTAAGAGCCCTGCAGACGGGCTTCAAACTGCCGGATGGCTTCCAGGGGATCTCTGCCGCATGCGGTATAGAGAGAATCCAGAACGCCGGCGGCCACCTCGCTGTCCGTCTGGGACTTTAAAGAGCCTTCCAGATGATATTCGTTTGTAAGCTGGTGATAGTTTTCGATGATTCCGTTATGGATCAGGGTAACCTGATGATACTGGTGGGGATGGGCATTCTCGCAGGTAACGCCGCCGTGAGTGGCCCAGCGGGTGTGACCGATGCCGCAGTGGGAAACATCTGAAATCTTCCCGACCTTTTCACGGAGAGCCGCTACTTTGCCAACGGTTTTCACGAGATTAATCTGAAAATGCTCGTCAAAATAGGCGATTCCCGCGCTGTCATAGCCGCGGTACTCCAGACCTGCAAGACCGTCGAGAAGGATTCTCTTGGCTTCCAGGGGGCCTGTATATCCAATAATTCCACACATGATTGATTGATATCCTTTCTTTTTGCATACGTTTTTGGAAAATGTCCGGCTGCACTGCTTTTGTTTTGCGGTTGCCCGCATATTTTTCAGCGCATCACACGCCCGGACGGCATGGGAGAGCATCCGCCGAATATTCGATTCTCTCTCCACCTCGTTAACCTTTCCGCTGCGGCAAATACCGCTTTCGCTCCTGCGAAAAGGTGCATGGCGCTTAGCTTTGCTATTGGAATTCTGTGCCTCCTCTCAATGCCACAGATTGGGAATATTATAGCTCACTACAGAATATGCGTCAACCGGTTAAATGTAACAGCTGCCGCCATTCGGAACCGGCGCAGGAAAATTATGATTTATTTAAGAGTTTTTCTCTGTTTTTTCCGGATAGGATGTGATATAATGGCAGGCGGTAACTGGACTTTGTATACAAAGGATTGATTCAATATATGAAAATTAATTGGCATTTATTTTGGCAGCAGCACTGCCACCAATTGATTTCCGGTGTGCTGATGTGGGGTTCAGGTCTGTTTTTGGGGGCGGCGGCGCCCGGGTGGGTTACCGCCCGACCGGTGGAAATAGTTCCTCTTGCGGCCACGCCTTCTACTGCCCGGATGGTAAGGGCAGCTACTCCGGCCCGGGCAATGCCAGCTACGCCTGCCCAGACGGAGCCGGTTTTGCTGTCGGATGCATTAAACCTCTGTCAGATTTATGATGGCGAGGGCCCCGGAGCCCTGAATCTGGCACAGAAGCTTTATGATGTCCTGGCGGTCAGAGAGGCAGAGTGGCTGTCCCAGATTTACGCCCTTTACGGGAAAACGCCCGGTGAGCTGGCAGGAGAAGGTCAGATGCCGGCAGGCAGAATTCCGGAGAGTCTTAAGGAATTTAAGGGAGTGCAGATTACATTTACAAATGGAGACGGAACCGTGATCTGGGACAGCTCAAATGTTAAGGCGATTATGGCCATGACCAGTGTATATCACTATTACGGGCAGCTTCAGACATGGGATGAGATCCAGAGCTACGCGCTGGGGCTGTGGGAGGCTTCACACAGCTGTACATATACTGTCAGCCCCATTTATTATTGTGAGGGCTGTATTGAGACTGCAAAAGAAGAGGCCACGGTATCCGATGCGCAGGAAAATGCATTGACAGCTACCCGATCCGGCGCCCTGAAGGTGAAGGAGGACGGTACTCTGATCCTGGAAGGAGAGGATGGAGGTCCGGGAATCGCCCAGGAGACCTTAAGAGAGTTGGAGGAGACCGCATTTGCGGAGACAGATGATTTTTCTGCCTGTACAGGTCATATGGACCTGTCTGTGGTAATCCGTGTGGCCGGACTGACAGAAGCAGGCGGTCTGTATGCTCTGGATGAAACGGGAAATGCATCTGGCTCCTCTGAGGAAGCATGGCCAGGGTGGAACGACGAAACCAAGGCTTATGTGACTTCTCTGGAAGAGAAAGACTGGATGGCGGAGTATGGTCTGGAAGTGGAAGGTACGATTTGGAGAAATCCTCTGACTTCTGCCGATCTGGATTATTATATGAATCTGGCAGGTCAGGACCTTTCAGCAGAGAGAAAACGAATCATCTACTGCGCGCTGACTTCAGTTGGCAAGATCCCCTATTACTGGGGCGGAAAACCTTCCGCCAGGGGATACGAGGGAAATGGATTTGGAACTGTGGTGAGCCCGGATGTGGACGGACGTTTCTTTAAAGGTCTGGACTGTTCCGGCTGGATTAGCTGGGTTTATTGGTCTGCTACCGGAAAACGGCTGGAGGGAGAGAGTACCAGCCGGATGATTTCCTGCGGTACCGGGATTACGAAGGAGGAACTGCAGCCTGGGGATATCTGTATCCGGCTTGGAGATATGGCTCATGTGGTTCTTTTCCTTGGGTGGACCCAGGACGGCCAGATGCTCTGCGTTCAGGAAACCAGTGGAAATATTAATAATGTTGAAGTAGGAATTGTAACACCGGATTGGCCATATTACCGCCGTCTGGTTCAATAACAGGAGTTGTGAGAGACATGAGATACGATCGAGAAGATGAACTGGAGCGAATGCGTTCCAGGCGGACAAGAAACAGAGCTTCCTATGATGATGATTATGAGGAAGACTGGGAAGATGACTATTATTATGATGACGGAGAGGATGGATTAGAAGAAGTGTATATTGATGACCGCTCGTCCGGAAGAGGCGGACGTCCTGTCCGGAAACGACCTTCCCGGGATCATGCGAGAGGCCGCAGGGGGAGCTATGAGGCTTCCTATAGCAGGAATACGGGAAAAACCGCGGGAAGCGGACACAGAAGCCATCACAGCCAGCCGGATAGGGAAGGGCGTTATGGGGACGCCCAGGGACGCAGAAGCACGGCCCGTCAGAGCGGCAGCCGTTTCCAGGAAGGACAGAGAAATGGGCGGAGAAAGAAAGGCCCGAAAAAGCTGATTCGCAATGCAGTGATTGCTGCGCTTTTATGTTTAATCGGTTTTACCGCCTGGTCCTTTCTCCACCGCCAGACCGGCATATGGACTGTAGCAGTATTTGGAGTGGATTCACGAGATGGAGGGACAGAGAAGGCTTTGGCGGATGTACAGATGATCTGTACGGTGGACCGGGCTACAGGAGAGATTAAACTGACCAGCGTGTACCGTGATACCTACTTAAAGATTGATTCCGAGGGAACCTACCACAAAATCAACGAGGCTTATTTCCGGGGAGGACACGAGCAGGCGGTGGCGGCCCTGGAGGAGAATCTGGATCTGAATATCGATAACTATGCCACTTTTAACTGGAAAGCAGTGGCTCAGGCTATCAACGTGCTGGGGGGCATTGATCTGGAAATTACTGACGCAGAGTTCAAGTATATCAATGCCTTTATTACGGAAACGGTTAATTCCACCGGTATTGGTTCCGTTCAGCTGGAACACGCGGGTATGCAGCATTTGGATGGAATCCAGGCAGTGGCATACTGCCGGCTGCGTCTGATGGATACGGATTTCCAGAGAACGGAGCGGCAGCGAAAGGTGGTATCCCTGGCGCTGGAAAAAGCTAAGGCGGCGGATGTAGGAACTTTAACTCAGCTGGTATCGGCAATTCTGCCGCAGCTGTCTACGGACATTGGAATCGACGATTTGCTTCCTATGGTACGGAATGTTTCTTCCTATCACCTGGGAGAAACAGCAGGATTTCCCTTCTCCAGACAGACGGAAATAATCGGCCGGATGGACTGTGTTGTGCCTACTACATTGGAAAGTAATGTAAAACAGCTTCATTTATTCTTATATGGAGATGAAAATTACAATCCTTCTTCCGGAGTGAAGGAAATCAGCGCAAAGATTTCCGAGGATAGCGGCCTGTATGAAGAAGGACAGCCGGCGCCTACCGGTTCGGGCGGCGGTTCTTCCGGAGGAGGCTCGGGCTCAGGGCAAAGTCCCACAGAAGCTCCCGTACAGACGGTGGAGGAGACTACAGCTGTGGAAACCACGGCAGAGGAAACGACGGAGGAAGAAACCACGGAGGAGGAGACGGTGGAGGAAACAGAGGGAGAGACAGAAGAAGAGGAGATTGGCCCGGGGGTTGGACCCGGGGTCAGCCGTCCTTCCCAGAGCGCAGGACGTGATGAGGAAGAAAGCCCGGATGAAGAAAATCGTGGGCCGGGGGCAGCAGAACCGGGACCTGGAAATTCTGGTCCTGGTACTGTGGAAACGGAGCCCTCAAGCTCGGCACAGGAGCAGACGCGTGCTTCCCAGCAGAGCCCGCAAGACACTGCGGAGGAAGTTGGGCCGGGCGTATAATTTGTTTCGACAGGAGAGGCTGGAATGCAAACGTATGTCAGAACTTTGCATTCCAGTCGTTTTTTGCATTTTGGGAAACAACTGCATGAAAAAGCCGGTCTTTTGCGCCCGGATTTTCCCGCTCCAGCTGCCGAATCAGATTTTTTATATATTCTCGTTTGGTATGTCCGTCTACGGGGCACGGGTTTTTACATACAGGAAGCTGGTATTTCCTTTGAAATCCGATAACATCGGCTTCCCTGACCAACAGCATGGGCCGTATTACGGACAGACCGGTGCGGTCCAAAAGGGTTTTTGGGGGGAACGCATGGAATCGGCCTTCATACAGGAGGGACATCATTGCGGTTTCGATGAGATCATCCCGATGATGGGCGTAGGCCACTTTATTGCAGCCAAGCTCAAGGGCTTTCCCGTTTAAAGCCCCTTTTCGCATTTTGGCGCAGAGAGAACAGGGGTTGGTTTCCTGACGGGTCTCAAATACAACAGGACCTATTTGAGTAGGAACCACGAAGTAAGGTACGGACAGCTGTGAGCAGAGCTGACGGATTGGTTCTGTGTGAAGCGGCTCGAAGCCCAGGTCAACGGTTATGGCAGACAAAGAGAATGGGAGGGGGTAAAATTTTTGGAGATGGGCAAGCGCAAGTAGGAGAGTCAGGCTGTCTTTGCCTCCGGAAATTCCAATGGCAATATGGTCGCCGCTTTCAATTAGGTGGTAGTGATCCACGGCTTGACGGGTTAGGCATAACAAACGTTGAAGCTTCATATCGGTTTTCCTTTCTATGGATAAGCTGCAAACATTTTACTGAAAATTCCTGTAGGTTGTCAAGAAATTTCAGGTGTGATATAATCAGATATGGTAAAAACAGACAATGCCAGCGAAATGAAAAAACGCTGGCACAACACAAAGGATAAAGGACGATAGAGATGACCAGTTTTCGATATGTAATTTCCGTAAAAGACGGACTTCACGCTAGAAATGCCATGGAGCTTTCCAGAGCTGCCGGTGCCTATAAATGCAGCATAACCCTGCAGACAGAAAATGGACAGAAGGCCAACTGTAAAAATGTTATGTCCCTGATGGGATTAAAGGCGGCACAAGGTATGACCGTAGTGCTGGAAGCGAACGGAGAGGACGAGGAGGCTGCGGTAGGTTATTTGAAGGGGTTTATCAGAATGGTTTTGTAGTAGCGTGTGGGAAAAATCCACTCAACTATTCGTTAAACTTGTGTTTCGCGAATAGTTGAGCCTCGCTTCTTTTCTGGTATTTTCCAGATATTTCCAGATATATTTAATTGGTAAAGGATGTTTTTAATGGGATCACAACTATCTTATCACGAAGAAATCGACAAGGAAAATGTGCTGAAGCTTCGGCAGCTTATGGATGAACTGCCGGCGTACTGTAAAGATTTTTTTAGGGGAATCGAGCCGAGAACTTCTTCCAGAACCCGTATTGCGTATGCGTATGATTTAGGAGTATTTTTTCGCTTCTTGAAGGAAGAAAACCCCTCTTTCCAGAACCGCCCTATTACGCTGGAGGATTTAGATCAGCTGACGGTTTCGGATTTTGAGGAATATATGGAGTATTTGAAGTACCGTTTTAACGACAAGGCTCAGGAGGTAATGAACCGCGAACGGGGAATCAAACGGAAAATCAGCTCATTAAAGAGTTTTTACAATTATTTTTACCGCAGTGAACGGCTGCAGAATAATCCCGTATCCAAGGTGCAGCTTCCGAAGCTTCACGATAAGGATATTATCCGGTTGGATGCAGATGAGGTTGCGCTTCTTCTGGATGAGGTGGAAAGCGGCGGTCAGCTGACCGCAAAGCAGCAGGCATATCATCAAAAAACAAAAATCCGGGATTTGGCACTTCTTACTCTTCTGCTGGGAACGGGAATCCGTGTTTCAGAGTGCGTGGGGTTAAATATTCAGGATGTAGATTTCAAAAACGCCGGAATTCGGATTTACCGGAAAGGCGGTAAAGAGGTGACGGTTTACTTTGGTCAGGAGGTTGAGGAGGCTTTGGAGAATTACCTGAATGAGCGGGAAAGCATAATTCCGGCGCCGGGACACGAGGACGCTCTCTTCCTCTCTCTCCAAAATAAACGGATGTCCGTCCGCAGCGTTGAAAATCTGGTAAAGAAATACGCCCGTCCGGTGGCGCCTTTAAAACCAATTACGCCGCATAAGCTAAGAAGTACCTACGGCACGGCCCTGTACCAGGAAACCGGAGATATCTACCTGGTTGCGGACGTCCTGGGACATTCCGACGTCAATACGACGAAAAAGCACTACGCCGCCTTGGAGGACCAAAGGAGGAGAAGCGCAAGAAATAAGGTGCGTCTGAGAGAAAAATAGAAAATTAAACCGGCTTTCCTGAAACAGAAAGGGATCAGACGCCTTAGCTGTAATCGGAAAGCCGGTTTCTTGATTGAAAATACGAACGGTCGAAAAGCGATTAAATTGCGGCCAGCGCTCTCCCTAAGTTGCGGCATGCCTCCAGGGCCATCTCATCCGGCGTTTCCTGAGTGATGACGCCCTCTCCGCCTACGATGGCGGCTCCGGCGCTGCTCATTCTGCTTTCCCAATCCCTCATCCACTCTCCGTCCCCCCATCCATAAGAACCAAAGAGACCGATCTGTTTGCCTTGCGCAAAACTCTCTACCTCCATTACAAAGGGCTCCATCTCGCTTTCCTCCAAAACTTCGGCGCCCATGGCAGGGCAGCCCATAGCGAATACGGGAGCCTCCTTTAAGGCTGATGGGGAAATCTGAGACACCTCGACGGCCTGAGCTTCCTTTCCGCCGGCTTGAATGCCTTCTGCGACAGCATTTGCCATAGCCTCGGTATTTCCTGTTTGCGACCAGTAAACGACATAGATTTTACTCATGTTTCATTCCTCCTGACAATTTCCATTCTCATATGCCAACAGCTTTTTAGCTGCTGAAATCAGTATGTTTAAACGGCCATCGATTTAAGGGATGTCACCCTGTGGGATTGATAAAATTCCAGGATTTCCTCAATAGAGATCCCGGCGGACATCATACGTACAATTTCTTCCCGGGCGGACTCAAATTGCTGAAACAATATCAGGCTTTTTTCCGGATTTTCATAAACCTTCCAATAGCCGGAATAGAGAAAATTTTTCCCTTTATGAAGAATGAAACCGGCTACATCCTCAGGGGGATATCCAAGCAGTAATCCCAGTTCATGTGGGAATTCTTCCCGCAAAGCCATGTGGGCTTCATAACGTTCCGCCACCTGGCGGAGAAGATCCGGCAGGTGAGTGCTTTGGTATCCCAGCTGTTCCATCATTTTCCGGACTTTTTTCTTTTTAAGAGCCCATTCCAGTTCCTGCTCTCGGTATAGAAAGAAAGTGGTCTTTTGGCTTGACTGATACAGAAGAAAAACAGAAATACCGGTTTTGCGGAATACCTGGCTTACCTGCTGCCTCATCTTAGAGGGGATGGTCAACAAATTGGAAATTTTCAGGCCTGTTAATAGTGGCGCGCACTGCAGTCCAATCTGTGCCTCCAGCCTGTTTCGATCCATTGCGCATATCAGCTTCAATGCTTCTGTGCTCATTTTCGCTCCCTTTCCTGTCAGCTGCTTGATAGTTAGATATAACTAACTATCAACTATCATAACAAAATATGCGAGGAAAAGCAATAATGTGAAGGTGGGAATTATTATCAATATGTATTTGGGAACGTCGATATGATCCGGAAATGAAATGGAAAAGTCCCAAAAGCAAGAATACTGCGTAATGCTAACATGGATACACTCTGCCGGTTCTCACTTTTGAGACAAAGGAAACAAAAAGAAATCTCTGCAAATCAAGAATCAAAGGGACGTGGATGGATCCTGAAAATATACGACAGTCAAATACTGTCCGGCATGTATGATATCCTCACGCAGATTGTTCATACGTTTTAATTCTTTCACATACTCTTCTACGGTAAGTGCGCTTCCCTGACGGTACTGGTCGGCTATGGACCAAAGATTGTCACCGCTTTCGATGCAAACGCTTTTATAGTAACGGACCGCACTGCTCTCCTCTTCTCCTGCCAAGGAAACTAATACGGAATGGCTTAAAAAACCAGTGGCAAAAATTAAAACTGCAATCAAGGTAAGAAACAGCTTTCTCATCATAGGTAACCCCTCCGATCAAACAAAAAACAAACATATGTTCTTTTCATATGTGTAATATACCACCAGAACATATGTTTGTCAATAAAAATCGAACAAAAGTTTGCATTTTATTCGAACGTATGTTACTATGTAATTGTTCAGTACGGCATATTTTACGCTGGCCTGAAGCTATAACACCACTATTAAGGATTCGGGAGGATTATATGACTCAGGATAAGATTACCGCGAAGCAGGAAGAGATTCTGCAATATATTAAAGATACCATTTTAAAGAAGGGTTATCCCCCCTCTGTACGGGAGATCTGTGAGGCGGTACATTTAAAGAGCACCTCCTCTGTTCACTCTCATCTGGCTACGCTGGAGGAGCGAGGGTATATCCGCCGGGATCCAACTAAGCCCAGAACGATTGAGATTCTGGATGATTCTTTTGCGCTGAATTTGAATCGGGAGATGGCTAATCTCCCGGTTGTGGGTACGGTGGCTGCCGGACAGCCTCTGTTGGCGGAGCAGAATATTGAGGAGTATTTTCCTGTTCCGGTAGAGCTTCTTCCAAATGCGGATGCTTTTATGCTGAAAGTAAAGGGAGACAGTATGATTAACGCCGGGATCTTTGACGGTGACCGTATAATTGTGGAGCAGACTCATTCCGCCAGAAACGGAGACATTGTAGTGGCTCTGCTGGATGATTCCGCTACGGTAAAGCGTTTTTTTAAGGAGGAAGGCCATTATCGGCTTCAGCCGGAGAATGACGCTATGGAACCAATTATTGCGGATCAGGTGGATATTCAGGGAAAAGTAGTAGGTTTATTCAGGCTGATGAGATAAAGACGGCTCTTTGGCCAATATACCGGAAAAGGCGGCACATTTCTCAAGGAAGCGTGCCGCCTTTTCCGGTATGATACATTTTCAATTTACAGCTCATTCACATCCACAAAGGTCTTTCCGTCTCTCCAAATCCGCTCTAAATCATAGAACAAACGGTCCTCACGGCTGAATAGATGAATGATAACGTCGCCATAGTCCAGCAGAATCCAGTTGGCGTTCTGGTAGCCTTCGATCTGACGGCATTCCCACCCTGCCCGTGCCAGAACTTCCTGCACATGATCCGCCATGGCCTGAACCTGGTTAATGTTGGAACCATCGGCAATGATGAAATAGTCCGCCAATACGGAAACCTCATGAATATCGATGATCTTGATGTCGCCGCCCTTTTTATCGCTCAGGGCGTTGTAGGCCAGTTTTACAAGCTCTTTTGGATGATTCACTCTGTATCCTCCTTTTTTTCCTTCTGCTCTCCATTGATCAGAGAATCGAAATATTGGTAAGCTTCTGCGGTGAGGGGATCAATGACGCCCCCCTTCTGTTTCAAATACTCAAGGGTACTTTTAAGAATTTCGTACATGGTGCGGTCCAAATCCTGAAAAGCCAGGGTACGCATCTGGGGCAGATTAGCCGCCTTAAAACGTCTGGGCTCAATGTAATCCGCTATATAGAGAATCTTGTCCAGAGTCCCCATGCCAGGTTTCCCGGTAGTATGGCAGCCAATCGCGCTTAAAATTTCGGGATCTGTAATCTGATAGCGGTTTCTGGCCAGCCATTCCCCGTATTTAGCGTGAAGGGTAGACAGAGCCTGCTCTTCCTGGGGACTTACGGGAATTCCATGTTTTTGGCATTTCTTTAA
Organism: uncultured Clostridium sp.; assembly: GCA_900547035.1. Lineage (GTDB taxonomy): Bacteria > Bacillota > Clostridia > Lachnospirales > Lachnospiraceae > Enterocloster > Enterocloster excrementigallinarum. The sequence continues at coordinate 14,059 of URFM01000001.1, read as the reverse complement.
AATAATATCGTCGCTGAAGCGTTTTCCACAGTCATGAAGCAGTCCGGCCACCTCCGCCTGATTCAAATCTGTTCCGTAGCGCATAGCCAGCGCCATACAGGTGAAGGAAACGCTGAGGGAATGCTCGTAACGCATAGCCGGGAGCCGGCGTTTCAGATTTTTGCGAAGCATCTGAATATAGCTGCTGTAATTGTCCATGACTATTCACTCTCCTTTTCCTTGCGATATAGTCCGTTTTTTCGGATATAATCCGCCACCCCGGGAGGCAGATAGGAATCAATGGGTACACCCTGGGCGGCCATTTGACGGAGCATGGCCGAAGAAACGTCCATTTCCTGACAGTGAAGCCGGAAAATCTTTGCCTGAAAACGATCAGACAGATACCGAATCTGCTGGTCCAGACTGCGGGGGGCATTATCACACTCTCTCCCGGCTACCAAAAGAGTGGTTTCACGCATCAGCTCCCGGGGATGATACCAGTGCTCGATCTGGTACAGGGAATCGGCTCCTACGATAAAGTAGAAATTCAAAGCTGGATAAGCTTCGTTCAAAAGGTGAAAGGTCTGAGCACTGTAGGTACTGCCAGGCCGGCGCAGTTCAAAGTCGGAATACTGAAAATAAGGGACCCCTTCGATGGCCAGCTTTACCATATCCCGCCGGATTCCGCCATCCGTTACATGATGGTCCTGCTTGTGTGGGGGGTGGCCGGAGGGCATAAACCAAATCGAGTCCAGCCCGTATTCCCGATAGGCCTGATGGGCCAGCAGAAGATGTCCATTGTGAATGGGATCAAATGTTCCTCCCATAATTCCGATGGAATCTCTCATGTTTCCCAAACTCCTTAACATAAAAATTTTATGTCTACTTACTTGCCGTCAAACATCATATTGCGCTATTTTACTTAGGCAGTTGAATCTTGCGCTTTGCTTCGTCCTTGGCCGGGCGGTACAGCACGATTTTGCGGCCGATTACCTGAACCACCTGGGACTGGGTACGCTCTGCCAAAACATCGGCGATGGAACTTCCGTCGTCCAGACAATTTTTCAGCACCGTGATTTTAACCAGTTCTCTGGCTTCAAGCGCCTCAGAAACTGCCTGAGTAACCTCAGGGGTCAGACTGGATTTACCGATCTGAAAAATGGGGTCCAGTTTCATAGCCAGGCCTTTTAAATAGGCTCTCTGCTTACTTGTCATAGGTTTAATCCTTTCTAAAGGGCAAATGCTGGGCATTTACCGGTAATAGTCAAATTCCAGACCATACATCCGTACCGTATCACCCTCCTGAATTCCGGCTTTTTCCAGATCATCCAGGATACCAGTGTTCTGAAGAAATTTTTGAAAGAAATCAAATCCTTTTTCAGATTCCAGATTAGTATAGCCCAGCATTTTTTCAATTCTGGGGCCTTCTACTACATAAACGCCATCTTCTGCTTTTTCTACTGTGTAGGGGAGATTACGGTCGCCCTGGAATTCCAGTTCAAATTCGGGTTCGAAAATAACCGGAGCGGTATCCACAGTTTTCAGCAAATCGTTTACATGGTACAGCAGCTCTTTTACGCCTTTTCCGGACACGGCGGAGATGGGGAACACCTTCATTCCCTGAGGCTCAAATTCATCTCTGAGCCGCTTCAGGATGGAAGAAGAATCCTGGTCCTCGTATACGGCGTCCATCTTGTTGGCCGCAATGACCTGGGGACGATCCAGAAGCTGCGGATTGTAGGCCTCCAGTTCTCTGATAATAGTCCGGATATCCTCTACCGGGTCCCGCCCTTCTACGGAAGCTCCATCCACCACATGAATCAATACCTTGGTACGCTCAATGTGCTTTAAAAAGGCATGGCCAAGGCCTACGCCCTGAGAAGCTCCTTCAATGAGGCCAGGGATATCCGCCATAACAAAACCGGCGCCGTCGCCCAAGTCCACTACACCCAGATGGGGATTCAGGGTAGTGAAATGGTAATTGGCAATCTGGGGTCTTGCGTTGCTGACTCTGGAGAGCAGAGTGGACTTGCCTACGTTAGGAAAGCCTACCAGTCCCACGTCGGCAATGACCTTTAATTCCAGAAGAACCCACAGCTCCTGGCTGGGCTGACCTGGCTGGGCGTATTTGGGGGCCTGCATGGTGGAGGTGGCGTAATGCATGTTGCCGTTGCCGCCTTTCCCGCCCTTCAAAATCACCACGCGGCTGTTGGAACCAGACAAATCGGCGATGACTTTGCCGGATTCAAAATCCTTTACAACAGTGCCTTCCGGAACCTTGATAATCAGGTCCTTCCCATCGGCTCCGTGGCATCTGCGCTTTCCGCCCTCCTGGCCGCTCTCCGCCACATATTTGCGCACATGGCGGAAGTCGGTCAGGGTGTTGAGTCCCTTGTCCACCTGGAAAATAATATCTCCGCCCTTTCCGCCGTCTCCGCCGTCGGGACCTCCGGCAGGCACATACAGCTCCCGGCGGAAGCTGACATGACCGTCTCCGCCTTTGCCTGATTTAATAAAAATTTTTGCGCTGTCGGCAAACATAATTAAATACCTGTTCCCTTCTAAGTGCTTTGCATATATCGCATATAAGCGCCCGAAAGACGGACGCTAAGTGCTTGTAACAAAAAGACTCCATACATAGGGGTATGGAGTCCGCTCGTCGTTATTCGTTGATTGCTTTGGGATATACAGAAACCTGCTTTTTGTCTCTGCCCTTTCTCTCAAACTTAACAACTCCGTCTACTAAAGCAAATAAGGTGTCGTCGCCGCCCTTGCCTACGTTGTTGCCAGGATGGATTTTAGTTCCTCTCTGACGGTACAGGATATTTCCTGCCAGAACGAACTGTCCGTCAGCTCTCTTGGCGCCAAGGCGCTTGGACTCGGAATCTCTTCCGTTCTTCGTGGAACCAACACCTTTTTTATGAGCGAATAACTGAAGGTTCATCTGAAACATGTTTCTACACCTCCTTAAATTGAATGTTGATATGCTTTTTCCCATACTCTCTTCCGATGTTCTGAATACCAAGAACAAGGGAATTCATCAAAAGCTGGGAGCCGGGACTGATCTGTGAGGTGAAATGGAACTTAAATCCGCCGGAGCGCTCGTCCACCTCTCCCTCATAACCGTCGTCCGTAAACGTCTCCACGGAATTAGCCATATTCAGAACAAGGGCCGACACCGCAGCACAGACAATATCCTGTCCGCTTTGGGCAAAGCCCGCATGTCCCAAAAGTTCCACTCCGGTATAGACGTCTCCGTCTTCGGTGGAATCCCTGAAAATCGTTACCTGAATCATAGCCGGTCAAATTAAGCGTTGATCTTTTCGATCTTTACCTGAGTATAGAGCTGACGATGACCGTTCTTCTTGTGATAGCCGGTCTTTCTCTTATACTTGTAAACGATCACTTTCTTGCCCTTTCCTTCCTTCTCAACTGTTGCGGTAACAGTCGCGCCGGAAACGGTGGGGCATCCGATTTTAAGCTCGCCGTCGTTTACAGCCAATACCTGGTCGAAGGTAACAGTCTCGCCTGCGCCTGCGCCCAGTCTCTCTACCTTAATGACATCGCCTTCTGCAACCTTGTACTGCTTTCCGCCTGTAGCAATAATCGCGTACATGAAAGGCACCTCCTATAATCATTACTCGCCAATTTCGGTGGCCTGCGAAAGGGCAGACTCTTAGAACCTCATTGTGCGGCACACTAGTGTAGTTTACCACCCAATAGGTGGAATGTCAACGGGAAATTTCACTATTTTTCATTTTCCTGGATTTGTTCTGAGAGGGGACGGCGGACCTTCTTGCGTGTGAGCTCCACCAGCCCCAGTTTGGTCATCTCCACCACAGTGGTTTTCACCGGGTCCGCAGCCACGGCCTGACCGAGGGTTTTCAGCAAAATCTGACTGTCTTCGGTACGTTCCATGTCAATAAAATCCACCACAATGATGCCGGAGAGATTGCGCAGCCTCAGCTGCCGCCCGATTTCCCAGGCAGCCTCCAGATTCAGCCGGAGGACGGTTTCCGTCATGTTCTTTTTGCCGGGGTATTTTCCGGTATTGACGTCGATGACCGTCATGGCCTCGGTGGGCTCAATGACCAGATAACCGCCGGATTTCAGCCAGACCCGCCTGCTTAAGGCGTCGGCCATAGCCTTTTCCAGGCTGTAGACCTTTGTGAGGGACACCAGAGAGTCACTGTATCTGGTTAAAAGAGGCAGCTTTTCAGGCTGGCTTTCCCTTAAATAGTCCTGCAGTTGGAGAAAGCAGTCTTCCTGGTCGGTGATGATAGCCTCCAATTTTCCCTCATAGGAATCCCGGAGGGCGCAGATATAGCCCGGCAGGGCCCGATACATGCAGGTTTTCGGTGCCCGGCGGGCAGCCTGCTCCAAAATAAACCTGCAGCGCTCCGAGATGGATTTCAGTTCCCCTAAAATGACTTCCGGCTTCTGGCGGCCCGCGTTCGTGCGGACGATGACGCCCCAGTCCGGACATCCAAAGTCATTTAAGGCCTGCTCGATCAAAGGCTTCAGACTTTCCTTCAGCTCCCGGCTGTTAAGCTTGGAAGAAAAATTGACGCCGGGCTTTCCGGGGGTCAGGACCAGATAGCGTCCGGTCAGGGTCAGGAGGCTGGTCAGCACGGGAGCTTTGGTCTTTACCTTATCCCGGGCGACCTGGACGAGAATTTCATCCCCGGAAGCCAGCTTTTTGGCCTCCGGTCGGTTTAAGGGCCGGGGCTGGTGTTCGGACAAGCTTAAATATCCGATCTGTCCCTCCTCAAATTCCACGAAGGCAGCGTTTATGCCGGGAGCCACCGTCTGGACCTTCCCCACATAGATATTATTTAAAAGGGAGGAGTCCTCCGCCGGTTCCAGCGTCAGCTGGAGCGCTGTTCCGCCGGAAAACAGGGCCGTCAAAATGCGGCCCTTCCATCTTGTAATAATCAGCTTTTCCATTATGCAATCGTTTCTCCCAGGTCCATCAGGGGAATAAACTGGTGAAGCCCCTGTTCCTTTTTTTGCTCCGGAGCAAGGTCGGCGTAGACCTCTCTTCTGCAGGTCATCCAGGCAAAGGCCGGCCGCTCCTCTCCTCTGTGCTGGTAATAGGCGTCCAGTACCAGTTCCGGTTTGATGTTCTCCGTACTCCCGGTGGAGATTTTCATAAAAATGACCGGGGAGCCGTCTTCCATGGAGGCGGACAGCTCATAGACCAGCTGCTTTAAATCCAGCTGCTTTTCGCCTTTTTTCGTCTTTTTGGAGATGAGGACCTCATCCTGTCCGTAGAAATCCAGAAGCCCTTGAACCCATTCCTCCGGCTGCTCTACCTCATAGCCCGGCCGCAGGGTCAGCTGATAATCTGCTGCCGCCACAATGGACATGGCGTTGGCGGCGGAATCCGGGAGCTTGAAGCAGCCTACGACCTCAAATCCCTCTGCCATGACGGCATTTAACCGTTCGGTCAGATGGCAGCCCTCCTCCGGCGGCACCACCTCGATATCCAGATACTCGCCCTCGCTGGTAATCCCAACCCCCAGGGGGGCGGCAAAGGACATAATCTGATGAGGACTGAAGCCTTCGCTGTAGCGGATTCCCACATCCGCCCGCCGGATTGCCTTCTGGAAATAGCGCATCACGTCCAGATGGCCGATGAATTTCATGTTGCCGTATTTGCGGAATTTAATCCGGATTTTCATAAGCTCCCCTCCTCTCCTGCCTGAACGGGCCGATTCTCATAGCAGACGCCGCCGCCAAATTTTAAAGCGCCGCAGCCGGAACATCGTTTGCGGCAGTTGGGAGTGACCTGTTCCTTGTGGGCGTTCTCCCACTCCCGTTTCAGGAAATCCTTGCTGACCCCGGCGTCGATAAAATCCCAAGGGAAGAGTTCGTCGGTCTTCCGCTCTCTGGTGGTGTAAAAATCAATGGAAACGCCGCAGGATTCAAAGGCATTCATCCAGGCTTCATTGTTGAAGTACTCGGACCAGGAATCGTAGATGGCGCCGTTTCGGTAGGCCTCCTCGATGACCGCGCCCACCCGCCGGTCGCCACGGGCCAGAACGCCCTCCAGCACCGTCAGCTCCGCTTCGTGCCAGTTGTATTTCAGGCTCTTAAAATTCTTCATTTCACGGAATTTTCCCCGGACAATGGCCGCCCGCTCCAGAAATTCTTCCTTCGTACACATTCTGGCCCACTGGAATGGGGTAAAGGGCTTGGGAACGAAGAAGGAGGAACTGGCCACCACCTGGACTTTGCCGTGGCGCTGGTCCTTGGGAATCTCGTAGTACTCTTCCGCAATTTTCTCCGACAGCAGGGCGATGCCCTCCATATCCTCCCTGGTTTCCGTGGGAAGGCCCAGCATAAAATAAAGCTTGACCCGGTTCCAGCCGGCCTCAAAGGCCTCTCTGGCTCCTTTCAGGATATCTTCCTCCGTCAGTCCCTTGTTGATGACGTCCCGGAGACGCTGGGAGCCGGCCTCCGGCGCAAAGGTGAGGCTGCTCTTTTTGATATCCTGGACCTTGCTCATGACGTCCAGGGAGAAGGCGTCGATGCGCAGGGAGGGCAGGGAAATGTTGACGCCCTTCCCCTTAAACTCGTCAATCAGAAAATTCACCAGGCCCTCCAGCTGGCTGTAATCGCTGGAACTAAGGGAACTGAGGGAAATCTCCTCCTGGCCGGTGGACTCCAGCATATGCCTAGCGTAGCGTTTCAGATATTCCAAGCTGTGCTCCCGTAAGGGGCGGTACACATTTCCCGCCTGGCAGAAACGGCAGCCTCGGATGCAGCCCCGCTGGATTTCCAGCACAACCCGGTCCTGGGTAACACGGATATAGGGAACCAGGGGATTGTCGATGTATTCTGTCTCGTCCATATGGGTCACCAGCTGCTTGGTGATGGATGAGGAAGCTTCCGGCACAATGGGAACAAATTCTTTTAAAGTCCCGTCCTCGTGGTAGCAAGCTTCATAAAATGTTGGCACATAGATTCCGGGAATCCGGGCCGCCTTCTTTAAAAAGTCCAGACGGCTTTTTCCCGCCTTTTTGTTTTCCTTATAGCAGTCCATCAGCTGAAAATAGACCGTCTCCCCTTCTCCGATATAAAACAGGTCGAAAAATTCCGCCAGAGGCTCCGGATTGTAGGCGCAGGGGCCTCCGCCGATGACGATGGGGTCCTCCTCTCCTCTCTGGGAAGCATGGAGAGGAATCTGGGACAATTCCAGAATCTGAAGGACGTTGGTATAGCACATTTCATACTGAAGGGTGATTCCCAGGAAATCAAAATGTTTCACCGGTTCCTGAGTTTCCAGGGTGAACAGGGGGATGTTCTTTTCCCGCATGATGGGGTCCAAATCCATCCAGGGGGAATATACCCGCTCGCAGTAGATATCCTCCCGGCGGTTGAACATGGAATAGAGAATCTGCATCCCCAGATGGGACATGCCGATTTCATAGACGTCCGGGAAGCACATCGCAAAGCGGATGTCTACTTTTTTCGGGTCCTTAATGACCTCGTTGATCTCTCCGCCGATATAGCGGGCTGGCTGCTGGATACTCAGCAGGATTTCGTCACTTAATGCTAATTTTTTCATGAACTTAAACACCTTTTGCTGCGTGGTTTGCGCAATTTCAATTTTCTCTTTTTGCGGTCTTTTTGGCTGTTCCGGGACCGACTGTCTATCAATCATAAATGGTATTTGAAGTAAAGTCAATATGCTGTTCTTCTTTCTTTTTTACTCTATAAGCCATTTATGATAATGTCCCAGTATACCATATCCCATAGCGTCGGTCTGGGCCAGGAGCTCGCCAATCTCATTGTAGTAATAGGTATCCGTATGGCCGTTTGCGTCCGTTGCGCTGGTGGGACGTCCATTTAAGTCGTAGATGGTACTGGTCACACCGTCCAGCGCGTCCTGGATTTCAGTCAGACGGCCCACTGCGTCATAGCCGTAGTTCGTGGTATTCCCATTGGCGTCCGTTACGGCAGTCTGGTTTCCTGCGCCGTCGTAGGAGAACCTGGTCTCCCCGCCCAATGGGTCAACCGCCAGCACCAGCTGGTTGTTATGGTCATAGGTATAGGTGTAGACCCTGGTCTCATCATCCGTGATCTGGGTCAGGTTGCCGTTGCCGTCATAGGAGAGGTTCGTCACCAGTCCGTTCTGCGCGGTGATGGAGACAAGCCTTCCAGCGCCATCGTAGGCATAGGAGGTGCTGCTCCCATCGGCATAGGTAATTAATGTGATATTTCCGTTCCGGTCATAGTTGTAGTAGGTGATGTTCCCCAGCCGGTCGGTCACCTGGGTGGGAAGGCCCAGTACGGGGTCATACTCCGCCGTGGAGCTGTTGCCCCTGCGGTCTTTCTGCGCCCGGATGTTCCCCAGGCCGTCCAGAGTTAAGTCCACCATATTCCCCTTTGCGTCGGTGGTCCGGATCAGACGGTCGCTCCGCCGTCCGCTGCCGTCGTGACAATCTCCCAGCCGTTGGCGTTGTAAGAGTGGCTGGTGGTGTTCCCTTCCCCGTCCGTTTGGGTCAGGACACGGTTCATCGCATCGTAGGTGAAGGTACTGGTATTCCCCTCACCGTCCGTCATGACAAGGAGGTTTCCTACTTCATCATAGGTAAAGCTGCTGGTATGGTTCTCATAATCCGTGGCGGTTAAAGGCAGGCTCAGCTCATTATATGTATAGGAGGAGCCGCTGCCGTCCTCTCTGGTTTCCGTCAGGATATTTCCGTTTTCATCGTAAGTATAGCTGGTGGTCGCACCGTTGGCATCCGTCCGGGAGGCGATACGATTTTCCTCATCATAGGAAGTTTCCTCCGTCTGTCCGTTCGCATATTCCACCCGGATGTTACGCTTCTGGCCGTCCAGGACAAACTTGGTGGCATTGCCCCGGTTGTCCACCACGGTAGTTCCATCTGCCTCATACTGGAAGGTCATAGTATTGCCAAGCGCGTCCGTCTGGGTCACTACGCGGCCATCCCCATCGTATGTGTTCAGTACCACCCGGTTTCCGTTCTCATCATACCAGGCAGTCATATGGTGTTCTTCATCGTACTCGTAGCGCTTGGTATCCCCGGATGGATTGGTGACCTGGTTCCGCTTCCAGCCTGCAGGGGGCAGGAACTTTGCAGGAATCATCTTTTTCACAGATTTGACAGGTATAAATTCGCAGAAATCAGCCTAATAAAATCATCAAGAATATGTACAAACTTGATACTTTGCGCTACAATAGTATCAAGTTACAACAGGAGAGGTGATGTTATGACCGATTTAGATTCTTTGAAAAAACTTGTTAGAGAAAATGGTTATTTATATACAAAAGACGTAACCAGCGCAGGGATTCGCCGGGAACAGCTAAAAAAATATCTGGATGAAGGAAGTCTGATTCGAGAAAGCCGGGGAATCTATTCCTTTGCGGACAGCATGAATGACGAATTTGTATTCCTGCAGAGCAGATGTAAAAAGGGAATTTTCTCCTATGGAACAGCTTTATATTTTCATGGCTTGTCTGACCGTTTCCCTCAAATGGTTTCCATGACAGTGCCAAAGACTTATAATGTATTTTATCTAAAAGAAGAATTATTTCATGTAGAGTTCCACCGAATCAAACCGTCCTTATGGAGTATTGGAATGATGGAGATGGTCTCACCGCAAGGCGGAAAAATCATGGTCTATGATAGAGAACGGTGTGTCTGTGATATGATACGGAGCCGTAAACAGACAGACCCACAGGTTTTTACCCAGGCAGTGAAAGGATATTTTGCTTCCAAAGAGCGTGATTATATCCGATTAATGGAATATGCCAAGAACTTTCACATTGAAAAAAAAGTACAAGAGTATATGGAGATATTATGATGAAAACACCAGAACAACTGAAAGGGGCCATTCGCAATCTGGCAAAGAAGAAAGGAATCCATGCACAGGAAGTCCTGCAGATTTTTATGTTTGAACGTATCATTGAACGTCTTTCCGTTTCTTCGTATAAGGATAAATTTATTTTGAAGGGAGGGCTGTTGATTTCCGCCATCCTCGGCGTAGCGGAACGGACGACAATGGATATGGACACAACCGTAAAAGGCTTGTCAATGGATGAACAGAGTATACAAAAAGCAATCGACGAAATTCTGGCTCAGCCTGTGACTGACGGGATTGAATTTCAGCTTTTAGACTTAACGCAGATTCGTGAGGATGACGAATACGAAAATTTTCGTGCTTCCATCCAGGCTATTTATGGAAAAATGAAAATACCTATGAAGATTGATATAACAACTGGTGACGAAATTACGCCCAAAGAAATCCTATTTGCTTACCCATTCCTGTTTGATGACCGCCGGGTAATGGTGAAAGCCTATACACAGGAAACCATACTGGCGGAAAAATACGAAACGATTATCCGAAGAAATGTAGGAAATACGCGAGCAAGAGACTTTTATGATTTACACCTTCTGTACCAGCTATACCAGGAAAAGGCAGACTGGAACCTTCTAAAACAGGCGGTTTTTGCCACAGCGAAGAAAAGAGATTCCTTATCCGTTTTGCAGGACACGAACCGGATTCTGCTGGCATTGGAAGAATCAACCGTCCTGCAGGATTCATGGAGAAGGTATCAGGCGCAAAATTTATATGCAAGAGAGATTACATATCCTGCTATCATGGAAACCGTAAAAGAGTTTACAGAGAAAATGAATTTAGCGATTTCCTAATGCCAAGCATATACAGTATTGGCAGCAACAGCCCAAAGAACAGTGCAATCATACCAGTCACAATCGTAACGGCAATGCCACCCCCCATATCAGCGCTTACCGAATTGACAAATGCGATTGCCAATACAATGTTCAGGATGACATTAACTATAACCAACACAATAAGAAGGAGGGCTAATTTCTTGCACATGTCCAGGTTATCCTCTTTTTGAATGCCCAAAATGCCGGCGGTCATCTGCAGGGCAGCGGACAGGACAGAGATGAGAGAAGAAATAAGACCAGGAACTCCCCATGTGATGATGATTCCCAAAAAACTCACAAAAGAGAAAAACAGACCGAGTGCACCTGAAATAATGAACAGGATGCTGATTACGTTTAGAAGGGTACTTTTTTGCATAAAATTACATCCTCCTTCCAAGCTTGATTTCATTATAATATTTCTGGCAAAAAACAGAATCCTTCAATCCGTTGGGAGGTTCCAACCATTAGGTTAAAAAAGGCCCCGACAGATTCTTCCATCAGGACCTTTTAACCTTTATTTGATTCCTTTGAGAAGGGGAATCAACATCAGCAGCACGATAATTCCCACCAGACCGATTACAATTCCCAGAATCATTTCCCCAAATACCATGGAGAAACACATTCCGACGCCCAACAGCAGGGCTCCGATTACCCCTACCAGCACTGAGCCAACGGTCTTTCCGCTTACTTTAATGGGCGCTTTGCCCTCCATCTTTCTCCAAACCATTACGGTGATTAATAGGACCGCCAGTCCGATTACCCCGCAGACCACGCCCTGGCTGAACATCCCCCACTCCGGGAGCAGCGCCATGCACATTCCCAGTGCGAAGAATACAATTCCGATGGTTCCAAGGATTAATGCTATAAAGTTGCTCTTTTTCATATTGTTTTTCCTCCTGTTTGTTTTGAGTTTTAAGCGGTCAGCAGGCTGCAGCCTTTTTGGCAGACCTCATAGATTTCGTCGTGTTTTTGCTCGATGATCGGGGCAACCTGCCGGCTCTTGTTTCTTTTAAACTTCTGGTAGAAGAAATAGGGGGCAATCCATCCGATCAAACCGGGAACCGCCAGAACGACCATCAGGGGCAGTATGCCGGCCAGATAGGAAAATGTGGCTCCGCCAAGGAGGGCGGTTCCCGCCAGGCCAACGGAATAGGCCACAATGGAGGCCAGGGTTGTTTCCGATTTTTCCAAAGTCTCAATTTCATGAGCACAGGCCTCAAACTGCCTCTGCAGTCTGGAGAGCTCCGCCTTGTTGCGGATTTTCCGGTCGCGTTTGAATTTCATCAGAACGTTTCCCGATTTCGTCTCCCCTCCGGCGTTTCCCTCATACTCCCAGCCGAAATTCCGGTAGCTGTCCACATACAAAGACTCCATCCGGCTGTTCGCGGGGACCTCCATATACTCAAATCCCACATATCCTGCATTTTTTTCCATCATCATATTCGCTCCTTCTTCTTAACTGATTGATATGCTCAGTTTAAGCTTCCATTGTTAAATAATTGATTCAGTTTTGTTTGGAAAATGTTAAAAAAAAGACCGGATGCGCTGGCATCCGGCCGGTTCTTCAATTATCCTGCTGACAAATATTATCCGTTCTGAAGGGGAATCTTTACGGTAAAGGAAGTTCCTTTTCCCTCTTCGCTGCTGACCTGGATGGAAGCTCCCATAAGCTGCAGGACCCGCAGCGCCAGGGCCAGGCCCAGACCGTTTCCCTCTGTGGCATGGGAGGTGTCCCCCTGATAGAATTTATCAAAGATACGCTTCTGGGCCTCTTTTGAAATCCCGCATCCGGTGTCCGATACCTCTACCGTGATACAATCGGAATCGGAGGTCTGCCGCAGGACGACGCGGCCGCCCGGCTCCGTAAACTTAAAGGCGTTGGATAACAGATTGTTCCAGACCAGTTCCATCAGGCTCTCATCCGCGTTGATGGCGGCCTTGTCCTCTAAGTCCGCTTCAAAATCAATCTCCTTTTCCTCCCATACCATCTCAAACCCCAGGGCGCAGTCGCTTAACTGGCGGCATAAATCATAAGGTTCGCATTGAGGCGTAATCTGCTGGCTTTCCAGTTTATTTAGTTTCAGGATATTGGTAATCAGGGCGGAGAGACGGTGGGTGCTGCCAAGGATTGCCGCCGTGTAGTTCTCCTGCTCCTCATTTGTCAGACTGGGCTTTGTCAGAAGCTGGGCGTAATTCTGGATTGCCGCCAGAGGGGTCTTGATTTCATGGGAGACATTGGCAATAAAATCCGTCCGCATGGTTTCGAGGCTGCCAAGCTCCGCTACCATCCGATTGAAGTCCAGAATCATGAAGTCCAGATAATCGTACCGGTCAGTGGCGTGGATCGTGGGGATGTAAACGGAAAAGTCCCCCTGTGCGACCTGAGCCGCGGCCCGGGCCAGCTCCTTCATGGGCCGGTCATAAGTTTGGACGATTTTACTCCGTGTAAATACCGTCAACCCTGCGGCTACCAGGGTCCAGTACACTGTGGGAATCAAAATCTGGACAGGCGCACTCCACTGACGCTCATTGACCAGGGTAACCAGTCCGATATGGATGCCCGACATCAGCAGAAGGACTCCCAGATAGATGGCAAACAGGGACGGCGGAAAACGGTTGTCCAGCCGCTTTTTTTCACTTCTTGACATTTCTTATCAACCTTTCTGAAATAACTCCGCTTAATATCATGACGCCTAAACACCTTTTGACACCTTCATCATACCATAGAATTGTTTTAGTATTATTAAAAATATCCGCAGTGGTTCAGAACAAGAATATCTGAACCGCTGCGGATATTTATTGAATCCGGTATCCGGTCTTCAGAAAACGATAGATGTAAGTCCACATATCATGTTCATCCAGGAATAGAACAGAATTATACCCCGTTGCCGGCTGGAAAGACATGCTTTTTTCCTGATGGGAAATCCAGATTTCCCAGGTTTCCATTTGTTCTATGTCGCTCAATGCCGTATCTCATCTCCCGTAAGCGCCTAAAGATAAGGCGCTGAGTGCTCATAGTGCTTGTAACAAAATAAGCGCAGCGAGGTATTGTATCTGCGCTGCACTTATATTATAGACAGGATAATAGGCTATGTCCAATGCCTGCTTTTCATGGGAGGGAATGCTTCTCAAACATTACGATATTTTTTAAATTCCCTCTCCCCCGCCCCTCAACGCTTCCTTCACATGCTTGATAAACTTTTCCGCAGCTAGTCCGAAGGGCTGTTTTCTCCTCCATGCAAGCACGCTGGAGGCTTTCAGCCGGGGTTCCAGAGGACGCCAGACAATCTTATCCGGATTCCAGAAGGAAATGGAGCCCAGGATAATGATGGCGTAGGCCAATTTGTAGTGGGCCATAACGGAACTGTTGGAGG